>CAYJQC010000040.1:0-34660 GCA_964372215.1 uncultured Rhodospirillaceae bacterium
CGATCATCCATGACTACTCACCCCTGTCCAGATACAAGGGTCGGGGAGGGGGTGGGCCACACGCTCGCTGTCCGGCCGCCTGACCATGCGCACCCTCGACATCCGCCACGAGAACTGGCCGCTCGCCGGCCGCTTCACCATCTCGCGCGGCAGCAAGACCGCGGCCGACGTGGTGGTGGTCGAGATCGCCGAGGGCGGCAATCGCGGGCGTGGCGAATGCGTGCCCTATGCCCGCTACGGCGAAACCATCGACAGCGCGACCGCACAGATCGACTCGATCCGCGACCGGCTCCGCTCGGGGCTCGATCGCACCGCCCTGCAGGCGGCCATGCCGGCCGGCGCGGCGCGCAACGCGGTCGACTGCGCGCTGTGGGACCTCGAGGCCAAGCGATCAGGCAAGCGTGCCTGGCAGCTCGCCGCACTGGCCGCGCCGAAGCCGATGGTGACCGCCTACACGCTCAGCCTCGATTCGGCCGAGAACATGGGCGAAGCGGCCAAGGCCAACGCCCACCGCCCGCTGCTGAAGCTGAAGCTCGCCGGACCGGAGGATCTCGACCGGGTGCGCGCCGTGCACGCGAACGCGCCGGGCGCGCGGCTGATCGTCGACGCCAACGAGGGTTGGACAGCGGAGGACTATACAAGCCTCGCGCCCGAGCTGGGCGCCCTCGCGGTCGAGATGATCGAGCAGCCGCTGCCGGCGGCCGACGACGCGGCGCTCGCCGGCATCGCCCGGCCGATCCCGGTCTGCGCCGACGAATCGGCCCATGACCGCGCCGGGCTCGATCGCCTGATCGGCAAGTACGACGCCATCAACATCAAGCTCGACAAGACCGGCGGCCTGACCGAGGCGCTGGCGCTGGCCGACGCGGCGCGCGGCGCCGGGCTCGAGATCATGGTCGGGTGCATGGTGGCGACCTCGCTCGCCATGGCGCCGGCCTTGCTGGTCGCGGGCCGGGCGCGCTGGGTCGATCTCGACGGGCCGCTGCTGCTCGCCAAGGATCGCGATCCCGGCCTGCGCTTCGTTGGCAGCCTGGTCCAGCCGGCGCCGGCGGCGCTGTGGGGCTAAGCGCGCGCGATTCCCGCGACCTCGGCCGCGACCCGCGCCACTTCCGCTTCGCTGTTGTAGTAGTGCACCGAGGCGCGGATCACCTCGGGAAGCCTGCGCGCCGTGGCGTCCAGCAGGGTCGATGACGGCCCCGAGACCGACGTGTTGATGCCGCGCGCGGCCAGCGCCGCCTTGACGTCGCCCGCCGGCCTGCCGGCGATGGTGAAGGTCACGATGCCGCAGCGCTGCCGCCCGATGTCGGTGACGGCGACGCCCGGGATCGCGCCGAGCCGGACCCGCAGGTCGCCGGCGAGCGCCGTCACCCGCGCCGCGATCGCATCGACGCCGATCTCCAGCGCGTAGTCGACGGCGACGCCGAGGCCGAGCTGGGCGGCGATATTGCTCTCCCAGTTCTCGAAGCGGCGCGCGTCGGGGCGGATCGCGTAGCGGTCGGGCGCGATCCACTGCGCCGCGTGCAGGTCGAGGAACGGCGGCTCCAGCCGTTCGAGCATCGTGCGGCGGACATAGAGGAACCCAGTGCCGCGCGGTCCGCGCAGATACTTGCGCCCGGTCGCCGACAGCATGTCGCAGCCGATCGCCTCGACGTCGAGCGGCAGCTGTCCCGCCGCCTGGCAGGCGTCGAGCAGATAGGGAATCCGGTGTCGCCGCGCGACCCGGCCGATCTCCGCCGCCGGATTCACCAGCCCGCCATTGGTCGGCACATGGGTGATGGCGATGAGCTTGACCCGCTCGTCGACCATCCGCTCGAGCGCGGCGATGGACGTTTCGCCGCTCGGCTCGCTCGGCACGGTCTCGACGACGGCCCCGGTCTTCCGTGCCACCTGCAGATAGGCGATGTAGTTGCTGGCATACTCGGCCTCGGCGGTCAGGATGCGATCGCCGGGCCGGAAGCTCAGCGCGTAGAACGCCATGTCCCAGGCCACGGTCGCGTTCTCGACCAGGGCGATTTCATCGGCGCCGCAGTTGAGCAGCCGCGCGATCGAGCGATAGACCTGCTCGCGCCGGCCGTCGGCCTCGGCCGCGGCCTCGTAGCCGCCGATCTCCGCCTCGCGCCTGAGATGGGTGATCTGGGCCTCGACCACCGGCACGGGCGGCAGGCTGGCGCCGGCGTTGTTGAAATGGATCACGCGCGCGACGGCCGGCGTGTCGCGCCGGACGCGGTCGATGTCGATCGCCATGGCGATCCCCCGGTTGATGCCCCGGGGGCGGTTGTACGAGCGGCATTCGCGCCGGTCAAACTGGCCGCGGCGCGCGTCAGCCGCCCGGCTGCAAGCTGGCAGTCTCAGATTCGGCCATCGGCGCCATGCCGAGCTGGTTGGCCGGCGTGGCGCCGGCAAGGCTGGCATGCCCAAGCCCGGTCGCGGCGGCGGGCTCGTTCTCGGGGTCCACCGGTCCGGCCCGGCCGAAGGCCAGGGCGGTCAGCAGGGTCGGTTCTTCGGCTTCCGCCTCGGGCGCGGCCGGCGGCGCCGGCACCGCGCTCGCCATCGCCGCCACGGCCTGCTCCGCCTGGGCGGCCTCGGCGCGCGCCAGATCGGCGGCGTAGTCGACCTTGAGCGCCAGCCGGCGCTCGTCGCGCCAGGCGGCGAACACCTTGGTGCGATAGACGATGTGGCGCGCCGGCGTGGCCGAATGGTAATGCGCGACCGCCTTCGACCACGACCCCTTGTCCTGGCGCAGCGCCTTCAGGAAGGACGCGGCATAGGCCACGTTGGCCGCCGGGTCGAAGGCCTCGTCGAGGTCGGCGAAGGCGTCCGGGTGATACATCAGATTGACCTGCATGCAGCCGATGTCGATGTTGCGCACGCCGCGGGCGCGCAGTTTCTCGACTTCCTTGATGGCGGTGTCCTTGGTCGGCAGATATCGCCCCCTGCCTTCGGCCATCACGGTCCACGGCCAGGCAGAAATTGCCCGCGTGCCGGGCTCCCGCCGGCCGGACTCGACGATCGCGATGGCACCCAGGAGATGCGCCGGGATGTGCTCGGCCTGCTCCACCTTGGCGATCTCCAGGCGGCAGAATTGCCAAGTCGGATCAGATCCTTGCGCGTCGTCAGGCGGCGCGGAGGCGGCCCCGCCGGGGCGGGTCGGCAGGGCCAGGATCAGTCCGGCGGACAGCGCCAGGGCGAGGCCGGTCAGGCCAAAGCGGCGGAACGAACGGGGCATCGGCATCTCCTTGTCGCCCACGACCTTGCACAGGCCGGGCCATCTCCGACCCGGCCCGTAGCGCCTCGGCGAATCCCGTTCGCGAGTCCGATTTGTGCAATGCAGGATGGTGCGTCAGGACCCCTAGGAAGCCCTCTAATTCATTAGATTCCGTATGTTTTACAAATAGATAAAGAAGCGTTGATTCTTCCGTCGGGAGTCTCCATATTTGTGCAGTGCGAAAGCGTCGGTGTCTGCCGATATCGATGCGCTCGCATACGCCCTGTGGGCGTTTCCTCCCTGAACTTGGGCCGTGCCAACGCACGGCCCTTTTTTTGTCGGGGCTCCGGGCGCGGCGCCCGCCTCGGGCCCAGCGCGCACGGTGCTGGGCGGGCGCCAAGGATTGGTCCGATCGGGGACGATCCCGGTCAGGGCAGGCGGGTGTCGCCCGGCCCGAGGGCGAGCTGCATGATCACGCTGTCGACCCAGCGGCCATGCTTGAAGCCGACCGACTGCAGAAGCGCGGCGCGGCGGAAGCCCAGGCTTTCATGAAGGCGGATCGAGGCGCTGTTGTCGGAATCGCCGATCACCGCCAGCATCTGGCGCATGCCGAGCGCGCTGCAGCGGGCGATCACCTCGACCAGCAGGGCGCGGCCGAAGCCCTGGCCGACCGCGTCGGGGGCGACGTAGACCGAATCCTCGACGGTGAACCGATAGGCGCTGCGCGGGCGGTACGGGCCGGCATAGGCAAAGCCGTGCACCGTGCCGTCGCGGATCGCCACCAGGTAGGGCAGCCCGCGGACCAGGATGTCGCGGCGGCGCCGGTCGATCTCCGCCTGGTCCGGCGCCGCTTCCTCGAACGAGGCGACGCCGAACAGCACGTGATGGCTGTAGATCGCATGGATCGCCGGCACGTCGCCGGGCTCCGCGAGGCGCAGGACGATCGCGCTGCGCGGTGCGGCGGGGTCGCTCAAGCGGCCGCCTTCACTCCGCCGCAAGCGACATGGCGGCGCTGCCGAGTTCGCGGATCAGCCGGGTCATGTCGTCGCGCAGCCGGGCAAAGCCGGGGCCGCGCTCGATCGCGGTCTCGTCCATGTAGAGCGCGCGGTTGACCTCGACCTGCAGGGCATGGATGCCGTCGCCGGGACGGCCGTAATGCTGGGTCACGAAGCCGCCGGAATAGGGTGTGTTGCGCGCCACCGCATAGCCGAGCCCGGCGAGGATGTGCTCGACCCGGTCGATCACATGCGGCGCACAGGAACTGGCGAAGCAGTCGCCGAGCACGAAATCGACGCGCTCGCGCCCGGCATCGCGCTCCATCGGTCCGCCGACCGACGGCATCGAATGGCAGTCGATCAGGATGCAATGTCCGAACTGGCGGCGCACGTTGCGGGTCAAGTTGCCGAGCGCGTCGTGATACGGCCGCCAGCACGCCTCGATGCGGTCCCGCGCCTCGGCGAAGCGCAGCTTGTGGCCGTAGATCTCCTGGCCGTTCGCCACCACCCGGGCGACGGTGCCGAGGCCGGCGGCGACCCGCGGCGAGGCGGCGTTCACATAGGGCGGCAGGTCGTCGGAGAACATCGCCGGGTCGAGCTCGAAGGGCTCGCGATTGGGATCGACATAGGAGCGCGGGAACAGCGCCCTCAGCAGCGGCGCGCCGCAGTCCGGCGCGCCGGCGAACAGCTCGTCGACAAAGCTGTCCTCGGAGCGGCGCAGCGTCAGCCGGTCGAGGCGCGAGTCGGCGAGGAACGCGTCGGGATAGTCGGCGCCGCTATGCGGCGAGGCGAACACGAAGGGCAACGTCTGCGGTGTCGGCAGGCGGATCTCGTGGGAACGCCGCGAACCGGTGGCGGCCTCGGATGTTGCGCTCATTCTGCTGACCATACGGTCATCCGCACCGCCCTGTCACCCGTGCAGAAGGGCGCGCGCCGCCGCCGATAACGATATATTAAAACGCCTCGGGCTCTGATGGGCTGGGCCGTCCGGAGGAGGGGTGCGGATGGCTGCTTCGGAACACCCAGGTTGCGCCCGCAACAGCATGGCCGCGCCGGCGGCCGGAACAACGGAACATGGCGCGCATACTCATCGCCGAAGACGACGACAGCATGCGGGCGTTTCTCGCCCGGGCACTCCGGCGCGCCGGCCACTGGGTCGAGGCGGCGCCCGACGGCCTGGCCGCGATCGACACCCTGGCGCAGCAGGAGTTCGACCTGCTGCTGGCGGACGTGGTGATGCCCGGGCTGGACGGGGTCGAACTGGCCCGCCGGGCGACCCGCGAGCAGCCACGGCTCAAGGTCATGTTCATCACCGGCTTCGCCGGGGTCGCGCTCAGGGCCCGCGGCGGCTTGCCGGGCGACCCCAAGATCCTGTCCAAACCGTTTCATCTCAAGGACCTGGTGGGCCAGGTCGACCAGATGCTGGCGGCCTGATCGGCGCCACTCCGGCGGCGGCGTCGGGCCGCTTGCCAATTCCCCCGCGATGATGGTAATTGGCCGTCCCCGCCGGCGCCTTCCCGCGAGCGCGCCGGCGCCAAGAGTGGGCGCGTAGCTCAGCGGGAGAGCACTGCCTTGACATGGCAGGGGTCACAGGTTCAATCCCTGTCGCGCCCACCACTCTTTTCAATGACTTGCAGCTTCGGTCGATGCGCCCCTGGCATGCCGACGGAACGCCGGATTTGCCGGCAGCCGCCCCGCGGCGCGAGTTCCTCGGGCGTTGATTCCATGTTGTGGTGCCCCGGCATGCCCGGACCTCCAGCTCGGCCCGCCGGGTTGCCTCAGGCGGTCGCCGCGCTCCGGTCCGCCGCCGCCAGGTGCCGCTCCCAGGCCAGCGCGGTCTCGACGATGACTTGCAGATCGTCGTAGCGCGGAACCCAGCCCAGGGTCCGGCGCAAGGTGTCGGCGGCGGCGACCAGGGCGGGCGGGTCGCCGGCGCGGCGCGGCACGGCCCGGGTATTGAGCCGGTGTCCGCTGGCCTGCTCGACCGCGTCCACGACCTGCTTGACCGAGCTGCCACGGCCATAGCCGCAGTTCAGCGTCAGGCTGTCGCCCCCGGTCGCCAGATGGCGCAGGGCGAGCACATGGGCCGCCGCCAGGTCGGAAACGTGGATGTAGTCGCGCACGCAGGTGCCGTCCGGCGTCGGATAGTCGGTCCCGAAGACCTGGAGCTCGCTGCGCTTGCCCACCACCAGCTCGCACGCCACCTTGATCAGATGGGTGGCTGCCGGCGTGGACTGGCCGACCCGGCCCGCGGGATCCGCGCCGGCGACATTGAAGTAGCGTAGCGCCACATAGCGCAGCGGATGCGCGGCGGCGGTGTCGCGCAGCATCCATTCGGTCATCAGTTTCGAAGCGCCGTACGGGTTGATCGGCCGGGTATCGGCGTCCTCCGTCACCGGCACTGCCGTGGGAATTCCGTACACCGCCGCGGTCGACGAGAACACGAACCGGCTGACGCCATGGGCCACGCAGGCGTCGATCAGCGTGTGGCTGTTCAGCGTGTTGTTCCGGTAGTAGGCGAGCGGGTCGCGCACCGACTCGGGCACCACGATGCTGCCGGCGAAATGCATCACCGCGTCGACCCGGTGCCGCGCGATGACGCGGGCCAGCAGGTCCGCATCGCCGACATCGCCTTGCTCGAACGGCACGTCCGGCGGCACCGCCCGCCGCATGCCGGTGCTGAGGTTGTCGAGCACGACCGCCGGCATCCCCGCTTCCCGCAACGCCAGCACGACGTGGCTGCCGATATAGCCGGCTCCGCCGGATACGAGGACCGCTGATGGCTTCGTCATGGCGCTGTGTCCCGATCCGTGGCGATTGTGGCCTCCGGCCCGGTCCGGAAAGGCGACGCCGCACGATAGCTCGCCGGGCCGGTCGACGGAACTCCGCGCGGGCGCCGCGATGACGATCCGGGGCCCGGCGCCCGCTCGATGCGTGGCGATCTTAGGGTCTCGTTAACACTAATGGCCTCACCATCCCGGCACGGTCCGCAAAGCGGACCTCAACCGTCATGCCGAGGGCCCGCCCGCATGTCGAACGCCATTCCAGAGTATCCAGCGTCGGCCGCCGACGATTTCCGCACCGCCGGGCATGTCCGCCTGGCGGGCGCCCGGCTGTCGCGCCGGACTTCGCTGCTGGTGATTGTCGGATTCAGTGTCGCCGGCTGGCTGGCGATCGGATTTGCTCTGCGCAACATGATCGGCTGATCGTCCCGGCCACGGTCGACCGGGGCGGCGGCGGGCCAGCCCCGGCAGGGTTCCTGCCCGATTCAGCGATGTGCCGCCGGTTCGCGGCGTGAATCCGAGCAGTTCTGTGCGTTTCGTCAACGCAGAACGCCACCTCCTGCCTTGCAATCAAGCGAATTCCGGCTAGTTTGGCCCATATTAAGTAATATTCCGGTACCGTCAGTGCTGGCCGATCCGCACAACTTTCGGGTGATGCGGACGTGGGCAACTCGGGTGACGGATGTGGGTGGATTGCGCCGCGGCCGCATGTCCACGCACGGAGATCGAGAACGCGAGCGATCGAGGGGTTTTCCGTCTGCCTGAAGGATTCGGGGGACGAGTCTGCTAGCGATCAAGATCGAAAGGCATTCTTTCTATGATTCGCGTGTTCCATCTTCACGTGCCGGTTTCGGCCGTGTTGCTGCTTGCGGCAGACCTGTCGCTGGCCTTCATCGTCATTTCTCTGGGATTGAATTTCAGCTACGCGTCGTTCTCGGACATCCAGGACGTCGTCAACGTGCAGTTGACGCAACGGGTCGTGTTCTCGTCGCTCATCGCCTTCTGCCTGTTCCTGATGGGACTGCATTATCGCCGCTACATCGCCGATCTCCGGATGACGGCGGTGCGCGTGATGGCCGGGCATGCCCTGGCCTTTATGGTGTTCTCGACCATGTTCTACCTGATTCCCGGCATGCGCATCTGGTTGAGCGCCTTGCTGCCGGCGATGGGACTGAGCTTGGTCGGCACCTATCTGATCCGCCTGGCCTACGTGCGGATCGCCGACATCCACATGTTCAAGCGTGGCGTGCTCGTGCTCGGCGCCGGCGCCCAGGCTGCAGCGATCGATGCCCTCGAGCGCTCCGGCCTGTCGGGACGGTTCCATTGCCTCGGCTATATCGGGTCGGACGACGACAATCTGCTCGGCGACAAAGTACTGCCGCCGCGCAATCGCCCGCTGGCGGACCTGGCGCAGGAAGTGGGTGCCAGCGAGATCGTCGTCGCGCTCCGGGACCGGCGCAGCAATCTGCCGGTCGACGAGCTGCTGTCCTGCCGCATGCACGGCATTCAGGTCACCCAGTTCGCGACCTTCATGGAGCGCGAGACCGGGCGGGTCGAACTCGAGGATCTCAGTCCGAGCTGGTTGATCTTTGCCGATGGGTTCTCGTCGGCATTGCGGTTCCAGCGGGTCCTCAAGCGCGGCTTCGACATCGGCAGCAGCCTGCTGTTGCTCGGCTTCACGCTGCCGGTGTCGCTGCTGGCGGCGTGCTCGATCGTCGCCTGCGATGGCGGGCCGGTATTCTATCGGCAGGAACGGGTCGGCCATCACGGCCAGGTATTTCGCCTGCTCAAGTTCCGCAGCATGCGGGTCGATGCCGAGAAGGATGGCGTGGCCCGCTGGGCGACGCGCGCCGACAGCAGGATCACCCCGGTCGGCGGCTTCCTGCGGCGCACTCGGATCGACGAGATCCCGCAGATCTACAACGTGCTGCGCGGCGAGATGAGTTTCATCGGCCCGCGTCCGGAACGGCCGGCCATCGTCGAGCAGTTGCGCAGCGAGATTCTCTTTTATGGCTACCGGCACGCGGTGAAGCCCGGGATCACCGGCTGGGCGCAGATCAACTACTCCTACGGCGCCTCGCTGGAGGACGCCCGCCAGAAGCTCAAGCTCGATCTCTACTACATCAAGAACTACAGCATCGTCCTCGATCTGCTGATCCTGTTGCAGACCGTGCGTGTCGTGCTGTGGGCCCAGGGATCGCGCTGAGCCCGGCTCACGCCGAAACAGCGGGCGCAGGGCTACTCCATTCCTTCACCCGAGCACGCCTGTGCCGGACGCCAATCCTCGGCACGTCATCGACCGCTGGCGCCGGCAGGGCGCAACTCGCCGCCGACACGCCCGGAGCGAATTCGCCGCGGTGTGCCGCGCCGGTCAGTGCCGTTCGCCAGCCCGCGGACCGGTCAGCCGAGAATGGCCACCAGACCGAGCCCCCACAACGCCAGCGAAACGCCGAACACGACGAATACTACTCTGCGTGGCGACCAATGACCCTGATGCTGGAGTCGAAGGTCGCCACTTGATGGTTTCATCATTTCTTATACGACCGTGAGTTCATCCCCCTAAACACTACAATTTGGTGATTGTTTCGGTTTTTTGTCAACATGTCGGATTTCTAGTCCGACCCGCAAAAACCTCGCGGGGTCATGCCCGAACAACATATGGCCCTGGCCGTCCCGGCGCGGCGGCAAGCCGCCGTCTGCCAGCCACCCCCTGACGCCGCGCCGCAACCGGCGCCTCGGCCGGCTTAACCGCTCTTTAGCCATGCCGGCCTAGGGTTTCGCCGATGCGCAAATCATCGAAGCGGTGACGGCGATGTCGACCGGAGCGCTTCCGGCCGGAACGAACGCGGAACGGACACGCCGGGCGCGGGCCGAAATCGCGCCCTGGCGCCTGCCATGGCGCATGGTCACGCTGATCGCCACGCGCAATCTGCTGCACGACCGAACCCGGCTGGCCGCGACCCTGGTCGGGCTGGTCTTCGCCATCGTGCTGATCAACCTGCAGACCGGGCTCCTGCTCGGGTTCCTCGACACCACCGCCGCCCTGGTCAGCCATTCGCGGGCCGATCTGTGGATCGCCGCCGCCGGCACCCGCAACGTCGACCAGTCGATCCCGCTCGCCGAGCGTAAGTTGTACCAGGCGCTGGCGGCCCCCGGCGTGCGCTCGGCCGAGCGCTACAGCGTGGAGATGGCGCTGTTGAAGCGCCCCGACGGCGGCAGCGAAGGCGTGCTGGTGGTCGGCTTCGAGGTCGATGGCGGCCTCGGCGGACCCTGGAACGTCGTCGCCGGCGAGATGGCGGACCTGCGGGTTCCCTACACCATCATGGTCGACGAGCTGTACCGCGGGAAGCTGGGGATCCGCGAGCTCGGCGACGTGGTCGAGATCAACGGCTATCGCGCCAAGGTCGTGGGCTTTACCCGTGGCATCCGCTCGTTCACCCAGGCGCCCTATGTCTTCACCTCGTTCGAGAACTCCCTGGATTACGCGCGGCTGCACCAGGACGAGACCAAGTACGTCCTGGTCGACATCGACGATCGCGTGGATCCGGCCTGGGTGCGCGCCGGAATCGCCGCGCGGCTGCAGGACGTCGACATCCATTCGACCGACGAGTTCGCGATCGCGACCCAGTCCTACTGGATGATCACCACGGGCGCCGGCGCCGCCTTGCTGGCGTCGGCGGTGCTCGGCCTGTTCGTCGGCGTCGTCATCGTCAGCCAGACGCTGTACGCCACTACGATCGACCATCTGCCCGAGTACGCGACGCTACGCGCCATGGGGGCTGACCGCCGCTATCTGCACGGAATCATCCTGCGGCAGGCGGTGATCAGCGCGCTTCTGGGCTATGGCATCGCGCTCGCCGTCAGCCTCGCCATCGTCCATCTGGTGCGGGGCGGCGGGCCCGCCGTGCTGCTGCCCTGGCAGGTCATCGTCACCATGCTGGCGGTCACCGTCGTCATGTGCTGCCTCGCCGCCATCGTGTCGATCCGCAAGGTGATGCGCATCGACCCGGGTTCGGTGTTCCGATGATCGCCGCCGCGGCGTTCCCGGCCGGCGCCGCGCGCGTCGGCGTGTTCGGCGAGACCACGGTGGCGCTGCAGGGCATCGGCAAGACCTACAGCGCCGGCGACCGCCCGTTCGTCGCGCTTCGCCCGCTCGATCTCGCGTTGCGCGCCGGCGAGCTGACGCTGCTGGTCGGCCCGTCCGGCAGCGGCAAGAGCACGCTGCTGTCGATCGTCGGCTGCCTGCTGCGCCCGAGCCTCGGCCGCCTGATGATCGGCGGTGTCGACGTCGCTGCGCTCTCGGAGTCCGAACGGGCGCGGCTGCGGCGCCATCGCCTCGGCTTCGTGTTCCAGAGCCACAATCTGTTCCCCAATCTGACGGCGACCGAGAACGTCGAGGTCGGGCTGGACCTGAAGGCGGTGCGTCGTGCCCACCAGCCTGCGACCAGCAGGGCGCTGCTGGAACGGGTCGGCATCGCGGAACTCGCCGGGCGGTTCCCGTCGAAGCTGAGCGGCGGCCAGTGTCAGCGCGTGGCGATCGCGCGCGCCCTGGCCGGGGCGCCCGATCTGGTGCTGGCGGACGAGCCGACCGCGGCGCTCGACTGGGCCGCCGGCCGCGGCATCTTCGAACTGCTGCAGGATCTGGCGCGGCGCGAGGGACGCACCGTGCTGATCGTCACCCACGACCATCGCGCGCTGCCCTTCGCCGACCGCATCATCAGGCTGGAGGACGGCGAGGTGAAGGACGACCTGATGACGGCCGGCCGGATCCCGCTGGCGGACGCCCCGCGCGCCGGCGCATCCGCCCCGGCGAGCGCTTGAGGAGATCGACCGATGGTCCGCTGGTTCGGCTTGCTGCTGCTCACCGCGATCGCGGTGGTCGGCTTCGTGTTCATGAGCAACAGCCGGACCAACTCGGCATCGGTCGACATCATGCTGACCACGCCGGAAGGCGACAGCGTGGTGGTGGCGGCGCCGGGCTGGGTCGAGCCGCGTTCCGAGGAAATCCGCCTCAGCGCGTCGCTGTCGGGCCGCCTGCAGGTCGTGTCGGTCGACGAAGGCGACCAGGTCAGCGCCGGCCAGATCGTCGCCAACACCGAGAATGCCGAACTGGTGGCAGCGCTGGCGCGGGCCGAGGCCACGCTGCGCCGGCGCCAGGCCGAGCTCGAGCGTCTGCAGAACGGCGCGCGCGGCGAGGAACGGGCCGAGGCGGCGGCGGCCGTGCGCGAGACCGCCGCGGCCTTGCGCACCGCGCAGACGGTGATGGAGCGTCGCCGCAGTCTGCTCGATCAGAAGATCGTCGCGCGCGAGCAGTTCGACGAGGCGGAACGCGAGTTCCTGATGGCGCGCGCGCGCCACGAGGCGGAGATCCAGCGTCAGGCGCTGATCGACGAGCCGCCGCGCGCCGAGGACGTGGCCATCGCCGAAGCCGAGCTGGCCTACGCCCGGGCTGCCGGCGACGAGGCGCGGGCGATGCTGGAGAAATCCCTGGTGCGCAGCCCGATCGACGGCGTGGTGCTGCGCAAGTATCGGCACAGCGGGGAGACCGTCCTGACCAGCGTGGAGATGCCGATCGTCACGGTCGGCGACGTGTCGCGGCTGAATGTCCGGGCCGATGTCGACGAGCGTGACATCGCCCGGGTGAGCCTCGGCCAGCGCGTCTATGTCAGCGCGGCCGCGTTCGGCGACGAGCGCTTCTGGGGCACGGTGATCGAGCTCGGCCGGGTGCTCGGCCGCAAGACCCGGCGGACCGACGAGCCGAAGGAACGGACCGATACCAAGATCCTGGAAGTGCTGATCGAGCTCGACCGGGCGGACCGGCTGCTCCCCGGCCTGCGCGTCGACACCTACTTCGTCGAACTCGAGGCGCCGCCGGCCGGCTGAGCCGCGGCGGTCCTAGACTTCCGCCCTGACGATCCCGAGCGCCTGCTCGAGACTGGCGGCGACGCGGCCGGCGGTCCGGCCGTCCCAGAGTTCGGGTCGGCTGCCGGTCGGCCAGCCTCCGGCCAGCACGGTGTCGACCGCGCCTTCGAGCTGATCGACGCGGATCAGGCGATTGCTGCCCTGTTGCACGGTGATCGGGCGCTCGGTGGTGTCGCGTACGGTCAGGCAGGGAATCCCGAGATAGGTGGTTTCCTCCTGCACGCCGCCGGAATCGGTGACGATGAGGCTGGCGCCCTGCACCAGGCTCATGAACGCGACGTATCCCATCGGACGGGTCAGCGTGATGCCGGCGGCGGCTTCGAGCCGGTCCAGGAGCCCGAAGCTCTCGAGCCGCGCACGGGTGCGCGGGTGGGTCGGGAACACCAGCGGCAGCCGGCGCGAGATCTGCGCCAGGCTGTCGACCACCTTGGCCAGCGTCGGCTTGTCGTCGACATTGGCCGGGCGATGCATGGTCACCACGCCGTAGTTCCGGCCGTCGAGGCCGAGGTTCGCGGCAGTCCGCTGCGCCTCGATGCGCGCGCGCAGCATCTCGAAGCTGTCCAGCATGATGTTGCCGACGCGCACGATCTTCTCGGCCGCCACGCCCTCGTGCCGGAGATTCTCGTCGGCGTCGGGCGACGGCGTCCACAGCAGGTCGCTGATCGAGTCGGTGAGCAGCCGGTTGATCTCTTCCGGCATCGTCATGTCGCGCGAGCGCAGGCCGGCCTCGAGATGCGCCACCTTGAGGCACAGCTTCTTGGCGGCGATGGTGCAGGCCATGGTCGAGTTGACGTCGCCGACCACCACCACCCAGTCCGGGCGCTGCTCCACGCAGACCTTCTCGTAGGCGATCATCACCCGCGCCGTCTGCTCGGCGTGGCTGCCGCTGCCGACACCGAGATGGATGTCCGGCTCCGGAAGCTGCAGGTCCTCGAAAAAGGTCACCGACATCTCGGGGTCATAGTGTTGCCCGGTGTGCACGAGGACCGGCCGGCACCAGCCATGGCGCCGCAATTCGTGATACAGCGGCGCGACCTTCATGAAATTGGGCCGCGCGCCGGCGATCAGGTGAACGCTTCGGGGGGGGGCGCTCATGAGCGCGCCGGCCGGTCGAACTGTGGCGCGCCGTCACGCCTGGCCGGCGACACGTCGACTTCGCCGCCAGAGAATCGAAGAACTCGAGGCAGGCAGTGCGCCATGTCGGCCGCCGGTCCGGAAGTCGCTGGACAGCGCTCGCCGTGTCGGTAGATATGAATGGTCCGTTGCCCCGGTCGCTTCAAGGAAATGCGCGTGCGGGGGAAACCAACCGCCCCGCCTGGAGAATCCATTACTCCATTGTTAACCATGTTCTGTCGCCTTGAGCTTAATCAATCTTGGAGGCGTTTCGAGTATCACATCAGCGTATGATGACAACATTGTTAAGTGTGACCGCTGTCACTTCGATCGAGGGCAAAATCTGCTCTGTGGAACCATCGGTATTGTTGACGTGAGCACGTGAAACTTCTAGCATATCCCCCGATGGGAGGCAGCGGCCGTCGGCTGGCTGCCCGCTTCGATTGGGCTAAGGTATGGACCCTCACACCGTCAAAGATGACGCCGGCAGCAACGCTCCGAAGAATCCGGGGCGGCGGCTGATATTGAAGGGCGGCGCCGTGGCCGGCCCGCTGGTGTTGACGCTGCGTGGCGGTACAGGCGGCTGGATCGGGTCCGGGACGCGATGCAATTTCGACAAGTGGGGCAAGCAGATCCAGACCAAGGATCTGTCGGTCGCCTGCAAGGCCTCGCTCGGGCTCAAGAACATCTAGGACTCCGGCGATGGGCTGCGGGCAATTGAGCCGCGGGCCGCGTGGGGCATGACCGCTGGTTCGGAGCATTGGCTCGCTCCCGCCCCTCATGAACTCTTGTGGATGGAAGACCTGGACCGGGCCGTGGTCTATGACCGCCGCTCCCGGCAGACCCATGTCCTCAATCCGACGGCCGCGGCGGCACTGAAGCTCCTGATCGAAGCGACGCCGCGTGCGCCCCTGGATGCGGCCGCGCTGGGCCGGACCATCGCGGCGCTCGATCCGCCGGCCGGTGGCGACGCGGCGGCGCAGCTGGCCGACGAAATCCTGAATACGTTCGATGCCCTGGGTCTGATCGAGCCGGCAGGGTCGTGAACGCCGGCGATCTGTCCTTTGCCGAGTTCGACCGGGCGCTGCGCAGCGCCGGCCTCGTCATGGCCTTCGGCCCGTTCGCGGTCCGGCTCAAGGTCCGCGAGCCGGCATTGGCGCGCGCGCTCCACCAGCTCTACGCCGACTATCCGCTCGCCGATACCGACAGAGTCGCGCAGTTCTGCGAAGTCGCGGTGCTGTCGGAGCGGCACTGGCGCGGCGGTTTCCGGCGCGGCTTCGCGATCTATTCCGACCGGCAGCTCCATGGCCGCAGCCTCGACCTGCCGATCGCGCTGCCGTCGCTCGAGTGGACGATCAACTGGATCGTCGCCACCACGGCGCATCGCTATGTCATGATTCACGCCGCGGCGGTCGAGCGCGACGGGCTGGCGCTGCTGATGCCGGGCGACCCGGGTTCCGGCAAGAGCACGCTGTGCGCGGCGCTGATCGGCCGCGGCTGGCGCCTGCTGTCCGACGAGTTCGGGCTGCTGCGGCCCGAGGACGGTCTGCTGGTGCCGATGCCGCGCCCGATCTCGCTCAAGAACCAGTCGATCGAATTGATCCGCGGCGCCACGCCGGGCATGCGCTTCAGCGCGGTGATCGGCGGCACGCCCAAGGGCAATGTCACGCTCGCGGCGCCGCCGCCGGTCGACATCCGCCGGCAGCACGAGCCGGCGCGGCCGCGCTGGATCGTCTTTCCCGCTTGGCGCCAGGACCAAGCCGCGCCGACCCTGCAGCCCCTGACGGCGACCGAAGCCTTCGTCGAGATCAACGACAATGCAATCAACTACGAGATCGCCGGCGAGGCGGGATTCAGGGCGGTGCGTGGCCTCGCCGAAACCTGCGCCGCCTATCGCCTGAGTTTCGGCAGCCTGGAGCAGGGGCTGCAGGCCATCGACTCACTCGAGGCGGAGGCCGCCCCCCGGCCCGCGGCGATCGCCGATGCCTCCTGACACGCTGCTCGCGGTGCTGCGCGCGCCCGAGGCGCTCGCCGGCCTGGCGGCCCGCGACTGGTACCCGCTGCTGATCGCGGCCCGCCGGACCGGCTTGATCGGCACGCTGGCGGCCCGGGCCGAGGCGACGGGGCTGCTCGACCGCCTGATTCCATCGGCCCGCGACGCGCTGATCGCCGGCCGCCGCGGCGCCGACCAGTACGAGACCATGCTGCGCTGGGAGACCAGCCGGGTGCGCCGCGCGCTGATGGATTGCGGTGCGCCGGCGGTTCTGCTCAAGGGGGCCGCGTACGAGCTGCTCGGACTGCCGTCGAGCCGCGGTCGGCTGACCGGCGACATCGACATTCTGGTCGAGCGCCCGGCGCTCGACGCGGTCGAGGCCAGCCTGCGCGCCCATGGCTGGGAGTCGGCGGCGCTGGATGCCTACGACCAGCGCTATTATCGACTCTACATGCACGAGCTGCCGCCGCTGCAGCACCGCAGCCGCGGCACGGTGGTCGACGTGCACCACACCATCGCGCCGCCGACCAGCCGAATCGCCATCGCCGGCGACCGGCTGTGGCCGGGCGTGCGGCCGACCGGGGTCAGCGGTCTGTTCACCCTGGCGCCTGCCGATCTGACGCTCCACGCCATCATCCATCTGTTCCACGAGGGCAATATCGGCGCCGGGCTGCGCGATCTCGTCGACATCGACGGCCTGCTCAGGCATTTCGGCGCCGAGCCGGGGTTCTGGGACGCGCTGCTGGCGCGGGCCGGGGAATTCGGCGCCGGCCGCGTGCTGTTCTATGGCTTGCGCTATCCCGGGATGCTGCTCGGCACGCCGATTCCGGATCCGGTCCGGGCGGCGGCCGCGCGCTGGGCGCCGCGCCGGCCGCTGCTCGCGGTCATGGACGGGCTGGTGGTGCGGGCGCTGCTGTCGCATCGCGGTCGCGCGGGCGCCCGGCTGGCGGACTGGCTGCTCTATGTGCGGTCGCACTGGCGCCGCATGCCGCCGCTCCTGCTGGCCCGCCATCTGCTGCGCAAGCTGGTCGCCCGGCGCCCGCACGACTGACGCCCGTCGGCGTCTGGCGCGGTTCCCCGCCCGCCCGCTTCGGTGGCGGTCGGGCCGGCGGTCAGCGGCGGTCGCGCCGGCTCTGTTCGGCGAACCAGGCGGCGGCGGCCTGGCGATGCCGCTCGTCCGCCGAATTGGCAAAGATATGGGCCTGGTCCGACGAGCGCACGGTCGGATCGGCGATGCGCCGGATCAGCTCGGCGATGAATTGCGGGAACACGTCGCAGAACCTGTCGAAATCCGGGATCTCCTCGCGCAGGTGATCGTGGACGTCGTTCAGCAGCGACAACCGGCCGGCCCAGTCGGCAGCCCGAATCGGCCCGAGCCATCGCTCGGCCAGTTCGACAGCAAGCTCCGAATCCATCTCGTTCGTCACTTCAGCGGTTCTGATCAATTCGACTATCGATCCGTCGCTGGGTGCCACGCTCTCGCGAGGCTGACCGAAGCGCGCGCCGGCGCCCGACGCGCGAATGCCCCCACCAATCTCAAGCATATTTCATACCAACATGAGGAGTGATTACATATCAACAGCTTGTCGGATCCGAATCGCCGCCGCGCCCGACACATGTTAGCAGTTCCGACAGACCACCCGCGCGCCCTGGGCCGGCGGTGGTCTCACCAGCCCGCGCGAATGGTGCTAACTTGAGGCGAACAGGCGGCGCCCGGCGGACGGCATCCGCCGGCGCGAGGGAACAGACGATGGAAGATGTGGCGGTCTTGATGGTCGGGATCTCGATCATATGGATCGTGGTCTGGGCCATACGCAACGACAAGCCCCCGAGGATCGCCGACCAGCGCGGCCTGTTCCGCATGCGCGTCCCGACCGAGGCCGAGCCGGTGCCGCCGGCCCGTCCGCGCCCGGGATCGCCCGCCGCGCCGGGCCGTCAAGGATCTGAGAACCATGCGGGTTAAGGAGTCCTTTAGACTGCCCGCCGAGGATGGCGAATGAGGGTCGAAGAGCGTCTTCGACCGGGCGTCGGGTCCTGAACTCGCTCGCGCTGCGATGCCGCGGCGGGCTTCGGCCGCCGACACGTCGAAGGATTCGCGATGAGCAGCGATCGGACATCCCTTGACCGGCGATCGGCCGAGATTGGAGTTCAGCCGGCGGAGCTGACGGCGCCCGGCGCCAATCCCGCAGGCCGGCTTGCCGGCGCGGGGCCCGGCGAGGGACAGCTCGTCGACCTGTACGAGCGCTGGTTCAGGGCGGTCCCGGCCAGCACGCCGGAACTGCGCCGCGAGGCGTTCCGCCTGCGCTACCAAGTCTACTGTGTCGAGAACCCGTTCGAGGACCCGGCCGACAACCCGGGCGAGGAGGAATCCGACGCCTACGACGCCCATTCGGTCCACAGCCTGCTGATTCACCGGCCGACCGAAGCGGTCGCCGGCACCGTGCGCCTGGTGCTGCCGCTGCCGGACGCGCTCGACGACAGCTTCGCGCTGCAGCGGGTCTGCCACGAGCCGATGCTGCGCGACCGCAAGGCGTTCCCGGTGCTGCGCATGGCGGAGGTCTCGCGCTTCAGCATTTCCAAGGGGTTCCGCAAGCGGCGCACGGACGGCCTCTATCCCGACGAGCACGAGCCGGAGAAGCGCGGCGACGGCGAGGAACGCCGGGTGCTTCCCCACATGACGCTCGGGCTCATCGAATCCCTGGTGCGCATGAGCCTGGAGCATCGGGTGATCTACTGGTGCGCGGTCATGGAGCCGACGCTGCTGCGCCTCCTGTCCCGCCTCGGGGTCTATTTCGATCCGATCGGGCCGCTGGTCGACTATCACGGGCGGCGCCAGCCCTGCTTCATCAGGCTGTCGGTCCTGCTGGCGCGGGTCGCGCGCGAGCGCCCCGACGTCTGGGAGGTGCTGACCGATCGCGGCCGCCACTGGGACACGCTGCTCGAACTGGAGAATTCCCATCACGCCGCCCGCCGCATCTAAGCCCGCGAGCCCGCCCTACGGCCGGCAGGACGGCGCGCCGCCGGCCGGCTTCGACTATGGCGAGGCGTTCAGCCGCAACATCGGCTGGATCACCGAGTGGGAGCAGCTGAGCCTGAGGGGCAAGCGGGTCGCCATCGCCGGCATGGGCGGGGTCGGCGGCGTGCATCTGCTGACCCTGGCCCGGCTCGGAATCGGCGCCTTCTCAATCGCCGATCTCGACCGCTTCGAGCTTGCCAATTTCAACCGCCAGGTCGGCGCCACCATGGGCACGATCGGCCGGCCCAAGGTCGAGGTGCTCGCCGGAATGGCCCGGGACATCAACCCCGAGCTCGACATCCGCAGCTTCCCCGACGGCATCGACGAGGCCAACATCGACGCCTTCCTCGATGGCGTCGACCTGTTCGTCGACGGCTTCGACTTCTTCGTGCTCGACATCCGGGCGAGGGTGTTCGCGCGCTGCGCCGAGCGCGGCATTCCCGCGATCACCGCGGCGCCGCTCGGCATGGGCACCGCCTTCCTGGTGTTCATGCCGGGGCAGATGAGCTTCGAACAGTACTTCCGCCTCGCCGGCCTGCCGCGGGAGCGGCAATACGCCAATTTCTTCATGGGTCTGGTGCCCAGGGGGCTGCAGCGGAGCTATCTCATGGACCCGTCCCGGCTCGATCTGGCCGGCCAGCGCGGGCCATCCTCGATCACCGCCTGCCAGCTCTGCGCCGGGGTGACCGGGGTCGAGGCGGTCAAGGTCCTGCTCGACCGCGGGCCGGTCAAGGCGGCGCCGTGGTTCCATCAGTTCGACGCCTATCGCGGCAAATGGGTGCGCGGCCGGCTGCGCCACGGCAATGCCGGCTGGCTGCAGCGCCTCAAGCTCGAGGCCGCCTACAAGGGCTTCGCGGCGCTGTCGCGCCAGTCCTGGCAACCGCCGGCGCGCGAGACCGGCCCTGAGATCGAGCAGATCCTCGACCTCGCGCGCTGGGCGCCCTCGGGCGACAACACCCAGCCCTGGCGCTTCGAGATATCAGGCGAGGACCGGCTGACCGTGTTCTTGCGCGACCAGGCCGCCGACGACGTCTACGACTATGACGGCGGCCGGCCGACCCTGTTGTCCGGCGGCATGCTGCTGGAGACCATGAAGATCGCCGCCTCGCGCCATGGCCGGATGCTGTGGTGGCGCCATGCCGGCAGCGACGGCCATGTCCACCGCATCGAGGTCGAGCTGGCCAAGGCGCCGGGCGTCAGCCCCGACCCGCTGCTGCCCTTCGTCCATCTGCGCTCGGTCGACCGCCGGCCCTACCGCACCACGCCGCTGACCCCGGCGCAGAAACATCATCTGGCCGCCGCGCTCGGGAACGAGTTCCAGGTGATCTGGCACGAAGGCGACGCCGAGCGCCGCCAGGCGGCCCGCATCAACGGCCTCGCCACCGACATCCGCCTCAGGATCCCCGAGGCCTTCCGGATCCACCAGCGGATCATCGACTGGGAGCGCGCGCACAGCCCGACCGGGATTCCGGCCGGCGCCATCGGCCTCGACGCGCCGACCCTTGGGATCATGCGCTGGGCGATGAAGGACTGGCGCCGCAGCCACCTGATGAACCGGCTGCCCGGCGGAACCTTCATGGCCCGCCGGCAGATGGACTACCGCCCCGGCATGGCCTGCGCCGCGCATTTCTCGATTTTCTGGCGGGACGGGGGAGGCGCCGGCCAGAGCGGTGGCAGCAAGACCGAGGCGCTGCTGCGGGCCGGCCAGGGCCTGCAGCGCTTCTGGCTGACCGCGACCGAGCTGGGCCTGGCGCTGCAGCCGGCGATGGCGGCGTTGATCTTCGGGTTCTACGGCCGCCACGGGGCAGAGTTCACGGCCGATCCCGGCATCCGGGGCCAGGCCAGGGAACTGGCCGAGGCGCTGGCCGCGAGCGTGCCGGGCGATCCCGAGACGCTGGTGTGCCGCGGCCGGCTCGGCGTCCCCGCCTCGCGGCGGACCGGCCCGCGCTCGGTCCGGAGGCCGCTCGAGGAACTGCTGGTCGGGCCGACCGGAGACTGATCGGCCGACGAGCGTGGCCGCCCGCGTTCCCAGGAGCTGGTGGAAAACAAGAGAGAACTGAATGCCAACACGGCCCCGCGATCGGGACGGCTCTGCCGACCATCGCCGGCGTCGGCGTGGATTTCGACGGCAGGATCGGGGCGATGCAGACAAACGAACGCTCCCCCGGCCTGGGCCGGGGGAGCGTGGGAAGGAGGAGGCTAAGCGCGTCGGAAAAAGGAGGCTAAGCTTAGCCTGATTATCAGGCCGCCTTCGCCGCCTTGCGCCGCCGCAGGAACGCCGCCGCGCCGAGCAGGCCAGCGCCCAGCAGCCCGAGCGTACCCGGCTCGGGGATGGTGAAGTACAAGTCACCCGAACCCTGCGCCGTCGCGGTGAATGGCGCCGTCGCAACTGCGCCGCTCACGATCGTCGTCACGCCCGCGAAGTTCATGATGTTGTAAAAGGGATCGGGACTGGTCAGGAAGTCCATGCCGAACAAGCTCAGCCCGAGATCGGAAACGATGATCTCGAAATCGCCGTTCGCCAGGCCGCCGAATAGGTGCGCCTCGCCGGCCGACAGCAGGGTGGCCGTCGCAATCAGGCTGTCGTCTGCATTGACGCCTGCACCGCCGCCGATGGCGAGCCCACCATTCAGGACGGGACCCGCGGTGGTGGCAGGAAGCGACAGGGCGGTGTCGGTGTTGTCACTGACATAAATATCGATAGTGAAGGTCTGGAAGGTTGCCAGGATGCCGCCGCCACCATCGACCGCCGCGGTGCCGGTCGCCGTGAAGACCATGTAGACCTGATAGTCCGCGTTGATGAACGAGCCCGCGACAGGGTTGTTCGAATCGTCCAAGTAACCGGTCCAGGTGGCGAAACCCTTCTCAACAAAGGAGTCGCCATCGAGAAAGCCGCCATTGCTGCCGTCATTGGTCTGATCGATCACGGCCGAGTAGCCGAAATTGACCCGGTCGACGTTGTTGATCGTGCCACCGCCTTCGGAGCACGGGCTGACTGCACCGCAGGTCTGGTCGATCGAGAAATTCTCGCCGAATGACACGGCACCGGCCGGCGCTGTAAACGCCACCGACAGCCCGACCGCTCCAGCGGCCATGAGACCCGTAAATAGCTTCATTTCATTGCCTCCTTGACTTCCTTACCTCGGCTCCCTTGCCTGCAAGACTCTCCTCGAAAACTGCTTCTTCGAGAGAATCACGCTATGGGAACACGATACTCGCAGTTAACTAAGCAAGCTGCGTGCCAAGTTTTTAAGTCATTGAAATATCTTAATTCACGTTCGAAACGCCTGGCATCCAGGAATGACCTGTAAGAAATCCCGACAGGTCTCACCATCTGGACTTAATTTGGATCCAATCCGGTGTGGCAGTGATTGCGCC
The DNA here is from genome assembly GCA_964372215.1 of uncultured Rhodospirillaceae bacterium. Classification (GTDB taxonomy): domain Bacteria; phylum Pseudomonadota; class Alphaproteobacteria; order Dongiales; family Dongiaceae; genus DAIMFL01. The sequence goes on from CAYJQC010000040.1 coordinate 22,406, forward strand.
GGCAGTTCGCAGGTGATTGGACCCGCCGATCGCGAGTAGGGGGCGATCGCGAGCCGGGAACCCGCTGCGAGTCACCGTGCCGGGAACCTTCATCCGCCGAGTTGCGCCAGGAGGGTCGCGGCCTGCTCGCGCTCGGCGAAGGACGGGTGCTTTTCGAGCAGCGCGGCAAGCATGTCGCGGGCCTGCTTCTGGTCGTCACCCAGGGCGTACGCCCGTGCCAGATGAAACCCGATGCTTGGATTGTCTGGTGCGCTGTCGTTGGCACGACGGAGGAGACCAATCGAGCGCTTGACCTCTCCTAGATCCAACAGGATGACACCGAGCGTGTCCATGACGACCGGGCTTTCGGGGGCCGCTTTCAGGGCGCGCTCCGCCTCCGGCAACGCCGCCGCCAGATCGCCTGCTTGGTAGAGCATCCACGCGAGGTCGTTGCGAGCCAGCGCGTTGTCGGGCTCATAGTCGATGATCGCTCGGAGATTTGCCTCGGCATCGGCGGTGCGGTCCGCCGCCTGATAGTAGCGGTTGAGTTCCAGACGCGCCGCCGTGTCGCGTGGATTGCGCTCAATCCATTGTTCGAGCGTCGCAGCCGCAGCCTGCTGATCGCCGCTCTCCGCAAGCGCTCGCGCCTCCGCCGCGGCAAGGCGGCGGCTGTCGGCGATTTTGCGCGCATCCCGATAGAGGACAAGGGCGCGCTGCGGATCGTTCTTCAGCATGGCTAGGTCGGCTTCGATCTCCTTGACGTCGGCGGCGTTCGGAAACTCTTTCACCAAGTCGGCCACCACGCTCTCGGCGCTTGCGGCGTCTTCCTGGCGCAGCAAGATGCGCGCGAGCAACAACCTGGCTGCCGCGTGCCTGGAATCGGCAGCGACGGCGGCCTCGGCAGCGGCGCGTGCCTCGTCGAGCTTTCCGAGGGCCATGTAGGCTTGTGACAACTCGTATTTCGGCTGCGCGGCGTTTGGTGCCAGCTTGATGAGGGATTGGTAGGTCGCAACGGCATCATCAAGCCGACCGGTCTCCATTTCCGCACGCGCCTTTACCTCGAGCGCGGCGGGATTGTCGGGCATGGCCGCCACGACCGGGTCAACCATCTCAAGTGACTTATCCGGTTCACGAAGATCGAAATAGAGGCGCGCGAGGTACATCCGCGTCTCCAGGCTGTCGGGATGCGCCGTCACGGCACGTTCCAACCAGCCTCGAGTCTTCTGAACATCATTGGTTTGTGCGGACAGTTGCGCCAGGAGAAGCAGCGTCTTCAGGTTATCGGGGTGATAGCCGAGCGCCTGCTCCAGGATGAGTTCAGCGCCCTTGGGATTACCGGCTTGCAGCTCGAGAATTGCCAGGTTTGCACTGGCGTCGGGCGCACCGGGACGCAGCTCTAGCGCCTTGCCAAAGGCCGCGCGCGCGGCGTCCCTGTCACCCTTGTTGGCACGGGCGACACCTTCCAACACGAAACCAGTGGAATCGTTCGGGTGCTGCCCTTTCCATTGTTCGATTGCAGCCATGGCCTCATCGAACTTGCCTTCCAACAGATATCGCTGAATTAAAACGATCTGCCCGCGGTCGTAGTTGGGATCATCGGCGATACTTGGATCGATCCCGAGCGCCTGATCCAGATCGCTTGCGCCCTGTGTCAGATCCCCGGTGGCAACGCGCAACAATCCGAGTCGCGCGCGCAGACGGGCGTCGTCCGGCGACTGCAGGATCGCCCTTTCCAGGTACTCCATGCCCGAACCGATATCGCCACTGAGCGCCGAGACCGTGCTCATCAAGGCGAGGTATTGCGGGTCCTTCTCACCGACATCGTCACCCAGTGTACGCCGGGCTGCGCCGGGGTCGCCCATCCTCACCTGGGTCGCGGCCAGAAGCTTGCGACCCGCAGGGTCGTTCGGTGCAACCGCAACATATCGGGCCAGGGCGCGCAGCGCCTGCTCGTATTGTTCGAGCGCGTAGCTCGACGCGCCGGCGATGTAGAGCGCCGTCGGGTTGGCCTCGTCGACCGCCCGCACTGCATTTGCGTCCTGCTGTGCGGCGGTGAAGTCATGCGCCTGCAGTGCGGCGATGCTTCGCAGCAGAACGACGCCAGGATTTTGCGGGTTTTTCTCCAGGAGGTCGTCGATCACCACGCGGGCCGGTTCGGTTCGTCCGAGCGCCAGCTCGGCCCGCGCGAGGCCGATCCCGGCCATCAGGTTATTGGGATCGGCCTTCGCCAGCTCATCGAAAGTTGTCCGTGCCGCCTCGAACTGCTGTGCCTGCATCTGCTGATCGCCGTGCAGGAGTTTGAGCGAGTCGTCGTTGGGGTATTTGCCAAGACCCTCATCGACGTACTGCCCGGCCTTTGCAGGGTCACCGCGAAACAAGGCGATGCGGGCGAGGCCGGCGTAGGAGGCCGGGATCGGACGGGAGGCGACTACCTTTTCCAGAGTCGTCTTTGCCTCGTCGAATTGGCCAAGTGAGAACTGCGCCTGGCCGCGTGCCGCCATCAATCCGGCGCCGATGTCATCCGCCATCGCCTGATCGGCGGCAACGTCGTCGAGAATGGCCTGATACTCGCCCGTCTGCAGCCGGGCCTCGGCGAGCAGGAGCCGGAGCTTGTCGTCCTGCTGTCCCTGTTCGCGGGCGCGCAGCAGCTCCTTGATCGCACTCACGGGATCGCCGCTGCGGAAATACAGCTCGCCCAGCAGGGCGCGCGCATTGGCGTTGTCGGGAACGTCTGTGAGCGCGCTCTTGAGCTCGATGATGGCAGCAGCGGTGTCGCCGGCGAGCGCGTATTCCTGCGCCTTCTCGAGGCGCGCATTCGCCTGCGCCTCGGGGCTCCCGTCGCAGGCCGACAGCACGACCGCAAGCCCGAGACAGGCCCAGAGAACACGACTTCTTGCCATGTGCAGCATCATCCATTCCCTCGATTGCGCGTGCTTGCGCGGCCCTGCCGCCGGTTCCCGCCCGCGGGGTGACGCCGGCACGGCCAGCGTCAAGCGGGCTCAAGCATCCGGCGGCGACTTTACCACCTCGTCCCCGGGGGTTCCAATGCGCGCGCGTCGACGACCGCGCGGCGTCGCCGGCGCCGGGCGGCGGCCGGTCGGCCGCCGGTCGGCCAGAGGGCATCGCGGCGGGCTGCTCTGCCCGATCCGCGCCCGCGCGGCCGCATTACAGCTTCTTCATGCCCCAGCACTGCTTCTTCATGACCGGCGCCATGCTCCCGGCGCTAGATTTGTTCCAGGGCCAATCTCGTTTCTGGCGGGGGGCGGCAGGACGTCGCGGGCGCTGGTCCGCATTCCACTGGACTTTCAATCACCTGTGACATCGCGCCCGAAAAATCCCCGGGCGTAGCCACAAATTTGCCCCTGCTTTGTCAACCCAGGGAAAGGGATGATTCAGCAAGATTGCGTAACCTTGCCAGCGCGATAAGGACCACGAACAAGCGCCCCGGACGGTCCGGAAGGCGCGAACGAAGGGGGAACCCAGGCTGAAATTCGGCACTGCTGCGGGCCAACGCCCGGCGGAGTCCCCGCTCCGCCGCCGGCGCCCCGGCAAGGCTCCGCCGATGCGCCTGGCCGATCCCGACGGAAAGGAGCCTGGATTGGATCTCGTCTCGGAAATCACGGCATCGCCCGCCCCGGATTCGGCCGACCCTGCGCCGTCCGGCGAAATCGTCGGCCTCGAGAGCGCCGGCCCGGCACTAGCCGGGCGGACGACCGCCCCGCGATCCGGACGAGAACGTCTGTACGATCTCTACGAACGGACCTACCAGGTGCTGCCGGTGAACAACGCCCGGCGCCGCCTCGCGGCCCATCGCCTGCGCTACCAGGTGTATTGCCGGGAGAATCCGTTCGAACGGGCCGCCGACCACCCCGACGGCCTGGAACGGGACGAGTTCGACGGCCATGCCGTCCAGTCCCTGCTGCGGCGCCGCAGCGACCACGCCATCATCGGCGCCGTGCGGCTGATCTTGCCGGAAATCGAACACGGCGCGGGCGGACTGCCGTTCCTGCGGCTGTGCCGGCCACTGGTGCCGTTCCTCGACATGATGTTGCCGGTGCAGAGCCTGGCCGAGGTATCGCGGTTCTGCATCTCCCGGGAGCTGCGCCATCGCGCCGCCGGCGGCGCCGACGCGACGCTGGCCCGCTACGCCACCCTGGGTCTCATCCGCAGCCTGGTCGAAGCCAGCATCGACAACGGCGTCAGTCACTGGTGCCTGGTGGTCGAGCCGGCATTGCTGCGCTTCCTGGCGATCCTCGGCCTGAAGTTCCATGCCGTCGGCCCGCTGGTCGAGCATCATGGGCGGCGGCAGCCCTGCCATGCCGACCTGGCGATGCTGCTGGACGGGGTGCGGGCGCGCCGGCCCGATGTCTGGGAAGTCATTACCGACGCGGGGCGCCTGGCGCCGCGGCCGATTCTGGTCGCCGTCCCGTCGGGCCAGGCGTCGCGGCCCCCGCGGGCGGTCGCGCCCGCCGCCAGTTCCCCGCGGGCGGTCGCACCCGCAGCGATTTCCGTGGCAGACGACGCGCTGGCGGTCGCCTGATCCAGCCCGGCCGGCCCCCGGCGACGCGTGCGGCCGGGACCCCCGGGGTCCGCCCGGCCGCTCAGCCGCCGAGTTCGGCCAGCAGCGCCTGGGCGCGGTCGCGCCCCGGGAAGTTCGCTTGCCTGCCCAGCAGCGCCGTCAGCACCTGCCGCGCCAGATCCTTGCGGTTGCCCTTGGCGTAGGCCTCGGCCAGATGCAGGCTGATCTCGGCGTTGTCCGGCAGGCCCTCGCTGGCGCGCCGGATCAGCGCGGTGGCCTTCTCGGTCTCGTCCCGCTCCAGCAGGATCACGCCCAGGGTGTCCATGACCGCCGGGTTGTCCGGCGCCAGCTCGAGGGCGCGCTCGGCCAGCGGCTGGGCCGAGGACAATTCGCCCTTCTCGTACAGCATCCAGGCGAGATCGTTGCGGGCGACCCAGCTGTCCGGCTGCCAGTCGATGATCGCCCGCAGGGCGGCCTCGACGTCGGCCTTGCGACCGGCGGCGGCGTACAGCCTGACCAGCTCGTAGCGGGCGCTGGAGTCGGACGGATTGGCGCTGACCCAGGTCTCGAGCGTGCCGGTGGCGCCGGCGCGGTCGCCGCTGGCCGCCTGGGCCCGCGCCTGGGCGATCGCCAGGCGCGAGACGTCCTGGGACTTGCGCGCCTCCTGGAACAAGGCCGCCGCGGCCCTCGGGTCGCCCTGGACCATCGCCAGATCGCCGCGCAGCTCGGTGATTTCAGGCAGCTCCGGATGGGTCTGCTGCAGCGTGGCGATCTGCGCCTCGGCGGCGGCGGCGTCGTTCTGGCGCAGCTGCAGCCGGGTCAGCAGGACCCGGGCGGCGACCAGGTCGGGATCGGCCCCCACTGCGGACTCGGCCGCGGCGCGCGATCCCGCCAGGTCGCCTTGCGCGGCCTGGGCCTGGGCCAGCTCGAACTGCGCCTGCGCCGAGCCGGGCGCCAGGGCGATCACCCGCCGGTACGACGCGACGGCGTCGGCGAGCCGCCCGGTCTGCAGCTGGGCGCGGGCCTGGACCTCGAGCGCCGCGATGTTGTCCGGCTGCTGGAGCAGCACCGGAGCAACCGTGTCGAGCGCTTCCTGCGGCTTCTGGAGCTCGAAATAGAGCCGGCTCAGGAAGACCCGGGTCGGCAGGTTGTCGGGATGGGCCGCGACCGCCCGCTCGAGCCATTTCCGGGTCTTGTCGCGCTCGCCGGTGCGCTCGCTCAGCTGGGCCAGAAGCACCAGGGTGCGCAGATCGTCGGGGTGGTGGTCGAGCACCTGCGCCAGCACCCTTTCGGCCGCCTCGGGCTGGTTGGCGCGGACGTCCAGGATCGCCAGGTTGGCGCTGGCGTCGGCCGCGCCGGGGCGCAGCTCGAGCGCCTTGGTGAAGGCTTCCCGGCCCTTGGCCTCGTCGCCCTTTCCGGCATGGGCAACGCCTTCCATCACCAGGCCGGTGGCGTCGTCGGGATGCTTCTCGCGCCACTTCCCGATGGCGACCAGGGCGTCGTCGAACTTGCGCTCGTTCAGGTAGCCCTGGATCAACAGGATCTCGGCGCGGTCATAGCGCGGATCGTCGGCAAGGCTCGGATCGATGCCGACCGCCTGTTCGAGATCGGCTCGGCCCTGGGAGGCATCGCCGGCGGCGATCCGCAGCATGCCGAGCTGGGCGCGCAGCCGCGCGTCCTCCGGCGACCCCGCGACCGCCTTCTCCAGATAGGCGAGGCCGGCCGTGAAGTCGCCGGTCAGCGCGGTGGCGGTGCTGAGCAGCGCCAGGTACTCGGGATCGGCGGCGTCGATGTCGGTGCCGAGGGTCTTGCGCGCGCCCTCGGCGTCGCCCATCCGGACCTGGGTCGCGGCCAGCAGCTTGCGTCCGGTGATGTCGCCCGGCACCAGCGCGAAATAGCGCACCAGCGCCTTCAGCGCCTGCTCGTACTGCTCGAGCCCGTAGCCGGCCGCGCCTTCGATGTAGAGCGCCGCGGCATTGTCCGGATCCACGGTGCGCACGGCATTGGCGTCCTGCTGCGCCGCGATGTAGTCGCGGGCCTGCAGGGCGGCGGCGCCGCGCAGCAGGGTGATCGCGACGTTGCCGGGCTGCTGCTCGTAGAGGTCGTCGATCACCACCCGGGCGGCCTCGGTGCGGCCGAGCGCCAGCTCGGCCCGCGCCAGTCCGACGCTGGCGATGAAATCCGCCGGCCCGTCTCCGCTCAGCTTCTCGAAGGCCGCGCGGGCGGCCTCGAAGTCGCGCGCCTGCATGAACTGTTCGGCCCGCATCAGCTGGAGCTGCGCGTCGTCCGGGAACCGGCCGAGGCCGGCAGCGACCTGGCGGCCGGCGGCGGCGGCATCGCCCCGATAGAGCGCGAGCCGCGCCAGGCCGGCATAGGCGGCGGCGATCGGGTGGCTCAACACCACCTGCTCGAGGGCTGCCTGCGCCTCGTCGAAGCGGCCGAGCCCGAACAGCGCCTGGCCGCGGGCGGCGACCAGCCCGGCACCCAAGTCGTCGGGCATCGGCTGGTCGGTGCCGATTTCGTTGATGACCGCTTGATAGTCGGCGATCTGCAGGCGCGCCTCGGCCAGCAGCAGGCGTGTCCGGTCGTCGCCCTGGCCGAGGTCGCGGGCGCGCTCCAGTTCCTTGATGGCGCTGTCCACGTCGCCGGTCCGCAGATAGACCTCGCCGAGCATGGCGCGCGCCGGCGCGCTCGCCGGATTGGCCTGGACCGCGTTCTTGAGCTCGACGATGGCCGCTCCGCTGTTGCCCTGCTGCAGGTACTCGAGCGCCCGGGTCAGGCTCTCCTGCTCGTCGGCGGCGGCACCGGAACTGGCCGCCGCCAGCGGCAGCCCGCAGAATGCCGCGACGAGAGCGACCGAAGTGACGCGGCGGAAGACCTCGTACAAGTTGCTCAAGTCCAAGCTCCTCAAGTCCAAGCTCCTCAAGTCCAAGCTCCTTCGGGGGCGCCTGTCGCCGGCAGGCCGGAAATCCGGGCCGGCGCCCGATGTGGCGGACCGGCAGCGCGCGATCGGCCGCAGTCGCGCCGGTGCCGGACTGCCCGTTTCCAGCAGATTGTCGCCGCCATTTGCTAATACAATGTAGCAAATTGCCAGTCGGCCGAGGGCCCGACCAGCCCGAACTCCGCGGGTCATCGGTCGCGGTTTCCAGTCTCCCAGTCTCCCATTCGTCCGGCGGCCATCAATCAGGCCCACGCGGCGGAGGACCCATCGATGATCGGACGTTTCGCCTGCTTGTTGCTGATCCTGCTGTCTTGGAACCGGGCGGCTGCGGCCGCGGACAGCCTCGGCGGCATCCAGCTGGCCCAGTCGGAGGCGCCGGGGACCGCCGAACTGGCGAACCTGCCGGCCAATCGCTGGGTGGTGTTCCATGCCCAGGCGGATCTGACCTGGCGCAGGCAGGGGCATGCAGGCAGCGCCTACGATTCGAGACGCGGCACCCTGCTGCTGTTCGGCTCCGACACCCACGGCGACAGCTGGGACAACTCGGTGCACGAATTCGATCCGGCGACCAAGACCTGGACCACGCACTATCCGCCGGCCGACCCGGCGACGTATCGCGCGGACGCCCAAGGCAACCGGATATCCGGACCGCCCGACCGGCCGCTGCCCTGGGCGATGCATACGTTCGACAACGTGGTCTACGACCCGTCGCTCGATGCCCTGATCGTGACGGCGGTGCCGGCCCACAACCCGATTGCCGACAAGGTTCCCGAGGCGCGCGTGAATCCGATTTGGATCTACGGCCTGGCGGATCACCGGTGGCGCATTTTCGACAGCGGCGGCAGGCCGGTGCCGAGCATCTTCGCCGGCGCATCGGCATACGATTCGAAGCGCGACGTAGTGGTCGCCTATGGCGGCAACGGCAGCTTTACTGCCGGCGTGTTCGAGCTTGGGCCGGACCGCAAGGGGTGGCGGGAGGTGGCGGGCGCCAAGCACGAGATTCACTTCAGCATGGCATACGACGATCGCGAGGGGGGTCTCGCGGTGTTCGGCGACTACGGCGATTCACGCAAAGTGTGGGTGTACCGCCCGCCATCCGGCACCGCCAAGGTGGGGCGCTGGGAAGAGCGTCTGCCGGATGGCGACGACTGTCCGGCAGGGCAGGCGTTCCCCGTCGCCTTCGACCAGCGCGCGGGCGTGTTCCTGTTGATCCCTCAAGGCGTTACCTGCGTTTACGACCCCGGACAGAATCGCTATACGGTGCTGCCGAACGACGACGGTCCGGCGCTGACGGGCATGAACTACGACATGGTCTACGACGACCGGCATGGGGTGTTCCTGGTGGTGACCGGCGACTGGCGCGCACCCCCCGTCGTCTGGGCGTTGCGGCTGGACCTGGGGGCGCTGTGAAGCTTCCGGCCCATGGTGCCGTGCCGGCATCCGACTGATGATCCTCGAGGGCCGACGGAGCTCCGAAGCGGGCCTTGCGCACGGGGGCGGTACGGGCGATCGCCACGCCGTGCTGTTCCTGACGGCGTCGCTTGCCTATGGCTTGCTCGTCGTCTACGCCAGCCTGGTGCCGTTCGCGCTCCAGCCGCTCGACTGGGCCGAGGCATGGCGGCGGTTCCAGCACATCGAGTTCCTGGTCCTCGGGCCGGAATCCCGGGCCGACTGGATCGCCAATCTCGTCGCCTACCTGCCGCTCGGGTTCCTGCTCGCCGCGTCGCCGGGCGGGCGGGCGCCGGCCGGCCTTCGCGGACTGGCGGCGATCGCCGCCGTGGCGCTCTGTCTCGTCCTGGCGGTCGGCGTCGAGTTCGCCCAGGTGTTCTTCGCGCCGCGCACCGTGTCGCTCAACGATCTCGCCGCCGAGGCCATCGGCGCCGTGCTGGGCGCCGTCGCCGGCCTGCTAGCGGCGCCGCGCAGCGCGGCCGCGCTGGCCGTGGTGTCGCGCGGCGGCCGGCCGGCGCTCCGCGTCGTCGTCGGCCTCTATGTCCTCGGCTATCTCGCGCTGACCCTGTTTCCGTATGATTTCGTGATCGACCGGGACGAGCTGCACAGCCGGCTGGCGCTGAGCGCGGCCCAGCTCTGGGTGCTGCCCGGCGCCGACCGGTCGATCTTCCACGTCATGGCGGCGCTCGGCGCCGCCGTCGTGGCGATGATGCCGGTCGGCGTCTTCCTGGCCCGTGGTGGCCGCGGGCCGCTCGGCGGGATCGTCCGCGCCGTCGTGGCGGGCCTGCTGATCGGCCTGGTGATCGAGGGCTTGCAGGCGCTGCTGCTGAGCGGCGTCAGCGAACTGGTCTCGGTGCTCGCCCGCGCGGTCGGTGCCGGGCTGGGTGCGGTCGCCCTGATCGTGCTGCGGCGCGCCGATCTCCCGCGCCTGCGCCGGCGGTTGCGCGTGCTGGCGCCGTTCGCCGTGCCGCCCTATCTCGTCTTCCTGGTCGTGGTCAACGATCTCGCCTCGGGCGGCTGGCTCGAGCTCGACGCCGCCGGCGCCAAGCTCGCGGGGATCAGCTTCATACCCTTCTACTACCACTACTTCACGACCGAAGCGGTCGCCATGATCAGCGCCGTCAGCCACGTCGCCATGTACGCGCCGGTCGGTGCGCTGCTGTGGCTGTGGCGGCGGGCGGAATCGACCGGTGCCGCGCCGGTCGCCGCCGGAGCGCCGGCGGCCGCCGTGCTGGCGGCGCTGCTCGCGACCGTGTTCGAGGGCGCGCGCCTGTTCAAGGGCGACCTGCGGGCCGATCCGACCAACGTGCTGATCGCCGCCGCGGCCGCGGGCTTTGCCCATCTGCTGCTGACGCTCGGCTGGGCCTGGATCGGGCGCGCGCCGGCGGTGGCGCGGTTCGGCGCGGCGCCGCCGCCCTCCGGCGCGGCGGAACGCCGTGCGACGTCCGCCGGCGACTCCGGGCATCGGTGGCAGCACGGGCTGGCGCTGCTGCCGGCGGCCGCGGCGGTCGCGGGGATCGCGCTCTATCCGCTGCTGCCGGCCTGGCTCGGGCTCGGCCTCGCCATCTATGCGGCGGTGCTGTGGCGCTGGCCCCAGGCCTGGCTGGTCCTGCTGCCGGCCGCGCTGCCGGCCCTCGACCTGGCGCCGTGGAGCGGCCGGTTCTTCTTCACCGAGGGCGACCTCGTGGTGCTGACCACCCTGGCGGTCCTGCTGGTTCGCCAGGCGCCGCTGCGGGCCGAGGCCGGGACCGGCAGGCTCGCGGCGGCGCTGATCCTGCTGCTGGCGCTCGCCCAGTTCGCGGCGCTGCTGCGCGGCCTGCTGCCGCTGCCCGGAATCGGGCTGAACTCGTTCGACAACTACTTCAGCGCCTACAATGCGTTGCGCGTCGGCAAGGGGTTCCTCTGGGCGGTCCTGCTGCTGCCGGCCTTGTCGCTCGCGTTGGCGCGCGACGGCGCGGTGGCGCTGCGCCGGCTCGGCCTCGGCGTGGCCCTCGGCCTCGGCGCGGTGGTGCTGGTCGCGCTGCACGAGCGCCTGATCTTCGCCGGTCTGTTCAACTTCGAGCTGCCGTTCCGGATCACCGCGACCTTCTCCAGCATGCATCTCGGCGGTGGCTCGCTCGGCGCCTTCCTGGCGCTGGCGATGCCGTTCCTGGCGCTGCCGTTCCTGACGCCGGCGCGTCCCCTGCTGCGCATCGGTGCGGCCGTGCTGCTGCTCGCCGCCGCCTATGTCGTGGTGGTCAGCTTCAACCGCGCCGCCTATCTCGGCGTCGCCGCCGGATTCCTGCTGCTGCTGGTGGTCCTGCCGGCGCTGCCCGGCCGGCGGATCGGGCGCCGGGTCGGCGCCGCCGGCGCGCTCGCCGCCGCGGCGGCGGTCGGCGGCGGCCTGATTTTCACGCTGCCCGGGTCGTTCGCCGCCGAGCGCTTCGAGCGGTTCGGCGAGGATCTCGAGGTCCGGATCTGGGAATGGCGCGAGGGCCTGGCGCTGGCCGAGCCCGGGCCGCTGGCGGCGCTGTTCGGCACCGGGCTCGGCAGCTATCCCCGCAGCTTCCTGCTGCGCGACACCAGCGGCAGCGTGCCCACCACCTTCGCCATCGCGGCGGAGGACGGCGGCCGGTTCCTGCGCCTCGGCGCCGGCGAGAGCCTGTATTTCGGCCAGCGCGTCGCGGTCCGCCCGGGCACCCTCTATCGTCTCGGCGTCAGGCTGCGGGCGTCGGATCGCGCGGCCAAGCTGGTGGTGCCGATCTGCGCCAAGTCGCTGCTCTATTCGTTCCGCTGCGCGGGCGCCTCGTTCGCGCCGCAGACCCCGGGAACCTGGGAGCAGCACATGTTCGAGCTCCGGCTCGACGGGATCGGCCGGCCGGCCGGCCCGCTCGGCTGGCTGACCGGGCGGCCGGTCGAGCTGGCGCTCTACAACCCGGTCGCCGGCACCACGATCGACATCGACGACGTCTCGCTGGTGGCGCTCGACGGGCCGGCCGCCGGCACCGAGCTGCTGGTCAATGGCGGCTTCGATGCCGGCACCGACCGCTGGTTCTTCGCCGCCGACAACCTGGCGATCTGGCGGATCGAGAACATGTGGCTGATGATCCTGTTCGAGCAGGGCTGGTTCGGGGTGGCCGCGCTGGCCGCCGCGCTGGCGGTGGCGTTCTTGAAGCTGGCGCGGCGGATCGCCGGCGCCGCGCCCGGGGTCGCCGGCGGGGCGGCGGTGCTGTTCGCCGGGCTGGCCGGGTTCCTGGTGGTCGGGCTGGCCTACGGGCTGGTCGACGCGCCGCGCCTGATGACGCTGTTCTACCTGCTGCTGTTCGCCGCGCTCTGCCTGGGGCGGCCCGCGGTGCGGCCGGCGGCGCGGCGGGCGGTGGATCCGGGC
>CAYJQC010000041.1:0-16111 GCA_964372215.1 uncultured Rhodospirillaceae bacterium
TCGCGGCCGAGCGCGCCTCGTGGGCCGAGCGCGCCGCCGCCGCCCGCCAGCTCGAGGCCTTCGGCGAGCGCCGCGACGCCACCGCCGCCGAGATCGAGCGGTTGGCGCGCCGCCCGGCGGAGATCGCCGAGCAGCGCCAGGTCCTGCTCGGGCATGTCGAGGCCGCGACCGCCCAGCGGCGCGCGGCCGCCGACCGGCTGGCAGAGGCCGAGACGAGACTGACCGCCGCCGACCGTGCGCTGAAGAGCGCCGAGCACGCCCTGGCGGAGATCCGCGAGGGACGGGTGCGCGCCGAGGCCCAGGTCGAGCAGGTCAGGCAGAACGCCGCCGCGCTGGCCGAGCGCATCCGCGAGCGCCTGGACTGCGCGCCGGAGCAGGCCCTCGAGCTGGCCGAGCTCGATCCCGGCGCCGAGCTGCCGGCGCGCGAACAGGTCGAGGGCAAGCTCGCCCGCCTGACCCGCGAGCGCGACGGCATGGGGCCGGTCAATCTGCGCGCCGAGGCCGAGGCCGCCGAGCTCGACCAGCAGATCACCGGGCTGCAGTCGGAGCGCTCGGACCTGGTCAACGCCATCGCCCGGCTGCGCCAGGGCATCGCCAGTCTCAACCGCGAGGGCCGCGAGCGGCTGCTCGCCGCCTTCGAGCTGGTGAACGGCCATTTCACCGACCTGTTCACCCGGCTGTTCGGCGGCGGCCGCGCCCATCTGGCGCTGACCGAGGCCGAGGACCCGCTCGAGGCCGGGCTCGAGATCATGGCGAGCCCGCCAGGCAAGCGGCTGCAGACACTGTCGCTGCTGTCGGGCGGCGAGCAGGCGCTGACCGCGCTCGCCCTGCTGTTCGCGGTGTTCCTCACCAACCCGGCGCCGATCTGCGTGCTGGACGAGGTCGACGCCCCGCTCGACGACGCCAATGTCGACCGCTTCTGCACCCTGGTGGAGGAGCTCGCGCATTCCTCGGCGACGCGGTTCCTGATCATCACCCACCACCGCCTGACCATGGCCCGGATGGACCGGCTGTTCGGCGTCACCATGGGCGAGCGCGGCATTTCGCAGCTGGTCTCGGTCGACCTCCAGGGAGTCGCCGAACTGCGCGCCGTGGGGTGACCGAGAACAGACGAATTTCCCTTGGCGGTCAATACGTTGACTGCTGACCCTTGGTTCTTGACAGGGGTCGGGGCAGACCCTATGGTGCGCACCGCTTGCGCGGCTAGGCCGCCGCTTTCGAGCGGTTTCCGCTGCCGATCGAGCCGATGACCGAGGGCAACTCCCGACCGCCGCCAAAAGACTTCGATGCGCGCCTCAGGGCGCTGCGCGAAAAGTCGGACGAGCGGAGCGGACGGGGCCAGCCGAGCGACATCCCGCGCAGTGCGATGGGATATGCGTTCCGGATCGGCGTCGAGCTGGTGGCCGGCCTGGTGGTCGGCGGCGGCATCGGCTGGCTGCTGGACAAGCTGTTCGGGACCCTGCCCTTGTTCCTGATCCTGTTCTTCTTCCTGGGATCGGCCGCCGGCATCCTGAACGTCTACCGGGCGGTCCGCCAGATGGAGCGGGCGGCGGCGGAAGACGAGAGACGCAAGGACTGACGCCCGGCCGCACGGCGCAGCCCGGGTGCAATCACAGAAACGGTCCCGCGACGGGCGGTCACGCCCGGCGGGCGATCCGGACGGGGGTCGATCTTGGCGGAAGGCCACAGCCCACTCGAGCAGTTCGCCATCAAGCGGCTGGTCCCGCTCGACATCGGCGGCGTCGACGTGTCGATCACCAATTCCTCGGTGTTCATGGCGATCGCCGTGGTGCTCATCACCCTGTTCGTGACCCTGTCCATGAGCGGCCGCTCGCTGGTGCCGGGCCGCTGGCAGTCGATGGCCGAGCTCTCCTACGAATTCATCGCCAGGATGATCCGCGACAACGTGGGGACCGGGGGGCGGCAGTACTTTCCCTTCATCTTCACCCTGTTCATGTTCATCCTGTTCTGCAATCTGCTGGGGATGGTGCCCTACACCTTCACGGTGACCAGCCACATCATCGTGACCTTCGCGCTCGCCGCGATCGTGTTCCTGGGCGTCACCGTCATCGGCTTCGTCAAGCACGGCAGCCATTTCCTCAAGCTGTTCGTGCCGTCCGGCGTGCCGTTCTTCCTGCTGCCGCTGCTGGTGGTGATCGAGGTGCTGTCCTACCTGACGCGCCCGATCAGCCTGTCGGTGCGGTTGTTCGCCAACATGATGGCCGGCCACACCATGCTGAAGGTGTTCGGCGGCTTCGTGGTCGCGCTCGGCGTGCTTGGCGGCTGGGCGCCGCTCGCGTTCATCGTGGCGCTGACCGGCCTCGAGATCGGCATCGCTTTCCTGCAGGCCTATGTGTTCGTCATCCTGACCTGCATCTATCTCAACGACGCCATGCACCCGGGCCACTGACGGCACCGGATCGCATTCACCGCCAACGCCACACGACAAACCTGGAAGGATTTCGGATCATGGAACCAGAAGCCGCAAAGCTGATCGGCGCCGGCCTCGCCACCATCGCCCTCGCGGGCGTGGGCGTCGGCATCGGCAACATCTTCGGCAGCTTCGTGTCGGGCGCGCTGCGCAATCCGGCCGCCGCGCCGAAAGTGTTCGCCAACGTGCTGCTGGGCTTCGCGCTGACCGAGGCCATCGCGCTGTTCGCGCTGGTCATCGCGATGCTGCTCCTGTTCGTGTTCTAGGCCGCGAACCCTTCCGCCGGGGAGGCCGGGCCGCGGCCGGAGACTTCCGGCCCCGGCCGCCCGGCGTCCCGAAACCGAACCGGGAAGGCGCACGATGCCTCAGCTCGAATTCGCCGACTTCGCACCGCAGCTCGTGTGGCTGGCGATCAGCTTCGTGGTGCTCTACTTCATCATGTCGCGGGTCGCCCTGCCGCGCATCGCCTCGGTGCTCGACGAGCGCGATCGCCAGATGCAGGCCGACATCGAGCGCGCGGAGAAACTGAAGGCCGAGGCCGAGGACGTGCTCGCCGCCTACCAGAAGACCATGGCCGAGGCCCGCGCCGGCGCGCAAGTCGAACTGCGCAAGGCGGCGCAGGCGGTGGCGGCCGACGCATCGGCGCACGAGGCCAAGCTGGGCGCCAGGCTGGCCGAGCAGTCGGCGGCGGCCGAACGCGCGATCGCGGGCGCCAAGCAGGCGGCGATGGCCGATCTCCGCAAGATGGCGAGTGAGATCGCCGGCGCCATGGCCGGCAAGCTCGCCGGCGTCCAGGTGCCGGGCGGCGAACTGCAGGCGGCGGTCGACCAGATCACGCGGGAGCGGCACTGATGCATTTCCTGGAATCGCCGGAGTTCTGGGTCGCCGTCGCCTTCGTGCTGTTCGCCGCGGCGGCCGGCAAGCCGATCTTCCGCGGCATCGCCGGCCAGCTCGACGCGCGCGCCGCGCGCATCAAGGGCGAGCTCGACGAGGCGATCCGGCTGCGCGACGAGGCGCAGGCGCTGGTCAACGAGTACCAGCGCAAGCAGCGCGAGGCGGTGCAGGAGGCGGCCGACATCCTGGCCCATGCCAAGGACGAGGCGGCGCGCCTGACGACCGAGGCGGCCGCCAGCCTGGAGGCGACCCTGGCGCGGCGCGAGAAGATGGCGATCGACAAGATCGCCCAGGCCGAGGCCCAGGCGCTCAAGGAAGTGCGCAACGAGGCGATCGACGTCGCCGTCGCCGCGGCCGAGCGGGTGCTGGCCAAGGCGATCGACGAACAGCGCCAGGCGGCGCTGATCGACCAGGCGATCGGCGAGCTGCCGAGCAAGCTGCACTGAGGTTCTTCTCCGATCGACAGACACGAAAAGCCCGGCCCTTGGCCGGGCTTTCTTGTTGACCGGGGCAGCGACGCGCCGCGGCGTAAAGTCCGTGTGCCGGGCCAGGACCGGACGGTGCCCCGCACCCATCCGACTACTGGTGAACCGCCTCGAGCTTGTAGCCGTCGGGATCGATGACGAAGGCGGCGTAGTAGGTCGCGCCGTAGTCGGGCCGCGGGCCCGGCGGGCCGCAATCGGTCCCGCCGGCGGCGAGCGCGGCGGCATGGAAGGCATCGACCGCCCTGCGGTCCGGCGCGTCGAAGGCGAGATGAAAGCCCGGTCCCGGCGGCACCACCGGGCCTGGGCTGACGAACAGGGCGAGCTTGTCGCCCGCCCCCGGCTTCCCGAAGCCGACGCCGTCGGGCGAGGTCCAGACTCGGACATTGCCGAGCGGCGCCAGGATCCGATCGTAGAATTCCGCCGCGCGCGCCAAATCCGCGACGCCGAACGAGAGATGACCGAGCATGCGCCCTCCGATGAATGCCTGCGGCTGAAATTCCTACGACCGCCGCACCCTTGGCGCCGGGCGGCCGACCAGCGCCACGCCCACCGCGGCCAGCGCCATGCCGCCCCAGGCCAAGGGCGGCATGGCCTCGCCGATCGTCACCCAGGCGATCAGCGCGGCCAAGGGCGGCACCAGGAAGAACAGCGCCGAGACCCGCGAGGCCTCGCCGCGCCGGATCATGGCGAGCAGCAGGGTGATGGCGATCAGCGAATTGCCGATCACGAGATAGGCGAGCGCGCCCACGAGCTCGCCGGTCCACTCCACCCGCATGTCCTCGAGCGCCCAGGCGACCGGCAGGGTGACCGCGAGGCCGACCGCGTACTGCACCACGTTGGCGGTGACCGCGTGCTGCTGTACCCCGAAGCGCTTCTCGTAGAGCGTCGCCGCGGTCATGCCGGCGAGGCCGCCGATTCCGCAGACGATGCCGATCGTGGAGGTCACCTCGATCGCCGAGCGGGCGACGATGACCAAGGCCGCGCCGGCGAGGCCGAGGCCGAGGCCGGCCCAGCGCAGCAGGCTCACCTTCTCGTTGGCGATGTGGGGCGCCAGCAGCCCGACCAGGATCGGCTGCAGCGAGACGATGAGGGCGAGCGCGCCGGCCGACATGCCGTTGCCCATGGCGATGTAGCACAGGCCGAAATAGGCGACCTGGATCAGGAATCCGACGACCGCCAGATGCAACCAGTCGATGCCGCGCTTCGGCAGCGGCGGCCGGAGGATCGGCACCAGCGGCAGCAGCACCACCAGCACCAGGGCGTAGCGCAGCGCCAGGAAGGTGATGGGGTCGGCGTGCAGCAGCCCGAGCTTGGCGACCGCGAACCCGGCCGCCCACAGGAACAGGAAGACCGCCGGCGCCAGCAGCAGCCAGAGCGGCTTGTGCGCGCCTGCTTCCGCTGCCTGCGATTGTTTCATCACGCCCCGCTCCACTCGCCGCCGTTCCGGGGCGCAGGACGCAACCTAGACCGGACAAGGCTTATCGAGAAGAGAGACGAGTTGGCGAGAGCGCGCGCTGCAATTCACCCCCAGCCCGACCCTCCCCCATCGAGGGGGAGGGAGTCTATCTAGTACTCGGCTCGAATCCCCTCCCCCCTTGTGGGGGAGGGCTAGGGTGGGGGGGCCGCCGCGCAGTCGTCGACGCAACGTGCCCCCTACTCCGCCGCCTCGCCCTTCGGCGCCGGCGGGCGCCAGCGCAGGACGGGATGCCGCGCGGCGCCGGTCTCGTCCAGGCGGCGGCGCGGCGTCAGGCTGGGCGCGGCGTGGAAGAAGGCGGTGTCGTTGCCCTTGGCGGCCTGCGCCAGGCCCTGCATCACCGTGATGAAGCGGTCGAGCGATTCCTTGCTCTCGCTCTCGGTCGGCTCGATCAGCAAGGCGCCATGGACCACCAGCGGGAAGTACATGGTCATGGGGTGATAGCCCTCGTCGATCATCGCCTTGGCGAAGTCGAGGGTGGTGACGCCGGTGTCCCTAAGGAACGCGTCCTCGAACAGCGCCTCGTGCATGCAGGGTCCGTCGAAGGCCGGGGTCATGTCGTCCTTGAGGCTGGCCAGGATGTAGTTGGCGCCGAGCACGGCGTCGCCCGACGCCTGCCGCAGCCCGTCGCTGCCATGGCTCAGCATGTAGGCGAGCGCGCGGATGAACATGCCCATCTGGCCGTGAAAGCCCTTCATGCGGCCGAACGAGCCGCCGCTGCCGGCCTGCCCGTCGACATGCTCGACCAGCGCGAAACCCTGCGCGCCATGGATCACGTACGGCACCGGCGCGAACGGCGCCAGCGCCTCCGACAGCACCACCGGGCCGGAGCCCGGGCCGCCGCCGCCATGGGGCGTCGAGAAGGTCTTGTGCAGGTTGATGTGCATGCAGTCGACGCCGAGATCGCCCGGCCGCACCCGCCCGACGATGGCATTGAAATTGGCGCCGTCGCAGTAGAAGTAGCCGCCGGCCTGATGGACCGCGTCGGCGATCGCGATGATGTCGTTCTCGAACAGCCCGCAGGTATTGGGGTTGGTCAGCATGATGCCGGCGACATCGGGCCCGAGCTTGGCGCGGAACGCCGCCAGGTCGACCCGGCCGCGCGCGTCGGCCGGGATCGGATCGACCTCGAAGCCGCAGGCCGCCGCCGTCGCCGGGTTGGTGCCGTGCGCCGATTCCGGCACCAGCACGCGCCGCCGCGAATCGCCGCGATGCTCGAGCGCCGAACGGATCGCCATCATGCCGCAGAGCTCGCCATGGGCGCCGGCCGCCGGCGACATCGCCACCGCCGGCATGCCGGTCAGGGTCTTCAGCCAGTGCGCCAGGGTGTCGATCAGCTCGAGCGCGCCCTGCACGGTCGAGACCGGCTGCATCGGATGGACGTCGCCGAGGCCCGCCATGCGCGCCATCTTCTCGTTCAGGCGCGGGTTGTGCTTCATGGTGCAGGAGCCGAGCGGATACAGCCCCATGTCGATGGCATAGTTCTTCTGCGACAGCCGGGTGTAGTGGCGCACCACCTGCGGCTCCGACAGCCCGGGCAGGCCGATGGCGCCCTGGCGCGCCAGGCCGCCGAGCCGGCTCTTCGCCTGGGGCGGCGCCGGCAGGTCGACGCCGCTGCGTCCCTCGGCGCCGAACTCGAAGATCAGCGGCTCCTCGATCTGCAGGCCGCGATTGCCGCTGATGGTGCCGGTTACGGGATCGCGCGCGATCATTTCAGCACCTCCGCGAGCGCCGTCGCCAGCGCATCCATGTTGTCGCTGCTCGCCGTCTCGGTGGCCGCGACCAGCATCAGGTTCGCGAGATCCGGCTTGCCCGGCAGCAGCCGCGACACCGGCACGCCGCCGAGAATGCCCTTTTCCGCCAGCGCCTCGACCACATCGGCCGCCGGCTTCGACAGCCGCAGCGTGAACTCGTTGAAGAAGCTGTCGTTGACCAGCTCGACGCCGGGAATCGCGCCGAGCCGCTCGGCCAGCGTCACGGCGGCGGCGTGGTTGAGCGCCGCCAGCCGGGTGAATCCCGCCTCGCCCAGCATGGTCAGGTGCATGGTGAAGGCGAGCGCGCACAGGCCGGAATTGGTGCAGATGTTGCTGGTCGCCTTCTCGCGCCGGATATGCTGCTCGCGGGTCGAGAGCGTCAGCACCCAGCCGCGCCGCCCGTCGGCGTCCACGGTCTCGCCGCACAGCCGCCCCGGCATGTGCCGCAGATACTTGTCGCGGGTGGCGAACAGCCCGACATAGGGGCCGCCGAAGCTGAGCGGATTGCCGAGCGACTGGCCCTCGGCCACCACGATGTCGGCGCCCATGGCGCCGGGCGGCACGACCGCGCCGAGGGACACGATCTCGGCCACCGCGACCACCAGCAGCGCGCCCTTGGCATGGGCCGCCTCGGCGAGCGTCGCAAGGTCGCCGAGATTGCCGAAGAAGTCCGGGTTCTGCACCACGACGCAGGAGGTCTTGTCGTCGATCAGGGCCGCCAGGTCCTCGGCGCCGGTCGGATCGGGATCGGCCGCCACCAGCTCGAACCCCAGGAAGCGCGCGTGGGTGGCGACCACGCCGCGGTAATGCGGGTGCAAGGCACCCGAGACCACGGCGCGGCCGCGCCGCGTCACCCGGTTCGCCATCATCACCGCCTCGGCGCAGGCGGTGGCGCCGTCATACATCGAGGCGTTGGCGACATCCATGCCGGTGATCAGCGCAACCTGGGTCTGGAACTCGAACAGGTACTGCAGCGTGCCCTGGCTCACCTCCGGCTGGTACGGCGTGTACGAGGTCAGGAACTCGCCGCGCTGGATCAGGTGATCGACGGCGGCCGGCACGTGGTGGCGATAGGCGCCGGCGCCGAGGAAGCAGGGGCTGCGCGACGGCGACAGGTTCTTGGCGGCCATGGCGCCGATGATGCGCTCGACCGCGAGCTCGCCCTGGTGGGGCGGAAGGTCGACCGGCCCGGCGAGGCGCGCGGAGTCCGGCACGTCGCGGAACAGGCTGTCGACCGACGGCACGCCGATCTTCGCCAGCATGGCGCGGCGGTCGGTCTCGGTGAGCGGCAGGTAGCGCATCAGTGCAGGCCTTCGACGAATTTCTTGTAGCCAGCCTCGTCCATCAGCCCGTCGAGCTGCTTGGGGTCGGCCAGGCGGATCTTGACGAACCAGCCGGCGCCCTGCGGATCGGCGTTGACCTTGGCCGGGTCGTCGGCGAGCGCGGCGTTGGCCTCGACGATCTCGCCGGAGACCGGCGCGTAGACCTCGCTCGCGGCCTTGACCGATTCGACCACCGCCATGTCCTTGCCCTTCTCGACCTTGCGGCCGGCCTCGGGCAGCTCGACGAACACCACGTCGCCGAGCTGTTCCTGGGCATAGGCGGTGATCCCGACGGTCCCCACGCCGCCGTCGATGCGGATCCACTCGTGCTCGTCGGTGAACTTCAGATCGGCCATGGTTCGGTTCCTCATCCTCTGTAATAGCGTTGCGGCACGAACGGCAGCGCGGCCACCCTGGCCGGCACCGCCTTGCCCCGCACCATCAGCCGAAGCTCGGTGCCCACTGCGGCAAGCGCCGTCTCGACATAGCCCATGGCGACCGGCCCGCCGAGGCTGGGCCCGAAGCCGCCGCTGGTGATCTCGCCGACCCTGCGGCCGGCGGTGTCCTGGATCTCGGTATGGGCGCGCGCCGGCTGGCGGCCTTCCGGCAGGATGCCGACCCGCCGGCGCGGCGCGCCCTCGGCGAACTGCCGCCAGACGATCTTGGCGCCGGGATAGCCGCCCTCGGCGCGGCGGCGCTTCGGCACCGCCCATTCCAGCGCGGCCTCGACCGGCGTGGTGGTCGGGTCGATGTCCTGGCCGTGCAGCGGCAGCCCGGCCTCGAGCCGCAGCGAATCGCGGGCCCCGAGACCGACCGGGTGGACCTCGTCCTCGGCCAGCAGCCGGCGCGCCAGCTGCTCGGCGCGATCCGCCGGCACCGACAGCTCGAAGCCGTCCTCGCCGGTGTACCCGGAGCGGGAGACGAAGCAGGCGATGCCGTCGATCATGAGGTCGTCGACCGACATGAAGCGCATGGCGAGCGCGTGGCTGGCGAAGCGCCCGAGCACGGCCGCCGCCTTCGGCCCCTGCAAGGCGAGCAGCGCGCGGTCGCGCACCGGCTCGACCGCGCAGGTGCCGGCGAGCCGCTGCTCGAGATGCGCGAAATCGGCGTCCTTGTTGGCGGCGTTGACCACCAGGAACAGATGGTCGCCGGCATTGGCCACCATCAAATCGTCGTCGATGCCACCGGCGTCGTTGGTGAACAGGGTGTAGCGCTGGCGCAGCGGGGCGAGCCCCTGGATGTCGCCGGGCACCAGGGTCTCCAGCGCCCGGGCCGCCGCCTCTACATCGCCGTCGCCGGCGCGCAGGCGGGCCTGGCCCATGTGGGAGACGTCGAACAGCCCGGCCTGCGCGCGGGTGTGCAGATGCTCGGCGATGATGCCCGCGGGATACTGCACCGGCATGTCGTAGCCGGCGAACGGCACCATGCGGGCGCCCAGCTCCACATGCAGGGCGTGGAGCGGCGTGCGCTTCAGGGCGGTTTCGGTCACGAGCTTCCTCCGACAGGGTTCATCGCGTGATGACGATCAGGGCCTGACCTGCATCGTCCCGCGCCCCCTCTGTCTTCGGACCTGAAAGATTCGCCACCGCATGACGGCCGGGCGGGCCGGAGACGCGGCGGTTTACCCCTTCGGTGAGACGCCGAGCGGCCGATGGCCCGCACGCCGTCTGCTTTCCAGAGTGCCTTGTCCCCCGCGGTCCTTTTGCCTGAGAGTTTCCGGGGCGGTTGCTCCTTCGGCGCCGGCCTGGCGTCACGCGAGGCCGGTCTCTCCCGCAAAGGGGGTATCAGTCGCGGCGCCAAGCTTCCCCGGAGTGGCGCCGGGGGTCAAGGTCGAATTCGCCGCGGCGCGCCGCCCGCCGGGCCGACGGAATCACTTCTGCGCGCGGTTGAACGTCAGCTCCTGGGGCGTCAGCTCGAAGCCGACATAGATGACGAAGCTGTCGCCGCGCTCGCCGCTGGCGATCGGGATGTGCTGGGCCAGTTCCTCGACGATTCCGGCGCGGTTCTGGTTGCCGGGGAACTCGACGAAGGTATCGAAGGATTCGCGGGCGACCACGCTCTGGTCGAATCGCGCCACCGCCACGAAATACTTGAAGTCGGCGCGGCGGTTCTGGTCCGCCGGCCCGCGCGAGGCGATGAACTGCACCGCCAGGTCGACGTCGATCACGTCGTCGGAATAGACGCAGCTTCCCTGCATCCCGCCGATCTCCGCCTCGAAGGCGACGTCGGTGAGGTCGCGCCCGCTGCCGGAGAAACGCGTGAGCGTGCCGGCGTCGGCGACCGCGGCGACCCGCGGGCAGGGGCCGGGCGGTGCCGGCTTGCTGAAGAACCCGGCCTCGCAACCGGCCAAGCCGATGGCCAGCACCGCGGCGGCGAGGCCGAACGCGCGTCGGAGGTCGGTCATGCGCTGGACAGCCATCAGAGCGACTTGTGGGTGCCGTCGCAGGTCGGCTGGGACTTGGTTCCCTTGCAGCCGCAGAACCACACGGTGCCGGACTCCGCGGGCTCGAATTTCACCGGCGTCAGCCCGGTGCCGGAATGGGACGCGTCGCAGAACGGCTGCTTCGCGCTGCGGCCGCAGGCGCACCAGAAATACTTCTTCCCGGCCTCGACCTCGACCGCATAGGGCGCCTTCTGGGCTGGGATCGCCGTCGCCATCAAGTCTTCCCTCGCTTGGGCGGGTATATTACTGTCCGGCACGTCACCGCCGGCCCGGTTTTCAGTGGTCTGCACTCTAGTGAAGGGCCGGACGATGCACAAGCGCGGGCGGTCCTGAGCCGCGCTCGGCGCCGGCAACCAGTTCAGGTCGAGACGTCATGGCCCGACCCCAGCTCACCATTTTGCTCGCCGCCCCCCGCGGCTTCTGCGCCGGCGTCGACCGGGCGATCCAGATCGTCGAGAAGGCGATCACCGCCTATGGCGCGCCGGTCTATGTGCGCCACGAAATCGTCCACAACCGCTATGTCGTCGAGTCGCTGGAGGCCAAGGGCGCGGTGTTCGTCGACGAGCTCGACCAGGTGCCGGACGGCGCGTCGGTGGTGTTCTCCGCCCACGGCGTGCCCAAGGTGGTGCCGGCCGAGGCGGCGCGCCGCGGGCTGCAGCATCTGGACGCCACCTGCCCGCTGGTCACCAAGGTGCATCGCGAGGCGGAGCGGCAGAACGCCGCCGGCCGCCACATGCTGCTGATCGGCCATGCCGGGCATCCAGAGGTGATCGGCACCATGGGCCAGCTGCCCGAGGGCGCGGTCAGCCTGATCGAAACCCGCGCCGATGCCGAGGCGATCGCGCCCGCCGATCCCGCGAACCTCGCCTGCATCACCCAGACCACCCTGTCGGTCGACGACACGGCGGAGATCATGGCCGTGCTGCAGCGCCGCTTCCCGGCCATGCGGGTGCCGAAGCGCGAGGACATCTGCTACGCCACCACCAACCGCCAGCAGGCGGTGAAGGCGATCGCCGCGCGCTGCGACGCGCTGCTGGTGCTCGGGGCTCCCAACTCGTCGAACTCCATGCGCCTGGTCGAGGTCGCCAGGGGCGCCGGCTGCGCGACCGCCTTCCTGGTGCAGCGCGCCAGGGAGATCGATTGGTCGCGCCTCGACGGCGTGCGCCGCCTCGGCATCACCGCCGGCGCCTCGGCGCCGGAGATCCTGGTCGAAGAGGTGATCGCCGCGTCGCGCGAACGCTTCGAGGTGACGGTCGAGGAAGTGGCGGTCACCACCGAGAGCGTGCATTTCAAGCTGCCGCGCCAGCTCGCCGCGAGCGCGTGATGCGCCCCGGCTTTCGCGCGTCACCCCCACCCCAGCCCTCCCCCATCAAGGGGGAGGGAGTCCGACCGAGCCCGCCATCTTCCCCCTCCCCCCTTGCGGGGGAGGGCCGGGGTGGGGGGTGAGTCGACGCACCGATCGATTCGACACAGCACCCTGATGGCCGTCTACACCGAAGTCTCCGACGACGAACTCGCCGCCTTCGTCGCGCAGTACGAGATCGGCGCCTCGCTGTCCTGCAAGGGCATCGCCGAAGGCGTGGAGAACAGCAACTTCCTGCTGCACACGGAGAGCGGCTATTACATCCTGACGCTCTACGAGAAGCGGGTGGCGCGCGCCGACCTGCCGTTCTTCCTCGGCCTGATGGAACATCTGGCGTCGCGCGGGCTGGCCTGCCCGACGCCCATCAAGGGCCGGGACGGCAGTGCGCTGCGCGAGCTGTGCGGCCGGCCGGCCGCCATCGTCAGCTTCCTCGACGGCATGTGGGTGAAGCGCCCGACGCCCCGGCATTGCCAGCTGCTGGGCGAAGCGATGGCGCGCATGCACCTGGCCGGCGCCGACTTCGCGCTGAAGCGGCCGAACAACCTGTCGGTCGCCGGCTGGCGCCCGCTCTACGAGGCCTGTGAGGCCCGCGCCGACACCGTGAAGCCGGGCCTGGCCGACGAGCTCGGCCGCGAACTCGCGATCCTCGAGCAGGGCTGGCCGCGCGACCTGCCGGCCGGCGTCATCCACGCCGACCTGTTTCCCGACAACGTGTTCTTCCTGGGCGATCGGCTGTCGGGCGTGATCGACTTCTACTTCGCCTGCACCGACGCGCTGGTCTACGACCTCGCCGTCTGCCTGAACGCTTGGTGCTTCGAGCCGGACGGCAGCTTCAACACCACCAAGGCGCGGATGATGCTGGGCGCCTATCGTCGCCTGCGCCCGGTCAGCGCCGAGGAACTCGCCGCGCTGCCCATTCTGGCGCGCGGCAGCGCGCTGCGCTTCCTGCTGACCCGGCTCTACGACTGGCTGAACCACCCGCCCGGCGCCTTCGTCAAGCCGAAGGACCCGCTCGAGTACCTGCACAAGCTGCGCTTCCATGCCGGGCTGACCAGCCCGGCCGCCTACGGGCTCGACTAGGATGTTGCTTCCTTCATGACCGAAATCGCCAACGGCGCCACCACCGTCGTCGAGATCTTCACCGACGGCGCCTGCAGCGGCAATCCCGGCCCCGGCGGCTGGGGCGCCATCCTGCGCTGGAACGGCCACGAGAAGGAACTCAACGGCAGCGAGCCGCAGACCACCAACAACCGCATGGAGATGATGGCGGCGATCGTGGCGATCGAGAGCGTGACGCGCGCCGCCACCATCCGGCTGCACACCGACAGCACCTACCTGCGCGACGGCATCACCAAGTGGATCCACGCCTGGAAGAAGCGGGGCTGGAAGACATCGGACAAGAAGCCGGTGAAGAACGTCGACCTCTGGCAGCGCCTGGAGGCCGCGATCGCGAGCCACAAGGTCGAGTGGCACTGGGTGAAGGGCCATTCCGGCCACCCGGAGAACGAACGCGCGGACGAGCTGGCGCGGGCGGCGATCGCAGAGATGCGTTCAAGCGACTGACGGCACACACAGCATCGCCGTGCAAGCTCTCGGACGTTTCGAGGACGGCTGAGCCGACCGGGACTCAGATCTCCAGGAACGCGGTCGCCAGGCGAAGCTGGTCCATCAGCATCTCCCGGCCCTTGACGGTCCGGCAGCCGCGCGCGGCGGCGGCGGCGAGCAGCGGCGTCGTCTCCGGCGTCATCACCACGTCGGCGACGACGGCGGACGAAGCGAGCGCGGAGACGTCGACCGGCAGGGGATCGCCGTCATGCATGCCGAGCGAGGTGGTGTTGACCACCAGATCGGCGTCGCCGCTATCGACGCTCCCGGCATCGGCCGCGGCGCCGCAGGCGCAGGCCGGATAGGCGGCGGCGACCGCGCCGGCCAGGGCGCGCGCCTTGCCGGCCGAGCGGTTGGCGATGACGATGCGCGCCGCCCCGGCCTCGGCGAGCGCGAAGGCGATGGCACGCCCGGCGCCGCCGGCGCCGATCTGGAGCACGTTCAGCCCGCGCGCCGCGACGCCGTTGCGCGCCAGTCCCGCGACGAAGCCGACGCCGTCGACGTTGTCGCCGGCGAGGCTGCCGTCGGCCGCGCGGCGCACGAAGTTGACCGCGCCGATCGCCTGCGCCCGCGCGCTGACCTGGTCGAGATGGTCGAGCACCGCGATCTTGTGCGGGATGGTGACGCCGAAGCCCGCCACGTTCTTCATCCGGCGGATCGCCGCCACTACCGCGCCGAGATCGGCCGGCGCGACATGCAGCGGCGAAACCGACGCGTC
The DNA here is from genome assembly GCA_964372215.1 of uncultured Rhodospirillaceae bacterium. Taxonomy (GTDB): domain Bacteria; phylum Pseudomonadota; class Alphaproteobacteria; order Dongiales; family Dongiaceae; genus DAIMFL01. The sequence goes on from CAYJQC010000041.1 coordinate 14,490, forward strand.
GAGCCCGTGGCCGAAGAAATGCTCGTTGAACAGTGCGCTGCCGACCACATGGGCGACCGGGTCGGCCAGGATGAACATGATCCGGGTGCGGCCGGTGATGCGCTTCAGGGCGACGCCGTCGTTCTCGGTCGTGGGCATGGCAGCGGGCCGTTCCTTCGGGCGGAGGGGGAGGCGCGGGCGGGCAACATCTTGCCCGCACCGGAGACGGGACCCTAGCGCAAGGCGGCCCGCGGCGAGAAGCCGGTGCCGGGTATCCTATGCGGCATCGTGTCGTGCGGCGTCGCGCGGACACCCATCCGGCCGCACCGAAATCCGCTCTACCGCGAGTTGGTACGGGCGACGTTCCAGCCAATCTGAGCCGACCGCCTCCCTGGACTTTCCGCGTGCCATGCGCGACGCCGTCCCGGGTATCCCCGACAGTCCTCGGACCGTTGACATATAATATTGACTTGACTGTATAATTCTTCAGTTCTGCGTTAACCATGAGGCGGGCCGACGTTAACCAGGAATCCGCCGGGAGCCGGCGCAGGTGTCGGGATCGCTTACAACTCCCGGATGAGCGTTTCCGGCCGGAACGCGAAACCCGCGGAAAGCCTCGCATTGACCGGACTGGCACGGAATCTGCTTTGGTTTTGGGGCGGAGGCCGCGGATTTCCTTTTGGCCTCTGCCTGGTCTGTTTGCGCCGCTCGTCGGCCTTGCGGACGGACCGAAGGTCGCTTGTCCGGCAGACGGGCGATCGGGACCTTGAAGCAGGTAGGGACGAGATCGATGACACGTAGTCGCACACCCCTTGGAGCGATCGCCGCCGGGATCCTGGCGCTTGCGATGCTTGGCCAGGCGCAGCCGGCGAGCGCCGCGCTGCTGTACGACCAGAACGTCACCCCCGACGTGATCTTCGGGACCGGCAACGGCAACGGTGCCTGGACCGTCGACCGGGAGAACAATGTCGAGGTCGGCCTGCGCGCCAAGGTGCGCTTCGCCGGCGTCTACAACAGCAACGGCGACGGCACCTACACCCACGACACCGGCATCTCCAGCGGCTCGGCCGCCAAGTGGAACTTCGAGTTCGCGATCAACACCAATCTCGATGGCGTCTCGAACAGCGCCCGCACGCTCGACCAGGTCTTCGTGATGCTGTGGGTCGATATCGACCCGTCGGCCGCCACCGATCTGGTCTACGTCAATCCATTCGCCGCCTGGAGCGACAATTCGCTCGGCACCAACGCCACCGCCAATGGTGCCGGCGTCGAAGTCGGGTCGCTGAGCGCCTTCACGGTCGCCCAGAACTCCCAGAATCTCGGCTGGCTGCTGCCGGCCCTGTCGCTTTCCTTCGATCCCTTCGCCAACGGGATCTACGACTTCCGCCTCGACGTGTTCCTGAGCAGCAGCGAAGAGCTGCTGGCCAGCACGGCGATGACGGTGATCGTCGGCCAGGTGCCGGAGCCCGGCACCCTCGCCCTGCTCGGCACCGGACTGGCCGGACTGGGCATCGCCGCCTGGCGCCGGCGCCGGGCGCGCTGACCCGCGGCACCGACGGCTCGAGATTTCGGCCGAACCGGCCGGCGGCGCCGCCGCGCCGCCGGCCGCGGCACGGCCGGGCCGGGTCCCGGCCAAGGCCGGC
>CAYJQC010000041.1:16121-32659 GCA_964372215.1 uncultured Rhodospirillaceae bacterium
CGCGCCCCCGGCGGGCGTGCTTTGGCCCCCCCCGGGGGGGGGGCCCCCCCCGCGCCGCCGGCCGCTGCATGTCCGGGCCGGGTCCCGGACATGGCCGGACCTGGCCGGGCGCGATAGAGTGACGCCATGTCCGTGCTGCTCGACCTGCCGCTTGCCGCCTGGGACGGCGCGATCGACGCCGACACCGGCGCGCGCGCCGTCGACGCGCTGGAGGACGGGCGGGTCGTGTACTTTCCGGCCCTGCCCTTCGCCGTCGGCGCCGACGAGGCGGCGCTGCTCGACCCCGCGATGTCCGACGGCAGGGCCAAGAACGTCACCTGGTTCCCCGACCAGAGGATTCTCAAGGGCGCGGCAGACGACCCGGCGCTGCGCGCCCGGCTGACCGCGCTGCTCGACCGCTATGCGGCGGTGACGCGCCGCTTCGTCGAGACGCTGTATCCCGGCTATCGCGCCGGCCTGCGCTTCGGCCCGACCACCCTGCGCCCGGTCGAGATCGCCGGCCGGCCGCCGCCATCCTGGCGGCGCGACGACACCAGGCTCCATACCGACGCCTTTCCGGCGCGGCCGACCGGCGGCACCCGCATCCTGCGCGTGTTCTCCAATGTCGACCCGGCGGGCACGAAGCGGCGCTGGCGCGTCGGCGGCCGGTTCGAGGATTTCGCGGCGCCGCGCGTCCACGCCATCCGGGGACTGCTGCCGGCCGAGGCGGCGCTGCTCGCCGCGCTCGGCATCACCCGCGGCCGGCGCAGCCTGTACGACCACCTGATGCTGGCGCTGCACGACCGCATGAAGGCGGACGCGCGCTATCAGCGCGACGAAGTCGCGGCCGAGCTCGACTTCCCCGCGGGAACCAGCTGGATGGTGTTCACCGACCAGGTGCCCCACGCGGCGATCGCCGGCCGCAATGCGCTGGAGCAGACCTTCCATCTGCCGGTATCGGCGCAGCGCTTTCCCGAGCGCGCGCCGCTCAAGGTGCTGGAACGGCTGCGCGGCCGGCGCCTCGCCCCCTGACTGGCAGGCCCGGCATGCACGGCCCCGACGCGGCGCCCAGCCGCCCGTTCATCGCGCCGCTCGCCGACCATCCCGAGCATGTCGAGCGCGTGGTCGACTGGAACTTCCGGTTCTGGGGCAAGGTCACCGGACGCAGCCGCGCCGGCTACGTCGCGCGGGTCCGCGGCTATCTGTCGCGCGGGACCCTGCCGACCGTGCTGGTCGCGCTCGTGGACGGCGCGCCGGTCGGCACGGTGGCGGTCAATCTCGACGACATGTCGATCCGGCCCGACCTGGCGCCGTGGATCTGCAATCTCTATGTCGATCAGGCCGGCCGCGGGCGCGGCGCCGGAAGCGCCCTGGTGCGCGCCGCCGAGGACGCGGCGCGGGCGGCGGGGCATGCGCGGATCTATCTCTATACGCCGGACCAGGAGCGGTTCTACGCCCGCCTCGGCTGGCGGATCATCGACCGCGACGTCTATGACGGCGAGGACGTCGCGGTGATGACGCGCGATCTGTGATGCGCGCCAGCGATCACAGCGCCTTCATGATCGCCTCGGCGCTCGACACCTCGAAGGCGCCGGGCGCCTCGACGTTCAGCGCCTTGACCACGCCGTTGTCGACCACCATGGCGTAGCGCTGGGCGCGCAGGCCCATGCCGTAGCCGGTGCCGTCCATGGTCAGGTCGACCGCCTTCGAGAAGTCGGCATTGCCGTCGGCCAGCATCATTACCTTGCCGTCGGTCTTCTGGTCCTTGCCCCAGGCGTTCATGACGAAGGCGTCGTTGACCGACAGGCAGGCGACGGTGTCGACGCCCTTGGCCTTGAACTTGTCGGCGTTCTGGACGAAGCCCGGCAGATGCTTGGCCGAGCAGGTCGGCGTGAAGGCGCCGGGCAGCGCGAACAGCACCACCTTCTTGCCCTTGAACAGCGCGTCGGTATCGATGGTCTGCATGCCGCTCTCGTTCATGTACTTGAGCGAAACCGAGGGAATCTTGTCGCCAACCTTGATGCTCATAACAGATCCTTTCGACCCGGGGGGAACAGGAGACAGCCTTGCCGCGCGTGGCGTTCAGCCACCAGGATAGCGATCCCGATGGCGGTTTCCACCCTGTACGATATGGGGTCTTGGCCGGCGCCCCGCAGCGCTATTCGACTCCGCCGGCCGCGACTTCGGCACTGGCGCCGGCGGCGCGCTCGAGCGCCGTCAGCACCGCGTCCTTGCTGAGCAGCTCGGGCAGCGCCAGGCCCTGCGGCGCCGCCGGTCCGTAGACCGCGTTGAACGGAATGCCGTAGCGCCCGAACGAGGCGAGATAGCGCGCGATCGCCGCGTCGGGCCGGGTCCAGTCGGCCTGCATGGCGACGATGCCGGGATCGGCGAGCCGGGCCGCCACCTCGGGGTCGTCGAGCACCAGCTTCTTGTTGACCAGGCAGGTGATGCACCACTCGGCGGTGACGTCGACCAGCACCACCTTGCCGTCGGCGACCAGCCGCGCCACCTCGCCCTCGTCGAAGGCGGCCCAGGCGCGGTCCTGCAGCACCGGCGAGGTGGCGACTTCCGGCGGCGCGGCGATCATCAGCAGCAGAGCGAGCGCGGCGATGACGACGGCGCTGCGCGCCGGCCCGTCGAGCCGCGGCGTCAGCCGCCGGCGCAGCCACAGGGCGCCGCCGATCGCCACCAGCAGCAGGGCGGCGAGCACCGCCGCCCAGGTGCCGACCTGCACCGCCAGCACGGTCAGCAGCCACAGGGCGGTGGCGGCGAGCGCCAGGCCGAGCACCCGGCGCAGCGTCACCATCCAGTGCCCCGGGCGCGGCAGCGCGGTGGCCAGCGCCGGCATGGCGGCGACCAGCAGATAGGGCAGCGCCAGGCCGATGCCGAGTGCCGCGAACACCGCGAACAGGTCGAGCGTGCCGCCGGCCAGGGCGAAGCCGACCGCGGTGCCGAGGAACGGCGCCGAGCACGGCGTGGCCAGCAGGGTGGCGAAGGCGCCGGTGGCGAAATGCCCGAGCATCCCGGGCGCGCCATGGCCATGCGCCGGCCCCGCCAGGCTGCCGCGCGCCGCCAGGTCGCCGAGCCAGCCGGGCAGCCGGATCTCGAACCAGCCCCACAGATTGCAGGCGAACAGGGTGAGCAGCAGCAGCATGACGGCGAGGAACAGCGGCTGCTGGAACTGGATGCCCCAGCCGACCGCGACTCCCGCGGCCTTGACCGCGGCGAGCGCGCCGGCCAGCACCAGGAAGGCGAACACCACGCCGGCGGCCGAGGCCAGGAACGAGGCGCGCACGGCGCGGCCTTCGCCGCCGCCATGGCCGACCAGCCCGAGCAGCTTCAGCGACAGCACCGGCAGCACGCAGGGCATCAGGTTGAGGATCAGCCCGCCGAGCAGCGCCAGGGCGAGCACCGCCAGCAGGCCCCCGGCCGGCGCGCTGTCGCCGGGCACCGGGGTCAACGTGCGCTCCAGCCCGCGCTGGCTGCCGGACGGCAGAGGATCCACCAGGGTGAGGGTCAGCCGGGTCTCGGCCAGCGCCGGCGCGCCCGGATCGGCGGTCACCGGCACCGTCAGCCGGGCGAGGTGCCCGCCCTCGCTGAGCCGCACCTCCGGCGCGGCGAAGTACAGGCCGGCGGGACCTTCGACGATCACGTCGGGGGCCTGAAACGGAAACTCGGCGCGGGCCGTCACCTCGAGCGTCGGCCGTTCGCCGTCGCCGCCGGTGACGACCGCTTCGAGCGCCAGGCCGTGGCCGCTGCCGTCGTCCGGCACCTGGGCGCGGAAGCGATCGATCGTCTGGAGCTCCGCACCGGGCGACGCCGGCCCCGCCGGCAGCTCGAGCACGAGCCGGGCCTCGCCGGGGATGCAGACCTCCTGGCAGATGAGGTAGCTGACCTTGGCGGCGAGCCGGACCGGCGCACCTGGCTCGGCGGGCCGCACCGTCACCGGGAACACTACCTGGTCGGCATAGCCGAAGGTGTCGAGACCGAACAGGGTGAAGCGATGGGGCGCCGGCCAGGCCAGTTCGACCGCCGCGACGTTCTCGGAACCGCTCCAGTCGACGCTCACGGGATAGCCGGCATCGCCCGGCGAACGCCAGTAGGTCTTCCAGCCCGGGGCCAGACGAAATTCGAGCCCGGCTGGAATTTCCGCGAGTTCGCCGACCGCCGCCACGGCGGCGATCAGCCGCAGCTCGGTCGTATCGGCAGGCGCGCCCTGGTCCACCGGCGTGCTGATCTGGGCCCGCGCCGCGCCGGCGCCCAGAGTGCCGGACGCCACGGCGCCGGAAGCCACGGCGGCGAGCGCCAGGACGGCCAGCAGCCGGGTGGCGAACGGGCTTGCCGGCCGGCGTCCGGCGGTCGGCGCGCTGGAGGAACGGTCCCTTAACATCCTTGGCCTATATTGGTATCCAGGGCTGCCGGGCGGCGTCACGAATCAGTGTAGATTCAATGCGCTTCGTCACGGTCCGGCGCACCAGTTCTTGCATCGCGCGCCGGAGCATCCTAGTTCAATAACGATGACCAATACAGAAACCGACTCGGGCTATCTGACCGGACAGCTCCTGATCGCCATGCCCAGCATGCGCGACCCTCGGTTCACGCGCTCGGTGATCTACATGTGCGCGCACAATGCCGAGGGCGCCATGGGGCTGGTGGTCAACCGCCTGGTCGGCTCGATCACCTTTCCCGATCTGCTCGAGCAGCTCGGCATCGAGGCCGGCGACAAGAGCGGCGCGATCCGCGTCCATTTCGGCGGCCCGGTCGAGGCCGAGCGCGGCTTCGTGCTGCATTCCACCGACTATGTCCAGAGCGGCACCATGGTGGTCGACCAGGAGGTGGCGCTGACCGGCACCATCGACATCCTGCGCGACATGGCGGGCGGCCAGGGGCCGCGCAAGAGCCTGCTGGCGCTCGGCTATGCCGGCTGGGGACCCGGCCAGCTCGATGCCGAGATCCAGGCCAACGGCTGGCTGTCGGTGCCCGCCGACGAGACCCTGGTGTTCGACCCCGGGCTCGACGACAAGTGGGAACGCGCGATCGGCAAGATCGGCATCGACTTCAGCAAGCTGTCGGGCGACGCCGGACACGCCTAGACCGGCTTGGTCGCAGATCGACTTGGTCCGGGACACGACGCCCGCCCCTGCCCGTCGACTCGACTGATGCTTCAGCTCTGCGCCGTCACGCCTGGCGCCGGGGATCGTCGCGCAGCAGCGCATAGAGCGCGTGGTCCTGCCAGTCGCCGTTGATCCGCAGGTAGCGCCGCGCCAGTCCCTCCTCCCGGAATCCGCTGCGCTCCAAGAGCCGCCGGCTGGCGGCGTTGTGCGGCAGGCAGGCCGCCTCGAGCCGATGCAGGCCGAGCCGGTCGAAGGCATAGGGCAGCAACGCGACCAGCGCGGCGCCCATGTAGCCCTGGTTGGCGAAGGGCGCGCCGATCCAGTAGCCGAGGCTCGCCGCCTGGGCGATGCCGCGCCGCACGTTGCTGAGGGTGATGCCGCCGAGCAGGCGGTCGTCGTCGGATCGGAACGCGAAGAAGCTGTAGCCGGAGTCCTCGTGCCACTCGAGCACGACATGGCGCTGGCGACGGCGGAACGCGGCGCGGCTCAGCGCGTCGGCCGGCCAGCTCGGCTCCCACGGCATCAGGAACTGCCGGCTCTCCTCGCGCAGCGCCGCCCACTGGCGCCAATCGCGAACATGCGGCGGCCGCAGATAGACCCGCGGCCCCTCCAGCAGCCGGCCGCGCGGCAGATAGAAGCGGCCGAGCCCGAAGGCGATCATGCCGCCGCCCCCGCGGCGGCCCGCCGCGCGGTCATTCCCGGCGCCTCATTGCAGTCGGCTGGCGATCTGGTCGAGCGGCTCGAGCAGGCCGAGCGGGCCGATCGCCGCCAGGGTCGGCCGGCTCGCCAGGATGCGCCGCGCGATCGCGGCGATCTCGGCCCGGCCGACCGCGTCGATATGGGCGACGATCTCGTCGGGCGGCAGCGGGCGGCCGTAGATCAGGAGCTGCTGGGCCAGGTGCTCGCTGCGCGAGCCGGTGCTTTCGCGCGCCATCAGGATGCCGGCCTTGAGCTGCGCGCGGGCGCGCACGATCTCGTCCTCGTTCAGGCTGTCGGCGACCTGCACCAGCTCGTCGCAGATCACCGGCACCAGCTCCGCCACCTCGCTCTCGCCGGTGCCGGCATAGATGCCGAACAGCCCGCCATCGGTGTAGCTCGAGGCGAAGCTGTAGATCGAGTAGACCAGGCCGCGCTTCTCGCGCACCTCCTGGAACAGGCGCGACGACATGCCGCCGCCGAGCAGCATCGAATAGACCGAGGCGGCGTAGTAGTCGGGGCCGCCATAGGGCACGCCGTCGAACCCCAGCACCACGTGGACCTGCTCGAGGTCGCGCTCGACGCGATGCTCGCCGCCGCGATAGCGCGTCGGCGCGGCGTCCAGGCCGGGCGTCGCGGTCAGGCTGTCGAAGGCGCCGGCCAGCTCGACCAGGCGGTCGTGGTCGACCCGCCCCGCGGCCGCCAGGATCAGCCGCTCCGGCGCGTAGTGGCGCTTCAGGTAACCGCTGATCGCGTCGCGGGTGATCGACTGCACGATCTCGGCGCGGCCCAGGATCGGCCAGCCCATCGGCTGGTCGGGAAACGCCGCCTCCTGGAACAGATCGAAGATGATGTCGTCGGGGGTGTCCTCGGCCTGGCCGATCTCCTGCAGCACCACCGCCCGCTCGCGCGCCAGCTCCTCGGGATCGAACATCGAATGCTGCAGGATGTCGGCGATGATGTCGACGGCGAGCGCGGTGTCGTCGGCCAGCACCTTGGCGTAGAACGCGGTGTTCTCACGCGAGGTGTAGGCGTTGAGATGCCCGCCGACCGCCTCGATCTCCTCGGCGATGGCGCGCGCGCTGCGCCGCTCGGTGCCCTTGAAGGCCATGTGCTCGAGCAGATGGGCGACGCCGTTCACCTCGGCGGTCTCGTTGCGCGCGCCGACCCCGGCCCACACGCCGATCGAGACGGTCTCGACCGACGGCATGGTGTCGGTCGCGACCGTCAGGCCGTTGGCCAGGCGGGTGACGCGCACCCCGCCGCCATTCACGTTGGCGATGTACTTGTCGGTCATATTCCCCGGCGCCTTCATGCGGCCTTGCCGTGCGGCCGGTTCGGTCGCCGTCCCCGGATGAAGCTCTGCACCGCCCTGAGGTCGTTGGGCAGCACCTCGACCCGCTCGGGCCGGGTCATCAGCTCGGCCAGCCGCGGCGGCAGGGCGGGGCGGATCCCGGTGGCCTTCGCCACCGCGTCGGGAAACTTCGCGGGATGGGCGGTCGCCAGCGCCACCACCGGCACCTCGCGGTCGCGGTGGCAGGCATGGGCGGCGGCGACCCCGATGGCGCTGTGCGGGTCGAGCAGCTCGCCGCTCTGGCGATGCACCTCGGCGATGGCGTTCAGCGTCTCGGTGTCGTCGAGCCGGCAGCCGCGGAACAGCTCGCAGGCCGCCTTCCAGCGCGCCTCGCCGACATTGAGCTGGCCGTTGCGCCGGAAGCTCGCCATGGCGCGCCCGAGCGCCGGGCCCTCGCGGTCATAGAGATCGAACAGCAGCCGCTCGAAGTTCGACGACACCTGGATGTCCATGCTGGGCGACAGGCTGGGCTGCACCTCGCCCATGGTCATCTGGCCGGTCTCGAAGAACCGGGTCAGGATGTCGTTGCGATTGGAGCCGACCACGAAGCCGCTGATCGGCAGGCCCATGCGCTTGGCGACGTAGCCGGCATAGACATTGCCGAAATTCCCCGAGGGAACCGAAAATGCGACCCGCCGCTCCGGCGCGCCGAGCGCCACCGCGGCGGCGACGTAGTAGACCACCTGGGCCATAATGCGCGCCCAGTTGATCGAGTTGACCGCCGAGAGCGACAGCTCGTCGCGGAAGCCCTGGTCGTTGAACATCGCCTTCACCAGGTCCTGGCAGTCGTCGAAGGTGCCCTCGACGGCGATGTTGTGGACATTGGCTGAAACGACCGTGGTCATCTGCCGGCGCTGCACCTCGGTGACCCGCCCGAACGGATGCAGGATGAAGATCTCCACCGACTCGCGGTCGCGGCAGGCCTCGATCGCGGCCGAGCCGGTGTCGCCCGAGGTGGCGCCGACGATGGTGACGCGGGCACCGCGCTGGCGCAGCACGTGGTCGTAGAGCCGCCCCAGAAGCTGCATGGCCACGTCCTTGAAGGCCAGGGTCGGCCCGTGGAACAGCTCCATCAGCCAGGTGCGCTCGTCGAGCTGCTTCAGCGGCGCGACCGCCGCATGGTCGAACCCGGCATAGGCTTCGGACACCATGTCGGCGAAGTCGTCCTCGGCGATGGTGCCGCCGATGAACGGCAGCATGACCCGGGTCGCGAGCGACGCGTAGTCGAGCCCGGCCAGCTCGCGCTGCGCCGCCGGGCCGAGCGACGGCCAGCTCTCGGGCACGTACAGCCCGCCGTCGCGGGCCAGGCCCGCGAGCAGGACTTCATCGAAGGCGAGCGCCGGCGCGGCGCCCCTTGTGCTGACATACCGCAAGGGAATGGGGTTCCTACCGGAAGCGGAAAATCGGGCCTAACCTAGCCAGCCGCCAGGGGAAAGCGCAAGGGCACGTCGGTGGCCGGCCATTGCGCGGCCAAGCCATTCCGATTGACGCATTCCTATTATCGGAATACACTTCCCGATGATCAAGAGCTTTCGGGATCGCGATACGGAGCGATTATTTCGCGACGAGGCGGTGCCCCGGTTCGGGAACATCGAGCGCCCCGCCCGCCGGAAGCTGCTGTTGCTGCATTGCGCCAGGACGCTCTTGGACTTGAGGGCGCCGCCCGGCAATCGGTTGGAGGCTCTGAAGGGCGACCGGGCCGGGCAGCACAGCATCCGCATCAACGATCAATGGCGCGTCTGCTTCCGCTGGGTGGATGGCGACGCCACCGACGTCGAGATCGTGGACTATCATTGAAAAGCCGATGGGAAGATCGCGCGAGGAGCCATGACACGCAAACTGGACCTGATCCCGCCCGGCGAGATTCTGCTCGAGGAGTTCATGAAGCCGCTCGGCATCAGCCAGAACCGGCTGGCGCGCGACATCGACGTGCCGGTGGCGCGGATAAACGACATCGTCCACGGCCGGCGCGGCATCACCGCCGATACGGCGCTCCGCTTCGGCAAATACTTCGGCACTTCGCCGGAACTCTGGCTGGGTCTGCAGATGGAGTTCGATATCCGGCAGGCCCAGCGCGGGTCCTGGCCGGCGATCGAGCGGCGCATCCGGCCGATCGAGGCGGCCTGAGTCGCGTCACGCGGCGAGGTAGCGCGCCTCCAGGTGTTTCTTGAACACCCCGGCATCGAGCGGCCGGCCGGTCGCCCGGGCGACCAGCGCCGGGGTCGGCAGCGACGAGCCGAGGGCGTGGACATGGGGCCTGAGCCAGCCCATGAGCGGGCGGAAATCGCCCTTGGCCAGGGCGCCGGGGATGCCGGGCTCGGCCGCCAGCGCGGCGGCGAACAGCTGGGCCGCGGTCATCGCGCCGAGGGTGTAGGTCGGGAAGTAGCCCCAGGCGCCGTCGTACCAGTGGATGTCCTGCAGGCAGCCCTCGCGGTCGCTCGGCGGCACGATGCCGAGCAGCGCCTTCATGCCCTCGTTCCACGCCCCCGGTAGGTCGGCCAGCGCCAGGTCGCCGGCCACCATCGCCTTCTCCAGCCGGTAGCGCAGGATGACATGGGCGGGATAGGTCACCTCGTCGGCGTCGACCCGAATGAAGTCGGGCGTCACCTGGAGGCCGAGGCGGAACAGGTTGTCGGTCTCCCAGGCCGGGCCGGCGCCGCCCAGGGAGTCGCGCGCCAGGGGCGCCAGGAAGCCGACGAATTCCCGCGACCGGCAGGCCTGCATCTCGATCAGCAGCGACTGGCTCTCATGGGCGCTCATGCCGCGCGCCTGGCCGACCGGCTGGAAGCGCCATGTTTCGGGCAGGCCCATCTCGTACAGGGCGTGGCCGGTCTCGTGCAGCACGCCCATGATCGCCGAGGCGAAGTCGGCCTCGTCGTAGCGCGTGGTGATGCGGACGTCGCCGGGCGAGCCGCCGCAGAACGGATGATGCGAGGTGTCGAGCCGGCCATGCTCGAAATCGAAGCCGAGCGCCTCCATCAGGCGGCGTGCCAGCGCCGCCTGGCGCTCCTGCGGGAACGGCCCCGACGGCTTCAGCGGCGCCGGCTTGCGCGACTGGTGTTCCAGCGCCCGGGCGATGAAGCCCGGCAGGAAGCCGGCGAGGTCGTCGAAGATGACGTCGATCTCGGCCGAGCGCCCGCCCGGCTCGTACTCGTCGAGCAGCGCGTCGTAGGGCGAGAGGCCGAGCTTCGCCGCCTTGGCCGCCGCCTGCTCGCGCACCAGCGCCAGCAGCTCGGAAACCGCCGGCAGGATCATGGCGAAGTCGGCGGCGGCGCGCGCCTTGCGCCACAGCCCCTCGCAGGCCGCGCTGGCCTTGGTCAGGGCCTCGACCAGCCGTGCGTCGACCGCGGTGGCGTGGGCCCATTGCCGGCGCATCTCGACGAGGTTGGCGGCCTGCCACGCGTCGAGATCCGACGCCTCGCCCTCGGCGGCGTCGAGCAAATCGGAAAGCCGCGGATCGGCCAGCACCTCGTGGCAGGTGACGTTGATGGCGGCCAGCTGCTCGGCCCGGTCGGCGCCGCCGCCCGAAGGCATCATCGACGCCATGTCCCAGTGCAGCACCCCGCCGGCGCCGCGCAGGGCATAGAGCCGGTGGAAGCGGGTCTCGAGCTGCCGGTAGGCGGAGGGTGCAGGGGCAGCGGACTTATGGGCGGGGGACTTGTGGGCGGCCATGGGACCTCATGCTAGCTTTTCCCGGGATGCGCGTGTGGCGGATGCCGGAACGGTCACAGGATCGACCGCACCATAGCCGGCGCACCGGAGGAAATGAATGCGCAAGGCGTACAGGCGGAGTGTCGGGAAGGGGCGCAAGCGCTTCTATGGAGCGCTCATGCTGGCTTGTCTCGCTATGCTCGCCGGCACAGCCGCTATCGCGGTCTTGCGCCTGATGCACGGCCAGCCGATTTCCGAGTGGGAGGACGCCTGGGCGTTTTCGGTCCTCGCCATAATGTTTGGCGGGTCGATCGTGTTCTTTTCGGTGTTGTTCCGAGGGCCGCAAACCCTTGCAGCCGTTGGAGCAAGTCGCGCTCGCCTACCCGCCGCGGCAACGGGCTCACAGGTTTTCCACGGAGCCAAAGGGATGGTTGCAGCCGGCTTGGTGGCGATGGGGTCGCTTACTATCTTGGTCGCCGGATATGTCATCAACATCGTGTCTACATCGGACGGACCAGCGACCGCGACGCAGATCGGGATCACGATCGCCGTCTGTGTGGCTCCCGCCCTGGGCATCTTGTGGCTGGTGCGGAAGTTGTTCCGCCGGCCCACCCTCATGATCGACAACTTCGGCATTCACGTGAGGGGACCCGGTGAACGAAGGGTCATGTGGTCGCAGGTGACAGAAATACGCGCTCTGAATCAGTATGAATGTGAGTTCGATCCGGAAATGGATACGATCGACATACACGTCCGTGGCGCCACAGCATCCGAGAGATCAGCGCTAAGTCATCGTCGGCTGTTCGCGCGCTTTCGAGGTTCCACGGTGCTTAAGGTCAAATCGTGGGAATGCTATGGCGTCTCGCCTACCGCGATCCTCGACGCCCTCGACCGCTTCCGCCCGGCCTCGGTGCCGATCCACGATCCCGGGCGGATCACCGATGACGGAAAGCAAGTGTAGCAGCAAACGGGCGGCGCGTTCGCGCTGGCCAGCGTTTCAAGCTGTCATGCGCGGACTTGATCCGCGCATCCACGGCGCCGCTTGTTCGAAGTCTGGATGGATCGCCGGATCATCCTTCGACAGGCTCAGGATGAGGTCCGGCGACAACAATTGGGGGGACGCAAGGCGGGCGCTCAGGCGCCGGCCGCGTCCTCCGCCCCGTCCCTCGGCTTGCGGTGGTAGATCACGTAGATCACCGCCAGGATCACCGCGAAGGAATACCAGGTGATGGCGTATTGCAGGTGGTCGTTGGGCAGGTTCACCCGGGTCTGGCCGCCGATCGGGAAGCCGCCGGGGTTCTCCGCCGGGCCGGCCTCGACATAGACCGGCGCCGCGCCGCCACCGGCCGCCGGGCCGGCATGGCCCGCCATCGCCGGCAGGTCGACCCAGAACCACATGTTGTTGGCCGGCTCGTTGTCGGGCTGCAGCCAGGATTTCTCGGGCCGCGGCACGCGCACCACGCCCTCGACGGTGACCTCGCCGCCGAGCTGCCCGGCGGCCCGGGCTTGCGGCTCCTTACGGTCGAGCGGCACCCAGCCGCGGTCGACCAGCACGGTGCCGCCGCCGGCGAGGTCGAACGGCGTCATCACGTGATAGCCGGGATTGCCGTTCATCGAGCGCGCGGCGAGATACATCTCGGCATCCTGGCGGAACGCGCCGGTGAGACTCACGCGCCGGTACTGCACCGTGTTCAGGTCGTCGCCGGCCTGCGCCAGCAGATCGGCCAGCGGCGCCGGCGGCGCGGCGATGCGCGACTGGATCCCGGCGATCATGTCGGACTTCCAGACCAGGCGCTCGAGCTGCCAGGTGCCGAGGCCGAGCAGCACCGCGAGCGCGGGGATCGTGAACACGGTCGGCCAGAAGGTGGGGCGGATGCGCATCATCGGCGGCGGCCTGTGAGGTGAAGGAGAGCGGACCGCCGGCGGCGTCGACCCGGCCGGCGGCGGGGTCGGGGCCGGATGGCCCGCGGCTCAGTCGTCGTAGGTCTGGGCGCCGGACTCGCTCGCCTTGTGGCGATACTGCAGCGCGATCATGGTGGCCTTCATCGGCCGGAGCATGGCGATCGCCCCGCCCAGGATGAGCGGCGGCCAGATGAGCGCGTGCAGCCAGAGCGGCGGCTGGTACTCGATCTCGACCATCAGCGCCAGGAACACCACCACCGCGCCGAGGATCAGGATCACGAACACCGCCGGCCCGTCGCCGGCATCGGCCTTGGAATAGTCCAGGCCGCAGGCCTCGCAGCGTTCCCGAAGCCCGAGGAAGCCCTTGAACAGCCTGCCGCGCCCGCAGCGCGGGCAACGGCAGGCCAAGCCGGTGGCAAGGAGTGACCGGCGGGCGTGATAGCCGCCCGCCGCCATCAGCGCCGTCCCGTCAATGGCCCGCCGCCAGGTCGCCGGCGCCCCAGACATAGATGCAGATGAACAGGAACAGCCAGACCACGTCGACGAAATGCCAGTACCAAGCCGCGGCCTCGAAGCCGAAATGGTGGTCCGGCTTGAAATGCCCGGCATAGCCGCGGAAGAAGCAGACGATCAGGAACATGGTGCCGATCAGCACATGGGCGCCGTGGAACCCGGTCGCCATGAAGAAG
This sequence comes from uncultured Rhodospirillaceae bacterium, assembly GCA_964372215.1. GTDB lineage: Bacteria > Pseudomonadota > Alphaproteobacteria > Dongiales > Dongiaceae > DAIMFL01. Next base: position 29,507 of record CAYJQC010000041.1, read on the forward strand.
GTCGACGGGTAGATGCCGTCTTTGAAGCCGAAGGCGGCGTGGCTGTACTCGTAGGCCTGGACGCCGGTGAAAGTGGCGCCCAGCAGGATGGTGAGCGCCAAGCCCTGCAGCATGCCGCGGCGGTCGCCCTCGCGCAGGGCGTGGTGCGCCCAGGTCACGGTGACGCCCGAGGTCAGCAGGATCAGCGTGTTGAGCAGCGGCAGCTCGAACGGATCGAAGGTCGCGATGCCCACGGGCGGCCAGACCCCGCCGGTCGCTTCCGCCGGATACAGGGCTGACGTGAAATAGGCCCAGAAGAACGCCGCGAAGAACATCACCTCGGAGACGATGAACAGGGCCATGCCGTAGCGCATGCCGATCTGCACCACCGGCGTGTGATGGCCCTGGAAGGTCGCCTCCCGCACCACGTCGCGCCACCAGAACAGCATGGTCAGCAGGATCAGGACGATGCCGACCGGCAGCAGCCACGGGGTGATGTCGTGCATGTACAGCAGCAGGCCCACCGCGGTCACCAGCGCGGCGATCGCGCCGACCACCGGCCACGGGCTGGGGTCGACGAGATGGTAGGGATGCTTGGGATGCTCGGCGTGGGCGTTGCTCATGGTCTTCCCGGTCCTTGACTTGTGTCGCGGTCGCGTGGGTGGCGGCCGGCGGTCCCCTCGTTGCAGGTCAGTTTACGCTCGCCTGTCCGGCCGCGGCGGCATCGTCGAGCCGCGCCGTCGGCTTCTCCGGCCCGGCGACCGGCTGGCCGTCATCCGCCGCCTCGAAGAAGGTGTAGGACAGGGTGATCGTGTGTACGTCGGCCAGGTTCGGATCGTCGAGGATGGTCGGGTCGACGAAGAACGACACCGCCATGTCCATGCTCTCGCCCGGCGCCAGGGTCTGCTCGGTGAAGCAGAAGCACTGGATCTTGCTGAAATACGGGCCGGCCTTGAACGGCGTCACGTTGAAGGTGGCGGTGCCCGTGATGGTGCGCGCCGACAGGTTGGTTGCCTGGTAGAAGGCGAGGCCCTGCTCGCCGATGGCGAGCGTCATCTGCAGCTGCTCGGGATGGAAGCGCCAGGGCAGCCGGCCGTTCACGTCGGCATTGAAGCGCACGGTGACGTCGCGGTCGCCGACCGTCCGCCCGGCGGCGTCCGCCCGCTGGGTCGTGCCGCCGAACCCGGTCACCTGGCAGAACAGCCGGTAGAGCGGCACCGACGCCGCGACCAGGCCGAACATGCCGGTGACGACGGCGAGCGACAGGGCGACGACCATTCGGTTGCGGCTGCGGCGGGTGGCCATGACCCTCAGCCCCCGCTCATGCGCACGATGGACACGACATAGAGCAGCAGCGCGAAGCCGGCGAGCGCCAGCAGCATCGCCCAGTTGCGCGCGCGCAGCTGCTTGCGCCGCGCCGCCGGATCGCGCGCCGGCGCGGCGGGCGTGTCGTGCCGGCCTTCCGCCGCCATCACAGCCAGCCTCCGACGAGTCCGGGGGCGCGGTCGACGATCAGCAGGGCGAACAGCAGGAACAGATAGAGGATCGAGAAGCCGAACATCCGCTTCGCCGCCCGGTGGCCGGTCGTGGCGCCGTCCTCGGCCAGGACCCGCAGCGCGCAGCCGACGAACAGGACGCCGAGGACGAGCGCGGTCGCGCCGTAGAGCACGCCGGCGACGCCGAGCGCCCAGGGCGCGCATGCCACGGGAAGGAGGAGCAGGGTGTAGAGCAGCATCTGCCGCTTGGTCACCGCCTCGCCGGCGACCACGGGAAGCATCGGCACCCCGGCGGCCGCGTAGTCGCCGCGCCGGTACAGCGCCAGCGCCCAGAAATGCGGCGGGGTCCACATGAAGATCAGCAGGAACAGGGCGATCGAGCCGAGGCCGACCTCGCCGGTCGCCGCCGCCCAGCCGATCATCGGCGGAAAGGCGCCGGCGGCGCCGCCGATGACGATGTTCTGCGGCGTGCGCCGCTTCAGCCAGACGGTGTAGACGAAGACGTAGAACAGGCTGGCCGCGGCGAGCAGCCCGGCGGAGAGCCAGTTCACCGCCAGCCCCATCATCATGACCGCCGCCACCGAGAGGAACACGCCGAAGGCGAGCGCCGCGTCGGGCGCGACCCGCCCGGCCGGGATCGGCCGCGCGCGGGTCCGGCTCATCACCGCGTCGATGTCGCGGTCGTACCACATGTTGATGGCGCCGGCGGCGCCGGCGGAGACCGCGATGCAGAGCACCCCGACGGCGGCCAGTACCGGGTGCAGATGGCCCGGCGCCACCACCAGCCCGGCGAACCCGGTGAACACCACCAGCGACATCACTCGCGGCTTCAGCAGCTCGATGAAGTCGGCGACGCGCGGCTCCGCCGCGAGGCCCTCGTCGAGGGCGGCGCCGGCCCGGGCGTTACTCATGTCGATCGTCGTGTCGGACACGCGCTACTCCGCAACACCGATCCGCCCGATCTCGCAGTTCCGAGACCGGGCGGAAACCGGGACCGTCGTCAGCGGACGACGGGCAGTTCGTCGAAGCTGTGGAACGGCGGCGGCGAGGTCACCGACCACTCCAGCGTCGTCGCGCCCTCGCCCCACGGGTTGTTGGCGATCTTGCGACCGGCGAACACCGTGTAGAGGGCGATGAACACGAACAGGATGGCGCCGGCGAAGCTGATATAGGCGCCGATCGAGGCCACCTCGTTCCAGCCGGCGAAGGCGTCGGGATAGTCCGGATAGCGCCGCGGCATGCCGGCGAGGCCGAGGAAATGCATCGGGAAGAACGTGATGTTCACGCCGATGAAGGTGATCCAGAAATGCACCTTGCCCCAGAACTCCGGATACTGCCGGCCGCACATCTTGCCGATCCAGTAGTAGAAGCCGCCGAAGATCGCGAAGATCGCGCCGAGCGACAGCACGTAGTGGAAATGGGCCACCACGTAATAGGTGTCGTGCATCACCAGGTCGACGCCGGAATTGGCCAGCACCACGCCGGTGACGCCGCCGACCGTGAACAGGAAGATGAAGCCCACCGCCCACAGCATCGGCGTGGAGAAGCGGATCGAGCCGCCCCACATGGTGGCGATCCAGCTGAAGATCTTCACCCCCGTCGGCACCGCGATCACCATGGTCGCCGCGGTGAAGTAGGCGCGGGTGTCGACGTCCATGCCCACCGTGAACATGTGGTG
>CAYJQC010000042.1:0-30753 GCA_964372215.1 uncultured Rhodospirillaceae bacterium
TGGTCAAGGCCGGCATCATCGACCCCACCAAGGTCGTGCGCACCGCGCTGCAGGATGCCGCGTCGGTCGCCGGTCTGCTGATCACCACCGAGGCGATGGTGGCCGAGAAGCCGGAGAAGAAGACAGGTCCCGCCATGCCGGGCGGCGGCATGGGCGACATGGATTTCTAGGCTCGGCACCCGTCCTGGCCGACAGAGGGGCGGAGTCGCGGCAACGCGGCCCCGCCCTCTTTCTGTCGGCGCCCGGAGGCTCAGTCGTCGATCGCCTGGTAGGCCGGACCCCAGAGCCGCTGGGTCATCAAGTCCCCGACCATGTCCTCGGCAGGGTCCATGTAGAACGAGGTGCAGTAGCCGCCGTCCCGGCCATAGCGTCCGGGAACCCCCGCGACGTCGTCGCGCCGGGTAGTCATCGACGGGCCGAGGCCCCAGCCGCGGTTGTCCCGGAAGCCGGGAAAGCAGGGCGACGGGCGAGCTACCCCGGAAAGTTCGCGAAATAGGGCTGCGCCTCCGCGAGCGCGCGGGCGTAGGACGGGCGCGCCATCAGCCGGTCCAGATAGGCTGCGGCATGTCGATGATCCGCGCCGAACGATATCACCCGGTTCGCATAGAACAGTCCCGGCGCGGCGGCGCAGTCGGCCATGGAGAACGCGTCGCCCATGGCCCATGTCTTCGCCGCCATGTCCTGGTCCACCATGCCAATGGCGGTGCGCAGCCGCTCCCGCGCCTCCGCCACCCCGTGCGGATCGTTCCTGCCGGCCGGCCTGAGCCTGTCGGTGACGATCTTCTGCATCGGCACATTGACATAGAGATCGTAGAAGCGGTCGCGCAGCCGCGTCTCCCGCGCCCGGTCGGCGTCGGCGGGCACGAGCCGTGTCGACCCCGGATAGTATTGGTCGAGATACTCGATGATGATGCTCGATTCCGGCACGATGCGGTCCCGCGCCGCGTCGCGCAGCACCGGGAACTTGCCGATCGGCCAGACCGCCGTCAGCTCCGCCGCGGACGCCGCGTCGGCCATGTCGATGATATGCGGCGCAAACGGCGTGTCGTTCTCGTAGAGCGCGATGAGCGCCTTGTGGCAGAACGACGACAGCGGGTGAAAGTACAGGGTCAGCGACATGGGCGGGCATCTCTCCCGATCCGTCAAACTGATTGCAATAAGCAACTGGTTGCAGATTGGAAGAACCGATGCGAACTGCAACTGGTTTTTGCCGAGGTGACGGATGGGTGACGGCCACCGGTCGGGCTGCCCGATCAATCTGACGCTGGAGGTAGTGGGCGACAGGTGGAGCCTGCTGATCGTCCGCGACATGATCTTCGGCAACCGGCGGCATTTCCGCGAGTTGCTGCTGAGATCCGAGGAAGGCATCTCCTCCAACGTCCTCGCCGACCGGCTGAAGACGCTGCTGGCCCCGGGAATCATCGCCAGGACGGACGATCCCAGCCACAAGCAGAAGGCGATCTACAGCCTGACCGAACAGGGGATCGAGCTGTTGCCGGTGCTGGCCTAGATGGCGGCGTGGGGCCGCAAGCACCTGCCCGTCACCGCGGCGCTCGGCATCCGCGCCCGGCTGCTCGAGGAGGGCGGGCCGAAGCTGTGGGACGCGTTCATGGCCGAGCTGCGCGAGACCCATCTGGGCGCCCGTCCCGACGCAACCCGGCGCCGGCGATCGAAGCCCGCCGGTTCGGTCGCCGCCAGGCTGCAGGCCGCGTACGAGCAAGTCGTGGCGAAGCGTCGTAAGCCCTGACGGGTCGGATCGCGCGGCCGGCCCGGCCTTGCCTTTGGTCGCGGGTCCGTCGTAGGGCTCACTCCCTTGAAATGACACCGCTCCTCGGGATGATTCGCCCCCTTGAAATCCCGGGGACACTAATTTAAGTGACTGTCTAGTCATTTATCGATTGGAGAGCGGCCATGGCCGACCGGAAGCCCCGACCCCGGTCCACCGGTGCCGCGACCTCGCGGCAGCCGCCGCGCTGGCAGCGCCGCAAGCAGGCGCGGCCGCAGGAGATTCTGGACGCCGCCTTGGCGGTGTTCGCCGAGAAGGGCTTCGCCGCCGCGCGGCTCGATCGGGTCGCGCAGGCGGCCGGGGTGTCGAAGGGCACGCTCTATTTGTATTTCGACAGCAAGGAAGCGCTGTTCGAGGCGGTGGTCCGGAGCGCCATCGTGCCGCGCATCGCCGGCGCCGAGGAGACGCTGCGCCAGCATCGGGGCAGCGCCTCCGAGCTGCTGGCCGAGCTCTATGGCCGCCTCGGCGCCGCGCTGGCCGACGCGCAGGTCGCGGCGATTCCCAAACTCGTCATCGCCGAGTCCGGCAATTTCCCCGATCTCGCCCGCTTCTATCTGCGCGAGGTGGTGCACCGGGGCTTGCGGCTGATGGGCGCCGTGCTCGAGCGCGGCGTGGCGAGCGGCGAGTTCCGCCCGATGAATCCTGCCCATGTCACCCGCCTGATGATCGCGCCGGTCTTGTTCCTGGCGTTGTGGCGCCAGTCGCTCGGGCGCTTCGACTCGCCGCAGCTGGACGGCGCCGCGTTCCTGGCGGACGCGCTGTCGCTGCTGACCGAGGGGCTGAAGCGGCGTGCCGGGAACGACGCGGCGCCGGAGCCCCGGCCATGAGCGACATGCTCGACTGGATTGCCGGGTTGTTCATGGCGGTCTCTGCGCTGTTCGGGATGGCTGACGCCCCGGCCGCGTATCAGGGCTATGTCGAGGCCGACTACGTGCGCGTCGCCCTGCCGGCCGCCGGCGCGCTCGAGCTGCTCGCCGTGCGGCGCGGCGACCGCGTGCGGCAGGGCGACCTGCTGTTCGTGCTCGACGACGATGCCGAGCGCGCCGCCCGCGACGAATCGGCGGCTCGCCTGGCCGAGGCCCGCGCGCGCCTGGCCGACATCGAGAAGGGCGAGCGGCCGGAGGAGATCGCCGCCATCGCCGCGCAGCGCAAGCAGGCCGAGGCCAATCTCGCCTTGTCGCGCACCGAGCTCGACCGCCAGCAGAAGCTGTTCGACACCAGGGTCATCGCCGAAAGCCGGCTCGACGAGGCGCGCGCCGCCTTTCGCCGCGACGCCGCCGCCGTCGCCGAGCTCGACGCACGGCTTGCCACTGCGCGGCTCGGCGGACGGGCCGACGCCATCGCCGCCGCCCGGGCCGACATCGCCGCGGCCGAAGCCGCGCTGGCCCAGGCCGAGTGGCGCCTCGGGCAGCGCTCGGCCGCGGCCGGCGCGGCGGGACTGGTCGACGACACGCTCTATGCCGAAGGCGAATATGTCGGCGCCGGCAAGCCGGTGGTCGCGCTGCTGCCGCCGGGCAATCTCTTCGTCCGCTTCTTCGTGCCCGAGGCCGATCTCGGGCGCATCGCCATCGGCCAGGGCGTCACCGTCGCCTGCGACGGCTGCGTCGCCCCGGTCGCGGCCAGGATCAGTTTCATCTCGCCGGAGGCCGAGTACACCCCGCCGGTGATCTACAGCGAGCAGCGCCGCGAGAAGCTAGTGTTCATGATCGAGGCGCGGCCGGTCGAGGCCGGAGTCGCGCTCCATCCCGGACAGCCCGTGAGTGTCGCGCCCGCCGCCGCGGCGCCGGCGTCATGAGCACGACCGTGGCCGGCCACGGCCCAGGCAATGGCGACGTCGTCATCGACGTCCGGGATCTGACCAAGAGCTTCGACGGCAGGACCGTGGTCGACCGCCTGGCGATCCAGGTGCGGCGCGGCCAGATCTGCGGCTTCCTCGGCCCCAACGGCAGCGGCAAGACCACCACCATCCGCATGCTGTGCGGCCTGCTGATCCCGGATTCCGGAACCGGCACCTGCCTCGGCCACGACATCCTGCGCGAGGCGCCGGCGATCAAGCGCCAGGTCGGCTACATGACCCAGCGCTTCAGCCTGTACGAGGATCTGTCGATCCGCGAGAACCTCGACTTCGTCGGCCGCATGTACGGCCTGACGCAACGCCGCGCCAAGGTCGAGGCGGCACTGGAGCGCCTCGGCCTCGCCGACCGCCAGCGCCAGCTCGCCGGCCAGCTCTCGGGCGGCTGGAAGCAGCGCCTGGCGCTCGCCGCCTGCATCCTGCACGAACCGAAACTGCTGCTGCTGGACGAGCCGACCGCCGGCGTCGACCCCAAGGCCCGGCGCGAGTTCTGGGACCAGATCCACGCCCTGGCGGCGGCCGGCCTCACCGTCCTGGTCAGCACCCACTACATGGACGAGGCCGAGCGCTGCCACGAGATCGCCTATCTCGCCTATGGCCGGCTGCTCGCCCGAGGGCCGGTCGAAGACGTGATCGCCGGCTCGGCGCTCAGCACCTGGGCGATCGCCGGGCCCGATCTCGATGACCTGGCGCGCGAGCTCGGCGATCTTCCCGGAGTCGAGATGGTGGCACCGTTCGGCGCCACCCTGCATGTCAGCGGCACCGACGACGGCGCATTGGAGGCGAGCCTCGCCGCCGTTCGCGGGCGACCCGGGCTCAATGTCCGGCGCAGCGCGCCGAGCCTGGAGGACGTGTTCATCCACCTGATGGCGGGGGCCAGCGACAACTTCGCCAACGGCCCGGCGGTCGGCCCGGCCCGCGCGCCGCGGCCATGAGCGCCGATCGCTTCAGCGTCGCCCGGCTGATGGCGATCCTGGCCAAGGAGTTCATCCAGGTCCGCCGCGATCGCCTGACCTTCGCCATGCTGGTCGGCATTCCCTTGATGCAGCTCATGCTGTTCGGCTTCGCCATCAACTCCGATCCCAAGGCGTTGCCGACCGCGGTCCGGATCGCCGACGCCAGCCCGTTCGCGCGCAGCCTGCTGGCGGCGCTCGAGCATTCCGACTATTTCCAGGTGGTGGCGCGCACCGCCGACGAGGCCGAGGCCGACCGCCTGCTCGAGATCGGCGCGGTCCAGTTCGTCATCAACATCCCCGCGGATTTCGGCCGTGCGCTGCAGCGCGGCGAGCGGCCGAGCGTGCTGGTCGAGGCGGACGCGACCGACCCGGCGGCGACCAGCAACGCCATCGCCACCTTGTTCGCGCTGGAGCGCAGCGCCGTCGCGCGCGACCTGACCGGCCCGCTCGCCGAACTCGACGACGGCGGCACGCCGTTCGTCTTCAGCGTCCATCGCCGCTACAACCCCGAGGGCATCACCCAGTACAACATCGTGCCCGGGCTCATGGGCGTGGTGCTGACCATGACCATGATCGTCATGACCTCGCTGTCGATGACCCGGGAACGCGAGCGCGGCACCATGGAGAACCTGCTGGCCATGCCGGTCCGGCCGCTCGAGGTGATGCTCGGCAAGATCCTGCCCTATATCGCCATCGGCTATGTCCAGGTGGTGCTGATCCTGATCGCCGCGCGCTTCCTGTTCGGCGTGCCGATGCTGGGCAGCATCACCCTGCTGTCGCTCACCCTGGTGGTGTTCATCGCCGCCAACCTGGCGGTCGGCTTCACCTTCTCGACCGTGGCCCGCAACCAGCTTCAGGCCATGCAGATGGCGTTCTTCTTCTTCCTGCCGTCGATCCTGCTGTCCGGCTTCATGTTCCCGTTCCGCGGCATGCCGGACTGGGCCCAGGCGATCGGCGAGATCCTGCCGCTCACCCATTTCCTGCGGATCGTGCGCGGCATCCTGCTCAAGGGCAACGGCTGGCCCGAGGTCGTGCCGCATGTCTGGCCGATGGTGCTGTTCCTGCTGGCGGTCGCGGCGATCGCGCTCAGACGCTACCGGCGGACGCTGGATTAGCAGCCTCGCCATCACATGCGGTTGACGGAGACGCCGCCATCGACCGGCAGCGCGGTGCCGGTGGTGAAGGCCGACGCGTTCGACGCGAGATACAGCACCGAGCGCGCGCCACTATCTAGTTCGATAGGCCACGGCAGACGACGCGATGGGACGGTCGTCGTCGTGCGGACCGTTGCCGCGGCGGATCTCACCGGCAGAGCGGCACGCCGGGCTCCACCGCCGGCGCGTCGCCCATGCGCGCCTGGATGGTGCCGGCGCGGCGGCGCACATAGCTCGACGGCTTCGAGGCCGACATCTCCCGCGGATTGGGCAGCACCACCGCCAGCAGCGCCGCCTCGCGCCGGGTCAGCTCGGCAGCCGGCTTGTCGAAATGGTAGCGGGCCGCCGCCTCGGCGCCGTACACGCCGGGACCGAACTCGATGACGTTGACGTAGAGCTCCATGATCCGCTGCTTGTCGAGGAACACCTCGAGCAGGACCGCGAAATACGCCTCCAGCCCCTTGCGCAGGAAGTCGCGGCCCGGCCACAGGAACAGGTTCTTCGCGGTCTGCTGGGTGATGGTGCTGGCGCCGAAGGTGCGGCGGCCCGCACGGTTGCGCTCGATGGCGTCCTTGATCGCCTGCCAGTCGAAGCCGCCATGATCGCAGAACCGCGCGTCCTCCGAGGCGATCAGGGCGCGCACCAGGTTGGGCGAGACCTCGTCGAACGGCACCCAGTCCTTCCTCAGGCCCTCGCCCTGGAGCAGCCGGATCACCATCAGCGGCGTGACCGGCGGCGGCACCACGCCGTACAGCACGACGAGAAAGGTCGACAGCGCCAGGAAGCCGAGCCCGCAGCCGATGATCGCGCGCCGAATCCGCGCGGCGAGCGACCTCGGGCGTCCCATCTTGCTCGCCTCGTCGCTCACCGCTCGAGCGCCGCCGGACGCGCCGGCTGGCGCCGCGCCAGCGCCGCCTCGCAGGCATCGGCGATGCCGGCGACCGCGACGGCGGTGTCGTGACCGGCATGGCGGTCGGCGAAGTCGCGCGCCGCCTCGGCGATCGCGGGCGCATCGAGCAGGCGGCGGATGGCGAGGCCATGACGGTCCGCAACCTCCTCGCCGGCGGCCACGCCCAGGGCCAGGCCCTGGGTCGCCAGTCGATGGGTGAGCAGGCGCTGTTCGGCATGCCGCGGCAGCAGCAGCAGCGGCACCCCGGCGCGCAGCGCGCCGGTCGCGGTGCCATGGCCGGCATGGCAGACGACCAGCCGCGCCGCGCGGGCGACCCGCTCGAAGTCGAGCGGCGCCGCCGCGACCCTGAGGGTCGGTGCCGACAGGGCGCGCAGCCTTGCCCGCGGCAGGTCGCGGGCATAGAGAATCGCCGGCAATCCAAGCCCGGCGAGATCGCGGGCCAAGGCGTCGAGCCCGTCATAGCCGCCTTCGACGAAGGCGAAGATGCGTTCGCCCGGGCCGGCCGGCCAGTCCGGCGCGAGCGCGCCGACGGTGCCCTCGATCGCGCCCCAGTAGCGCAGCCCGGCGCGGGCGCCGTAGTGATCGGTCTCCGGGAAGGTAGCCAGGATGTCGGCTTCGGCATCGAACAGGTCGGTGAGGCGGTCGAGCGGTGCCGCGCGGTGGCCCGCCAGCACGGCGTTAACCAGGCCCAGGGTTTGGGTCTCGGCGCGCAGCAGGACCCGCGGATCGACCGGCGACCAGGGCGTGGTGCAGGGCAGCGGCGAGATGGCCGGCGGCACCGACCAGCCGGTGCCGTAGCGCAAGGTCGGCACGCCACAGCAGCGCGCGGCCAGGGCCGCGGTCGGCGCGTGCTCGAGCACCACCAGATCGGGCTGCCACAGTTCGTAGAGCCGCCGCCAGCCTTCGACCAGCGCGGCAAGGGCCGGGGCGGCATGGAAGCCGCAGCGCCGGATCACGCCGGCATAGCTCGGCACCGCCGGCATCGGCGGCAGCCGGCCGAGCCAGACCGGCGCCTGCAGCAGGCTGAAGCCATGCCGGCCCAGCACGGTCTGCCCGCGCGGCAGCTCGCGGACCACGAACTGCACCTGGTGGCCGCGCCCGCGCAGGGCGAGCGCCACCGGCAGCAGTCTGCTGAGATGGGCGAAGTTGGACCCGAGTTCCCAGGCCATCAGGACCCGGCTCATCCGCTAACCCGCCCCATTGCCGCTCCGTCGATTGCGCTCCCCCCCCACGCCGCACGGGCCGCGCCGCACGGGCCGCGCCGCACCGGCCGCGCGACCGCGGCAGTCGGCCTTGATAGCACGCCGCACGCCGCCCGGACTACTCGCCGCCCGGACTACTCGCCGCCCGGACGGCCCGCTGACGTGCTATGCTCCGGCTTCCCATGCCGGACGCGACCCTCGCCGTTTCCGCCGACCTGCTCGCCCGCGGCGTCTGCCGCGCGGTCGAGGCGCTCGGGTATGCCGCGCTCACCGAGTTCCCGCTCGGCAACGGCCGGCGCGTCGACGTGATCGCCGTCGCCGGCGGCGGCGAGACCCTGATCGTCGAGATCAAGTCGTCGGTCGCCGATTTCCGCGCCGACCGCAAGTGGATGGAATACGTGCCCTATTGCGACCTGTTCTACTTCGCGGTGCCGGACGGGTTTCCGCAGGCGCTGCTGCCGGCGGATTGCGGGCTGATGGTGGCCGACGGCTACGGCGCGGCGGTCCTGCGCGAGGCGCCGCGCCGGACGATGAATGCCAGCCGCCGGCGCGCCCTCACCCTGCGGCTCGCCCTGACCGCCAGCCAGCGGCTGCGCCGGACGCTCGATCCCAGGCTGTAGCGGGCCGCCGCACCGATCAGGTCTGCAGGAAACGCTCGGCGACGCCGCCATCGGCGGCCTCGAGCACGAGCGCGGTCAGGCAGCCGCTGGCATAGGCTCCGGTGTCGATGCCGATGCGGTTGGCGCGCCGCTCCGGCCGCCGCCGGATGCTGTGGCCATGGACCACCACGGCGCCGTGATCGGCATCGGAGTCGAGAAAGGCGTCGCGGATCCAGATCAGGTCGGTGCGCTCCTGGGCGTCGAGCGGCACGCCCGGACGCACGCCGGCATGGGCGAAGAAGTAGCTGCCGGCGCGGAAGCTCTCGGCGAGCCCGGCGAGAAAGGCGCGATGGCGCGCCGGCAGGTGCCGCCGGAAGGCGCGCTGCAGCGCGATCATGTGGTCCTCGTCCGGCGCCCGTGCCAGCGGATCGATGCCATAGCTCGCGATCGCGGCGGCGCCGCCATTGGCCATCCAGGAGTCGCCGAGGCTTTCGTCGTCGAGGAATCGCAGGAGATAGTCCTCGTGATTGCCGACGAGATGCACCGCCTCGAGGCCGTCGAGCGGGCCGTCGAGCAGCATCGCGACGACGTCGCGCGAATCCGGACCGCGATCGACGTAGTCGCCGAGATAGACGACGAGGCGCCGCGATGCCGGGCGCGCCGCCGCGTCCGCGGCGATCTTCCCGTGCAGCTCGGCCAGCAGGTCGGCGCGGCCATGGATGTCGCCGATCGCATAGACCAGCCAGCCCTCGGGCAGGCTGGCGCCCGGGCGAACAACCGCGTCGTCGTTCCGCTTCGTCATCCCATCCGTGACCGCTTCATGCGCCGCAGCGTTCGGGTGAATCTGCGTCCGGCGCGCAGCGATGGTGTCAGCCGGCGTCCGGACCCTGCAGGCCGGCGAGCTCGTCGCGGCCCCCGCGATTGTCCAGCCAGTTGATGAAAGCCGCAACCACGCTGAGGTCGAACTGGGTGCCGACCAGACGCAACAGTTGCTCGACCGCCTGGTCGATCGACAGCGCGGCGCGATGGGCGCGCGGGCTGACCATGCCGACGAAGGCATTGCAGACGGCGATGATCCGGGCGGTGACCAGGATCTCGCTGCCGGCCAGGCCCTCGGGCATGCCGGTGCCGTCCCAATGGGCCTGGGCCTGGCGCAGCGTCGCCACCACCGGCCCGTCGAAATCGACGTTCTGCAGGAGATCGGCGCCGGCCTGCAGGCTTTGACGCACCTCCTGCCGCTCGGCCTCGCTGAGCTGGCCGCTACGGGTCAGCAGCTCGCGGTCGATCAGGATCTTGCCAAGATTGAGCAGGTTGCCGGCGATCTCCGCCGTCTCGACTTCGCGGACGTCGAGCCCCATCTCGGCGGCGACCGCGCGGGCGATCAGCGCCACCCGGGTCGAATGCGCCGCGGCATAGGGGTCGCGACGGTCGACCACGTCGACCAGCGCGCGCACCAGCTGGGACTGGATGCGACCGCGCCGCTCGCGCTCGGTCACCGCCTCGGTGATGTCGCTCTCGACCACCAGCACGCCGCGCGGCGTCTCGGTGCTGGCCTCGACGGGAATATGCTCGGACTGCAGGACATGGGACGCGCCGCCGAACTCGACCCGCGCCACCTCGGACACCCGATGGCCATGCTCCAGCGCCTGGCGGCTGAGCGCCAGATGACGCTTCGCGGCATCCGGGCCGATCACGTTGGCGATCGGCTTGCCCAGCATCTCGGCGGCCGGGATGCCGGCGCGCTGGCTGGCCAGGCTGTTGGCGAAGCGATAGCAGCCGGCCTCGTCCAGGATGAAGATCGCGGTCGGCTGGCTGTCGGTGACCAGCCCCAGCAGATTGCGCTGATGCTCGAAGCGCTCCGCCATCATGCGGAACCCCTCGGCCGCGCGCGCCGCGCGCCGCGAGCTGCCATGCCACCAGAAGGCCAGCATGGCCGCCGCCGCCGCGACCACCGACGCCACCAGGATCAGGGTCAGCCGGGTGAGGCGCGCCTCGCTGTCGGCCAGGGCCTCCTGGCGCTCGATCTCGTACATCAGCGTCCACGGCACCGCCGCGAAGCTGCGGGCGGTCACCAGCACATCACGACTCTTGTAGTCGCGGCGGATCGCGAAGCCGCCCGGCGTCTCGATCGCGAACGCGGCGTCGAGCGCCGCGGTGTCGCGCGCCATCCTGAAGGTGAGCGGCGGGGTGCCGTCGGCGAGCGGCGACAAATACTCGAGGGCGCCATCGGTCGGGCGCACCAGCACCGCCCGCGCCGTCGCCGAGGTCTCGCCCGGCTGCTTGAGCAGCGGATAGAGCTCGTCCGCCACCTCCTTGACGCCGAGCACGTAGCCGATCTGGCTGCTGGCGCCGGGATCGGTCTGCACCGCGAAGACCGGCGCGGCGAAGGCCATGGCCGGATGGCCGGCGCCGTCGAGGTGAATGTCCATGATGCCGCGCTGGCCGAGGGTCAGGCCGGCGACGAAGGCCGCCAGGTCACCCTCGATCGGCGGCATCTCCGGGGTCGCGACCAGCGGCCGTCCGGTGGCATCGAGCAGCGCCAAGCCGGCGATCCCGACCCGCTGCACGTTGGCGCGCACGGTGCCGGCGGGCGCGGCCGCGGCAAAACCGCCGCGCTCGGCGGTCACCACCAGCAGGTTGCGCAGGTAGTCGGCCTGGGCCTCGGCCAGCAGGTCGCGCTCGGTCTGGTCCGCGGCGAGGGCGAGCTGGGAGGCATAGATCTGCAGCGAGGCGTTCTCGGCCAGCGCCGTCATCTCGTCGAGCTGGGCGCCGAGCCAGGAATCGACCGCGGCGGCGCGGCTGTCGGCGACGATGCCGAGGCGGACCTGCCAGGTGCGCAGGTCGCGCTCGCGTTCATCCGCGGCGAAGCGCAGCACCAGCATGACGCCGATGGCGGCGGCGATCAGCAGCACGAGCGCGCCGACGGCCAGGGTGCGGTCGATGCCGCCCCATCCCCCGCCCTTCGCCTCGCCTGTCGGCCCGGATTGCGCCACGCGTCCTGCCCCCGATTCGCCGGCGACTATAGCACAGGGAAAACCGCAGCCCGGCGGCGCCGGTCCGGCCGCGGGCGCCCGAGTCGCCGCCACCCCGATATGACCCGGGCAGCGTTAACGGAGCCTTGACGCGCCGCCGCCTAAGGTCGGCACCCCTGCTGTCTGGCAGTCGGAACAGCCGATGAATCGCCTATTGCCACCCCGCCCCCGGCGCTCGCGCGGCCTTGCGGCAGTCCTGCTCGCCGCCTGGGCCGCGACGGCCGGCCTGGCGCCCGCCGCCGGCGCAGCCACCTATCCCGCACTGTTCGGCACCCGCGAGATTCATTCCAGCAATCTCAAGCTGTTTCCCAAGTGGCGGGAGATGGGCGCCCGGTTCCACGACGAGCAGAGCGGCTGCGCCTATCCGCTGTGCGACCAGAAGTACTGGAAGAAGCTGTTCGACGACCTGTCCGGCGCCGACCGCACGACCCAGATCAATACGATCAACCGGGTCATGAACGAACGGCGCTACATCATCGACCCCATCAACTGGAGCCTGCCGGACTACTGGGCCACGCCGTTCCAGTTCCTGCGCAAGAACGGCGACTGCGAGGACTATGCGATCGCCAAGTTCATGGCGCTGCGCGCGCTCGGCTTCGAGAATGCCGAGATGCGGATCGTCGTGCTCAACGACCTCAATCTCGGCATCGCCCACGCCATCCTGGTGGTCTATCTCGACGGCAAGGCGCTGGTGCTCGACAACCAGATCGCGTCGGTCGTGCCGGCGGACAGCATCCGCCACTATCAGCCGGTGTACTCGGTCAACGAGGACGGCTGGTGGCTGCATCGGCCCGGATGAGTCGCGCCCCCGGCCGCCCCAGCTTCGGCCGCCAGGGTTAATGGATTGATAACCTCGCACTCCTAACCTCTACGCTCCGGGACAAGAAGTCGCAGGGGAAACACGGGGCATGGGCGCCTGGCGCAAGGAATCGGCTACCGGGCAGGAAAAGCTGCTGCTCGACTACGTGCAGCGCCTCGAGCGGTTCCGCGAGGGGCGCCGCGCCGCCCATGTGCATCTGTCGCGGCTGCGCGCCTACAACCGGCGCGACCATCACATGCGGATCGCCGGCACCACCTTCGACCTGCTGATCAAGAAGTTCGACGGCGGATTGTTCCGGCTGCAGAGCGGCGACCTGGTGTTCATTGCCAAGGGCGCCACCGTCGCCGACATCGACGAGGCGGTGCTGCGCCTGCGGTTCCTGTTCAGCGAGGACCCGCTGCTCAACAATCCCGCCAACGAAGGCAAGTTCTGCAGCTGGTACGACCTCGAGTCGGACTACCCGAAGTTCCTGCGCAGCGCCCAGGACATGATGGCGTCGCTCGACACCGGATCGGCGGACGGCGCGGAGCCGGAAGCCGACGAGCCGGAGGGCGAACCGCTCGACCCCAGCCATCTCGGCCAGGTCGAGAAGGCGCTGGTGAGCGCCGACCTCAGCTCGTTCGTTCGCCGCCAGCCGGTGTGCTTCGCGCCGCCCGGCATTCCGCCGCAGCCGCTGTTCCACGAGCTCTACATCTCGATCGGCGATCTCACGAAGGCGGTGCTGCCGCGCTACAACCTGACCGCCAACCGCTGGCTGTTCCAGCATCTGACCCAGGTGCTCGACCAGCGCATGCTGGCCCTCCTGACGTCGAAGAAGGAGATCCGCCAGGTCAAGGACTTCAGCCTGAACCTCAACATCGCCTCGGTGCTGTCGCCCGAGTTCCTGCAGTTCGATCGCGACATGGGGGCCGAGGTGCGCGGCACCATCGCCATCGAGGTGCAGCCGGTCGACATCTTCGCCGATTTCGGCGCCTTCCTGTTCGCCCGCGACTTCCTGAAGGACCGCGGCTACAAGCTGTGCATCGACGGGCTGAAGCACCTGACGCTGCCGCTGATGAACCGCGACTGGCTCGGCGTCGACCTCTTGAAGTTCCACTGGGGCTTCGATCTGATCGACGACCTCGGCGGCGCGCGCGCGCAGCAGCTCAAGGAGGTGGTGGACCGCATCGGCCGCGACCGCCTGATCCTGTCGCGCTGCGATTCGCCGGACGCCGCCAAGGCGGGCGCCGCCCTCGGCATCACCATGTATCAGGGCCGCATGATCGACAAGCAGGTGGCGGCCGCCGCGGCACCGGCCAAACCCGCGCCCGCGGCCAATCCGGCGCCTGCCGCCAAGCCGGCCGCGGCAAAGACCGCCTAGGGCACGATCCGGTCAAGTTGAATCGACCTGATCGGTGAATCGTGTCCTTCTTTCGATAGAGTAGAGCGCGATTCACCGATCTGCGATCGGATCATGCTCCGCCGCGAGACGGCAGGCGGGGATTCATGCCTCGGATTGACTCGATCGGTGGCGCGCCTGGTCCAGTCGCCGCCAGGGACCCGGCGCCGGCGCCCCCCGGGTTCAATCCTTCGGCGCGTACTTGTTGAGGATCCGCTGCAGGGTGCGGCGATGCATCCGAAGCCGGCGCGCGGTTTCCGAGACATTGCGGTCGCACTGCTCGAAGACCCGCTGGATGTGCTCCCAGCGCACCCGGTCCGCGGTCATCGGCTGCTCCGGCGGCGGCGGCAGCAGATCCCCGGGGGTCTGCAGCAGCGCCGCCTCGATCGTATCGGCGTCGGCCGGCTTCGAGAGATAGTCGATCGCCCCCATCTTCACCGCGGCGACCGCCGTGGCGATGTTGCCGTAGCCGGTCAACACGATCACCCGCGCGTCGGCCCGCACCTCGCGCAGCGCGCTCACCACGTCGATGCCGCTGCCGTCGCCGAGCCGCAGGTCGATCACCGCGAAGGCGGGACGGCGCGCCTTCGCCTCGGCGATGCCGGCGGCCATGCTCTCGGCGGTGGTCACCTCGAAGCCGCGGCGCTCCATCGCCACCGCCAGGCGCTGGCGGAACGGCGCGTCGTCGTCGACCACCAGCAGGCTGCGCTCGCCGGCCGCGGCGCCCGCCGGCACAGATCCCGGCCCGCGATCCGGATTGTCTTGCTTCATGACTCGCTCTCTCCGTTGTCGCGGGAACAGTCCAACAGTCGCCGGGCGGTTTTCCCGGCCCGGATCGCGGAATTCCGGTCACCCGGCCGGCGCCTCGAGATCCGCCCGTCGCCAGGTCGCAACCACCTCGGCGCCGCCTCCCGGGCGATTGCCGAAGCGCAGGGTGGCGCCGCTGCGCTCGAGCAGGTTCTGGGCGATGAAAACGCCGAGACCCATATGCTCTCCGTCGCCCTCCGCGTCGCCGGCACGACCCGCCGACCGGCCCGACAAATACGGCTCTCCGAGGTGGTCGAGCAAGCCCGGATCGAATCCGGGCCCGTCGTCCTGGATGCCGATGGTAACACGGGCGTCGTCCCAGGCGACGGCGACCCTGACCTCGCCATGGGCGTACTGGACGGCATTCTGGATCAGGTTGCCAAGGCCGTGCAGGATGCCGGGGCTGCGGGCGACCTCGGGCGCCGCTGCGCCGTGTGGACCCGGCGCCGGACCGGCATCCAGCACCAGGCCGACCCGGCCGCTGCGATGAGGCGCCGCCGCGATCTCCACCAGCGCCGGCAGGGACATCCGGCTATAGGGCGTGCCGCCATCGGCCTCGGGCCGGGCGCCAAGCTCGGCCAGGATGTCGCGGCAGCGGGCGCTCTGGCTGATCAGCAGCTCGACGTCGTCCTCGAGCGGGCTGCCGGGCGGCAGGTCGCGGGCCAATTCCTTGGCGACCAGCGCGATGGTGCCGAGCGGGCTGCCGAGCTCGTGCGCCGCCGCCGCCGCCAGGCTGCCCAGCGCCGACAGCCGCTGCTCGCGGTCGAGCGCCATCTGGGTCGCCGACAGGGCGTCGGACATGCGCCGCGCCTCCTCGGCCACGCTGAACACATAGGCGGCGACGAACACCGTCGACACCGCCAGGGCAAGGCCGAGGCCGAGCACCAGCACCGGCTCGATCTCGAACGAGTCGTCGGGCCAGGGCAGCGGCAGGTGGAACAGGGCGAGCAGGACCAGGACCGTGAGCGCGACCAGGGACAAGGCGATCGTGCTGGCGCGCGACAGCACGGTGGCGGAAACCGTGACCGGCGCCAGGATCAGGACCGCGAAGGGATTGTGCAGGCCGCCGGTCAGGTAGAGCAGCGCGGCGAGCTGCAGCTGATCGAAGCCGAGATAGATCGCCACTTTGCGGTCGCCGAGCCGCGCCGGCGCCGGGCGCCCGAGCATGGTCCAGATGTTGACCACGGCCGAGGCCCCGACCACCGCCAGCGCCGGCCAGATCGGCAGCCGATAGCCGAGCCCGACATGGACCACCAGCAGGGCGGTCGCCTGGCCCGCGATCGCCACCCAGCGGATCAGCGCCAGGGTCCTGAGGCGCACCCGGCCGCGGGCGGCGGGCGAGGCGGCGAGGGCTGGATCGGGGCGGAATTCGCGCGACATATTGCGCCATGAGAGTCCGAAGCGCTCGGTCGACGCAAGCCGGAACGCGCCAACGGCTTGCGTCCGTGTCTTTCATGGTGCGCCCTGGCTTGGCGCACTCTGGCCCGAACGGCCGAATCCGGGCATAGTCCGGCCGCCATGCCCCAGCCCGACTCGCCCCGTCCCGGCCCGGCCGCGTCCACCGGCCCGGCGCCCGTCATCGCGGTTCACGACCTGGTCAAGCGCTTCGACGGAATCGCCGCGGTGGACGGCATCAGTTTCACCGTGTCGGCCGGGGCCACCGTCGCGCTGCTCGGCGGCAACGGCGCCGGCAAGACCACCACCATCTCGATGCTGCTCGGCCTGCTGCTGCCGAGTTCCGGCAGCGTCGCAGTGCTGGGCGAGGACATCGTGCGCCACCGCCACCGGGTGCTGCCGCGGATGAACTTCTCCTCGCCCTATGTCGACCTGCCGCAGCGGCTGACGGTCGCGCAGAACCTCACGGTCTATGCCCATCTCTACGGCGTGCCGCGCTGGCGCCGGCGGATCGCCGAGCTGGCCGAGCATCTCGATTTCGGCGAACTCCTGAAGCGCCGCTTCGGCAGCCTGTCGGCCGGGCAGAAGACCCGGGTGGCGCTGGCCAAGGCGCTGCTCAACGAGCCCGAGGTGCTGCTGCTCGACGAGCCGACCGCCAGCCTCGATCCCGATACCGCCGACTGGATCCGCGGCTATCTCGAGGAGTACGCGCGAGCGCGCGGCGCCGCCATCCTGCTGGCCTCGCACAACATGGCCGAGGTCGAGCGGCTGTGCGGCGAGGTGCTGATGATGCGGCGCGGCCGCATCGTCGACCGCGGGCCGCCCAAGGCGCTGATCGAACGCTATGGCCGGCAGAATCTCGAGCAGGTGTTCCTCGACATCGCGCGCGAGCGCGCCGGCCCGCGCGGCGGATCCGACGCGGCGGACCCGCCGCAGATGCGCCAGGAGCCGATCGGCGGCGACCCCGCGCTCGACGCGCCGGCCGGCGGCGCGCGCGACCGGGGCGCGCGATGAGCCCCGGCGCGCCGCTCGACATCTCGCCACGGCGCATCGGCGCCATGATACTGCGCTATCTCTACGTGCTCAGAAGCTCGTGGCCGCGCATCATCGAGCTCGCCTACTGGCCGACCATGCAGATGATCATCTGGGGCTTCATCACCGAGTTCCTGTACACCAACAGCACCTGGGTGGCGCAGGCCTTCGGCGTGCTGCTGTCGGCGGTGCTGCTGTGGGACGTGCTGTTCCGCGGCCAGCTCGGATTCTCGCTCTCCTTCCTCGAGGAGATGTGGGCGCGCAACCTCGGCAACCTGTTCGTCAGCCCGCTGCGGCCGATCGAGCACGTCCTGGCGATGATGACGATGAGCCTGATCCGCACCATCATCGGGGTGGCGCCGGCGGCGCTGCTGGCGATCCCGCTCTACGACTTTTCGATCTTCGATCTCGGCCTGCCGCTGCTCGCCTTCTTCGCCAATCTTCTCGTCATGAGCTGGGCGGTCGGGCTGATGGTGACGGGCCTGGTGCTGCGCTATGGCATGGGGGCGGAGAACCTGGCCTGGTTCGCGATCTTCGCCCTGGCGCCGGTCAGCGCGGTGTACTACCCGGTCACGGTGTTGCCGGTGCCGCTGCAATGGGTGGCCTGGGCGCTGCCGTCCGCCCATGTCTTCGAAGGCATGCGCGGCGTGCTGATCGACCACGTGTTCCGCGCCGAGCTGCTGACCAGCGCGGCGGCGCTCAACGCGCTTTATATCGGCATCGGCATCCTGGTCTATCTGCGCTTCTTCAACCTGGCGCGCCAGCGCGGCCTGCTGCTCCAGGTCGGGGAGTAGCCGTCAAGAGCACGATCGGATCGCATTCGAACTGTGCGATCCGTGAATCATGCTCTGCTTCAAGAAGCCAGACCAGCCGTCACCGTTCCAGCATTTCCACGTCGACGTCCAGCGCTGCCGCGAGCTTGCCCAGCGCCTTCCGCCCGGGCCGGCGCTCGCCGCGCTCGAGCTGGGAGAGATACACGGGGCTGAGCGCCGCCTTGCCGGCGAGCGCAGCCTGGGTCATTTCCCGGAACTCGCGGAAAACCCTGATCGGGCTGGCGCCGTCAAGGAGCTGCTCGACGATCTCGTCAGGAAATCCTTCCTCGCCCGGATTGTCCCAGTACGCGCGCACGGCGGCGGCATCGGCGCGGTCCTCGAGAATCTCCTCGATACGCTGCCACTCCTCGATCGGCACCACCACGAAGGCCGGCTTGCCGTTCTGCCTGATGATCTGCCTGGTCATTCTTAGATGCTCCCGCGCGGGCCGATTCTGACCACCACGACCGTCAAGACGCCATGGTCCAAGGTGTAGATCACGCGCCAATCTCCGACCCCGAGCCTGTAGCCTTCCTCGCCCTGCAGCTTCTTGGCGTTGTTGTTCGGCGCGTGAGGATCCTGCGCAAGCTCCCGCAACTTCGCCCGTAGCCGGTCGGCGGTCGGCCGGTCCATGCGCTGCAGCGCCTTCAAGGCCGCCCGCCGGTAGACCAGCTTCCACATTCAATGACTACAGCAAATATACTGCCATCAATAAAGCAAGAAAGATTACTTCGGACAGGCCGGCGGTGTGACCGCGGCCTCAGCCCTCCGCCAGCCAGTCCTCGACCAGGCGGCGCGCGATCGAATCGCGGCGCGGCAGGCGGAACGTCTCGTCCTCCGGCGAGGCCTCGAGCTGGCCGCGGCTGTACCAGGCGGCGAATTCCAGCTCGTCGTCGGCGAGCCGCAGCTCGGTCGTCAGGGCGCGGGCGAAGAAGCCCAGCATGATCGAGGACGGAAACGGCCAGGGCTGGGACGAGTGGTAGCTGACCTCGCCGATCTCGATCCCCGCCTCCTCGCGGATCTCGCGCCGCACCGCATCCTCGAGCGATTCGCCGGGCTCGACGAAGCCGGCGAGGGTCGAATGCATGCCGGGCGGCCAGATCTTCTGGCGGCCGAGCAGCGCGCGCTCGCCGTCGGTCACCAGCACGATGATCGCCGGGTCGGTGCGCGGGAAGTGCACGGCGGCGCAATCGGGATTGCCGCAGCGCCGCACATGCCCGGCCTCGGCGCTGATCGTCGGCGCGCCGCACACGCCGCAATAGCGGTGGCGCGCGTGCCAGTGCAGCAGGCCGCGGGCATAGGCGAGGATCGCGCCGTCGTCGTGGCCGATCAGCGGGCCGACGCTGCGCAGGTCGACGAAGTGCCCGAGCGGCGCCAGAAGCGGATCGGCGGCGGGATCGGCGAGATCGGAGAGGTCGACGGCGAAATGCGCGGTCCCGTCGACCAGGCCGAGCAGCACCGGCGCGGCGTCGCGCTGCAGCAACTCCATGGCGATGTCGGCGGCGAGGATCGCCGCCGCCGGCGTGTCGCCATGGGCGACGAAGCTGTAGCTGCGCCACACCGGCACCAGCCGGGTCGCCGGGTCGGCCAGCCTGGCGGCCAGCCAGGCCGCATCGCGCCGGCGCAGCGCGGCACGATCGAGTGCCGCGCCGGCATAGAAGTTCGGGCGGACGCGCCGGTCAGTCATTTCCGTCGCCCGGGACGCCCGAGCTGTAGGACTGGCGCAGATGGATCGGCTTCCGGCGCCGTCGGACCAGCAGGTTGAGACTCTCGACGAACACCGAGAACCCCATGGCGGCGTAGATGTAGCCCTTGGGGATGTGGACGCCGAAGCCGTCGGCGATCAGGGTCATGCCGATCAGCAACAGGAACGACAGGGCCAGCATCTTCACCGTCGGGTGGCGCGACACGAAGCCGGAGACCGGGCCCGAGGCGATCAGCATGATGATCACGGCGACGACCACCGCCGTCACCATGATCCAGATATGGTCGGCCATGCCGACGGCGGTGATCACCGAATCCAGGCTGAACACGATGTCGAGCACGGCGATCTGCAGCACCACCGCGGCAAACGCGGCCTGCACCTTGGCCGAGGCCTCGCCTTCCTCGCCTTCCAGCTTGTCGTGGATCTCCGTCGTGCCCTTGTAGAGCAGGAACAGACCGCCCGCGATCAGGATGATGTCGCGCCATGAAAACCCTTGTCCGAACAGGGACAATACCGGCGCCGTCAGGCCGATGATCCAGGCGATCACCGAGAGCAGCATGAGCCGGGTGATCAGCGCCAGGGCGATGCCGACCCGGCGCGCCGTCGCCTGCTGCGCCACCGGCAGCTTCTCGACAAGCACGGCGATGAACACCAGATTGTCGATGCCGAGCACAATTTCCAGGGTGGTCAGCGTGAGCAGACTGAGCCAGACTTGCGGATCGGCGAGCCATTCCATGCGGGGTGTCCTTATGACCCAGGTCGTGGATTGCGGCGCGGGCCCGAGCGGACGCGAAGCCGTGAAGCCGGCGGAAACCTGCCCGAATCCTCGGTGCAGGACAACAATGTCCCGGCGGCTGGCGATGTGCCTGGCCCTGATGGCCGGGTTCCTCGCCGTCATGCCGGCGACGGGCGCCGCCCTGGCCGGCTGGCGCGACGCCGTCCCGCCGGAGGGCCGGCTCGACTATCGCATCATCCGCGGCGGCAGCGTGGTCGGCAAACAGAGCGTCGACGTCGAACATGACGGCGACGGCTTCCTGGTGCGCACCCGGATCACCATCGACGTCACCTTCCTGTCGCTGAGCCTCTACCGGTTCGAGCACGACGCGGTCGAGACCTGGACCAACGGCCGCCTGACCGGCTTCGTCAGCCGCACCGACGACGACGGCAAGGACCGGGAGGTCGAACTCAAGGCCGAGGGCGATCGGCTCAGGGGCAGCTACAACGGCAATCCGGTCGACCTGCCCGGCGACATCATTCCCGCCAGCCTGTGGCACCCCGGCACCGTCGGCGCGAGCGTCCTGCTCGACCCGATCCGCGGTCGCAGCCGCGACGTCAGCGTCGCCGACCGCGGGATCGAGAGCATCACCGTGGCGGGCGGCGCGGCCGAGGCGCACCACTATTCCCTGACCGGCCAGCTCGCCCGCGAGGTCTGGTACGATGCCGACGGCAAGCTGCTCCAGGTGGAGTTCGAGGCCAAGGACGGCTCGGACATCAAGGTCGAGCTCAAATAGCCCGCGGCCCGATGCCCGGCGCCCGCCGCTATTGTCACCGGGGCGGCGAAACCTGATATAGTTCGGTCGGGAGGTTGGTGGCGGACGGGCGCCTCGCCAACCCGGTCAGGTCCGGAAGGAAGCAGCCGTAACGAGTTTCCGCCCGGGTCGTTCGCCAATCTCCCACCTCGTTAGACGCCTCATCCTTCGACAGGCTCGGGATGAGGTCCTTGTGCTGAGCTTGTCGAAGCGTGAGGGCCGAGCGCCCATCCCGCCCAGATCACTGGTTCGCCCCGCCGATGAACGACGCGCCTGACAGCCCCGGCAGCCTGTTTCCGTCGCCGGACCACAAGGCGCCCGGCTACCGGGTGCTGGCGCGCAAGTACCGGCCGACCACCTTCCGCGACATGATCGGGCAGGAGGCGCTGGTCCGCACCCTGACCAACGCCATCACCGGCGGCCGGCTGGCCCACGCCTTCATCCTCACCGGGGTGCGCGGCGTCGGCAAGACCACCACCGCGCGGATCATCGCCCGGGCGCTCAACTGCACCGGCCCCGACGGCGGCGGCGGGCCGACCCCGGATCCCTGCGGCGTCTGCGACAACTGCCGCGCGATCGCCGAGGATCGCCATGTCGACGTGCTCGAGATGGACGCGGCCAGCCGCACCGGCGTCGCCGACATCCGCGAGCTGATCGAGGGCGTCCGCTACCGCCCGGTGCAGGCGCGCTTCAAGATCTACATCATCGACGAAGTCCACATGCTCTCGACCAGCGCGTTCAACGCGCTGCTGAAGACGCTCGAGGAGCCGCCGGCGCATGTGAAGTTCGTGTTCGCCACCACCGAGATCCGCAAGGTGCCGGTGACCGTGCTGTCGCGCTGCCAGCGCTTCGACCTCCGGCGCATCGATGCCGAGACCCTGGCCGGATATTTCGCCACGCTGGCGGAGAAGGAAGGCGCCAAGGTGGCGCCGGCGGCGCTGGCGCTGATCGCGCGGGCGGCCGACGGCTCGGCGCGCGACGGGCTGTCGCTGCTCGACCAGGCGATCGCGCTGACCGAGGGCGAAGTCGACGAGGCCCAGGTGCGCGCCATGCTCGGGCTGGCCGACCGCACCCAGCTGTTCGATCTGTTCGAGCGGCTGATGAAGGGCGAGGCGGCGGCGGCGCTCGAACAGGTCGCGACCATGTACCAGGCCGGCGCCGATCCCGCGGTGGTGCTGCAGGATCTGCTCGACCTCACCCACTGGATCACCCGGGTCAAGGTGGCGCCGGCGGCGGCCGACCAGCCGACCGTGCCCGAGGCCGAGCGGGTGCGCGGGCGCGACCTCGCCGGCCGGCTGGGCCTGGGGGTGCTGGCCCGCACCTGGCAGATGCTGCTGAAGGGCCTCTCCGAGGCGCAGTCGTCGCCGCTGCCGCTGCAGGCGGTCGAGATGGTGATGATCCGCCTGACCCACGCCGCCGCCCTGCCCAGCCCGGCCGAGCTGGTGGCGCAGGTCGGCAGCGGCGCGCGGCCGGCCGGCACTGGCGGCAGCGGCGGCGGCCCGGCCGACGCGGTCGGCGGCGCGTCCGGCAGCCCGGCGGCGGCGTCCGATCCGCGCGGCCCCCGTGCGATGCTGGGGGCGACGCTGGCCGGCGGCGACACCGCCGTGGCGGCGGCGATCTCCGAGCCGGCGCCGGCGGTGGCGCCCGCGGAGCTGCCGATGCCGCGCAGCTTCGCCGAGATGGCCGCGCTGTTCGCGGCGCGCCGCGAGGGCATCCTGCACGCCCATCTGATGCGCGACGTGCATCCCGTGCGCTACGAGCCGGGCCGGCTGGAATTCCGCCCGGCGCCGGCGGCGCCGCGCGATCTCGCCAGCCGGCTGGGCCAGAAGCTCGGGGAATGGACCGGGCGGCGCTGGATCATCTCGATCTCCGCCGAGTCCGGGCAGCAGACCATCGCCGAGCAGCGCGCCGAGACGGCGCGCCGCGAGCGCGAGGCGGTGGCGCGCCACCCGCTGGTGCAGTCGGTGCTGCAGCAGTTTCCCGGCGCCGCCATCGAGGCGATCCGCGACATCGTCCCGCCGGCCGCGGCGATCGCCGAACCCGGCGACGGCGAGGCGGCGGAGACCGGCGACTTCGCGGTTCCCGACAGCCCGGCGGCAGACGTAGAACCCGGCGCGGCGGCGACGCCGAACGGCGACACTGGCAACGGAGACGATGCCCCATGAAGAATCTCGGGCAGATGATGAAGCAGGCGCAGCAGATGCAGGCCAAGATGGCCGAGATGCAGGCCGCGCTCGAATCCGTGGAGATCGCCGGCAGCGCCGGCGGCGGCATGGTCAACGTCACCATGACCGGCAAGGGCGAGCTGCGGAAGGTGAAGATCGATCCCAAGCTGATCGACCCGAACGATGTCGAGATGATCGAGGACCTGGTGGTCGCCGCCTGCAACGACGCCAAGCAGAAGGTCGAAGCCCATGTCGCCGAGGAAATGAAGAAGCTGACCGGCGGGCTGTCGCTGCCGCCCGGCATGAAGCTGCCATTCTAGCGGCATTGCCTTGTCTCGATTGATCGTGCGCTTGCCCACCCCCACCCCATCCCTCCCCCATCGAGGGGGAGGGGGTTCGATCGAGCCCGCCATCTTCCCCCTCCCCCCTTGCGGGGGAGGGTCGGGGTGGGGGGTGCCGACGCAACGCCCGCGCCCATGAGCGTCTCCGACATCGAGCGGCTGATCCAGCTGCTGGCCAGGCTGCCGGGCCTCGGTCCGCGCTCGGCGCGGCGCGCGGTGCTGCATCTCCTGAAGAAGCGCGAGTCGCTGATGCTGCCGCTCGGCGCCGCGCTGACCGAGGCGGCCGGATCGGTCAGGCGCTGCTCGACCTGCGGCAATCTCGACAGCACCGACCCGTGCGCGATCTGCGCCGATCCGCGGCGCGATCCCACGCTGATCTGCGTGGTCGAGGAGGTCGACGATCTCTGGGCGCTCGAGCGCAGCGCCGCGTTCAAGGGCCGCTATCACGTGCTCGGCGGCACGCTCTCCGCGCTCGACGGCATCGGGCCGGAGCAGCTCGACATCGCCGGGCTGGTGGCCCGCGCCGGCCGGCCGGAGATCGGCGAGATCATCCTGGCCACCAGCGCCACGGTCGAGGGCCAGACCACCGCGCACTACGTCACCGACCGGCTGGCCGGGCTCGCGGTCGCCGTGACCGGCCTCGCCCACGGCGTGCCGGTGGGCGGCGAACTCGACTATCTCGACGACGGCACGCTGACCGCGGCCTTGAGGGCGCGGCGGCCGATCTGACAGTGAGGCGTTCCGCGCGCGGCGACCGGGCGGGCGCACCGGTCGGTGGCGGAGCCGGCGATTCCCGTCGAACACCCTCGACCGAGCCGGATTCATTCCCTACTCTTGAATGCGCGAGCGGCGTGGTCGATCGGCCGCGCGGGTTCAAAAAACAGACCCGAACACGCGGACGCAAAAGGGGCGGCGCATGCGCTATCTGGCGGCCGATGTCGGCGGCACCTTCACCGATCTGGTGCTGGTCGATGCCGCGGCCGGCCGCATCCATCTCGACAAGGTGCCGTCCCAGGCGACCGGCTCGGCGGCCGGCGTCGCCGACGGCATCCGGCGTGTCGCCGCGACCGCCGGCCTCAGCCCGCGCGACATCGACCTGTTCGTGCACGGCTTCACCGTCGGCACCAACGCATTCCTGACCCGGCGCGGCGCCAACGCCGCGATGGTGACATCGGCCGGCTTCCGCGACCTGCTGTCGATCGGCAGCCAGATGCGACCCGATCTCTATTCCCTGACCAGCCGCAAGCCGACGCCGGTGGTGCCGCGCGCCCGCACCGTCGAGGCGCGCGAGCGGCTCGACGCCTTCGGCCAGGTGGTGACGGCACTGACCGAGGCCGAGGCGGCACGGGTCGCCGAGGCGGTCGCCGCGCTCGATCCGGAATCGGTCGCGGTCTGCCTGCTGTTCGCCCATCTCGACCCGCGCCACGAGCAGATGATCGAGGCGGCGCTGAAGACGCGGCTGCCCGGCATGCCGGTCTATCTGTCGAGCCGGGTCAATCCAGAGATCGAGGAGTATCCGCGCGCCAACACCACCGCGGTCGCCGCCTATGTCGGCCCGGTGATCGGCCGCTACATCGACGCGCTCGAGGATCGCCTGGTCGACGTCGCGGTCGGCGCGCCGCTGCGCCTGATGCGCTCCGACGGCGGCGTCGCCACGCCGCGCGCGGCGCGCGACAACCCCGCGCATATGCTGCTCTCGGGCCCGGCCGGCGGAGTCATCGCCGGCGCGGCGCTCGCCGCCGAGCTCGGCGTCGGCGACCTCGTCACCTTCGACATGGGCGGCACCTCGGCCGATTTCTCGGTCATCGTCGGCGGCCGCCCGACCATGGTGCCGGGCCGCGAGGTGGCCGGCCAGCCGCTGCGCCTGCCGACCCTCGACATCGAGACGATCTCCGCCGGCGGCGGCTCGATCGCCCGGGTCGATGTCGGCGGCGCGCTCAAGGTCGGCCCCGATTCCGCGGGCGCCGTGCCGGGCCCCGCCTGCTACGGCCAGGGCGGCAGCGAGGCGACCACCACCGACGCCACCGTGGTGCTCGGCATCATCGCGCCCGACGAGTTCCTCGGCGGCGAGATGCGGCTCGATCGCGACCGGGCGGCGGAGGCGGTGCTGCGCAACGTCGCGCGCCCGCTCGGCCTCGGCCTCGAGGAGGCGGCGCTCGGCATCGTCGCGGTCGCCAACGCCAACATGATCCAGGCGATCCGCACCCTGTCGGTCGAGCGCGGCCACGACGTGCGCGGCTTCGGCCTGCTCGCCTTCGGCGGCGCCGGTCCGGTCTACGCCGCCTACATGGCGCGCGAGCTCGGCATGGCCGAGGTGATCGCGCCGCGCAATCCCGGGGTGTTCGCGGCGCTCGGCCTGCTGCTGTCCGACATCCGCCACAGCCTGCAGACCGCCTGGCAGCGACCGCTGGCGAAGGTCGGCGCGGGCGATCTGGCGGCGCCGCTCGCGGCCCTCCGGGCCGAGCTCAAGCACGAGCTGGCGCAGGACGGCGTCGCCGCCGCCGACCGCTATTTCCGCTTCGGCGCCGACATGCGCTGCGTCGGCCAGTTCCATCAGCTGCAGATCCCGCTGCCGGCACCGGACGGCACCGGTTGGTTCGACGGCGCCGCGCTCGCCGAGGCGTTCCATGCCGCCCACGAGCGCGCCTACGGCCACGCCGATCCGGCAACCCCGGTCGAGTTCGTCAATCTCCGGGTCGAGGGGCTGGGCCGGGTGCCGAAGCCGCCGCTCGCCGAGGAGGTCGCGGCCAGCGGCGCCGCGCCGACGCCGCTCTACAGCCGCAAGGTCTATCTCGACCGCGCCGCCGGCTGGGTCGACACCCCGGTCTATCGCCGCGCCGCGCTGGCCCGCGGCCAGGCCATCGCCGGCCCGGCGATCCTGCTGCAGCGCGATTCCACCATCCTGGTGCTGGCCGACCAGAGCGCGCGGGTCGACGCCCTCGGCGTCGTGCGCATCCGCGCCAGGGCTCACTGAAGGAACCCAGGACATGCCCGACGGCAGCCGCAGCAACATCGATCCCGTCAGCCGCGACGTGTTCCAGCAGCAGCTCGTCGGCATCGCCGAGGAGATGTCGATGTCGCTGCGGCGCGCCGCGTTCTCCTCGATCATCTGGGACATGTACGACTATGCCTGCGGGCTGTTCTCGCCGGCGGGCGAGATGATCGCCCAGGCCAAGACGATCCCGGCCCAGCTCGGCATCATGTCGACCGCGCTCGAGCACATGTTCCGCGCGATCCCGCGCGAGCAGTGGCGGCCCGGCGACGTGCTGGTCTGCAACGACCCGTTCCGCGGCTGCACCCACACCATGGACATCGTGCTGTTCAGCCCGGTGTTCAGCGCCGGCCGGCTGGTCGCCATCACTTCGACCATCGCCCATCATGTCGATATCGGCGGCAAGATTCCCTGCACCGAGGCGGCCGACAACATCGAGATCTTTGCCGAGGGGCTGATCCTGCCGCCGCTCAAGCTGGTCGAGGCCGGCCGGCCCAGCCAGGCGATCTTCGACATCGTCGCCGCCAATGTGCGCGACCCCGCCTCGTGCCAGGGCGACCTGCGCGCGCAGATCGCCGGCTGCCGCACCGGCGAGCGGCGCATGGCCGAGCTCCACGAGCGCCATGGCCAGGAGTCGGCTGACGCCCTGACCCGCGCCTGCCTCGACTATGCCGAGACCTATATGCGCCGGGTGATCGCGGCGATGCCCGACGGGCGCTACGCCGCCGAGGTGCTGATCGAGGACGACGTCACCGGCGACGAGCCGATCCGGCTCGCGGTCGCGGTGACGGTCGCGGGCGACACGCTCGACGTCGACTTCGCCGGCTCCAGCGCGCAGCGCGACAACGCGCTCAACTGTCCGATCGCCTCGACCCTGTCGATGGTGCATTACGCCGTGAAATGCATCGTGGCGCCGGAGATCGCGCAGAACGAGGGCTGCAACCGGCCGGTCCGGCTCCATGTTCCCGAGCGCTCGGTGCTCAATCCCGAACGGCCCGCGGCGGTGTCGGTGCGGCACCTGACCCAGCAGGCGGTCGCCGACGTGGTGCTGAAGGCGATGGCGCCGCTGGCGGGGAATCGCATCGCCGCCGGCAGCCATATCTCGTTCCCGACCTTCGGCGCCGGCGGCTTCGACGACCGGCCGGAAAGGCGCCAGGACGGCGGCGCCCAGCCCTACTACATCATCTCCGACATCATCGGCGGCGGCATGGGCGGCTCGACCGTCTGCGACGGGCTCGACGCCATCGACACCCATGGCGGCAACTGCGCACTGCTGTCCGCCGAAGTGATGGAGACGCTGAGCCCGATGCGGGTGCTGAAGACCGAGCTGGTGCCGGGCTCCGGCGGCAAGGGCCGGCATCGCGGCGGGCTCGGCATCGAGCGCGACTACCAGTTCCTCGCCGACCGCACCATCGTCGGCGCCTATGTCCAGCAGACCCGCGACGACACCAGGCCCTGGGGCCTCGACGGCGGCGGGCCCGGCGGGCTGGCGGCGATCGTGCTCAACCCGGGCGGCGACGGCGAGCGGCCGCTCGCCAGCAAGGTAATCGGCCTGCTGGTCAAGCGCGGCGACGTGCTGCGCTTCCGCGGCGCCGGCGGCGGCGGCTTCGGCGATCCCGACACTCGCGATCCCGCGCTCGCCGCGCGCGACGTGGCCGAAGGGCTGGTGTGAAACAAATCCCAGCCCGCCGCGTTAAGATTGTCGTAACCATGACGCCCGATACTCGCCCTCACGGTCCCGACGCAGGGCCGCCGCGACGTCGCAAGGCGGCGCGGCCGGACCCGCGTGCCCGCCTCCTGGAATTCTCCTAACCCTCTGAAATTCCCCCGATTTTTGCCACAGCATTGGCACACTTGGTTAACCCTGATTGGTCGATCATGGCGTCGCGCTTGCCGTCCGATTCGACCTGAGAGAGAGGATTTCCGAATGCGCTTGATCCTTGCCGCTGTCGTGGCCCTGGGGGTGACCGGAGCTGCCGGCGAGGCCTCCGCGGGGTTCGCCGAAGCCATGGCGGCCTATCGCGTCGCCGACTACCAGACCGCGTATCGCGAGTTCCTGCCGCTGGCCGAGAAGGGCATGGCGGCGGCGCAGTACAAGCTCGGCCTTTTGTACGAGAACGGCCGCGGCGTCCCCAAGGACCTGGACCAGGCCGAGAAGTGGTACGCGCTCGCCGCCGATCAGGGCTATTCCAGCGCCCAGTACAATCTCGGCTTCGTGCACTACAGCCAGAACGACATCGACGGCACCACCGAGTGGTGGGGCCGCGCCGCCGAAGCCGGCGACGAGCAGGCAATGTTCAGCCTGGGCTTCATCTTCGCCGAAGGCGACCGCGCGCCGCGCGATCCGGTGCAGGCGCATATGTGGTACGACCTCGCCGCCGCCCATGGCAGCGCCGAGGCCGCCTACAAGCGCGACCAGCTCGCCGGCCGCATGTCGGCCGACCAGCTCGCCGAGGCGCGCCGCCTCGCCCAGGCCTGGGAAAGCGGCGACACCACCAGCTTCTGATTTCCCGCTGTCCCGCCGGGTACGAGCCCGGACGAACAGCCGCCCAGCCTGACGTGACGCCTGCGGCGCCGAGGGATAGCCCCGTCGGCGCCGCAATTCCGTCGAATTCCCCGCCGATCCTCCGTAAGCTCTGCGCCGATCGCCTCAACTCCGGGGACTCACCGCCATGTCAGAACTTCGCCGCCGCCGCGCCGCGCGCTCCGTCGCGCGCTCCAACCCGCTGAAGGCCGCGCTGCTCGCGTCCGCCCTGTCCCTGGCCGCCGCGCCGATCGCCGCCGCCGAGGACGAGCAGCAGGTCGGGCTCGACGCCCAGACCGGCGTCGCCGTCACCATCTACAACCAGGATCTGGCGCTGGTGAAGGATCGCCGCGACGTGACGCTCGAGACCGGGCTCAACCGTCTCGCCTTCATCGACGTGTCCGCGCAGATCCGTCCCGAGACCGCGCTGCTCTCCACGTCCGACGGGCGGCTCGCCGTGCTCGAGCAGAATTTCGACTTCGACCTGCTGACGCCGGACAAGCTGCTGGAGAAATCGGTCGGCCGCACGGTGCGCGTCATCACCACCAATCCCCAGACCGGGGCGGAAACCGTCGAGGAGGCGGTGCTGCTGTCGGTCGCCGGCGGCGCGGTGCTGAAGATCGGCGACCGCATCGAGACCGCGTCGCCGGGGCGGATCGTGTTCGACTCGGTGCCGCCGAATCTGCGCGCGCGCCCGACCCTGGTGATCGAGACCGACAGCGACGCCGCCGGCAGCAAGGCCGTCGAGCTCGCCTATCTGACCGGCGGACTGTCCTGGCGCGCCGACTACGTGGCGGCGCTGTCGACCGACGAGAAGACCCTGGATCTCAACGGGCTGGTGACGCTGACCAACGTGAGCGGCACCAGCTATCGCGACGCAAGGCTGCAGCTCGTCGCCGGCGAGGTGAACCGGGTGCAGCAGGAGATCATGTTTCGCGCCGCCCAGGTGGCCGATGCCATGGCCGCGCCGGCACCGGCGATGTCGGAGGAGGCGCTATTCGAGTATCACTTGTACACGCTCGAGCGGCCGACGACGATCGCCGAGAACCAGACCAAGCAGGTGGCGCTGCTGTCGGGCAGCGGCATTCCGGTCACGAAGGAGTACCGCTTCATCAACATCGCCAACGCCTATGACTACGGCCGGGCCGAGGCGCCGCGCGCCAACGCCACCGTGCGGGTTTCCTTCGACAATACCGAGGCGGCGCGACTCGGCCTGCCGCTGCCCCAGGGCACGGTCAGGGTCTACAAGAACGATTCCGGCGGCCAGGCGCTGTTCGTCGGCGAGGACGCGATTCCCCACACGCCGAAGAACGAGGACGTGAAGCTCACCCTCGGCCAAGCCTTCGACGTGACCGCCCATCCCAAGCAGGTCGAATTCGAGCGCCTGTCCGACCGCAGCTTCGAGTCCGCCTACCAGATCGAGATCAAGAACGCCAAGACCGAGGCGATCACCGTCAACCTCACCGAGACCATCCCCGGCACGTGGAAGATCCTGAACGAAAGCATCGCCCACGAGAAGACCGGCGCCTTCCAGGCCGAATGGCAGGTGCCGGTGCCGGCCGAAGGCAGCACCACCCTCAGCTACCGCGTGCGCATCGAGTATTGAGGCGCAGTCGAGCGCTGCAACACCCCTCCCCCTTCCCCCTCCCGCACCGGGAGGGGAAAGCCAAATCTCCGCGCGGCGACGACTTCTTCCCCCTCCCCCTTGACGGGGGAGCGACTGTGTTGTCGGTCAAGCGATTTGCCAAGGCTTTTGGTCTCG
>CAYJQC010000043.1:0-30448 GCA_964372215.1 uncultured Rhodospirillaceae bacterium
GTGCAGGACGATGGCGCCGAGGACGGCGGAGCCGGGGCCGAGCCTGCCGCCGCGAGCGGCGGGGCCGAAGGCGGCGCCGAGGAGCGGCGGCGGCGGCGGCGCGGGCGGCGCGGCGGGCGGCGGCGGCGGCGCGGCGGTGAAGACGCCGGCGAGAGTCCGCAATCCGCGGCAACGGCGGCCGACGGCGGCGATCTGGAAGACGTCGACAACGGCGACGAGTTCGGAGTCGAGGACGTGGCCGCCGATCCGGGCGCGATGAACGAGGACGCCGCTGGCGCCGAAGGCGACGGCAGGCGCCGCCGGCGCAGCCGGCGGCCGAGCGGAGCGAAGCGCCAGGAGTCGGCCGCGGCCGAGCGCCCCGACGCCGAGGTTCCGTCGGCGGAAGCCGCCGGCGAGGCGGCGACCGCGCCGGAGCCCGCGGCGGCACAAGAGACAGTATGGCAGCCGATGCCGGCGGAACCGGTATCCGTGACCGCCGAGGCCCCGCGGGCCGCGGCGGACGAGCCGCGCAGCCCGCTCGCGGCCACCGCCGAGGTGGACGAGCCGGCCGACTCGCCGGCGCCGGCGCCCGCCCCCGAGGCGGCGCCGGCTGCGCCGCGGCGCGGCTGGTGGCGTCGGCTCGCCCAGTAGCGGCGGACCGGAGCGGCAGACCCACCCCTGGAGCAGGATCGCCTCGGATCGAATCGATCCGAGGCGTGAATCCTGGTTCAGCTTCGCGAAGCCGCGCGTGATCTGCGGATCGCACTGTATCTGTATCTGTATCTGTGCGCTCCGATCATGTTCCGGGTTCGAAGACCGGTCAGCGGCGCCAGGCGGCAAGGCGCCGCACCGCTTCCTCCATGTCGGCGGTCGATCCGGCGAACGAAAAGCGCAGATGGCGATGGCCGCGCGCGGTGTCGAAATCGGCACCGGGCGTCGCCGCGACCCCGGCTTCGGCCAGCATCCGGCTGCAGAACGCGTGGCTGTCGTTGGTCAGGCGGCTGACATCGGCGAACAGGTAGAAGGCGCCGTCGGGCGGCGTCAGCCGGTCGAATCCCGCGGCCGGCAGCCGTTCCAGCAGCAGCGCGCGATTCTCGGCATAGCGCCGGACATTGGCGTCGAGCTCGGCCATGCAGTCGAACACCGCCAGGGCGGCGTGCTGCGGCAGGGTCGGCGGCGAGATGAACAGGTTCTGCGCCAGGCTCTCGATCGGACGCAAGAGCTCGCGCGGTGCGATCATCCAGCCGAGCCGCCAACCGGTCATCGAGAAGTATTTCGAGAAACTGTTGATGACGATGGCGCCACCACCGAGCGCGGCGGCGCTCGCCGGCGGCACGCCATAGGTGATGCCGTGATAGATCTCGTCCGAGATCACCCGGATGCCGCGCGCCGCGCAGTGGCGGCACAGGCGTTCCAGCTCGTCGCTGCGCAGCATGGTGCCGGTCGGATTGGCCGGGCTGGCGACGATCAGCCCGTCGAGCCGCCCTTCCACCGCCTCGAGATGCTCGATCGTCGGCTGATAGCGGGACTCCGGGCCGGTCGCCAGCTCGACCGGTTCGAGATCGAGGGCCAGCAGGATGTTGCGGTAGGCGGGGTAGCCGGGCGCGGCCAGCGCCACCCGGTCGCCGGCGTCGAAGGCGGCAAGGAAGCCGAGCAGGAAGGCGCCGGACGAGCCGGTGGTGACGACCACCTGCGCCGGATCCACCTCGACCCGGTAGAAGTCGCGGTAGTGGCGGGCGATCCGCCGGCGCAGCTCGGGCAGGCCGAGCGCCTCGGTGTAGCCGATCTGATGGGTGTCGAGGGCGCGCTTGGCGGCATCGACCACGGCACGCGGCGCCGCCGTGCTCGGCTGGCCGATCTCCAGATGGATGACGCTGTCGCCGGCGGCCGCGCGGGCATTGGCCTCGCGCAGCATCTCCAGGGCGATGAAGGCGGGAATCGCGCCGCGGCGTGACGTCTTGAGCTCGGCCACCGCGCTATTCCGGACTCGACAGCACGACGGCGAGGCCGTTCGAGCGGGGGTCGGCCGCCGCCTGGCAGCTTTCGGGATTGGACGGCAGGCCCAGCGGGCACCACACCGCCGCCAGCCGCCCCAGGATGCCGGCCTCGGCGGTCTGGTGGCCGCGCTCGGCCAGCCCTTCGAGCAGCGCGCTCGACACGCCCGCTTCGTAGAACACCACGTCGGGATTGCCGTTGTGGTGGATGCGCTTGGCCGCGACTGCCTGCTCCAGCGGCTGGTCGAGCGCCGCGACCCCGAGAAAGACCGAGGCCATGGCGGTCGCCGCGGTCGGCCCGCCGGACGCGGCCGCCGCATAGTAGAAACCGCCGGTCGGCGCATTCGACATGATCATCGGCCCGAGCGCCGTCGCGCCGGCGCCTTCCGGGTTCGGCGCCGGCGCCAGGATGATGCCGGTGCCCGGCGCCACCCGGCCGCTGCCGAACAGGTCGTTCATGGTGACGTTGCAGGCGACCGCGCGGCCGCGCCGATCGACCGCGACGAAGCCGGTCGCCCAGGGATTCTCGGGCTGGCCGGTCGGCTGTGGATCGAACGCGCTGAGCGGCGTCGGGCTGCCGGCGCCGTAGTTCTCCATGGCCTGGCGCAGGTGGCTTTCGCCCAGCAGGGTCGCCGGCACTTCGCTGCTGCTGCCGTCGGGCTGCATCCAGCGTGCCTGTTCGGCAAATACCCGCTTCGACGCCTCGGCCAGCAGATGCGGCCGCTCGCTGGGCGACGCCGCTTCGAAGTCGCGCCCCTCGGTCAGCAGGCCGATGAGCTCCAGCTCGGTCAGGCCGCCCGCCGCCGGCGGTGGCGCCACGTGCAGGATGTGGTCGCCGAACGGCAGCCCGACCGTCTCGCGAAAGCTCGGCAGGGTGTTGCGCAGCGCCTCGCTGGTCAACGGCGCGCCGATCGACTGCGCGGCGTCGGCGATGGTGGCCGCCAGCGCCCCGACATAGAGCGCACCGCCGCCCTGCTGGCGGATCAGGGCGATCACCGCCGCCAGGTTCACCTGGCGCAGGTTGTCGCCCTCGTCGAGCAGCGTGCCGTCCGGCTTGACGAAAACGGCCGCGAGCTCGGGATCGCCGCGCAGCCGGGCCTCCGAGGTGGCCGCCTCGCGCGCCAGGGCGCGGCTCATCGGGGTGCCGAAGCGCGCCAGGGTCTCCGGCGTGGCCAGGAGCTGTTCCCAGCGCAGCGCGCCATAGCGGGCGTGCAGCGCGGCCATGCCACGGACATTGCCGGGCAAGGCGACCAGCCCGTCGGGGGCTGCCCGCGGCAGGAAGTCGAGCGCCTCGGTAGTGCGCGCCACCGGGTCGTGGATAACGCACACCCCGCCGCCGCCGAGCCCGGCCTCGGACGGCAGCGTGACCGCCAGGGTGAAGTACATCGCGACGGCGGCGTCGGCCGCGCTGCCGCCGGCGCTCAGGACGTCGCGCCCGACCAGCACCGCCCGCGGCTCGTCGGCCACCACCGCGCCGGCAAAGCCCTCGACGCTGCCGATGATGCCGCTCGGCTGGTCGTCCGTGGCCTGGCACCCGGCGAGGCCCGCCGCGAGGCCGATGGCGGCCGCCAGAATTATCCACAGGTTGAGTTGACACCGGCCCGCGCCGTCGCCAGTTTCAGGAGCGCAACCGCGGACGAAAAAATTGCTCAAACGTCTGACCTCCCTCGCCATCGCCGTCAGCCTGGCCCTCTCGGCGACGCCCCCCGCCGTCGCGCAGAGCCGCCTGCCCGGCCTGATCCGCGACGCGGAGGTGGAAGGTATCATCCGGTCCTATGCCACGCCACTGTTCGAGGCCGCCGGACTCGACGCGGATTCGGTGCGCATCTATCTCGTGAACGACGACACGCTCAATGCCTTCGTGGCCGGCGGCATGAACCTGTTCATCAACACCGGTCTGCTGATGGAGGCGGAGAGCGCGAACCAGATCATCGGGGTGATCGCCCATGAAACCGGCCACATCGCCGGCGGCCATCTGGCGCGCACCCAGGAAGCGCTGCGCAACGCGTCGACCGAAGCGATCATCGCCTTCGTGCTCGGCATCGCGGCGGTGGCTGCCGGGCAGGGCCAGGCCGGCACCGCCATCATCGGCGGCGGCACGGCGATCGCCCAGGCCGATCTGCTGAAGTACAGCCGCACCCAGGAATCCGCGGCCGACCACGCCGGCGTGTCGTATCTCGATGCCACCGGCCAGTCTTCCCGCGGCCTGCTCGATTTCTTCGACATTCTGGGCAATCAGGAACTGCTGCTGAGCAGCCAGCAGAGCCCGTACGTGCGGACCCATCCGATGACCAACGAGCGGATGGATTTCGTCCGCCACCATGTCGAGTCGTCGCCCTATTCCGACGCACCCGAGCCGCAAGCGTTCGACGACGGCTTCGCGCGCATGCATGCGAAGCTGGTCGGCTTCCTGCGACCGCTGAACCGCGTGCTGCAGGATTATCCGGAGACCGACGACAGCCTGGCCGGCCGCTACGCGCGCGCCATCGGCTATTACCGCGCCGGCAATCTCGCCAAGGCGCTGCCGCTGATCGACGGGCTGATCGCCGAGCACCCGGACGACCCGTTCTTCCAGGAGCTCAAGGGCCAGATCCTGATGGAGAACGGCCGCGGCCGCGAGGCCCTGCCCTACTACCAGGCGTCGGTCCGGATGGCGCCGCACGAGCCGCTGCTGCGGCAGGGTCTGGCCCAGGTGCAGCTCGACACCGAGGACCCCGCGCTCAACAGGGACGCCCTGGCGAATCTCGAGGAAGTGACCCGAATCGAGCTGAACAATTCCGCCGCCTGGCGACTGCTGTCGATCGCCTATGGCCGCGACGGCCAGTTGCCGATGGCGGCGCTGGCCCTGGCCGAAGCGGCGCTGGCGCGCGGCAACAAGCCGGAGGCCCGGGCCCAGGCCAGCCGCGCCCTGCAACAGCTGCCCGAGGGCTCGCCGGCCTGGCTGCGCGCCCAGGACATCGAGAACGCCGCGGCGCGCGTCGACAACTGAGCCGGACCGCCGGCGACCGACTACAGCCGGAATGCCTGTCTTATCAGCTCGGCGCACGCGATCGGCGTGGCGCGGCTGGTGTCGATCTCCAGATCATAGGTCACGCCCCGGTGGACGCGGTCGTACTGCCAGCGCGCCAATCCGATCGACCGGTCGCCGCGCTGGCGCTCGCGGTCCTCGAGCACGGCGAGCGGAGCGAACACGCCGACCCAGCGCACCCGGTAGAGCGCGAGCAGCGCCGCGTACTCGGCGGCGGCGCCGTCGAGCAGCACGTCGTCGACGATCAGGTTGTTGCCTTGCGCGGCCAGGGCGGCGATGGCGTGGCGCATGCCACGGAAGGCGCGCGCCGCGGCCGGCCCCTCGCGGATGACCACCGCCGGCTTGCCGTCGACCTGCACGGTTTCGAAGACGAGCCCGTCGGGATGGCCGAAACTGGCCTCGGGCAGCTCCAGCCCGGTCGGATCGCGCTCGGCGCATGACATTTGCGTGAGCGGCCCGCCGGGTGGACCGGCTTTTGATTGCCCCTGCCCCCTGCGCTCGGCGATGATGGCGGCCTGATGCCGCAGCCGAGGTGACCCGCCGCCATGCCCGCTCCGCTCCGCCGCCTGTCGTTCCTGGTCCTGCCGTTGCTGCTGGCGCTCGGGATCGCCGGATTCGGCATCGACCATGCCCTCGAGCGGCTCGACCCGGTGCAACCGGCATGGGCCGAGGACACCGCCGCGGACGATCAGGCGGCGTTCGAGGCCCGGGTCAGGGCCTATCTGCTCGAACACCCCGAGGTGATCGTCGAGGCGCTGCAGGAACTCGACAAGCGCCAGAAGCTGGCCGCCGATCTGCGCCAGCAGCAGGCGATCACGGCGCAGCGCGACCGGCTGACCGCCGATCCCGACGATCCCGTGGCCGGCAACCCCGAGGGCGGCGTGACCGTGGTCGAGTTCTTCGACTACCGCTGCCCGTACTGCAAGTCGGTGGCCCAGGACATGATCGACACGCTGCAGGCCGAGGGCGACGTGCGCGTGGTGTTCAAGGAGTACCCGATCCTCGGTCCGGACTCGGTGTTCGCGGCGCGGGCGGCGCTGGCCGCCAATCGCCAGGGCAAGTACCTGCCGTTCCACGCGGCGCTGATGAGCCACAAGGGCGCGCTCGACGGCGCGGCGGTTCTGGCCGTGGCCGCCGGTGTCGGCATCGACACCGACCTGCTGGAGGCCGACATGGAGCTGCCCGAGGTCGCCGCCATCATCGACCGCAACATGGCGCTGGGCGCGGCGCTGCAGATCGGCGGCACGCCGGCCTTCGTGGTCGGCGACACGCTGGTGCCGGGCGCCGTCGACATGAACACCTTGCGCGAGCTGGTCGCCAAGGCGCGCAACGGCTGAATCCGAGGGGCCCGCCGAGCGCCCGGCCGCAACAGGACCGGTGACCGCGACCGGAAATCCACGCTAACCTCCGCCGGCGTCACAGGAGAGGGAACCATGGATCTCAAGAACAAGGTCGCGATCGTCACCGGCAGTTCGCGCGGCATCGGGCGCGCCATCGCGCTGCGCTTCGCGCGCGACGGCGCCAAGGTCACGGTCAACTGCGTCTCCACCACCGACAAGGCGAACGCCGTCGCCGACGAGATTCGCAAGGCCGGCGGCGAGGCGATCGTGGTGCAGGCCGACGTGTCGAAGCGCGCCGAGGCCGAGCGGCTGATCGCCGAGACCATCAAGGCGTTCGGCAAGGTCGACATCCTCGTGAGCAACGCCGGCGTGGTCATCGATCGGCCCTTCGTCGAAAGCACCGACGAGGATTGGACCCGGGCGATCGAGTCGAACCTGCACGGCTTCTTCAACGTGACCCGCGCGGTGCTGCCGCACATGATCGAGCGCCGCCATGGCCGCGTCATCGCGACCGGCTCCTGCATCACCGAGATCGCCGATTTCGGCGGCAACAAGTACTCGGTCTGCACCGCATCCAAGGGCGGCATCACCGCGATGATGCGCCCGATCGCCGCCGAGGTGGCGCGCCAGGGCGTCACCGTGAACGCGGTGTCGCCGGGCTACATCGCCACCGAGATGCTGGGCGAGATCGACGCCGCCGGACTCGAGGCGGCGCTCGGGCTGGTGCCGATGCGGCGCTACGGCAAGCCGGAGGAGATCGCCGCGGCGATGGCTTTCCTCGCCTCCGACGATGCCGCCTACATCACCGGCCAGGTGATCCGGGTCAATGGCGGCATGTCGATGGGCGGGTAGCGCCGGATCGGATCCCGCCGCCGGCCCCGGCCCGGCCGCTGCCGGCCGCCGCGGACCCGGACAATCGCCGCTGTATATCAATGAGTTGGCGAGATGGGGTGGCCCGAGTTGCGCGGCCGGCGGCCATACGATAAACCGGGGGCCGTCCCGGCCCCTGCCCGCATTGCGAGTCGTCGCCTTGGCCAGCGCCCCGAAGATCCTCGTCGCCAACGGTCCCAATCTGAACCTGCTCGGCGAGCGCGAGCCGGCGGTGTATGGCCGTGCGACCCTGGCCGACATCGAGAATTCCTGCCGCCGGCGCGCCAAGACCCTCAGCCTGGCCATCGACTTCCGCCAGTCGAACCACGAGGGCGAGATCGTCACCTGGATCCAGGAGGCGAGGGCCGGCCATGCCGCCATCGTCATCAATGCCGGCGCCTACAGCCACACCTCGATCGCCATCCTGGACGCGCTCCAGGCCTTCGGCGGCCCGATCATCGAGGTGCATCTGTCGAACATCTTCCGGCGCGAGCGCTTCCGCCACCACTCGCATGTCAGCGCGGCGGCGCGCGGGGTGATCTGCGGGCTGGGACCCACCGGCTATCTGCTGGCGCTCGAGGCGCTGGCCGAGTTGCTCGAAACCGTGAAAGAGGCGTGATGGCAAAGTTCGACGTCGACGAAGCCCTGGTCCGCAAGCTCGCCGAGCTGCTGCAGGAGACCGGGCTGAACGAAATCGAATACGAAAACGGCGCCCAGCGCATCCGCGTCAATCGCGGCGGCCCGATCGTGACCGCGGCGCCGGCGGCGCCGGTGATAGCGGCGGCGGGCGCCGCGACGACCGCCGCCGACCAGCCGCCGCCGGGCGCCGTCACCTCGCCCATGGTCGGCACCGCCTATCTATCGTCCGAGCCCGGCAGCGCGCCCTTCGTCAAGGTCGGCGACCGCGTCGACACGGGGCAGACGCTGCTGATCATCGAGGCCATGAAGGTGATGAACCCGATCGCCGCGCCCCATGACGGTACGGTAACCGAGATCCTGGTCCAGGACGGCCGGCCGGTCGAATACGACGAAGTCCTCATGGTCATCCAATAGCGGCGCGGGCCTCCAGATGTTCGACAAGGTCCTGATCGCCAACCGGGGCGAGATCGCGCTCAGGATTCACCGCGCCTGCCGCGAGATGGGCATCCGCACCGTCGCCGTGCATTCGACCGCCGACGCCGACGCCATGCATGTGCGCCTGGCCGACGAGGCGGTCTGCATCGGGCCGCCGCCGTCGCGCGACAGCTACCTGAACATGGCGGCGATCATCTCGGCGGCGACCATCGCCGGCGCCGACGCGATCCATCCCGGCATCGGGTTCCTGTCGGAGAACGCCGTCTTCGCCGCCATGGTCGAGGAGCACGGCTTCAGCTTCATCGGCCCGTCGCCCGAGCATATCCGCCTGATGGGCGACAAGGTGGCGGCCAAGGACGCGGCCCGGTCGCTCGGGCTGCCGGTGGTGCCGGGGTCGCCGGGCGCGGTCGACAACGACGTCGAGGCCATGCGCATCGCCGACGACGTCGGCTACCCCGTGCTGGTCAAGGCGTCGGCCGGCGGCGGCGGCAAGGGCATGAAGGTGGCCCGGTCCCGCGGGGAGATGGCCGAGGCCCTGTCCCTGGCCCGATCCGAGGCCAAGGCGAATTTCGGCAACGACGCCGTCTACATCGAGAAATACCTGTCGCATCCGCGCCATATCGAGATGCAGATCCTGGCCGACAGCCACGGCAGCGTGATCCATCTGGGCGAGCGCGACTGCTCGCTGCAGCGCCGCCACCAGAAGCTGCTCGAGGAGGCGCCCTCGCCGGCCCTCAATGCCAGCCAGCGCGCCTGGATCGGCGAAACCGCCCTCGATGCGATGCGCAAGTTCGGCTACCGCAGCGCCGGAACCATTGAATTCCTGTTCCAGGACGGGGAGTTCTATTTCATCGAAATGAATACTAGGCTCCAGGTCGAGCATCCCGTGTCGGAGATGATCACCGGGATCGACCTGGTCAGGGAGCAGATACGGGTCGCGACCGGCGCCCCCCTGAGCCTGACCCAGGACGACGTGAAGTTTACCGGGCACGCCATCGAATGCCGCATCAATGCCGAGGACCCGAACAGCTTCATGCCCTCGCCCGGACGCGTCACCGATTACCACGCGCCGGGCGGCCTCGGCGTGCGCGTCGATTCCGCGCTCTATGCCGGGTACCGCGTGCCCTCGCAGTACGACAGCCTGATCGCCAAGCTGATCGTGCACGGCACCAGCCGCAACGAATGCCTGATGCGGCTGCGGCGCGCCCTCGAGGAGTTCGTGGTGGCCGGCATCGAGACCAGCATTCCGCTCCACCGCCGGCTGATCGCGGCCCAGGACTTCATCAACGGCGACTACGACATCCGCTGGCTCGAGCGCTTCGTCGAGAACCGGGACTAGCCCGGCAGCGGCCATCGTCCGGCCGGAGCCGCCGGCGATGAACCCGCTCACCCCCGAGATCCTGCTGCGCGCCTATGCCTTCGGGGTGTTTCCGATGGCCGAAGGTCGCAACCAGCGCGAAGTCTACTGGGTCGACCCCAAGGAGCGCGGCGTCCTGCCGCTCGAGGATTTCCACCTGCCGCGGCGGCTCGCCCGCACCCTGCGCCAGCGTCGCTTCGAGGTGCGCTGCGACAGCGCCTTCGGTGCCGTCGTCGATGGCTGCGCCGAGCCTGGCACGGGCCGCCCGGACACCTGGATCAACGGCGAGATCCGGCGCCTCAGCCTGAACCTCTACGACATGGGCTTCGCCCACACGGTGGAATGCTGGCGCGACGGCGCGCTGGTCGGCGGACTCTATGGCGTGGCGCTGGGCGGCGCGTTCTTCGGCGAAAGCATGTTCAGCCGGGAACGCGATGCCAGCAAGGTCGCCCTGGTGCATCTGGTGGCGCGGCTGCGGCTCGGCGGCTTCCTGCTGCTGGACACCCAGTTCGTGACCG
Source organism: uncultured Rhodospirillaceae bacterium (assembly GCA_964372215.1). Classification (GTDB taxonomy): domain Bacteria; phylum Pseudomonadota; class Alphaproteobacteria; order Dongiales; family Dongiaceae; genus DAIMFL01. Next base: position 10,161 of record CAYJQC010000043.1, read on the forward strand.
AGCATCTGCAGCGCTTCGGCGCCATCGAGATTCCGCGCGAGGACTACCGCGCCCGGCTGACCCAGGCGATCGCCGCGCCGGCGCGGTTTCACTGCGAGTTGCCGGACTCGGCGCTCGACTCGCTGGTGCAGTCGATGACCCAGAGGTCGTAGACCGGGTGATCCATCGCCGAGAGCGCCGGGCTCGAGGCGAACATCCAGCCGGAGAAGCGGGTCGCCGGCAGTTCGCCGGGGCGGGACTCCACCACCTCGAGGAAGGCGGCGCTTTCCGGCGTCTCGGTCGGCGGCCGCTTGTCGCAGAACCGCGCGGTGATCTGCAGCGTGCCGAACTCGACGGTTTCGCCGACCGGCACTTCGAAGGTCGAGACCCGGGCGGTGATCTTGTCGAGCGCGCGCAGCACGACGACCGCGCCGGGATCGGCAAGCGCCGGCGCCGCCGGAGCCGCGCCGAGCGACGCGGCGAGGGCGACCGCCGCGGCCAGGGCGCGAGCAATGCGCGCAGCGGTCACGTCAGGGTTTCTTGCGATAGGGATTGTCGAGCGAGTCGACGAGGCCGCGCATCACCTCGCGCACCTGGCTCTCGTCGCAGCCCATGAGAATGGCGTCCTCCAGCGCGTCCTGCGCCATCTGCCGGATCTCTTCGAGATTCTCGTTCAGGACCTTGATCTTCTCCACGCACGACACCGGCTTGCCGTCCGGCTGATGCCAGACCGGCAGGTCGCTCCCGGTGCCCCGCGCGCCGCCAGGTTTCATCGAGCCGATCGCTCCACTGTCTCCGTCTCCATGCCGGCGGCAGGATAGCAACTGGCCGATCCCGCGAGAAGGCCGTGCCGCCGGTTACCGCGCGCGATCAGGTCACCGGCTTGAGCGCGACGAACCGCAGGCGGACATAGTCGGCCAGCCAGGCGCCCCCGGGATCGCGCAGATGCGGCGCCAGCGCCGCAGCGACCTCGGCGAGAAACGCCGGCCGCTCGGCCGCCGGCAGGCGACCGGTGAAGCTCTCGGCAAAGGTCTCGAGCCAGCCCGTGATATCGCCCGGGAGGGGCGTCGGGCGCGCGAACAGCTCGATCGTCGCGACCCGGAAGCCGCGCGCCTCGAGCCGGCCGCGATACTCGCCGACGGCCGGGAAGTACCAGGGCACCGCCGCGGCGCCGTCGAGGCCGCGGCGGTCGAGGGCGGCGGTGAGCGCCGCCACGATATGCGCGACGTTGCCGGCGCCGCCCATCTCGGCGACGAAGCGTCCGCCCGGCTTCAGCGCCCGCCACACCCCCGCGATCACCGCGTCGGGACGGCGCATCCAGTGCAGCGCCGCGTTGGACAGCACGACATCGAACTCGGCGTCGAACCCGAGCGCCTCGCCATCCATCACCCAGGCGTCGAGACCGCGGGCGCGGGCGGCCGCGATCTGATCGGGGCTGGCGTCGACCCCGACCACGCCGGCGCCGAGCGCGGCCAGCCTCGCGGTCAGCGCGCCGTCGCCGCAGCCGAGGTCGAGGATGCGCTCGCCGGCGTCCGGCTTCAGCAGGTCGAGCAGCGGCTCGCCGAGCGCCGCGACGAAGCCGGCGTTGTGGGCGTAGCGATCGGGATCCCAGTGCTGTGCGGGCTGGCCCGGAGCCCCGCGCCGGTCATGCGCGCCGTCGCTCACTGGGTCGACGCACCCGCCGGCGGCGGCTGGTCGGACGAACCCTGGCCGGCGGACGGCGGCGCCTTGTCGGTGGTCGAGAACATGAAGCGCCCGATGAGATCGGCGATGTTGACCGGATCCTGGGTGTAGCGAATCTCGCCGCCGGCGGCGATCATGTCATCCTCGGCGCCGGGCGTCAGCGCCACATAGTTGCTGCCGAGCAGGCCGTCGCTCTGGATCTTGGCGACCGTGTCGGCCGGCAGCTTGATGCTGTCCGCCAGGTTGAACCGCAGCTCGGCGAGATAGGTATCGGGATCGAGGCGCTGGCTGACCACGCTACCGACCTTGATGCCGCTCATCCGGACGTCGGTGCCATTGGTGATGCCGTCGACGCTGTTGAATCGCGCCACCACGTCGTAGCCGCCGCTTTGCCGCAGGTCGCTGCTGGAATAGGCGAATGCCACGAACAGCGCGGCAATCAACAGCACGACTCCACCCATCACCGTCTCGATGACGTTGCGATTCATGCCAATGCTCCTCGATTCCGCTTCCGCGCCCCGGGCCTCCGGGTCGGCGTCAGGATGGCACCCACGGCTCGTAGTCTCCGCTCGCCGCAGCGCGCCGGCCGCCCTGCAGGACATGGCCCGGCGGGCGATAGGCGAGATCCGTGCCGGTCAGATTGGGCTGATGCGGCTTCTGCCAGGGCCGGCGCGACTGCACCTGCCCGGTCGGCGGCTCGACCACCGTGCGGTGCAGCCAACCGTGCCACTCCGCCGGCACCTTGGAGGCCTCCGCCGCGCCGGCATAGAGCACCCAGCGCCGTTCCCGCTTGTGGCCCTTGGTGCGCTTGTCGCGGTAATAGCGGTTGCCGGTTGCGTCCGAGCCGACCAGCTCGCCGTGGAGCCAAGTGAAGAGGCGGGTTCCGATGGTCATGTTCCGTCCGTCGTCTTGCGCGGCCCGGCAGCGCTGCCGGGCGGGAACGCCAGAAATGGCCCGCGGTGCCTCATGGCCCGATTTGGCCCGGACCGCCGAATCCCGAGGATTCCCGCCGCCGGGCGGCCCGGACTATGGCATCGGCAGTAGCGGGCGTCCAGCCCCGGGCCGGCCCCTGCCGCCCGCCCGAAGGCCGCCCGCGAATACGAACCCGAGGCCCGCCGCCGGTCGCGCCGGGGCCCGCTCTGGACAGCAGCAGCGAGCCTGCGCCAAATTGGCGCCGCGCCGGCGGCGAGAGCCCGGCCCGGCCGCCCGAAATCCTGGAGATCCAGCCCTGTCCGTCCGAGACAAGACCGCTGTGGCCGCCGCGGCGATGTCACCGGGCGCGGCCCCGTCGGGCCGGCGCGCCGCTTTCTGGCTGGGCACGGCGCTGATCGTGGTGGCCGCCTGCAGCTTCGGCTTCATCACCACCCTGTCCCGGCTCGCCTACGACGCCGGCGGCACGCCGGTCACCCAGGTGTTCCTGCGCTTCATCGCCTTCGTCGCCATCGTCGGCCCGCTGATGGCCGCCCTCGGACGGCCGATCCGGCTGCCCAGAAGCGGCCTTGCCGCCAGCCTGGGGATCGCCGTGCTCATGCTGATGATGTCGGCCGGCTACCTGTTCTCGGTCGCCTACATCCCGGTCAGCCTGGCCGCGATGATCTTCTACACCTTCCCGCTGATGGTCGGGCTGCTGTCCGCGGCGACCCGGCGCGAGCCGGTGACCGCGGTCAAGATCGTCGCCCTGATCGGCGCCTTCGGCGGACTGGCACTGGCGCTCGGCCCCAGCTTTGCGAGCCTCGATCCGCGCGGGGTCGCCCTGGCGCTGACCGCCGCCGTCGGCGTCACCCTGACAACGCTCTACGGCGTCCGCGCCATGGGTCGCCATGACGGTCTCGCCTTCAATTTCTGGACCAACGTCTGGATGCTGGTGGTCGCCACCAGCTTCGTCCTGACCCAGGGCGGCCTCGCCTGGCCGGGCACGGTCGTCGGCGGGGCCGCGGCCATTGTCGGCACGTTGCTCTATGTCGTCGCCTTCATCGCCTGGTTCGCCGCCCTGCGGCTGATCGCGCCGACCTACGGCGCGGTCATGCTGAATGTCGAGCCGGTGGTCAGCATCCTGGCGGCGACCCTGCTGCTGGGCGAGCGGCTGGGCGCGCTGCAGATCGCCGGCGTCGCGCTCGTGCTGATCATGCTGACCCTGATGGCGGCGAAGGGCGGCGGTCGCGACGCGGGCGAGCGCGATTGAACCCTCAGCCCGCCGCCGCGCCGATCGCCCCGGCATCGGATTCCACGGGGGATGGCAGCTGGACCTCGGCCTGGTCGAGCAGCCATGCGAGGAAGGCCCGCACCATCGGCGAGTTCACCCGGTCGTACTCGCAGATCACGTAGTAGTTCTCGCTCGCCGGGATGCTGAACTCGATCGGGCGGATCAGCGTGCCGTTGGCGAGGCTTTCGGCGGCCAGCACGGGATCGCCGAGCGCCACCCCGTAGCCCAGCACCGCGGAGTCGATCGACAGGTTGGCGTTGTGCAGCAGCAGGCCGCTGGCGGGATCGATGCCGTCGACCCCGGCCGCTGCCAGCCAGCGCGCCCAGTTGCCACCGATGTCGTCGTGCAGCAGGGTGTGCAGGCGCAGGTCGTCGGGGCTGCGCAGCGGCAGGCGGTTCAGCAGGCGCGGGCTGCAGATCGGGAAGAAATCGATCTGGCTCAGCCGGCGCACCCATTTGCGGTCCCAGTGGCCGCTGCCGTATTCGATGAAGACGTCGCTGACGTCGATCAGGTCGCGGCTGCCGAGCTGATAGGGCCGGATCGTCAGGCCGATCCCGGGATAGGCCTCGAGGAAGCGGCCGATCCGCCGGATCAGCCATTTGGTGGCGAAGGCCGGCGGCGCGGCGATGGTGAGCCGGCCCTCGAGCGCCGGCTGCAATACCCGGGCCGAGGCGTCGGCGATGAGGTCGAGCGCCGCCCGGATCGAGGTCAGGTAGGTGCTGCCCGCCTCGGTCAGCTGGAGCCGCCGGCCGCGACGCTCGAACAGCTTGATGCCGAGCGATTCCTCGAGCACCCGGACCTGGTGGCTGACCGCGCTGTGGGTGACGTTGAGCTCGCCGGCCGCGCGGCTGACCGCGCCATGGCGGGCCGCGGCCTCGAAGGCGCGCAGTGGATTGAGCGGCGGCAGGCGGCGCGACATGGCGCGTTCCCCACGGATCCTATGTGAGAAATTCTTACATAAACCGTGCAATATTCCTCGCTTGTCGTCAAATTTCTCAAGCGTACCATGTTCGGCAACAGGAAGGTGCGAGCGGCCTGATAGGCTGCCGCAACGGCCGAACCAGGCCCAAGGGAGCGCGGACAATGTCTGAGAACGACACGGCCAAGGGCCCTGGCGGGTCGGCCAACGGCACCCCATGGGGTGTCAACTCCGAGTATGGCCGCCTGCACGACGTGCTGCTGTGCGAGCCGGTCAACTTCAAGTGGCTGCCGACCAGCTCGATCTCCAAGGCGACTCTGCGGTCGGGCGCCAAGTACGACCACCAGCTCGCCATGCGGCAGCACCGCGAGATGGTCCAGGCCTACGAGGAGGGCGGCGTCACCGTCCACTACCTGGCGCCGGACGAGGCCCTGCCCTATCAGGTCTATGCCCGCGATTCGAGCTTCATGACGCCCTATGGCGCCGTCGTCACCCAGATGCACCAATGGTGGCGCCGCGGCGAGTACGCGCCGGTCATCCGCTTCTATCAGTCGCGGGGCATCCCGATCTTCAACATGATCACCGCCTCGGCGTTCGAGGGCGGCGATTTCGACGTTATCGAGCCGAACACCGTGCTGATCGGCTTCTGCGGCGAGCGCACACAGGAACCGGCGGCCCAGCAGGTCAGGAGCTGGCTCGAGCCCAAGGGCTGGGAAGTGAAGCTCGCGCCGATCGCCGAGCACTACGTTCATATCGACCTGATGGTCTGCATGCTGGCGCCGAAGCTGGCGGCGGTCTGCCCGGATACCACCGAGGACTGGGTGCTCGACTGGCTCAGGTCCAAGAAGATCGAGCTGGTGCCGGTGGACTATCGCGACACCATGGATCTCGGCTGCAACGTCATGTCCCTGGGCGACGGCAAGATCATCTCCACCGCCAAGTCCAAGGCGCTCAACAAGACGCTGCGGGCCGCCGGCTTCACCGTCTATGATCCTGACATGACGATGTTCACCATGGGTGGGGGCGGCGTGCATTGCATGGCTCAGGCGCTGCGGCGCGATCCGGCATGACCGTATCTCGACGGTCCGAGCGGGTGCGACGACAGCGCCGATGACGGTGACGGGCGCTAGGCCCGCAGTTACGTCGCCGCAGCCAGCCGCGGCCGCGGTGGCGCGCGGCTTGGCGTTTCGTGGCATCTCCAAGCATTACGGCCAGGTACGGGCGGTCGACGCCGTCGATCTCGAGGTCGCGCGCGGCGAGTTCCTGACCCTGCTCGGCCCCTCCGGCTCCGGCAAGACCACCATGCTGATGATGATCGCCGGTTTCGTCACCCCAACCGCGGGCGACATTCTGCTGGACGGGCGGCAGATCACCGCCTTGCCGCCGGAACGGCGGAACTTCGGCATGGTGTTCCAGGGCTATGCCCTGTTCCCCCATCTCTCGGTGTTCGACAACGTCGCCTTCCCCCTGAAGGTGCGCCGCCGCCCGGCCGAGGAGATCCGCCGCGAGGTCGGCCGCACCCTCGACCTGGTGCAGCTCGGCGGCCTGGCCGAGCGCATGCCGCGCCAGCTCTCGGGTGGCCAGCAGCAGCGCGTCGCCCTGGCCCGCGCCCTGGTGTTCACCCCCGACGTGCTGCTGCTCGACGAGCCCCTGGGGGCGCTCGACCGCAAGCTCCGCACCGAGGTCCAGATCGAGCTCAAGCAGCTGCACGCGCAGATCGGCACCACCTTCGTCTACGTCACCCACGACCAGGAGGAGGCGCTGTCGATGTCGGACCGCGTCGCCATCGTGCGCGACGGACGCTTCGTCCAGACCGGCAGCCCGGGCGAGTTGTACGAGCGACCGGCGACCCGCTTCGTCGCTGGGTTCCTGGGCGAGAGCAACTTCCTCGCCGGCCGGGTCAGCGGTGGCGACGCCGCCGGCTTCGTCTACGCTGGCGGCGGCGAAAGCTTCCGCCAGGCGCTCCATGGCGGCGCGGTGCCGCGCGCCGGCAGCGAGGTCCTGCTCGCCATGCGCCCGGAGAAGGTCTCGATCGGGATCGCGCCGCCGGCCGACGCGGAGAACCGGGTCGCCGGCCGGGTGTCGAGCTGGAACTATTTCGGCAGCGACTTCCACTTCACCGTGGAGACCGCGAGCCTGGGCCGGCTGGCGGTGCGCTGCCCGGCCTGGCGCATCCAGCTCGACCCGCAGGACGGCATGGAGGTGTGGCTGGGCTGGGACGCCGACGCCGCCGTCGTCGTGAGCGACGACTGAGCCCGCGGTGCCCGGATGATCGCCCCCGCCCTACCCGGCCTCCCGCTCCTGCATCGCCATCACCTCGATCTCGATCACCATGCCGTCATAGGCGAGATAGGGCATGGGAATGCCGGTGGTCGCCGGGCCGGGATCGCGGAACGCCGCCGAGCGGATCGCCAGATTGTCGTGCAGCCGGCCGGCCGAGGCGCCGCCCTCATAGAAACTGGTCACCTTGACCACGTCGTCGAGCCCGGCGCCGAACCCGGCCAGCACCTTGGCGATGTTGTCGAGCGCCAGCCGGGTCTGGGCCACCAGGTCGTCGGGCGCGATGACCTCGCCCCGCGGCGTCAGCGCGACCTGGCCGCCGACGAAGATCAGCTCGCCGCACTTGATGCCGTGCTTGTAGGGCAGGTGGATCGGCCAGTCCCAGTGGTCCGCCGGCCAGACATGGCGGCGCGGCAGGCGCCGCCCGTCGCAGCCGCGCATGGCGATCACCTCGGAACGCGCAACCACGCCGGGGACCGCGTGGCGCGGCACCGGCATGCCGGTGGCCGCCGGCCCGGGCTCGGCGAAGTAGCGCGCCCGCACCCTGGCCGCCGCCTCCCAATCCTCGAACACGCCGCCGCCGACATAGTAGTTGTTGATCTTGACGGCATCGTCGTGGTCGGCGCCAAAGCCGGCCAGGACCGTGGCCAGGCGCTCCATCACGATCTCGCTCTGGCGCACGATGTCGCCGGGCGCCATGGCCTTGCCGGCGCCGTCGAGCGCGCTCTGGCCGGCGGTGAAGATCATCTCGCCGCAGCGCAGCCCGTCCGGGAACGGCCCCGGGCCGAACGGCGAACTGGCCTCGCGCGCGAGCCGGCGCCCGTCGGCGCCGCGCATGGCGACCGCCTCGATCTCCACCACCATGCCGGGATAGGCGAGCGCCGGCAGCGGCACCGCCGTCATCACCGGGAGCGTGGTACCGGCCGCCAACAGCCGTGCGATCTCGGCCAGGAAGCCGGCCTCGTCGACGCTGCCGTCGTTCTCGTAGAAGGCGATCAGCTTGACCAGGTCGGCGAAGTCGGCCCCGACGCTCGCCAGCGCCCGGCCGAGATGGGCCATCGCCGCCGCGCTCTGGGCAGTGCGGTCGCCGGGATGGCGGACTTGGCCGGCACTGTCGAGGTCGACCTGGCCACCGACGAAGATCATCTCGCCGCAGCGCAGGGCGTGCTTGTGGGTCACCGGGATCGGCCAGTTCCAGTGGCCTTCCGGCCAGCCATGTCTGCGCATCGGTGCCATCGCATCCATTCCTTTCCGCCCGGGGGCCCCGCCCGGCGGAGCCACCGTGGCGGCCCGAACCCGCGGGTGCTAGCATTTTCCCGTCGCAGCCGGAGGCAACGGTACGCGGCCCCACGGGAAGCACCGAGGATAACCAGAAACTCCGGCCAACGTCTCTTGCGCGTTATGCGCGCGATGCAATTTTGGGAGGATTCATGAGCGCCAAGCATTTCCAACGGGACTGCGTCGAGATCGCCATCGCCGAGATGAAGGCGGGGCACCTGTCGCGCCGCAGCTTCCTGGGGGCGAGCGCCCTGGTGGGGGCCAGCCCGCTGCTGCTGTCGGCCGGCGGCGCCCTTGCCGCCGACAAGCCGGAACAAGTGGTTCACGCCAACTGGGGCGGCGACGCCGTCACCTGCACCCAGAACAACTACGGCGCCGCGTTCGAGAAGGAATACGGCGTCAAGGTGCTGGTCGACGGGTCCGGCCCGCTCGAGGGCAACATCAAGGCCATGGTCGACGCCGGCAACGTCACCTGGGACTGCTGCGATGCCGACTTCTTCACCATCCTGCGGCTGTCGCAGACCAATGAGCTGGAAAAGATCGACTACTCGATCGTCGACAAGGCCGGCTATACCGCGCCTTACACCCACGAGTACGGCGTGCTCGGCTACTGGTACAGCTACGTCATGGCCTGGGACACCGAGAAGGTCGGCCCCGACGCGCCGACCTGGGCCGACTTCTTCGACGTCGAGAAGATCCCCGGCAAGCGCACCATGTACAAATGGATGAACGGCGCGCCGGAGGCGGCGCTGCTGGCCGACGGCGTGCCGCCGGATCAGATCTACCCGCTCGACCTCGATCGCGCCTTCGCCAAGATCGAGAGCATCAAGGACCACATCATCTTCTGGGACTCCGGGGCCGCCAGCCAGCAGATGTTCCTCGACGGCGAAGTGGTCATGGGCAACATCTGGCAGACCCGCGCCGACCTGTTGAAGCGCGACAGCGCCGGCCGGGTCAACTGGACCTTCGATGGCGGCAACGCCGCACCGGCCGCCTGGATCATCCCGAAAGGCAATCCGGCGGGCGCGGAATGGGCCAACCGCTGGCTCGCCAACATGCAGAATCCCGAGATGCAGGTCGAAGTCATGCGCTGCTTCGGCCAGGGCCCGGCCAATCCGGCGGCATACGGGTTGATGAGCGACGACGAACGGGCGCGGACACCGGGCACGCCGGAGAACCTGGCGAAGATGGTGCAGATCGATTCGGAGTATTTCGCCGAGCATTACGACGACGCGCTGAACGGCTTCCTCGACATGATCTCGGCCTGACCGGCCGAACGCGTCAGAGAACGTCGGCGACCTGACGATGAGCGGCGGGACGGCCGTCCTGGAAGGCAGCGGTCCGCGGGGAAGCACAGCCCCGCGGATCAACCCCTACTGGGCGCTCGCCCTGCCGCTCGTGCTTTTCCTGCTGGTGCTCTACATCTATCCGATCGGCCAGGTGCTGTGGATCAGCTTCAGCGATCCCAGCCCCGGGCTGCAGAACTACGAGCGACTGTTCAACAACGCCGGCATCCAGCGGATGCTGGCGAACACAATCAAGATTTGCATCGGCACCACGGCGCTCAGCCTTGTCTTCGGCTATCTCATTGCCTACGCGATGGTCCATGTGACCGAGCGCCATCGCATGTGGATCCTGATGTTCGTGCTGGTGCCGTTCTGGGTGTCGGTGCTGGCGCGCGCCTTTTCCTGGGTGGTGCTGCTGCACGACAACGGCATCCTCAACCGCGCGCTGCTCGACGCCGGGATCATCGGCGAGCCAGTGCATCTCGTGCGAAATCAGATCGGCGTGATGATCGGCATGACCCACTACATGATCCCCTATGCCGTGCTGCCGCTCTACGCCGCCATGCGCGGCATCGACTTGCGCCTGGTGCAGGCGGCGCGCGGGCTCGGCGCCGGGCCGGTCGAATCCTTCCTGCGGGTCTACCTGCCATTGAGCCTGCCCGGCATCGCCGGCGCCGGGGTGCTGGTGTTCATCCTGACCCTCGGCTTCTTCGTCACCCCCTCGATCCTCGGCGGCGGCAAGACCGTGATGATTGCCGAATATGTCAGCATCCAGATCCTGCAGACCGTGCGCTGGGGCATCGGCTCGATGCTCGCCGTCGTGCTCCTGCTGCTGGTGTTTCTGCTGCTCGGCGTGATGTCGCGGGTGATCGACCTGCGCGCCATGTTCGGCGCGAAGTGATGGCGCCCTACGTGAAGGCGGCCTGCGTGAAGGCGCCCAGCATGAAAGCGGCCGGGTGATGGACGAGCGCACCGGCTGGCGCTTCGGCGTCGTCCTCGCCCTGGCCTGGGCGGCGCTGCTGTTCCTGTTGCTGCCGATCTTCGTCTCGGCGCCGATCTCGCTGACCCCCGAGCGGTTCCTGACCCTGCCCAAGGACGACATCACCTGGGGCAACTACGTCAACCTGTTCACCAACCCGAAATGGACCTCGAGCATCGGCCAGAGCCTGCTGATCGCGGTCTGCTCGACCGTGCTGGCGACCACGCTCGGCACGCTCTGCGCCATCGGCATCTGGCGGATCGCCAGCCGCAGCTCGGAGCTGGTGCGCGGCTTCGTGCTGCTGCCGATGATCGTGCCGAGCATCGTCTCGGCGCTCGCCTTCTACCGCATCTTCGTCGAGCTTCGGCTGCTCGACACCTATGTCGGCGTCATCCTGGCCCACGCCGTGCTGTCGGTGCCCTATGTCGTGATCACCGTCTCGACCTCGCTGGCCGGCTTCGACCTGCGGCTGGAACAGGCGGCGCGCAATCTCGGCGCCTCGCTCGGCCAGACCCTGCGCTATGTGATCCTGCCCTGCATCGCGCCCGGCGTGCTGTCGGGCGCGGTGTTCGCCTTCATCCAGTCCTGGGACGAGATCGTCGTCACCCTGTTCATCACCGGCCTTCGGGTGTTCACCCTGCCCCGGCGCATGTGGGACGGCATCCGCGAACAGGCCGACCCGACCATCGCCGCCTGCGCCACCACCTTGATCCTCATCACCATCGTGGTGATCGGCGGCCAGATGTGGCGGCGCGGCCGGCGCCTGCGCGCCGCCGGACGCCAGGGCTGAGCGGCATGAATCGGAGTTCGAAGCCCACAGCGGCGGCACCGACATCGTGCGTTCTTCGAGACGGGACGCCCTGACAGGCGTCCCTCCTCAGGATGAGGAACAATCTTCGGGGCACAAAGAGTGCTCCTCATGCCGAGGAGGGCGCGTGTCCCGCGCGCGCCCGTCTCGAAGCACGCACCCCATCGATCCAGCACCTGCCCGCTGGTACCGAGGAGATCGAGCAATGGATGAAAGCAAGAGCAACCCGGCGCCCCGCAACTGGGGCCCGGCCGCCATGACGCCGGCGAAGCAGACCGCCTTCGACTGGGTGGCGGCGCATGAATCCTGGCTCTCGGCCCGACACCGGGAAGTCTGGGACTTCCATGAAACGGCGTGGCGCGAGTACCGCTCCGCCGCCTGGTACGTGAAGCTGCTGCGCGAACAGGGCTTCGAGGTCGAGGAAGCCACCGCCGGCATGCCGACCGCGTTCCGCGCCAGCTTCGGCACGGGCGGGCCGGTCATCGCCTCCTATGCCGAGTACGACGCGGTGCCCGGCAACAGCCAGGATCCCGTCCCCTACGAAAAGCCGCGCGATGGCGTCCACAAATACGCCGCCGGCCATACCGACCCCCATTCGGCGCTCGGAATCGGCGCGCTCGGCGGCGTTCTGGCCGCCAAGGCGGCGATGGAGAAGCACGGCCTGCGCGGCCGCCTCGTCTTCTTCGGCGAGCCGGCCGAGAAGGTCTGCGGCTCCAAGCCGGTGCATGCGGCGCACGGATGCTACGACGGGCTGGACGCCGCCATCAGCTTCCACCCGGCCTTCACCACCGCCCATGCCAACACGGTGAACTGGGACACCCATTGCGGCTCGTACTGGAGCCGCATGTACACGTTCGAGTGCCCGCATCCCGAGGACTGGTCGACCATGGGCCTGTCGGAGGGCGCCTCGGCCCACACCACGGCGCGCGCGCCCGGCGCCATCGACGCGGTCTGCCTGATGTACATGACCGGCAAGATGACCAAGGAGGCGATGCTGCCCCATACCGGCACCTGGACCATCAACGAGGCGATCCTCGCCGCCGGCCAGGCCACCGCCGACAACCTGGCGCCCAATTTCAGCCAGATCCAGTATGCCAGCCGCTGCCCGACCCTGGAGATGCAGGAACGCATCTATGGCGTGCTCGACGCCAACGCCGAGCACGTGGCGAAGCTCAGCCACTGCACCGTGCGCAAGGAATGGGTGACCAAGACCCGGCCCGGCCTGCCGAACCATGCCATTTCCACCCTCGCCTACGGCAACCTGGCGCTGGCCGGGGCGCCGCGCTGGGGCGAGGACGCCCGCGCGTTCGGTCGCGAGATCCAGAAGAACCTGGGGCTGGCGCCGATGGACGACCCGATCCACCCGGCGATGGCGAACCTGGTGACCCCGGCGGAGGACGAGGCGCGCATGCGGGCGATCCTGCCGCCCTGGCAGAAGAACTACACGTCGGACGACTACACCGACTACACGTGGCACTGCCCGACCGCGCGGCTCTATGTCGGGCGCTGCATGCTGGCCGCGGCCAAGCCGGGCTATGGCTATCCGACCTGGGTGTGGAACGCGCTCGGCGGCTACGCCCCGACCATCGACCCGACGATCTTCACCGCGGCGCGGGCGATCGGCGGCAGCCTGGTCGACCTGCTGAGCGACACCGCCGCGCTGGCGGCCGCCAAGGCCGAGTTCGCGGACCGCACCGGCGGCGGCATCGGCGGCAGCAAATGGGTCGGGCCGCTCTTGCCGAAGAACTTCCCGGCGCCGATCCACTACCGCTGGCCGGAATACGTCACCACGGCGCGCGGTACCGAATGGTGGATCCCGCAGGGGGCGTGAGGATCGCGCCGGCGGCTTCAACAGGAGAGACCGATGACCATCGAGTCCCGGTTCCAGGCGGCCATCGAGCGGGCGCAGGCGAGCCCGAGCCGGCTGCAGCGCCAGGTGCTGCGCATCCTGCATGGCGACGTGCCGACCTTCATGGAGGTGCCGCCGCTGGCCGAGGTCGCGAATCCGGACATCGTCGTGGTCGGCGTGCCCTATGAAGGGGTGAAGATTCGCGACCGCTTCACCTTCGTGCCGGCCCAGGCGAGCCTGCAGGCGGAGATCTATGCCCGCACCGGCGCCGACAAGGCGCCCGACGCGATTCGGCGCCATTCGGTCTACTACTCCCTCGACCATTCCGGCGGGCTGTTCCCGGAACGGGAGAAGGGCTTTCGCCTGGCCGACCACGTGGCGGTGGCCGATGGCGGCAACACCATCATCGACCACACGGTCCCGGCCGAGGAGACCCTGAACGCGTCGGCCGCCCGGATCACCGCGATGCTGGGCCCGAACGCCGTGCCGATCGTGCTCGGCGGCGACGACACCGTGCCCTATGTCGGCATGCGCGCGGTGGCGCGCCAGCGGCCGGGCAAGAAGTTCGCCGTCATCAAGCTCGACTCCCATTTCGACCTGTCGTGGGAGCCGCGGTACTGGGCCGGCTCGCAATGGGCGCGCTGCATGGAGGCCGGCTACCTGGCGCCGGAGAACTTTGCATTGATCGGCATCCGCGGCCTGCGCAACGCCATCGTCTGGTCGGAAACCGCCAAGGAGCTCGGCATCGTCTACTGGACGATGCAGGACGTCGAGGAGCAGGGCATCGTGGCCTGCGTGCGCGCGGCACTGGCGCGGATCACGAACAACGTCGACTATCTCTACTTCTCGCTCGATCTCGACGTCGTCGACCCGGCCTTCCTGCCAGCGCAGAAATACCCCGACCCGGCCGGCCTGACCGCGCGCGAGACGCTGCGCGCCATCCGCATCGCCCTCGACGAGGGGCCGCCGGCGGCCGGCTTCGACATGGCCTGCCTCGGACCCGATTTCGACGTGAACGGCCTCGGCAGCCAGCTCGCCGCGCGCTGCGCCGTCGAGTTCATCGGCGCGGTGGCGAAGCGCAAGGCGGCGCGGGGCTGAGCGGGCACGGACGCTCGCACGACCGAAAGCCCGAACACGTCGCCATGGCCCTGGATGCGTAGTGGCGAACAGCGGGCCGGGCGTGAGCGGACCCGCAGCTTGCCAGCCGCGCTTATGGTGTCGACCATTGAGCAGGGCTAGGATCGCGGCATGCCGCTCCCCGATAAGATCTGCGACCTGATTCGCACGCATATCGACTGTCACGGCCAGCATCTGGTTCAGGTCAATCTCAGCGAGAATGATCCTCCCGACTTTGAGCCCTTCGTCTACACGATCGGGAACCACGAGCGCGGGTTGCCGGAGCTGCTGCTGATCGGCCCCGCCGATGACACGACCACGTGGATCCTCAACTTCGTGGGCAAGCAGCAACGCGGGCGGGGACGCCCGCTTGAGCACGGCGAACTCGTGCATCTCGGCGGGACGTACCCGGTGCGCATCGTCGACGCAGGTCGCATCGGCCGGGAAGAATATGCGGTTCAAGTCGGCACCTTCTACAGGACCGACGACTACGCAGTGCGACAAATCCTGTATTGCGATACCCAAGGGCGCTTCCCCGACGACCCCGCCTGCGCCGAACCCTATCGCTCCCAGACCGTCCTCCGCCCCGATCCGCGGCATTGACCGATGTCTGGCCCGTGACGTCTGGCGTGGACCGGCGTTAACTATGTTTGTCTTGTCCGATCAGTCAGTTGTACCGGTCGCGCCAGCGACTCGTCGGACGCGTTAACCATTCGTTAACTAGATATTGGGGGTATTGGCCTCGACAGACCACATGATCTTGTATCGGGGCCCACTTTCCCCTTGCATGAATCGCGGAGCTGTCACAAAATGTTGTGGTTGGAGCGGTTCGCCGCCCACAAAATCCTGTATCGGCCTGCTCTTAGCAGGTATAGTTCAGCGGCAACGTTAGCGGAGACGGTGCCATGCGCGGAGTCATCGGCGGTCGGACGCGGTCCCAGCCCGGAATGACCAGCGGTCGGCGTGACCGCAGTACCGCGCGGGTCCGACGAAGACGAAAAGACCTGAGGGCGGCCGACCGCTGAAAACACGGCTTCTCCACCGTGATCCGGCGGAGAGAAAAGGCAAGATCCGAAAGAGAAACGAAATGAGGTCGACGGCATTATTTGCCGTGCGACCTCGTTTTATTTGTGCATTCGGGATGTTCCCCAATCTAATTTTGGTTCCTGGCCGAAAAACACTTGCCTCGCATTTCCGTTCGCGCGATATGTTGTGTCCGCGCTGACGTGACATACCAGGGATGGGTTGCCGGCGCGGACGTTCCGGCCCCGGGCTGTCGCCGCAGTCCCCAGGCCGGACAGGTCCAGAGCGCAAACTCAGGGGGTCGCCAGAACATGCGGATCGCGCGCCGATTCACCGAAGCCGGCACAACGCCTTATGCCGAGATCGAATTCCGTCGCACCACCAGCGAGATCCGCAACCCGGACGGCTCGGTGGTGTTCCAGGCGCGCGACATCGAGGTGCCGGCCGACTGGTCGCAGGTCGCTTGCGACGTGCTGGCGCAGAAGTATTTCCGCAAGGCCGGCGTGCCGGCGCGGCTGAAGCCGGTCGCCGAGGTGAACGTGCCGGAATGGCTGTGGCGCCACGAGCCGGACAGCGAAGCGCTCGACAAGCTCGACGAGTCGCGCCGCATCGTCGGCGAGACCAGCGCGCGCCAGGTGTTCGACCGCATGGTCGGCACCTGGACCTATTGGGGCTGGCGCGGCGGCTATTTCGACGGCGAGGAGGACGCCCGCGCCTTCTTCGACGAGATGCGCTTCATGATGTGCACCCAGATGGGCGCACCCAACTCGCCACAATGGTTCAACACCGGACTGCACTGGGCCTATGGCATCGACGGCCCGGCCCAGGGCCACTATTACGTCGATTTCCTGACCGGCAAGCTGACCGCCTCGGCCACCGCCTACGAGCATCCGCAGCCGCACGCCTGCTTCATCCAGTCGGTCTCCGACGATCTCGTCAACGAGGGCGGGATCATGGATCTGTGGGTGCGCGAGGCGCGGCTGTTCAAGTACGGCTCCGGCACCGGCTCCAATTTCTCCAAGCTGCGCGGCGGCGGCGAGCGGCTGTCGGGCGGCGGCAAGTCGTCGGGCCTGATGAGCTTCCTCAAGATCGGCGACCGTGCCGCCGGCGCCATCAAGTCGGGCGGCACCACGCGGCGCGCCGCCAAGATGGTGAGCGTCGACCTCGACCACCCGGACATCGAGGACTACATCAACTGGAAGGTGATCGAGGAGCAGAAGGTGGCGGCGCTGGTCGCCGGCTCGCGGCTCTCCAAGGTCCATCTCAACGCGGTGATCCAGGCCTGCCAGTTGGGCGCCGGCGACCAGCGCTTCGATCCCAAGCAGAACCCGACCCTCAAGGCGGCGATCAAGGCGGCGCGCGGGGCGATGATCCCCGAGAACTACGTCCAGCGGGTCATCGAGTTCGCGCGCCAGGGCTACACCTCGATCGAGTTCCCGACCTACGACACCGATTGGGACTCCGACGCCTATCTCACCGTCTCCGGCCAGAACTCCAACAACTCGGTGCGGATCAACAACGACTTCATCAAGGCGGTCCAGGACGACGGCGAGTGGAAGCTGATCCGCCGCACCGACGGCAAGGTGTCGAAGACCCTGCCGGCGCGCGAGCTGTGGGAGAAGATCGCCTACGCCGCCTGGGCCTGCGCCGATCCCGGGGTGCAGTACGACACCACCATCAACGAGTGGCACACCTGCCCGGCCTCGGGGCGCATCAACGCCTCGAACCCATGCTCGGAGTACATGTTCCTCGACGACACCGCCTGCAACCTGGCGTCGCTCAACCTGCTGACCTTCCGCCGGCCGGACGGGCATTTCGACGTCGAGGCCTTCAACCAGGCGGTGCGGCTGTGGACCGTGGTGCTCGAGATCTCCGTGCTGATGGCGCAGTTCCCGTCGCGCGAGATCGCCCAGCGCTCCTACGACTACCGCACCCTCGGCCTCGGCTTCGCCAATATCGGCGGCCTGCTGATGTCCATGGGCCTCGGCTATGACAGCGCCGAGGGCCGCGCCATCGCCGGCGCGATCTCGGCGGTCATGACCGGCGTGTCCTACGCCACCTCGGCCGAGATGGCCGGCGAGCTCGGCACCTTCCCGGGCTTCGACCGCAACCGCGAGCACATGCTGCGCGTGGTGCGCAACCATCGCCGCGCCGCCTATGGCGAGGGCTCGGGCTACGAAGGGCTGTCGGTCGCGCCGGTGCCGCTCGACCTCGCCCATCTGCCGGACCCCGGCCTGGCGGCCGCGGCGCGGCGCGCCTGGGACGAGGCCTTGAGCCTGGGCGAACGCTACGGCTACCGCAACGCCCAGGCGACGGTGGTCGCGCCGACCGGCACGATCGGCCTGGTGATGGATTGCGACACCACCGGCATCGAGCCCGACTTCGCCCTGGTGAAGTTCAAGAAGCTGGCCGGCGGCGGCTATTTCAAGATCATCAACCGCACCGTCCCGCAGGCCCTGATGACCCTCGGCTACGACGAGCCGGAGATCGAGGACATCATCGCCTATGCCGTGGGCCATGGCACGCTGGAGCAGGCCCCGGGCGTCGACCACGCCGCGCTCAAGGCCAAGGGCTTCTCCGCGGCGATCCTGCAGGCGCTCGAGTCGGCGCTGGTCACCGCCTTCGACATCCGCTTCGCCTTCAACAAATGGACGCTCGGCGAGGAGTTCTGCACCAGCGTGCTGGGCTTCACCCGCGAGCGGCTCGACGACGTCACCTTCGACATGCTGGCCTCGCTCGGCTTCAGCAAGGCGCAGATCGAACTCGCCAACACCTATTGCTGCGGTGCCATGACCCTCGAGGGCGCCCCACATCTGAAGGCCGAGCACCTGTCGATCTTCGACTGCGCCAACCCGTGCGGACGGATCGGCAAGCGCTTCCTGTCGGTGGACAGCCACATCCGCATGATGGCGGCCAGCCAGCCGTTCATCTCCGGCGCCATCTCCAAGACCATCAACATGCCGAACGCGGCGACGGTCGACGAATGCAAGGACGCCTACATGCTGTCCTGGCGGCTGGGGCTGAAGGCCAACGCGCTCTACCGCGACGGCTCAAAGCTGTCGCAGCCGCTCACCGGCTCGATCCTCGGCGACGACGACGAGGTCGAGGAGATCGTCGAGGCGCCGGCCGCGGCCAAGGCCCCGATGGTCGCCGAGCGCATCATCGAGCGGGTGATCGAACGGGTCGCGGCGGCCCAGCGCCGGCGCCTGCCCAACCGGCGCAAGTCCTACACCCAGAAGGCGGTGGTGGGCGGCCACAAGGTCTACCTGCACACCGGCGAGTACGAGGACGGCAAGCTCGGCGAGATCTTCATCGACATGCACAAGGAAGGCGCCGCCTTCCGCAGCCTGATGAACAACTTCGCCATCGCCATCTCGATCGGGCTGCAGTACGGCGTGCCGCTCGAGGAGTTCGTCGAGGCCTTCACCTTCACGCGGTTCGAGCCGAACGGCATTGTGGAGGGCAACGACACCATCAAGATGGCGACCTCGGTGCTCGACTACATCTTCCGCGAGCTCGCCATCTCCTATCTCGGGCGCAACGAGCTGGCCCATGCGCAGCCCGAGGACCTGCTGCCGGACAGCATGGGCAGCGGCACCCGCGAGGCCGACCTGCCGACCAGGTCCGCGCCGACGCTGGAGCGCTTCGCCAGCACCGGCTACATCCGCAAGAACAACCTGATCGTGCTGCGCGGCGCCGGCGAAGCCGCCGCGCTGGCGATGGGCGGCTCGGCGGCGCTCGCCACCGCCGCGGTCAGGGATCTGAGCGCGACGACAGCAGTCGCGTCTGGGCTCGTCAGCGCCGGCGCCGCCGGGGCCGTCGCTGTCGGGGCCGTGCTCGTGCAGGCATCGGACGATCGCCTCGGTCGGATTCGCGAGGCGCGTCTGCAAGGCTACGAGGGGGATGCCTGCGGCGAGTGCGGCAATTTCACGCTGGTGCGCAACGGGACGTGCATGAAATGCGCGACCTGCGGCTCCACCAGCGGCTGTTCCTGAGGGGGCCTGCGGCCCCCGCGGGAGCGGCAGCGACCATGCGTACGACCATGCCTATGCGTATGCGTACTTAGAGTGGTCACTTGTTCTCCCTGTGAACTTCCGGGCTCGTGACGGCGGCACGAGCCCGGCCTTATCTCCCTCCCCTTGCTTTCCCGGGCCCCGCATCCACCGATGACGCGGGCGGCGGATGTCATGCCGCCTGCAGGCTGGATCGGACCGACCGCGCCCGCTATCCTCCGCACCGCCAACCCGAGGGAGGACCCGACCATGGCCGGAAAAATCGACGCCAGGCTTGCTGACCTGAAGATCGAGCTGCCCAAGGCGGCCGCGCCCGTCGCCAACTACGTGCCGACGGTGATCGTCGGCAACACGCTCTATGTTTCCGGCCAGGTCACGGTGTGGAACGGCGAATTCAAGTTCGTCGGCAAGCTCGGCAAGGACTTCAAGGTCGAGGACGGCCAGCAGGCGGCCCGGCTGTGCGGCCTCAACATCATCGCCCAGACCAAGGCGGCGCTCGACGGCGACCTCGACCGGGTCAAGCGGGTGGTCAAGCTCGGCGTGTTCGTCAACTCGACCGGCGACTTCACCGACCAGCCCAAGGTGGCGAACGGCGTCTCCGACCTGATGGTCGAGGTGTTCGGCGACGCCGGCAAGCATGCCCGCTTCGCCGTCGGCACCAACGTCCTGCCGCTCAACCTGGCGGTCGAGGTCGACGCGGTCATCGAGATCGCCTGAGTCGCGGACGACGGAGCGCTGCATCACCCCCCACCCTGACCCTCCCCCACAAGGGGGGAGGGGACTCGTTGGTGCGGCGCCAAGACTCCCCCTCCCCCTCGACGGGGGAGCGACTGTGTTGTCGGTCAAGCGATTTGCCAAGGCTTTTGGTCTCG
>CAYJQC010000044.1:0-29083 GCA_964372215.1 uncultured Rhodospirillaceae bacterium
CAGCTAAGCCATTGGAATCGCTTCGGCGCCGATTCAGGTTCTGGGAGACGCTACACATAGCAAGAACTTGGGTTCGTTTCAACTGCGAGGAAAACAATGCGGCGCCGCGTCCTGCCTCTCGACCAAGGTGAACGCGTGCGCCAGAAGCAGGTCAGCCGCGAGAGCGATCTCGAGCGACTGAATCATGGTGAGGTCAGTCGCAACGAGCTCAGTCGAGAGAACAGCTTCTTTGCGCCTCTCGACCCAGCCCAGTTCGAAATCCACACCATAGGAGGACGGCGCATCATCTGCGGAGAAGATCCGCGTCCGACGCATCTTCCCGCTCACCATGGTCTTCGGCGTGATGAAAGCTAGACGGCCTGAGCACCCCGCCCATCGAGCGCAACCGAAGGCGAGGCTAACATGAGCATCACCGTAGTATTCCTTGGTCCATGCTACAAGCAAGACAGTAAGACACAGACCCTGCATGAGCCGTTTTCGAGTCGTTCGCGGTCCGGAAAATTCCTGCGGTCGATCTCGGATGCAATTGGGTCCGGGCGCCGCATCCGCTTCTCGTTCGAGAACATTATCCCCGATGCGGTGTTCGATCCGGCCGGACGCGAGCGAAACCCTAAAGGTCCGGAGCTCCTCGATCACATCACCTCGGAGGATTTTTGGAAGCGCGTTCGAGGCGACATCGTAGTAGGACTGAGCGCCGACGTGCGACGGGCTTTTGAACTCCGCGAGAACCGGCCCATATCGACTGGAGAGACAGTACGCATCTCCGACCGCCACTTTATCTTCTTCGAACACCCATCTTTCGTTATGCGCCAGCCGATCGTTCACCGACAGGAGTATGCTGAGCGACTGAAGACCGGCATCAGAACAGCCGAAGCACTTCTTGCTGCTCAGCTTCAAAAGACAGCCATGCACCGTCACGGCTTGCGGGATATTGAATCTCGTGTCGATTCATGAACGATTTTCTCGTCAATCACATCTCACCTAAGGCGCGGCCGCTAAGCGTTTGGCGTTGGGTCGATCTGGGGCGTGCTTGGCCCTCACTCATAGATAGTTTCGAACTCGCCATCCTCGAGGAGGTACGCCACATCGGGTACCAAGCCATGGAGCACTGCCCCGGCCGAGGCCTCTCATTGCAGGCCGCTTTGGATCGGCCGGCGCCAGGCGGCCGCCATACACTCAATCGCGTGGCGACGGCCCCTTTCCCTTGAAGGGTATCGGCACGGGGTTAAAGCGGTCACGGATCTGCGTCAACGGTGGAAGCTCTGACAAGCACAGCGCATCAAATTCCCGGATGGCATCGATGTCGAGTGCGCCGGCGCTGTGCAGGTCCTTCGCTGCCTCGAAAACTTCGAGGAGGATCCGGCTATTCTTCTTGATCTTGGTCACCACAACATACCTGCCAACAAGCGGTGCCCAGAAGGAACGCCGAAGCGCCTGTCCTGGGGCCCTGAACTGCGTCACGGGCGCGTGCCTCGAAAGCCGACGGCAGAGGGGCCTCGTGACCATCACTCAAATATATAGGTCCTTCTAACACGAGCGGGGGCGCCGGACGGACGCCCGTCACAAAAGCCGCCTAGGCGAGGTGCAGATTGCACCTCGCGTCGTAGCTTCGAGCGCTATCTGAGACGGATCTCAGGCTTCCATCAGTGGAGCGGGTGATGCGAAGCGCGACATCGCCACCACCAACCAGGGGCAAGAGCCATGGATACGACAGAGTTGGTGACGACCGAAAGATGGCGGCTGAGCCGCGCGGAATTTCTCGTCGATGAGTCGGCCTTGGTCACCTATGAATGGCCCGTCGCGTTGGTATTCGGCGTCCTCTTTCTAGGCATGGCGATCCACCTCTCTGGAGAGGCGCGGCAGGTTGCGGCCGTCGCCACCAAGGTCGCGGCGCTTGCGCCCGCACAACGCAGCGCTGTGCTGGCGCGTCTTGATGCCGGTACGCGCGACCGATTGGAGACCCTTCTGGAGAAGGTTCGTGCTTCCGAGTCTTGGACGGGCGCGCCGATTGAAGACGTTGGCAGTCCATCATGATCACGCGTCACGACGAGAAGCAGAACCCGGGATCGGTGCATTGGACTGGTCAAGCCAGGGGCGCACGAGGACCCGGTGGGGCGAGTTTCGTCGTGCCTGGCAACCTCAAGGATCAGTGTGACGATCGTGTTCTGGTGTTGGCCGACGATGCGCGCTGCCTGGCACTTCTCGCGGATGGTGCAACCGGAACAGGCCGCGGCGGACTTGCCGCCGACGCTTTCATTGAGCGCCTGGCGTCCTTCGACGGCGCGCCGACCGATGCAGCGGGCTTGCAGAAGCAGTTCGACCTGGCGGATCGCGATGCGGCGAGGACGGGTGGCAGCACCACCGGAATCGCGGTCGTGCTGAAGAATGGTGCACTGATCGGCTGCAGCGTCGGAGACTCCGTCGCATTCCTGATCCGTGCCGGCGGCTCCTTCGAGGAGCTCACCCGATGGCAGCGGCGCAAGCCGCGCATCGGTCAATCGAGTATCGAGCTGGAGGTCTTCGACCCGGTCGAGCTCTCCCTCGGGTGCCGCGTGCTGATGGTGAGCGACGGGGTGTTACAGCTCGGATCCTATCAGTCCATCGTTGCCGACGCACTCAGCGGAACGCCAGAGCATTGCCTTGCGAACCTTGTTGCACGCGCGAAAGCCCGTGATCCGGGGGTTCAGACCGACGATTGCTCAGGGATTTTGCTGGACTGCGACAACATCTGGTGATCGAGCAGGGCAGGTTCGGTATCCGCCTTGATCAGAATGTGGGGATGGCCGAGTTGGCGGCCATCAGTGGTCCATGCAAGGCGCGCCGCAGTCAAAAGAGGATCAAGGATCTCTACCGTGGACGGTGAAGAACAACGCGTTGAAATTGCTCGCGCTGCGATGTCACGTCGGCGCCGTGTGCATCGAAGAATCAAAACACGATCAAGAATAGGAAATCGCGGCCAGAAGTTTGAGCGGCGCCACGCCAAGCGTTGTGTTTCGGACCCTGTGGTCAGAGAGCTATCGCAAGGAAAATCAAAGCGTTAGGCGCCCTTTGCTGCGCGCGGAGTGACGCCGGTGGTGCCAGATCTGCAGCACGCGTGGGTGTTCTGGAGCGTATAGAAGAGAAGGATGGGGCGCGGGCTGCGTGTGCTGGTTCGAATATCGTCCATCATGCCGCACGACTTATCGTTCATAGCACGCGCCGCCGCCAAGCTCGCTGCCGATGATCACTGCGACTCGGCGCCAATGTCGTCGTAGCCGTGCCATCGTTTGTCGGGCTGGCGGCCGAAGCCTTCATCGGGCGCCTCATCGAGACCGGTCGGCTACGAGCGCGATGCTCAAGAGCTGGCTGATCTCCCCCAGCCCCTGCGATTTCATAGCCGTGTAAGACCGAATTTCGTCCTTAGGAAGGAGTGATCCAGCAGCCGACGACGGCTTGGATATCTCCGCACACAAGACCATCTGGCGGACATTTCCCGAGTCTGCTAACGGCCATTTAACGGATTGTCTGACGGCAACCTCTCGCTCTCCGGCGCGAGCTCGGGAAAATGTTACTAGGTGGCACGGGAAAATACGACTAGCACATGCCACCCAGCTCAATAATAACCAGTGACTTCGCGGCATGACCGCGTCTCAGCCATCGATGGCCCGCTGTAGGTTGTGCTCATAGCCGTATAGGACCAAATTCGTCCCTAAGAGCTATTGATTCCGCAACCCGGCTGACACCTGACGGCTACTGACTTTTGGCAAATCACCGGCACCGAACCGCCAGAATGCATAGCGAGCGCGTTGCGCTGCTGCCATCTCGGCGCCTACTTTCGAACCGACGCCACGGGCGCCGCTAGACGGTGCCATCCCAGAAGGGTGCGGTTGGCTCCACTTGCGGAAGCCGACGACCGTAAGGACTCAGCCGGACCGCCCATGCCTGGTGATCCAGACGGCATGCGATGCCGTCCAGGTCTGGCAGATCGCCGTGGAGTCGGCGAATTGCGTCGGCCGGGACATGCCCTTCGACCACATAGCCTTGGATCTCGGCGGTGTGGAACGACAGCAGCCCTTCGGGGATTCGGCCAACCGTCTTGATTGGATCGAGATCGTCGAGGTCGATCAACTTTCACGGCAAAGCCTTCCGCGCGCACATGCGACACCCAGCCGCCGCAGCAGCCGCAGGTCCGCGCGCTCACCGCTGGTGCAAGCGCTCTTCTCGTAGGCTTTGGCCAAGGGCCGAGCGACCCGGCGGCCTCGGACGAGCTCATCGTCCTGAAATCGAAACGTCCGCCATCGCGCTGAACGGCTCATTGACTTTATCGTCGGGATCAAGCGACGGCGCATCGATGCCCGCGGAGAAGATTCGCGGCGAACGTGTCCCACTCACTCTGACCTTTGGCGTGATTAGCAGCTAAACGGGCCGAGCGTCAACGCTTGTCCCGTTGTCCCAGGTGCACACCAGATCTTGTAGCCGAGGCCTTTGCGCTTAGGACACGCTTAACGGGAATATTTCTAACCGGCCAGTCGCCGGCGAGCGGCGATCTGCTCTGACAAACAAGATGCGGCGCGTGTGGGCCCTCAGCAGACAAGGAGGTCGCGCCCTCTATGCTGACTTTGTCTTATTGAAAGTTCGTGGTCCACTGTCAACCATCGGGAACGGCAGCTGGACGAACCCGATTCGCGCACGGTGCCCGAAATAATTTGAGTTGGCGGCTCTGCCGTTCGGGCTGCGATATGGAGGGTGCTCCTCAGCCAGCTTTATGAGAGCAGGCAAGCTGACGGAGCACTGCAGACGTCGCTGCGATTCGGAATCAATTTTTGGGTTAAGGACGACTAGCCCAATCCGGTCTTGCACCTTCTGAATACGTTCCTTCACCCAGGCCCGCGCTTCAACGTGCATGCCTTCGGGGAAGCGAGTGATACCGAAGCCAAAGTGAATTTCTGTGATCTCTTCGAGCGAGATTGAGCCCTTTAGCGCCGGAAACATCTCCCCATGGAGAAATATCTCGTCGACCTGGTGAAAGAGCTTTGTTGTCCCTTGTTGCGTGTAGCTGCACACGAGCATTCGGTAGGCGGTATTGTTCCGCCAGAAACGACGGGCATCAGCTAGGCCAACAGTTTTTCCCGACGTGGTCTTGATGCTGCTAGGCAGCCCATAAATGCGATCAAAGTCGCCCTCAACATCGAACTCCGAGTTGACCGACCTTGAGCGATCGGCGGCGCCTTGAAAAAGCGCTGCCTTGACCAAGTCCTCGAAGCTCTTGCCATGAAGTTGGTTAGACGCCATGGGCAGCTTCGAGATACGCTGAAACGAGTTCGCGCTTGGCTATGCTGGGGTTTCCGGCAGTACGGCTTTTGATTGGATCCCAGTTGATGCCGCCAAGGATGTCGATGACTCGCTGCCTGATGCCGAGGTCCCTGATGAAATAGTGCGAGGACTCGGAGCGGGCCCTGAATTCCCTATAGATCGTTCCTGCTCGTGCACCGACGCGCTGGAAGGCGAAGTCAGCCTTGGACTTCATCACGAATTGAAAATCAGGCACGGAGAGAGCCGATTTGATCAGAGGGCGCTCCGCGTCTCGCCGCTCCCAAACCTGGAATACGCATGGGACGCTGTAGACATCTCCGAGGAAGGTAAAGCCATCCACCGGGACCTCGGTCTGCCTTGCCAGATGAAAATTCCGGTGGAGCCGTCGAACGACCGAGTCCTTTTCGAACGTGCGCGGCACGATGAATGCGATCACCTCGGAGAACGCCGCCGCGTGATTGAAGAAGCGAATCGCGAGGCTCGCGTTCTTCCCGAACGGAGGGTTGCCCACGGTCACGAAGCGTTCGCTGGTGCCTGGGTCCCAGGACAGGAAGTCCAGTCGAATGACCTTCGGGTGCTCTGGCTCGATGTCGAACCCGAGCTTGTTTTTGGGCATGGCATCGAAGAAGGCGCCGCCGCCCGCTGAGGGCTCCAGCCACGTCAGTCGACACCGTGCACGACCGATGACTTTGCGGACGACTTCGACACACTCGGCCGCAACCTCGGGGTCGGTGTAGAACTTGTCGAGATGACGCGCACGCTCACGAGTGCAATAAATCGCCTCTGCGGCAGCCGTTTTGCGTGACGATTTCATAACTCCCCCAAGCGGTCGGAGCCGAGTGGCTCCTAGGGGGAGTTATTCGTGGATCGCGAAGCTCGCTACGAAGTGCCGACTAAGCGTAAGCGGTCTTATCCCGTTGACTCAGGTAAGCAATTGAAATAGAATCGCTATCGTGCGTGGTTTGCATCCGAAAATTTTTTAATTTTTGAGGCATCATCATGACCAGGAAGAAATCGCTTTCTCTGGCCGAGTTTCAGGCCCGTTTTCCGGACGAGACGGCCTGCGCCGCCTATCTCTACGAGAAGCGCTGGCCCAACGGTTTCGTGTGTCCGGCCTGCGGCTGCATGCGGCCGGTGGCGCTGAAGAGCCGGGCATACACCTACGAGTGCCTCGATTGCGGACGCCAAACGTCGATCACCGCCGGGACGGTGATGCATCGGACCAAGCTGCCACTGACCACTTGGTTCCGCGCCGCCCACCTGATGTCGAACCACTCCAATGGCATGTCCGCCCTCCAGCTCAAGGGGCAGATGGGCATCACCTACAAGACGGCTTGGCTGCTCGAACAGAAGCTCCGGCGGTCCATGGTTGATCCCGACCGCAGCAAGCTCACCGGCATCGTCGAGATCGACCAGACCGAGATCCCGTTCCGGACCAAGTCGGCCTTCTTCGACGAGACCATCGCCCAGAAGATCATCATCATCGGCGCAGTCGAGGTGATTGATCGGGAAACGGGATGCACGCCGAAGATCAAGCGGAAGGGCGCCCTCTATTACAACACCAAGGCCGGTCGCATCCGGCTCGCCGTCATCCCCGACAACTCATCCGCGGCCATCAAGGCCTTCGTCCGGGCGAACATCGAGGCGGGCTCCACCCTGGTCACCGATGGGCACCGGTCGTACCTGAACCTGACCGACTACCGGCACGACCCGCATGTCGTCGACCGGCTCCCGGCCCACATCCCACTGCCCTGGATCCACCGGGTCTTCGCCCTGATGAAGCGCTGGGGCCTGGGCACCTACCACGGGCTCCGGCTGAAGCACATCGACACGTACCTCAACGAGTACGTCTTCCGGTTCAACCGTCGCCAGCACCGCAAGGCGTCATTTGAGACGCTGCTCGGGCTCACTTCGGCGGGGCAGCCGAAGAGCTACTGGGACATCACCGGTCACGAGAATCCCCGGAAAGGCGATACGCCGCGGCGGATCACGCCGAGACGCCGAAAGACGGCGAACGGGATGCGCGAGGATCGGCAACCTAAGCGTGTGCTACGCCGGAAGAGCGGACCGAAGTCAGCGATTCAATAGGTTGTGTTCCCTGGGACAACGGGACAAGCGTTCGAGCGTCCTGTCCATCGATCACGAAATTCTGGGACACCCGAGGTGCAAATCGCACCTCGCTGGTGAGGGAATGCTCTATTTGAATTCTGTAGGTCGAAGCCATGACAACTCACAGCCATCATACTTGGCTGAAGGTCTATGGAGTACGATCATGAAGAGACTACGCGTGATGGTAGACGTCTTCGGACGCGCAGTGGATGTCGAGATTTATGTTTTTGCGATACATCAGCCCAGCTCAGAGGCGATCGAACTCGCGCCGGAGGATCGCAAGAGCCCTCCCGATCGTGAGGCATAGTCACCCCGGGCGCGGTCCTCAAGGAGAGTTCCTGGTGCAGCTCGGTATCAGTACAAACCGGTTGGCGCTGCCCCCTGGCGCGCCGGGAGACATGATGATCGGCACGCTGTATCGCGGCCGAACCGAACATGCTTTTGTATCCAAGGTAGATAAAGTGATTTTCCAGGGAGGCGCCTATCGCCTCGCAAATGGGTGCACCGTAGTCTTTCATCAATGGTCGAGGCTATGGCTGTGCCGATGTGATTCGCACCTACAGTCAATGGCCCGAGTATCGATTGTACGACCATCTTTTCTATCTTCCAGCCTGTGGCGCGAAGTTATCGTACTAGGAGTTCATCGACATTTGTCAGAGGCTTGGCAACTCCTCCGCACTTCCATCTCGAGTGAGAGATCAGCGGCCATGCCTCCGTCATCCTCTGCACCCTGGTCTCCTGCGAGCTCGCGCGCGTCCGGCGACCAAATATCCTTTGAATCGAGTTGCCCTGTTGAGGTCAGAGGTCATGTTTCGTCGTCTCCTGTACTATCGTCACGACGCTACCGCATCCCGGGTCGACCAAGACGAGTTCCATGAGGCCAGCATCGGCCGCGCGCCTGTGCTTCCGATCCGATTCCCGGACACCAGGCTGCAATTCGTGCTGGGCGGAGTCGTCTTCATCGGAGCCAGCATGCTCACGCGATATGGATCGGCGGAAATCTCGATCGCCATGCCGCTCACCGGGCTTTTCATCATGCTCATGGCGTGCCTGTTCGATTGGCTCATGAACGCCACGCTTCCCATGACCCTGCGCCTGGTTGGCGCGACAATCATCTTCGGCGGGAGCTTTGCGAATCTCTATCTAGGGTGGCCCGAGCTACCCAGCAGCGTAGTGCTGCCCGCCGCAGGCTGCTTCCTGGCGCCCATGGGGTTCGAATTCTTCCGCTGGATCTTGCGCCGGGCAAAACCCACCGCGTGAGGCGAGGTGCAGATTGCACCTCGCGGTGTAGCTCCGAGCCTATCTGAGAGAATCTCAGGCGTTCATTGGTGGAGCGGCCCGCGCGAAGCGCGGCATCGCCACAGGGCCAACAGAGCGGAGAAGGCGTATGCCACAAACTCTTTTGCGTGATTACCGCGTCCTAATATCATTGGCGATCCTGCGTCATTTGCGGGAGCGGCTATCGGAATCCGCTAACTTATCGTTGCTGTCTGGCGAGCAACTCCTGCCGTCTATAGCTATTGACGCACTTCGTAGTGCGTCGTTCGATGCGCTCAAATCCGACCTAGAGAAGGCGTTACTTGCTGTTGGAGATGAGCGACTGGAGAGGAGCCTACAGGCCATATTTCATTCAGTAGAACCAGAACCCCAGATTTCTCTTGACTACGACGGCAAAAGTGACCGGGTGAACCGGATGGCCTGATCAAGCAGTCAACAACTTCCGCCGTCACATCGTCGCTGGAGAAATGCTTATGTTGAAAAATATCCTTCGCCGTAAGTTCGGGTCACGATCACAAGGCTGCGATGAAGTTCTTATAGTAGCCGATCCGCAACCACAGCTGTTTCCTCCGATCGGGAATGTGAGCCATTTCGCATTCATGGATCCTCAAGTTCGCGATGAACGGCGAACCCGCACATCCTCAATGATGGCCATTCTTCGATGGCTTCGAGGCCGGTCCCTTGATCAAGAGCCTGACGTCGTTGCGTGGATCAGTGACGCACGCCCTCCTCTAGATGATAGCGAAGCAATCGTCGAGAACGACAACGGTTACTCCCTACGTTCAGCACCTCGCGGCGAAGCGCCGGATAGTGCCTTCGCCAATGCCGCGGGGATTGCGCGGTGAGCACCTCCGGCGGCAAGCGCGTCTCCGGCACGCCCTGCCGCCATCATGATTTCACATCCAGCGAGTTGATGATCGCCCGGAATTCGGGCTCGAGGCCTTCGTAGTCCGCAACCGCCGTGCGGCAGCTGGCGGTATAGATGTTGCCGTGCTTCATGACCATGCCATGGAGAATGCGTTCGCCGTCTCGCTCGCTGACGGCCTCGACCGCCGGCTTGCCTTTGATTTCGCTGCGTCTCACGCTGATGAACTTGCCGTCCCCGGCGATGAGCTTTATGGCAAAGAAGTTCAGGTAGTTGTCGTCCACGAACGTCTCTTCGACGAGTTGGGCATAGCCCGGGCCGGACGACGGCACGACCAGCATGACGACGCAGCTCGCCCATTGCTCGCCCAGGCGCACGAGCCCTGCCGTCTGATTGGTCGCACCATGGACTTCAACCCATGACTCCAGCGCGATCACACTAAACGCTGGACGGTCGATGCGGATGGAATGGCTGTCGACCTGTGCGCTGCATGCAAGGGGGTGGCGGCAGCCAAAATGGCGGCGAGGCGTCGTGCGCGCCTCCGCGCCGGCCCGGATGAGTCCGCCACGACAATCTTCCTCCGCACGAGCGTGCTGGCGTGTTTGCCTTTTGCTCGCCATAGTGGCGCTTTCCTATCGGTCCGTCCAGTGGGCGGGTGGAAATGGCCGACGCTCATGGCCGCGCACTTTTCGGCGGGAAAGGGGAGAATCATGGCACTTGAAAAACTAGAATGCTTCGCCCTTGTGGTTGCACTCACAGCTTGTGCCAGTTCGGCAGCGCAAACAGATAGCGCAATCCCAGCGCGCACCTGCACAGCGGATCAGGGTTCCGATCGCGCGATGTGCGTCACCATGATCGGTGCGATGCGAGCGGTGCTGGGCGACGCGAAGGTCGTCTGCTCTCCCGTAGATCCTCACGATCTTTCGGATACTTACGCCGTCATCGAATGGATACGAGACCACCCTGACCGGCAGGGCGAAAAACTTGGGGCGGTCACTGAAGAGGTGCTACGAGAACTTCATCCCTGTCCTTAAACAGCTAGGCGGCCGGGCAGCTCATGCCATGCAGCCCGGCCTCCGCCAATGACGCCAATGACGGCTCGTCATCGTCGGCGTCATGCCATCTTCTGCTATGCGTCGTTGCGCTGCCGGCGCGAAAACGAGGGCTTTGGCATTCACGCTTGGTGTCAGATCTTGCGCGCCTTGGGTAGTGTCGTCTTGGCACCATCGAGCCGATCATGAAGCCAAGCAAAAACCTCTTCGGCCGGAATACCCACCCCCGGTCTCAAAGTCACGGTCTGCTTCGGCGTCGCGCCTCGCGTTCTCTGCGGGCGACAGCGACGGCATAGCCTCGTCTGTGACTCTAGGCATGTGCTTCCTCAATATGCGCGCCAAACCCAGCAGAGACGCTATAGTGGTGTTCTCGCGGCCGCTGCCAAGGCCCGTGTCTCAAGCTGGCAAGAGCCCCAGGATTTGCTGACGAACTAGGTCGCCCGCTCTATCGATGTCGTAACTAACGCCGGCGCGGATCAGCTGCTTCATGTCCGATCTGAACCCAGCGTGCCTCAAGCGCTCTTCCAGCGCATCGACGAATTCGGCGCGGCTGATCACCTTTCCCTCCTCAGCCATGTAGTGCCTGAATGCCTCCGCGACGACTATCGGGTCGGCACCTGATTTCGGAGTGCTCAGTGCTAGATACAGGTCGAAGGGATCACGCCCCCGGATGCGCTGGTACAACGCCCTCAGCTTGGTGCCAAGCATCTCGTTGATGTCGTAAGATACGAGCTTGGTCGAGCTGGTCCTCGCCTTGAAACGGACAGGAGAACGAAAGCGCCACCGGCGATAGATACGGACTCCGCACAGTAACATTGGCTTCTATTTTGATCTTCGTCGCGGAGCAGGGTTCGTGGTCTATCTCGGCAACGACTTGCTGTCATTCGGCACAGGCCGCATTGCCACCCCAGCGTCCATGCTGTGGGCGTTTTCGAAATAGGCGCGTTCAATCGCCAAGGCCGCTGCCGCCCCTTTCACTTTTCTCAGATCCTCGCCAGTGCCGCCCCAGTGCATTGCGCTCAACTTGCTGAAACCGACATTCAATGTCGGTTTCGGAAGGCCGGCCGACCGGCCTGGAATGTAGGGGGCGGCGACTGGCGCTCGCGGCGCCACTCGTCGCGCGGTTCGGTGAGTCGAGCCGTAGGATGCCATCGCGTCCAGCTCGCCAATGGCTGAACGGTGTCGATCGGTCACCTGAGGGTCACCCGGCACCGTTCAGAAGCAATCTCCGCCGCGACAGACATACAGATGCTGCTGGCGGTGAAGAGCATGGCGGCGAACCGCAACGGCCTGGTAGACGGCACTCGAAGACCTGGTTCTGCGCGACCTCAACACACCGAGCATCAATCGTCGGCGCCGCGCCCACATGCCCCGCGCTCTGATGGGCGTATGGTACCGGATGAGTCGCCATGCTGACTGAGCTGACGAGCCCGCGCGGTTGGCAGCCAAGAACGGCCCGTTATGGTTGCAAACAGAACGCCGCAAGTAACGACGGCGACCTCTGTGTGGTGAAAGCTGCATGCGTCTCATGGTGAGCGCCGCTCTGGCGGCGATTGCGATTTCTGCAACCGCGCCGGCTGCCGCAGTGCCGACCTATTCGGTGACCGACCTTGGTAACCTGCCGGGCGGCGCGGACTCCAGCGAGGCCTTCGCGATCAACGATGCCGGGCAAGTCGTGGGCAGAAGCAGCGCGGATAGTGGAGGCGCGTTTCTGTGGCCCAAGGAAACCGGCATGGTCGCCTTGGGCGTTCTGCCGGGAACGTCAGGCTCTTCGAACGGCTTCGGCATTAACTCACATGGCCACGTCGTGGGCGAGATGTGGGTTGTCGGCGACACCGCGCACGCCTTTCTCTGGACTCCCGATAGCGGCATGCAGGACTTGGGAGAGCTACCGCCCACAGGCGGAGAATCCGACGCCAGGGGTATCAACTCCGCCGGCCAGATCGTCGGCCACAGCTGGACGACCCACGACGTCAACGCGTTCCTCTGGACGAGCGCTACCGGCATGCAGAACCTCGGCGATTTTCCAGGTGATCCCGACATGAGCGGCGCGCACGCCATCAGCGAGGCCGGCCTCGTGGTGGGCTGGGCCTCCGATCCGGATGGCATTCGAGCCTTCCTTTGGTCGCCGGACGCCGGCATGCAGGACATTGGCGAGCTGCCCGGCGGCAGCGGGCAAACCTATGCCACCGACATCAATGCCTCAGGCACAGTGGTGGGACACAGCAAGGGCCGAGCATTCATTTGGACGACCGACGGCGGGATGCTCGAACTTAGCGCGGGCTTTGGCGACGCGCGCGGAATCAACGACCAGGGACAGGTCATCGGGTTTGGCGAAAACGGGCCGTTTCTCTGGACGGCAATCGACGGCATGCTCAATCTGCAGTCTCTGGTCGATGACACCGGCCAGGGCTGGGTGCTCGGCAATGCCTGGGGGATTAACAATGCCGGGCAAATCGTCGGCCACGGCCTCAATCCAGAAGGCGTCTACCACGCCTACCTCTTGACTCCGGTCGAGGCCGTACCCGAGCCCTCCACTGTAGCGGTCCTGTTGGCAGGACTTCTCGGACTGGCGCTGTGCTGCCTCCGCGCGCTGGGAGTCAGCCCTGTACCTTCGCTTGGGCGCCGCGTCGATCATCGTCAGAGGCGAACATCTGAGCCGCCCGTTAGGGATGCTATTTCGTATCCTCATGACACCGATTTTCGGCATTATGAGGTAGCGAATTAGCACCGACGCGCACGGTGTCGATTTTTTCCAAGCTTTCAACGCGAGCCAGTTGAGTAGCCGGGGGTGTCCACGACGATCCTCCACTATTCAGGCGATGAACCCTTCTCGTCGGGCCTGCGTCGCAATGCCAACCTCACGTCGTCGCTCAACTTCCGCCGACGTTCCGCCTCCTTCTCGGCCTCGACTCTCTCACGCTCTCGGATAGTTTGTTCGTGAAGCGCCAAGAGCCTGGACCCCGGAGGATCGGATGCGAAAGCCTGGTGGTCATTTACCTCGAGGAGAACGACGTATGTCGGATATTGGATAAGGAAGACAAGAACATCAGACGCAGCACCGCCGAGATGCAGGTGCAAGATACCTGTCTCCTCCAGCAGCCGATCGCGATCGGTATCGATCCCAGATCGATAGTACCGCTCAGGAACGATGTGGCCCTTCTCGATGCGCTCCACGAGCTCGACAAGCTCGCGCGCCAGATTGGGGGCGCGCGAAAGCCCGACGTAATCTCGGTACAGGGGCAACTTGAAGACGGGTTTGGGCTTTGCCTCGACCCGAGGCAGCCGCAGCCTCATAGCACGCGAACCCCACTACTCGCAGAGTTCGGCGATGAGCTGCTCGCGCGAGAGGTTTGAGAGAGCCTTCCCCGGATTGACGTCAGCCTCATTCGCCTTCCGCAGAAGTCGAGCCTCATGCGTCTCGGCTCGCGAGGACTTCTCCGCGGCCGGGCGGGTGGCGACGCGCTTGATGGGGGGCTCCTTGATCATAGGCATAATATGTGCCACGCGATCTTGTGAATCAAGAGCTTAAGCATAGAAGCTCGCGCTTGATATTTCCTTACCACGGGATCCCATAGCACCGCATCGCCTAGTTCCACAGAGTAAATTATGTGAAACAGCGCGATTCACGGGGTCGACGAATTTGCCCGCCGAACCAATATCTGGTTAAGAGTGCCGCACGAGGATCCGACA
Source organism: uncultured Rhodospirillaceae bacterium (assembly GCA_964372215.1). Lineage (GTDB taxonomy): Bacteria > Pseudomonadota > Alphaproteobacteria > Dongiales > Dongiaceae > DAIMFL01. The sequence goes on from CAYJQC010000044.1 coordinate 14,290, forward strand.
TGCCACAGACGTTGCCACCGCGACTGTCCGACAAGACACGGGCTCGAGATCAGATGAACCGCAGCCTCGACAGTGCAATCGAGGAAGCGGAGCGCGTTGGGTATGTCTCCGTCGAAGAGGGGCGGCGGCGCGTCGACGAGATCCTGAAGCGTATCGATCTGCGAGCCGCTGCCGGTCAGATCAAGCCTTAGCGGCCCCCCGTGTCATACCGTTTGACACCGCAAGCACAGCGGGAACGAGAAGCTGCGCTTGAATATCAGGCGGACGAGTGAGGCCAAGCCGCGGCACACGCCTTATCGACGGCGTTTGACGAAATCTTCGAGCAGGTTGGCGGGTGGTCTCCGCCCGGCTCCATGCGCGAACAGTGGGCCGATCGACAGTATCGATGGCTTACGGTGGGGCGATGCCCGTACTTCGTTGTCTGGGCTCATGGAACTGATGCTGGCGATCGCGTGATCGTGCGCATTCTCCATGCAAGGCGAGACCTCGGCCGCTTGATGGCTCAGACCGAGGACTGGGATTAGGCTGAGCACCCAGCGCGGCGCACGACGTCGACAGAGCACGTCGAACAGCAAGGTCGCGACCCAACGCCACTCGGCCAGGCGACACACGCCGGCGCGGCCGGCCCCGGCCGTCTCCTATCAGTCAACGATGCATGCCATCGCGATGCACGGCGCGCACACTGTGAAACCGCGCGATTCATTATTTCCCGGACGAATACCCCTCTGATTCAGTATTTCCCGGATTCCGATTCACTTTTTCGCGGATTCCGAGCACCTAAGTCGTTGATTCTGCTTTGGCGCCGATTCAGGTTCTGGGAGACGCTACAACTGCGCGCAGGTTGCCGCCGACCCCGCCCTGGCTCACGCCGTCGCGCGCAGCGCCTCGAGCTCGGCTTCGAGGTCGACCAGCTCCTTGCCGCCGGCCATCAGCTGCACCACGCGCTCGCGGCTGATCTCGGCGCGCGGGAAGGTGCCGAGACTGCGGCCGCGGTTGAGCAGCGTGAAGGTGTCGCCGACGGGATAGGCGTGCTGGATGTTGTGGGTGATCAGCACGACGCCGAGCCCGCGCGCCCGCGCCTGGGCGATCAGGCGGAGCACGATCGAGGCCTGGTGGACGCCGAGCGCCGAAGTCGGCTCGTCGAGGATCAGCACGCGGGCGCCGAAATGCGCGGCCCGGGCGATCGCCAGGCATTGGCGCTCGCCGCCCGACAGCGTGCCGACCGCCTGGCCGGGATCGCGCACGTCGATGCCGACCTTCACCATTTCGCTGCGCACGGTGTCGTTGATGTGCTGCCAGCGCAGCCGGCGGAACGGGCCCCAGCCGGTGGTCGGCTCGCGCCCCATGAAGAAGTTGCGGGCGATGCTGATGAGCGGGATGGTCGCCAGGTCCTGGTAGACCGTGGCGATGCCGTGATCGATCGCGGCGCGCGGCGATTCCAGGGTCACCGGGCGGCCGTTCACCAGGTACTCGCCCTGCGACGGCGGGTGCACGCCCGACAGGATCTTGATCAGGGTCGACTTGCCGGCGCCGTTGTCGCCGAGCAGGCAGTGGACCTCGCCGGCGCGGACCGCGAACGATACGTCCTTGAGCGCGATCACCGATCCGAAGTACCGGCTGACGCCGCGCAGTTCGACCAGGGGCGTGTCCATCGCGGCGCCTCTCATCACGTCGACTCGGTCGCGCGCTTGCGGACGTAGTTGTTGAACAAGACCGCGATCAGCAGCATCGCCCCCATGAAGGCCTTGAACCAGTCGGTGTCGATGCCGGTGTAGAAGATGCCCATCTGCGCCATGCCGAAGATCAGCGCGCCGAACATGGCGCCGATGGCCGAGCCGTAGCCGCCGGTCAGCAGGGTGCCGCCGATGACCGCGGCGATGATCGCCTCGAACTCCTTCTGCAGGCCGCGCGAGGTGTCGGCGGAGCCGACGCTGAGCACTTGGATGGCGGCGAACAGCGTCGCGGCGCAGGCGGTCAGGATGAACAGCGAGATCTTCACCCGGCCGACGGGTACGCCGACATTGCGTGCCGCGTTGGCGTCGCCGCCGACCGCGAAGATCCAGTTGCCGGCCCGGGTGCGCAGCAGGATCCAGGTGGCGAGCGCGGTCAAGCCGAGCCACCACAGGATCGAGACCGGCGCGGCCTGGACCTCCGGCAGCCCGTCCGGGCGCCGGCCGACCACGCCGATATCGGCGAGCAGGCGGAACACCGGCTGGCCGAACTCGCCGCTGAACAGCGGCGCCAGCCAGTCGGCCGCGGCGTATTCCTTGATCTGGGAGACCTGGGTGCGGCCGGTGATCAGGCGGGTCAGGCCGAGCGTCAGGCCGCGCAGGATGAAGAGCGAAGCCAGGGTCACGATGAACGACGGCAGGCCGGTCTTGACCACCAGCAATCCGTTGAGATAGCCGACGACGACGGCGGTGGCGAAGGCGAGCAGGATGCACAGCCAGATCGGCCAGCCCAGGGTGGTCGCGGGAATCGCGATGATGACCCCGGCCAGGGCGATCATCGAGCCGAGCGAGAGATCGAACTCGCCGCCGATCATCAGCAGCGTCACCGCCACCGCCAGGATGCCGAGCTGGGCGGAGACCTCCAGGAAGTTGATCGTGCCGCGGGCACTGAACAGGCCGCTGTCGCCGGCGACGACGCCGAAGAACACGAAGATCAGGATCGTGCCCGCGACCGCCCCGAGCTCGGGCCGCCGCAGCGTCTGCGCCAGGAAGGAGGAACTTCTCAAACGCTCGTCGCGTTCAACGCCGATGTCGCTCATGTCCATCCCGAACCGCTGCAGGACGCAAGGCGCCTGTCATGCTGCTGCAGATTGCGCCGGGCGGGAAGGGAGGACGGGCCCGCCGCTGCCGGCGGCCTGCCCTCCCGTTCGCCCGGCCCGGGCGGCTCCGGACCAGACCGGAGCCGCGGGGCGCCGGAACTCCCGGCTCAGCGCACGCCTTGCTTGGCGAGGTCGATGACCGACGCGGCCTCGCCCTTGGTCACGAAGCCGGGACCGGTCGGGTAGTCCTCGATCGGCGCCAGCTTGTAGCGCTTCATCAGGTCGAACATGACGACCGGGATGTAGCCCATGAGGTATTGCTGGGCGTCGATGCCCCACTCCATCTTGCCGTCGGCGACCGCCTGCAGGATGGTCGGCGACAGGTCGAAGGTGCCGAGCTTGATCGAGCCGCCGAGCCCGGCCTCGTCGACCGCCGCGAGTGCGGGGTCGGCGCCGGCGGAGCCGACGGTCAGGACGAACTGCGTGTCGGCGTGGCTCTGCAGATGGGCCAGGATGCGACCCTTCATCTCGACCGGGTCCATGACGCCCTGCAGCACCGGCACCTCGGCGCCGAGGCCCTTGGAAAAGCCGGCGCAGCGGTCGTCGAGGCTGATGTTGCCGACCTCGTGGTTGACGCAGACGGCATTGCTGACGCCGAGCGCCTTGACCTTCTCGCCGGCGGCGACGCCGGCCTCGTACTCGGACTGGCCCATGTAGAGCAGGGCGCCGAGCTTGCGCGACAGCTCCGAGCCGCCGGAGTCGACGACGATGACGGGGATGCCGGCCGCCACCGCGGCCTGCACCTCGGGACCGATGGCGTCGGTGTCGGGAATCGACACCACCAAGCCGTCCGGCTTGGAGGCGATGGCGGCCTCGAGCAGGCGCACCATGGCCGGCATGTCGAAGGTCTCCGGCGCGCGGTACTCGGCGTCGACGCCGAGCGTCTTGGCGGCGTCGTCGACGCCGCGCTTCACCACCGACCAGTACTGGTCGGCAGCCTGGCCGTGGGTGACGAACACCACGCGCGTCGGATCGGCGTTGGCCACCGATGCTCCCAGCATCAGGGCGGCAGCAGTCAGCAACAGCGTTTTCAGGGCTCGCATTGTCCTCTCCTGTCCCGTGAGGCGCGCTGTGTTGCGCGCCGCGCATCTTGCCGGCTCGTTGGTTCTTGGTGGTCCGGGGCGGAGCGCCGGCTTGCTCCCTCCGGTCTAGGCGGGCCAGGAAGGACCCGCTAGCAGCTAGCTTCGCGCAGGTAGGGAACCAGCACTTCCCGTGTACCTTTGCGTGCATAGGGGTCGACGCCGCGCACCATGAACACGTCGCGCATGTCGTCGGTATGTGGCATGCGGCCCTCGTCGTCCCACGGCAGCAGCGATTCGGCGCTCATGCAGTGGAAGACCAGGGCGCGGCGGAAACTGTCGGAGGTCGCGTTGGGCAGCGACTGGTGCAGCAGGTAGCCGTTGAAGAACACCGCTCCGCCGGCCGCGATCTCGACCGGCATGGCCGCCGATTCCGGCCACGGGAAATCGCCGGCGGCGGGGCTGCCGTCGAAGCGGGAATCGGAGATCGGCCGGGTCGGGTACAGCACGCCCGGCTGTTGCGACCCGGGCAGCACCCACAGACAGCCATTGGCGATGGTCGCGTCGTCGAGCGCGATCCACACCCCGCACAGCGAGCGGTCCCGGGTCGGGATGAAGAACTCGTCCTGGTGCCAGGCCTGGCCGGGCTTGCCCGGGCCCTTGATGAAGAGCATCGACTGCATGCACTTGACGTTAGGGCCGATCGCGGCGCCGAGGGCGGCCACCACGCCGGGATGGAACAGGGCTTCGCGCATCGCGCCGGAGATCTTGTGCGGGTGATGGATGCAGAGATAGCGGTGCAGCACCTGCGCCGCATCCAGTTCGGCCGCGCCGTCCGACAGTCCGCGGACCGCGCCGCGCTCGCCGCGGCCGATCGCGGTCACCTCGTCGCGCAACGCCGTGACCCGGCTGCGGTCGAACAGCCTCGGCGCGACCATGTAGCCGTCGCGCCGATAGCGTGCCGCCTTGCGGCGCCAATGGACGAGCGCGGGATCGTCGGGCGCCGGCGGTGCGCCGGACAGGCGGGGCTGCACGGTCATTCGGGCCTTCCCGCCGCGGCCGAAGCGGCCTTCGTGCCCGCCGCCTTGCCCGCGGACTTGCGGCCCTGGGCGCCCGGCTTGACCAGGCGCTCGCCGAGGCTGACCAGCAGGCACAGCGCCAGGCAGGTCTGCACCGACAGCGAGCGGAAGCCTTCGACCTCCTCCTCGCGGATCTCCAGGCTGACGGTGGCGTGGCGCGCGATCGGGCTCAGCGCGCTGTCGGTCATGGCGATGATCGGCACGCGCGGCGCCAGCGCCTCGACCGCGGCCACCACCTCGGGTGAGTAGTCCTTGAAGCTGACCGCCAGCAGCACGTCGTTCTTGCCGACCAGCCGCAGCTGTTCTTCGAGCATGCCGCCCACCGAATCGATCAGGCAGGAGCGGATGCCGAGATGGGACAGCCCGTAGTTCAGATAGGCGGCGACCGGGAACGACCGGCGCTGCCCGAGCAGATGGACGATGTCGGCCTTGGCCAGGAGCTGCACCGCGCCGTCGAGCTGCGCCGGCGCCATGTTGTCCTTGAGATGCTCGAGCCCGACGATGGCGGCGTTGGCGAACTCCTCGATGATCGCCCGCGGCGCCGAGCGCCCGTTCTTGCTGTGGCGGGTGCGCAGGCCGCGAATCCGGTCGGCGTAACTCGGGGTCTGCTCGCGCAGGCGGGCGCGGAACACCCACTGCATGTTGCTGAAGCCGTCATAGCCGAAGGTCTGGGCGAAGCGGATCAGGCTCGACGGCTGGACCCCGGCGCGGCCGGCAATCACCGCGATGGTCTCCAGCGCCATGTCGTTGGGATGCTCGAGGGCGTAGGTGGCGACACGGCGCAGCACCTTGCTCAGCCGCTCGTACTCGGCGGCGATCGCCTCGCGCAGTTCGACATAGCTGCCGGCAGCCTTCATGCGACCTGTCTATCATGGCCTGCCGCGCGAATGCAAAAAATATTCTAACTTGCGCCGATGAATAGAACGGGTATTTCATGATCCCCGAACGCCGCGGAATGCGGCACTCTCGGGCCGATGCCGCGCGGCCGGCCCGCGGGCAGGGACGCGATCGAACGACGGGGGAGGCCATGACGCTGCACATCACCTGGTTTCGCGGCGGATTTCCGCCGGGCTATACGCCGGTCACCCGCACCGACGAGGTGAGCGACAACGCCGGGATCGAGTTCGCGGTGCTGCGGCTCGCCGCCGGCCAGACCCATCGGGCCGAACTGGCGCGCGAAACCGCGTTCCTGCTGATGGACGGCGAGGTCGCGATCGGCGCGACTGACGTCGCGACGGCCAGGGTCGCCCGGCGCTCGCTGTTCGACGAAAGCGCGACCTGCCTGCACGCGGCCGCCGGCAGCGTGGTGGAGATCGCGGCGATCGGCGATGCCGAGCTCACCGTGTATGCCTGCGACAACCCGAAGCCGTTCCCGGGCCGGCTCTATCTGCCGCAGGACGTGGCGAACGAGCATCGTGGGCAGGGCCAGGTCGGCGACGCCTGCTATCGCTTCGTGCGCACGATCTTCGACAAGCGCAACGCGCCGGAGGCGGCCGACCTGGTGCTCGGCGAGGTCATCACCTTTCCGGGCCGCTGGTCGAGCTATCCGCCCCATCACCACGCCCAGCCGGAGATCTACCACTACCGCTTCACCCGGCCGGAGGGGTTCGGCCATGCCGAGCTCGGCGATGCGGTGCTCAAGGTGAAGGAATTCGACACGGTGAAGATCCTCGACGGGGTCGACCATCCGCAATGCGCGGCGCCGGGCTATGGCATGTACTACGCCTGGGTGATCCGCCACCTGCCGGGCAAGCCCTACGGCATCCCCGATTTCACCGAGGAGCATCGCTGGACGATCGAACCGGACGCCGGGTTCTGGATGCCGAAGCTGGATGGCGCCGGGCGATGACGCCGCGGCCGGGAGGCGCGACGTGAGCCGCCGGCGCAGGGATCGGCGGGAAGCGAGACCGCATGTTTGAACGTGCGCTCGACTTCGTCGCCATCGGGCGCGCCGCCGTCGACCTCTATGGCGAGCAGATCGGCGGCCGGCTCGAAGACATGGCGTCGTTCGCCAAGTATCTCGGCGGCTCGCCGGCCAATACGGCGGTGGGTGCGTCGCGGCTCGGCCTGCGGACGGCGCTGATCACCCGGGTCGGCGACGAGCATATGGGCCGCTTCGTGCGCGAGACCCTGGCCGCCGAAGGCGTCGACGTCAGCCAGGTGCGCACCGATCCGCAGCGCCTCACCGGCCTGGTCATCCTCGGCATCCGCGACCGCGACAGCTTTCCGTTGATCTTCTACCGCGAGAACTGCGCCGACATGGCGCTGCAGCCCGAGGACGTCGAGTCGTCGTTCATCGGCCGCGCCAGCGCCGTGGTCGTCTCCGGCACACATTTCTCGCGCGCCAATGTCGATGCGACCAGCCGGCGGGCCATGGCCTTGGCCCGGGAGTCCGGCGCCAAGGTCGTCCTCGACATCGACTATCGTCCGGTGCTGTGGGGGCTGACCGGCCATGGCCAGGGCGAACAGCGCTTCGTCGCCTCGGGCCGGGTGACCGAGCACCTGCTCGGCATCGTCGCCGGCTGCGACCTGGTGGTCGGCACCGAGGAGGAGATCCACATCGCCGGCGGCTCGGCCGACACGGTGGCGGCGCTGCGGGTTCTGCGCGAGCATAGCCGGGCCGTGCTGGTACTGAAGCGCGGCGCCGGCGGCTGCGTCATCTTTCCCGCCGCCATTCCGGCGCGCGTCGACGAGGGGCTGGTGGTGCCCGGGTTTCCGGTCGAGGTGTTCAACGTGCTGGGCGCCGGCGATGCCTTCATGGCCGGATTCCTGCGCGGCTTCCTGCGCGACGAACCGCTGCGGCGCTGCGGCGAGCTCGCCAATGCCAGCGGCGCGCTGGTGGTCTCGCGCCACGGCTGCGCCCCGGCGATGCCGAGCTGGGAGGAGATGCAGGACTACCTGGCCCGCTTCCGCTCGATTCCCCAGCCGCGCTTAGATGAGCGCCTCGAGCACCTGCACCGGGTCACCACCCGGACCCGGCGCTGGCCGGAGATCTGCGCCATCGCCTTCGACCACCGCCGCCAGCTCGAGGAAGTGGCTGACCGCCATGGCCGGGCGCGCAGCGACATCGCGCGGTTCAAGACCCTGATCGGCGACGCGGCGATGCAGGTCGACACCGGCGCCTGCGCCGCCGGCATCATCTGCGACGGGCGCTATGGCGAGGACGCCCTGCTGCGGCTGGCCGGGACCGGCCGCTGGGTGGCGCGGCCGGTCGAGCGGCCGGGCGCCACCCCGCTGGAGTTCGAGGAAGGCCCCGACCCGACCCTGGCATTGCGGGCCTGGCCGGTCGAGCAGGTCGCCAAGTGCCTGCTGTTCTATCATCCCGACGATCCCGAGGAGCTGCGCCTGACCCAGGAGGAGCGCCTGCGGCTGCTGGCGTCGGCCTGCGTCGCCACGCGGCGCGAGCTGCTGGTCGAGGTGATCCCGGGCAATGCCCGCGCCAGCGACGACACGACCCTGGCGCGGGTGCTGCGACGCTTCTACGACGTCGGCATAAGGCCCGACTGGTGGAAGCTGCCGCCGCCGGCCGGCGGTGCCGGCTGGCGGGCGATCGAGGCGGTGATCGCCGCCAACGATCCCCATTGCCGCGGCGTGCTGCTGCTCGGGCTGGAGGCGCCGGAGGCCGAGCTGAAGCGCAGCTTCGCGGCGGCGGCCGGGCAGCGCATCTGCCGCGGCTTCGCGATCGGCCGCAGCCTGTTCGCCGGGCCGGCCGAGGACTGGTTCGCCGGGCGCATCGACGACGCCGCGGCGACGGACATCATCGCCGAGAACTATCGCCGCCTGGTGACGCTGTGGCAGGGGCGCGGCGTCGAGCTTGGAGGGGACGCGGCATGACCCGACTGACCATGTCCCAGGCCCTGGTGCGCCACCTGGCGGCCCAGGAGATCGAGATCGACGGCCGGGTCGAGACGCTGTTCGCCGGGGTCTGGGCGATCTTCGGCCATGGCAACGTCGCCGGGCTGGGCGAGGCGCTGTACCAGATGCGCGAACGCCTGCCGACCTACCGGGCCCATAACGAGCAGGCCATGGCCCACGCCGCCATCGCCTTCGCCAAGGCGCAGAACCGGCGCCGCATGATGGCCTGCACCAGCTCGATCGGGCCGGGCGCCACCAACATGGTGACCGCCGCCGCCCTCGCCCATGTCAACCGCCTGCCGGTGCTGCTGCTGCCGGGCGACGTGTTCGCCGGGCGCGGCCCCGATCCGGTGCTGCAGCAGATCGAGGACTTCGGCGATCCGAGCGTCAGCGCCAATGACTGTTTCCGCCCGGTCTCGCGCTACTGGGACCGCATCCAGCGGCCCGAGCAGATCCTGACCAGCCTGCCGGCCGCCATCGCCGCGCTGACCGATCCGGCGGGCTGCGGCCCGGCGACGCTCGCCCTGTGCCAGGACGTGCAGGCGGAATCCTTCGACTGTCCCGACGCGTTCTTCGCGCCACGGCGGCACATCGTCCGCCGTCCGGGGGCGGACCCGGACGAGCTGGCGGCGGCGGCGAGGTTCTTGGCGTCGGCGCAGCGGCCGCTGATCATCGCCGGCGGCGGCGTGCTCTACGCGGTCGCGACGGCGGCGCTGGACGCGTTCGCCAAGCGGCATGGGATACCTGTCGCCGAGACCCAGGCGGGCAAGGGCGCGCTCGCCTGGTCGCACCCCCAGGCGGTCGGCGCGATCGGCGTCACCGGCAGTGCCGCCGCCAACAGCCTGGCGGCGCAAGCCGACTGCATCCTGGCGATCGGCACCAGGCTCGCCGATTTCACCACTGCCTCGCGCGGCCTGTTCGACCGGCTCGGGCCGCGCCTGATCCAGCTCAACCTCGCCGTCTTCGATGCCGGCAAGCACGGCGCCACGGCGCTGGTCGCCGACGCCCGGCGCGGGCTCGAGGAACTCGATCGCGCGTTCGGCGACTGGCGCGCGCCGGCATCGTGGACGCAGCAGGCCGCCGAGGCGGTGCACGGTTGGAACGGCACGGTCGCGCGGGTGACCGCGGCGAGCAACGCGCCGCTGCCGTCCGACGCCCAGGTGCTCGGCGCGGTCAACCGCCAGGCCGGCGAGGAGTCGGTCGTGGTCTGCGCCGCCGGCGGGCTGCCCGGCGAGCTGCACAAGCTGTGGCGCGCCGCGGGTCCCGGGAGCTATCACCTGGAATACGGCTATTCCTGCATGGGCTACGAGATCGCCGGCGGGCTCGGCGTCAAGCTCGCGCGGCCCGAGCGCGAGGTGTTCGTGCTGGTCGGCGACGGCAGCTATCTCATGATGAATTCGGAGATCGCCACATCGGTCATGCTCGGCGCCAAGCTGGTCGTCGTGCTGCTCGACAACAGCGGCTTCGGCTGCATCAACCGGCTGCAGCAGGCCTGCGGCGGCGCGCCGTTCAACAACCTGCTGGCCGACGCCCGCCATGACGGCGACGCGGTGCCGACGGTCGACTTCCGCGCCCATGCCGAGAGCCTCGGCGCGATCGCCGAAGAGGTCACGGGCATCGCCGAGCTCGAGTCGGCGCTGGCCCGCGCGCGCGCCGCGACCCGCACCAGCGTCATCGTAATCGCGACCGACCCGGCGATCTCGACGCCCGAGGGCGGCGCCTGGTGGGACGTGCCGGTGCCCGAGGTTTCGGCGCGGGCCGAGGTGACCCGGGCGCGCGCCGCCTATCAGGCCGCGATCGACCGGCGCAACAAGACCTGACTCGCATCCCCATGCCGTTTCCAGTTCCCTTCGTTCAGGAGCATCGCGTCCCATGACTGTCAGGCTCGGCATCAACCCGATCGGCTGGACCAACGACTGCCTGCGCTGGCTCGGCGACGACATCCCGCTCGAGACCTGCCTGAAACAGGCGCGCGCCGCCGGCTTCAGCGGCATCGAGCTCGGCCGCAAGTTCCCGCGCCAGCCGGGCAAGCTGCGCCGGCTGCTCGACCGGCACGGGCTCAGCCTGGTCTCCGGCTGGTACAGCGCCCGGCTGGTGGAGCGCGACGCCAAGGCCGAGATCGCCGCCATGAAGGACCATCTCGACCTGATGGTCGGCTGCGGCTCCCCGGTCATGGTGTTCGCGGAAACCACGGGCGAGATCGTCAATGCGGTCGGCGCGCCGGCCTCGACCCGGCCGCGGCTCAGGAGCGCCGCCGAGTGGCGCCGCCTCGGTGAGCGCTTCACCGAGGTGGCCGAGCATATGCGCGCCCAGGGCGTGCGCATGGCGGTGCATCACCACATGGGCACGGTGATCCAGAGCGCCGAGGAGGTCGACCGGCTGATGGAGAACACCGGGACCGCCGTCGGGCTGCTGCTCGATACCGGGCATCTCACCATGGCCGGCGGCGATCCGGTGGCGGTCGCCAGGCGCCATGCCAAGCGCATCGTCCATGTGCACTGCAAGGACATCCGCCGCTATGCGCTGGAGACCTGCCGGCGGCGCGACGCCAGCTTCTCCGAGGCGGTCCTGCACGGCGTGTTCACCGCGCCGGGCGACGGCATCGTCGACTACGCCAAGGTGTTCGCCGTGCTGGCCAAGGCGCGCTATCGCGGCTGGCTGGTGCAGGAGGCCGAGCAGGAGCCGCGGATGGCCGATCCCGAGATCTATGCCGAGCTCGGCAACGCCCATCTGCGCACGCTCTGCCGCTCCGCGCGTCTGCGGATCGCGGCGTGAGCGGCGGCGAGGAGTTGCAGCCATGACCCGGCGCCTGCGCATCGGCCTGATCGGCAGCGGCTTCATCGGCCGCTGCCATGTCTACGGCTATCACACCATGCCGACGGTGTTCCCGGAGGCCGCGGCCTTCCCGGAGCTCGAGCTGGTCTGCGACATCGACGAGGCGCTGGCCTCGGCCGCCGCGCGCCGTTTCGGCTTCAAGCGCCACGTCACCGACTGGCGCAAGCTGGTGGCGGACCCGGCGGTCGAGGTGGTCGACATCTGCGTGCCGAGCAACCTGCACAAGCCGATCGCGCTGGCCGCCATCGCCGCCGGCAAGCATGTCTATTGCGAGAAGCCGGTCGGACTGGGCGGGGCCGAGGCGCGCGAAATCGCCGAGGCGGCGGAGCGCGCCGGGGTGTGCAACCTGGTCGGCTACAGCTATCTCCGCAATCCCGTCATCGGCCTCGCCCGCAAGCTGATCGACGAGGGCGCGATCGGCGAGATCGTGCATTTTCGCGGCGCCCACAACGAGGACTACATGGCCGATCCCTCGGCGCCCTTCATCTGGCGCTGCGATCCGGCGATCGCCGGCGCGGCCGGCGCGCTCGGCGATCTCGGCGGCCACATCATCAGCATCGCCCGCATGCTGGTGGGCGAGTTCGCCGCCGTCTGCGGCAGCGCGCGCACCGTCATCGCCGAGCGGCCGGTGGCGCCGGGCGCCAAGGAACGGCGCGCGGTCGGCAATGACGACGAGGCGCAGTTCCTGATCGAGTTCGCGAACGGCGCGACCGGCCATATCGAGACCAGCCGCATCGCCTCCGGCAGCAAGATGGACATCACCTACGAGATCGTCGGGACCCACGGCCAGCTCCAGTTCGACGGCGAGCGGATGAACGAGCTGAAGTTCTATTCCGACCGCGATGCCGCCGACCGCCAGGGCTTCCGCACCATCCTGACCAGCCCGGCCCATCCGCCCTACGGCGCCTTCGTGCCCGGCGCCGGGCCCCCGCGCGGGTTCAACGACCACAAGGTGATCGCGGCGTGGGCGCTGATGGTCCTGCGGGCCGCGGGCGGGCGGGCGCGGCCCGGCCTGACCGAGGCCGCGCGGATCGGCGCCATTCTCGACGCGGTGCTGGACTCCTCGCGCAGCCGCGGCTGGGTGCGGCTGTGACGGCGCGGCGGGGCTGAGGCGATGAATCCGGTTGGCGTGATCGTCGTCGGCTGCGGCGCCATGGGCGGCTTCCATGCCGAGACGGTGGCGAATCTGGCCGAGGCGCGGCTGATGGCGGTGGTCGACGCCGACCCATCGCGCGCCGAGGCCACCGCCGCGCGGCTCGGCGCCCGGGCGTTCAGCGATCTCGACATGGCGCTCGACGCCTGCCCGGCGGCGCGGGCCGTCGCCATCGTCACGCCGGAAAGCGTGCGGCGCGGGCCGCTCGGCGTCGCGCTCGCGGCCAAGCGCGCGGTGTTCCTGGAAAAGCCCCTGGCGCTTGCCCGGGCCGAGGGGCTCGATCTCGCTCGCGCGGTCCAGGCGTCCGGGGTGCCGTTCCAGATCGGCTTCCAGCGCCGCTTCGATCCCGACATCGCCGCGGTCGCTGCGGCAGTGCGCGACGCCGGCCGGGTCGAGATGTTCCGCTCATTGACCCGCGACCCGGCGCCGCCCTCCCTCGCCGAGGGTCTCAACTGCGGCATCGTGCCGGGCACCCTGATCCACGACATCGACGCCGCCCATTTCGTCGGCGGTCGCTTGGCCTCGGTGTACGCTCGCGCCGCCGACCTCATCGGCGGACATGGCCATCCCGACTGGCGCGACACCATCGTGGTCAGCGTCGCGTTCCAGGCCGGCGGCATCGGCACGCTCGAAGCCAACTGGCGCTCCGGCTATGGCTACGATTCCCGGCTCGAGGTGCAGACGGCCAACGGCATGCTGAAGGTGGACTCCGAGTTGTCGTCGCGCCTGTCGCACCATGATTCCGGCGGCCGGCGGCAGTCCTACCCGCACGGCTTCCTCGACTGTTTCGCCGATGCCTATCGCCGCGAGATCGCCGGTTTCGTGCGCGCGCTGGCGTACGGCGCCGCGCCGGCGCCGGGCCTGCAGGACGCCGTCGATTCCTTGTGCGCCGCCGACGCCATCGAGGTTTCGCTGCGCGAGAACCGCCCGGTCGCGGTCGATTACGCCAATCTCTGAGTTGCGGGGGAGCCGCACCGCATCTCGGGAACTTTCTCATCCACGCAGGTGGGCGCTGCTCCGCCGCATGACAGGCATCAGCCGCCGGTTCGCACCACCGCCCGCATCGCGACCCTGCCGTCCGGCGTGCGCGCCTCGCAGGCGAGGGTGCCCGGTGCGTCGCTCGCCACCTCGGCCAAGGCGAACGGAGCGTCGTCGAACAGCGGCGCCATGGCGCGGAACTCGACGCCCGCGACCCGCGCCTCCGGATGATGCCGCGCAATTGCCTCGGCCAGCAGCAGCGCGGTCAGCGGCGCATGCACCACCAGGCCGGGATAGCCCTCGGTCTCCGTCGCGTGGCGGCGGTCGTAATGGATGCGGTGGCCGTTGAAGGTCAGGGCGGAGTAGCGGAACAGCAGCACCGGATCGGGCGCGACAGTCTCGGTCCACAGCGCCGGCGCGCTTGCCCCGACCTCTGCCGATGCCGTGTACGCCGTCAACGGCGTCGCGGCCGCCTCGCGATAGACGATGTCGTGCTCCTCGACGATCGCGGCGTTGCCGTCCTGGGCGATCTCGTGGCGGATTGTGACGAAGGCGAGCGGGCCGCTGCGCCCGGTCTTCTCCGTGACCGCGGCGACGGTGCTGCGGCGCGTGGCCTTGCGGCCGAGCCGCAGGGCGCCGGGGAAGCTGAGCCGCCCGCCGGCATACATGCGGCGCGGCAGCTCGATCGGCGGCAGGAAAGCGCCGCGCAGCGCATGACCGTCGGGCCCGAGGCTGGCGCGCGGCGTCGCCTCCAGGAAGTACAGCCAGTGCCAGAGCGGCGGCAGCGCGGCGCCGGGATCGAGGTCATGCGGCGCGGCGAGGTCGCCGAGCGTGGCGGCGAGGCGCAGCGCCGGCCCCGGCGCGATCTCGTCTTCCCCGTCGAGCGATCGTCCCACCCACCCGGCCCAGCCTGCGCTCATGCCCGGCGCCTCCGATCAGAACGAGCGCGGCAGGCCGAGAACCTTCTCGGCGATGTGCGACAGGATCAGGTTGGTCGAGATCGGCGCCACCTGGTAGAGCCGGGTCTCGCGGAACTTGCGCTCGA
>CAYJQC010000045.1:0-28104 GCA_964372215.1 uncultured Rhodospirillaceae bacterium
CAACGAGCCGCGCTATGCCTCGCTGCCCAACATCATGAAGGCCAAGAAGAAGCCGATCGACGCACTGACGCCCGAGGCGCTCGGCGTCGATCCCAGCCCGCGGCTGAAGACGCTCAAGGTGGTCGAGCCGCCGAAGCGCAAGTCGGGAGTCAAGGTGGCCAGCGTCGCCGAGCTGGTCGACAAGCTGCGCAACGAGGCGAAGGTGATCTGATGAGCGTCCTGGTATTCGCCGAGCATGACAACGCCAGCCTGAAGCCGGCGACGCTCCATGCGGTGACGGCGGCACAGAAGATCGGCGGCGACATCCACGTGCTGGTCGCCGGCAAGGGCTGCAAGGCGGCGGCCGAGGAGGCCGCCAAGGTCGCCGGCGTCGCCAAGGTGCTGCTGGTCGACGACGCCGCCTACGAGCACGGGCTGTCGGAAAACCTGGCGGCGCTGGTGGTGAGCCTGGCCCCAAGCTACGGCCACGTGCTGGCGGCGGCGACCACCACGGCGAAGAGCGTCATGCCGCGCGCCGCCGCGCTGCTCGACGTGCAGCAGATCTCCGAGATCGCCGGGGTCGAGAGCGCCGACAGCTTCGTGCGCCCGATCTATGCCGGCAACGCCATGGCGACGGTGCAGTCGGCCGACAAGATCAAGATCGTCACGGTGCGCGCCACCGCGTTCGACGCGGCCGCCGCCGAGGGCGGCTCGGCCGCGATCGAAACCGCCGGCGGCAAGGGCGACACCGGCCTGGCGAGCTTCGTCGGCGTCGAGCTGCAGCGCTCGGAACGGCCCGAGCTGACCTCGGCCCGCGTCGTCATCTCCGGCGGCCGCGGCATGCAGAGCGGCGACAACTTCAAGCTGCTCGAGGCGGTCGCCGACAAGCTGAACGCCGCGGTCGGTGCCTCGCGCGCCGCGGTCGATGCCGGCTTCGTGCCGAACGACTACCAGGTCGGCCAGACCGGCAAGATCGTGGCCCCCGATCTCTACATGGCGGTCGGCATCTCCGGCGCCATCCAGCATCTCGCAGGCATGAAGGACAGCAAGGTGATCGTCGCCATCAACAAGGACGAGGAAGCGCCGATCTTCCAGGTCGCCGATTACGGCCTGGTCGCCGACCTGTTCCAGGCGATGCCGGAACTGGCCTCCGAGCTCGACAAGAAGTGAGGCCGTCGGAGCGCGCCCGCGCACGGCACAACGGAGGAGCGAGCCCCGTGACGATCGAGAAAATCGGCGTGATCGGCGCCGGCCAGATGGGCAACGGCATCGCCCATGTCGCGGCCCTGGCCGGCTACGACGTGACGCTGGCCGACGTCACCGAGGACCAGCTCAAGGCCGGGCTCGAAAGCATCTCGCAGAACATGGAGCGCCAGATCCGGCGCCAGCTCATCACCGACGCCGACCGCTCCAAGGCGCTCGCCCGGATCAAGACCGGCACCGACTATGCGGTGTTCGGCGATTGCGACGTGGTGGTCGAGGCCGCGGTGGAGAACGAGGAGATCAAGCGCTCGATCTTCAAGAAGCTCTGCCCGAACCTGAAATCCGACTGCATCGTCGCCACCAACACCTCGTCGATCTCGGTCACCCGCCTCGCCGCCTCGACCGACCGCCCGGCCAGGTTCATCGGCATGCACTTCATGAACCCGGTGCCGGTGATGAAGCTGGTCGAGCTGATCCGCGGGCTCGCCACCGACGAACAGACCTACCAGACGATCCGCGAGCTGGCGGAAAAGCTCGGCAAGACCACGGCGATGGCCGAGGACTTCCCGGCCTTCATCGTCAACCGCATCCTGCTGCCGATGATCAACGAGGCGGTCTACACGCTGTACGAGGGCGTCGGCTCGGTCGATTCGATCGACACCGCCATGCGGCTCGGCGCCAACCATCCGATGGGGCCGCTCGAGCTCGCCGACTTCATCGGCCTCGATACCTGCCTGGCGGTCATGCAGGTGCTCTACGAAGGCCTCGCCGACACCAAGTACCGGCCCTGCCCGCTGCTGGTGAAGTACGTCGAGGCCGGCTGGCTCGGCCGCAAGGCCAAGCGCGGCTTCTACGACTATTCCGGCGAGCACCCGGTCCCGACCCGCTGAGATAACCCGGCTCTAGCGGAACTCTTTAAGGCTTTGCTTTCTGCAGAGCCTCATGGATAGCGCTTTGAACCAATTGCAATACGAGTTTTTGGCCGTCTGATTCTAGCATCGGATCGCTCGGTGGTTGGTGTCGATGGTGTCGAGTTGGCTGAGCAGAGTCGGTGAACCGCGTTAACTCGCTCTTCGCACACCACCCCTTTTCAACAATCTTCTTCGCCCCTCCAACGTGGTCAGAAACCGCTTCATACACTTTATAATGCCCGTACCAGTTCGGCTCATGAATCAAGTAGTGAGCGGCGCTTTGTAGTCTTGGACTCTTTTCTAGAACTTTCAGTACTGGCACAAGGCTTTCTAGTTTCGGTTCGGACACTGTGCCGTCAGCGTTAACTACCATCACCTTCGCTGATGCCCGCAAGTGAATTGTGTCGGAAACCGTTATGTAATGTTTCTCAGTGCCGTCGGCCCTGATTTCAATCACTCGACCAGGAGCTATCGGCTTGAAGCCGTCAACTCTGAGTAAGCCAGCAAAATTCAAGAGCGCCACCAGCGATTGAGCAACTGCACCAACCTCATGCTCATCCAAGAGGCCGGAGAAACGCGAAGAGCTGAGTCGGTATTCAGAGCCCCTTTGCTCGATAACGAATTCCGCCGTGGCAACTCGCGCACGTAACTCTTCGAGGTCAGCCGTATGGCCGTAGACAGCGATGCACCAGTTCGTTCCACTCATTGGTTCACCGTAGAGCATCTCCATCCTCTAGGCCCGCCGTTGCAGCGGTGTGAACCGAATTCTCCGGACTATTCTTTCGCTCTGGCGCCCGTTTCATCGCCTTAGCCGCCGGCCGCGGTCGTCGTGCTCGGCAGGCGGGCGGCTTCGAGATAGTGGCGGATCAGCGCCTTGGCCTCCGGCGCGTCCCATTCCGCCGCGCCGACCAGTTCGCCCACCATGTTGCCGTCGCGGTCGATGATGATGCTGGTCGGCAGCGCCTCGGCCCGCAACGCGCGGCCGATCCCGCCTTCGGAATCGACATAGATCCCGAGATTGCCGAAATCGTACTTCTCGTAGAACCGCACCACGGCGGGAATGCCGTCGCGGTCCTGGGACAGGGCGAGCACGGCGAAGGTCTGTCCGCCCAGCGCCGCCTGCAGGCGGTCGAGCGCCGGCATCTCGAGCAC
Organism: uncultured Rhodospirillaceae bacterium; assembly: GCA_964372215.1. Taxonomy (GTDB): domain Bacteria; phylum Pseudomonadota; class Alphaproteobacteria; order Dongiales; family Dongiaceae; genus DAIMFL01. Next base: position 3,246 of record CAYJQC010000045.1, read on the forward strand.
GCAGGGCACGCACCAGGTGGCCCACAGGTTGAGCAGCACCACCTTGCCGCGGAAGTCGGTGAGCCGCACCGGGTGGCCGTCACCGTCGGTGAAGGCGGCCGCCGGCGCTGGCCGCACGGGATCGAACAGGCTAAAGTTCGCCACGGTGCCGGCGAGCGGCGGCAGGGCGGCGACCGGTTCGGTGGCGGTGGCGGGCTGGGCGGCCGACTGGACGGCGGTTTGCGCGATCGGCCGGGCGGCGGGGTCCCTGCGGTCGAGCGCGCCGCTGAACACCAGGCCGGCGCCGACCACGATGGTGCCGGAAAGCATGAGAACGGACAGGACCAGTCGCTTGACCATCGAGAAATCCCGTAACGCCGGTGCCGCGCCGAGCCCTGCGGAAAGCGCCGCCGCGCCCGGCGGCCCGGCCGCCAACACCATGTGGGGCGGCCGCTTCGCCGGCGGACCGGCCGAGATCATGGGGCGGATCAACGCCTCGATCGACTTCGACCGCCGGCTCCACGCGCAAGATATAGCCGGCTCGCGCGCCCACTGCACCATGCTCGTGCGCCAGGGCATCATCGGCGAGGCCGACGGCGCCGCGATCCTGGCCGGGCTCGACCAGGTGGCGGGCGAGATCGCGGCCGGAAGCTTCGTGTTCAGCGCCGCGCTCGAAGACATCCATATGAACGTCGAGGCCCGGCTCAAGGAGCTGATCGGCGAGCCGGCCGGGCGGCTGCACACCGCGCGCTCGCGCAACGACCAGGTGGCGACCGACTTCCGGCTCTGGGTGCGCGACGCCATCGACCGCAGCGATGCCGCGCTCGCGGACCTGATCGACGCGCTGACCGAGCAGGCGGCGCGCCATGCCGGCACGGTGATGCCGGGCTACACTCATCTGCAGGCGGCCCAGCCGGTCACCTTCGGCCACCACCTGCTGGCCTATGCCGAGATGCTGCTGCGCGACCGCGGCCGGATGGCCGATGCGCGGGCGCGCCTCAACGAGTGCCCGCTGGGCGCCGCCGCGCTCGCCGGCACCTCGTTCCCGATCGACCGCCAGGCGAGCGCCGCGGCGCTCGGCTTCGCGCGGCCGATGGCCAACTCGATCGACGCCGTCAGCGACCGCGACTTCGCGCTCGAGTTCCTGTCCGCCGCCGCGATCGCGGCGATGCATCTCTCGCGCCTGGCCGAGGAGATCGTGCTCTGGGTCTCCGACGGCTTCCGCTTCGTCGCGCTGTCCGATGCCTTCACCACCGGCAGCTCGATCATGCCGCAGAAGCGCAACCCCGACGCCGCCGAGCTGGTGCGCGCCAAGACCGGGCGCGTGGTCGGCGCGCTCAACGCGCTGCTGATGGTCATGAAGGGGCTGCCGCTGGCCTACGGCAAGGACATGCAGGAGGACAAGGAGCCGACCTTCGACGCCGCCGACGCGCTCGAGCTGTGCCTCGCCGCGATGGCCGGCATGGTGCGCGACATGACCGCCAACCCGCCGGCCATGCGCCGGGCCGCGACCGCCGGCTTCTCGACCGCCACCGATCTCGCGGACTGGCTGGTGCGGACGCTCGGCCTGCCGTTCCGCGAGGCGCATCACGCCACCGGCGCGATCGTGGCCCGCGCCGAGGCGCTCGGGGTGCAGCTCGCCGACCTGCCGCTCGCCGAGATGCAGGCGATCGAGCCGCGCATCACCGAGGCGGTCAGGTCGGTGCTGAGCGTCGAGCAGTCGGTGGCCAGCCGGGTCAGCTTCGGCGGCACCGCGCCCGACAACGTGCGCCAGGCGGCCAAGGCCGCGCGGGAGCGCAACCGGTGAGCCGGGGCGCACCCCGCCGGCGCGGGCTCCTGCGGCCGGTCGCCGTCGCCGCGCTGATCGCGCTCGCCGGCGCGGCGCTCGCCGGTTGCGGCAAGAAGGGCCCGCCCGAGCTGCCGGAAGGCCAGAGCGACCAGTATCCCAAGCAATATCCGAGCCCGGACGAATCATGACCCAGTTCCCCTATGTCGACGGGCGCATGCATGCCGAGGGCGTGGCGCTGGAGCGCATCGCCGCCGAGATCGGCACGCCGTTCTACTGCTATTCGAGCGCCGTGCTGATCGAGCGCTATCGCAGCTTCGCCGCGGCGGTCGGCCAGTACCGCGGACGCGTCTGCTATGCGATGAAGGCGAACTCGAACCAGGCCGTCATCTCCACCCTGGCACGCCAGGGCGCCGGGGCCGACGTGGTGTCCGGCGGCGAATTGTATCGGGCGCTGGCCGCCGGCGTGCCGGGCAGCGGCATCGTGTTCGCCGGCGTCGGCAAGACCCGCGCGGAAATGGCGGCGGGGCTCGACGCCGGCATCCTGCAGTTCAACGTCGAATCCCGCGCCGAGCTCGAGGCGCTGGACGAGGTGGCGCGGGCGCGCGGGCAGCGCGCGCCGGTGTCGCTGCGCATCAATCCCGACGTCGACGCCCGCACCCATGCGAAGATCTCCACCGGCAAGGCCGAGAACAAGTTCGGCATCGATCTCGGGCACGCCCACGAGGCGGCGCGCACCGCCGCGGCGATGCCGGGGATCGAGCTGTGCGGCCTGGCGCTGCATATCGGCTCGCAGCTCACCGAGGTGACGCCGTTCCGCGATTCCTTCGCGATCCTGGCGAGCCTGGCGCAGGAGCTGATCGCCGCCGGCCTGCCGATCCGCCGGCTCGATCTCGGCGGCGGCCTCGGCGTCAGCTACACCGGCGATCCGGCGCCCGCGCTCGCCGAGTACGCCGCGGCGGTCGGCGCCACCGTCGCCCCGCTCGGCCTCGAGCTGCTGTTCGAGCCCGGGCGCTGGCTGACCGCGCCGGCCGGCGTGCTGGTGTCGCGCGTCATCTACACCAAGGAGGGGGTGAGCCGCAGCTTCGTCATCCTCGATGCCGCGATGAACGATCTGCTGCGGCCGGCGATGTACGACTCCTACCATCCGATCCTGCCGTTGCTGCAGCCGGCCTCCGACGCCGCGACCCGGCGGGTCGACGTGGTCGGGCCAATCTGCGAGAGCAGCGATACCTTTGCCCGCGAACGGCCGCTGCCGCCCCTGGCGGCCGGCGATCTGGTCGCCATCTGCATGGCCGGGGCCTACGGCTCGGTGATGTCGTCGACCTACAACACCAGGCCGCTGCCGCCCGAGGTGCTGGTCGGCGGTCACGACTACGCGATCGTGCGCGCCCGGCAGACCTACGATGATATAGTCGGCGGCGAGCGGCTGCCGGACTGGCTGATGGCGGATCGGCCCGGCACCGGACGGACGCGCGGCGCGGCATGAGACGGAGCGGCACGGCACGCGAGAGATGAACGAGCGGAAGCCGGGTACCGGGGGCGGGGGCCAAGCGGAGGATCGTCGCGATCTGCCGTGGTTGCGGCTGCGCCTGGCCCAGGCGGCGATCGTCTGGGAGCGGCTGTGGCCGGCGCTGTGGCCGGCGGTGCTGACCGGCGGATTGCTGCTGGCGATCGCCCTGCTCGACGTGCTGCCGGCCCTGCCGGGCTGGCTCCACCTGGCGATCCTGGTCGGCTTCGGCACCACCTTCCTGGTCAACCTTTTCCGCGGCGTCGGGCGCTTCCGCCTGCCCGATCTGGAGGCCGCGGCGCGCCGGCTGGAGCGCGACGGCGGGGTGGCGCACCGGCCGCTGGCCGCCCTGTTCGACCGCCCGGTCGGGCTGGAGAGCCCGGCCAACGCGGCCGCCGGCGCCGCGCTCTGGCAGGCCCATCGCCAGCGCCTGGTCGCCGAGTTGAAGCGCCTGCGACTGCGGCCGCCGCGCGCCGGCCTGGCCCGGCACGACCCGCGCGGATTCCGCGCCGCGCTCATCCTGCTGCTGGTGATCGCCGCCGCCGGCGCCGGCACCGACTGGCGCGGCCGCCTGGCCGACGCCGCGATCCCCGACTTGGCGTTGTGGGGCCGCGCGGCGCCGCCGGTGCTCGATCTCTGGATCACCCCGCCCGACTACACCGGGGCGCCGCCGAGCGTGCTGTCGGTCGGGGCCGCCGCAACCGGCGCCCCGGCGGCGGACGCCGATGCCGCGCCGCCGGTCCTGGTGGTGCCCGAGGGCAGCAAGGTGGTGGCGCAGCTCCAGGGCGGCCACGGCGCCGCCACCCTGGTTCTGGGCGACCGCATCGCGCCGTTCGCGGCGCAGGCCCCGGGCGGCCAGCGCGCCGAGGGCGAGTTGCTGACCGGCGACCGCCTGGCGGTGCTGCAGGGCGAGCGGACGGTGGCCGAGTGGCCGCTGCAGATCACGCCGGACGCGGCCCCCAGGATCGCCTTCGCCGCGCCGCCCGCCGCCACCGAGCGCGCCGCGCTCCGGCTCGAGTTCCAGGCCGCGGACGATTACGGCGTCGCCGGCGTGAGCGCAGTCATCCGGCGCGCCAATGTCGATGCGGCGGGCCCGCCGGCCGGCGATTCCGAGACCATCGTGCTGCCGCTGTCGCTGCCGGCGGCGGCGTCGCGCAGCGTGCAGGCCAGCAGCTTTCACGATCTGGCGCCGCATCCCTGGGCCGGCCTGCCTGTGACGATCACGCTGGAGGCGCGCGACGCCATCGGCCAGGTCGGGCAGTCCGAGGCGGCGGCGACGATCCTGCCGGAGCGGGTGTTCAACCATCCGGTGGCGCGCGCCATCATCGCCGAGCGCAGGAAGCTGTTCAGCGCGCCGGACGACCGGCGCGGCGTGGCGCGCAACCTGGCCGCCATCGGCAGCATCCCCGAGGCCTTCGACCACGACGTCGTGGTCAGCCTGGCGCTGCGCTCGGCGCAGCGCCGGCTGATGCTCGACCGCGCGCCGGCCGCGGTCGGCGAGGTCGTGGATCTGCTGTGGGACACCGCGCTCCGGATCGAGGACGGCACTCTCGCCACCGCGGAACGCGAGCTGCGCGCCGCGCAGGAAGCCCTGCAGGAGGCGCTGGCCGGCGACGCCAGCGACGCCGAGATCGATCAGCTGATGGACGAGCTGCAGCGCGCCCTCGACAAGTTCCTGGCGGCGCTCGCCGAGCAGATGATGAAGAACGCGCAGAACGGCGAACCGCAGCCGATCGACCCCAACGCCACCATGCTGAGCCGCGACGAGCTGCAGGATCTCGTCGATCGGGCGCGCGAGCTGGCGCAGACCGGCGCCCGCGATGCCGCCCGCGATCTGCTTGCCCAGCTTCAGGAGATGCTGGAGAACCTGCAGGCTGGCCAGCCGATGATGGGCGAAGGCCAGGGCCAGCAGGCCGAGGCCATGAAGATGCTGCGCGAGCTCGACGAGCTGGCCCGCCAGCAGCAGGAACTGCTCGACCGCAGCTATCGCCAGTCGCAACAGGGTCAGGACCAGCCCGGGCAAGGGCAACCCGGCCAGGGTGGAATGGGCCAGGGCGAGATGGGCCAGGGGCGGCCGGGCCAGGGCGGCGGCGAGATGACGCCCGGCGGCGACGCGGCGCTGCAGGAGGCGCTGCGCCAGGGGCTCGGCCAGATCATGCGCCAGTTCGGCGAGATGACCGGCGACATCCCCTATCCGCTGGGCCGCGCCGAGCGCGAGATGAAGGACGCGGTCGGGGCGCTGCGCGAGGGCCAGCCGGGCGACGCGGTCGGGCCGCAGGGCCGGGCGCTCGAACAGCTTCAGCAGGCCGGGCGGGCGATGGCGGAGTCGCTGATGCAGCAGTTCGGCAACCAGCCGGGCACCGGCGAAGGCCAGCAGCAGCTCGGCCGCAACCGCGATCCGCTCGGCCGCACCGAGTCGGGCAACGGCGTCATCGATACCGGCGACGTGCAGATTCCCGAGGAGGCCGATCTTCAGCGCTCGCGCGAGATCCTCGACGAGCTGCACCGCCGCGCCGGCGAGCGGCAGCGTCCGCATCTGGAACAGGAATACATCGAGCGCCTGCTGCGCCGCTTCTGAGACCCGGCCGGCGAACGGTGGCGGGCCGGCGGTTCAGGCGCGGCGGGGCGAGCGGCCGCGATCGGCCAGCACCTCGGCCACCGCCTCGCAGACTTCCTTCAGGGTGAACGGCTTCAGCAGGACGCGACAGATCAGCGCCTCCAGATTATGCGCGCGCTGGCGCTCGGCGGCATAGCCGGTCATCAGCAGCACCGGCATGTCCGGGTGGTCCTTGGTCGCCTTGAGCGCAAGCGCGATGCCATCCATCCCGGGCATCACGATATCGGTGAGCAGCAGGTCGAATTTGCCCGCCGCCAGCGCCTCGAGCGCCGCGCCGCCATCGACCACGGCGGTCACCTCGTGGCTCTGCAGCGCCAGCGCTCGCGAGACGAATTCGCGCACCGCGTCGTCGTCCTCCGCCACCAGGATCCGCGGCATGCGCTTCCTTTTGTCCAGGCCGTGGCCGCAGGCACCGGCGCCCCGACAGCGGCATCGCCCTACAATCCTCGCGCCGGCCCGCGGGTTCCCCGTGTTTCCACCGGTGGCACGCGCGGAAGTCCAGCCACATCGACCCAGCGCGATCCGGTCAGCTCGCCGGCGGCTCCTCGGTGAAGGTGACCAGCAGCTTCTTGGTCGCCTCGGGCGGATCGACGGTCGTCGTCTTGAAGCTCGCCGTCTCGCCGGGCTCGAGCGTCGGCTGGCCCAGGCTGAAGGTCCAATCGCGCAGCCACTGGCCCTGGTCGTTGCGCAGCGTCGCCTTCAGCGTCGGAACCGTCAGCGTCTCCGGCGTGGAATTGAACAGCTGGCCTTCGATGACGATGGCGTCCTGGCCGTCGACCTGGCGGCGCACGAAGGTGATGTTGGAGAACTCCAGCCCGGCGCCGAGCGGCGGCGCGCCCTCCAGCCAGCGCTCGACCAGCTCGGTGGCCCGCTCCAGGCTGGTGATCTCGTGCTGCTTGGCCAGGAAGGCCGCGCCGCCGGCAATGGCGACGACCAGCAGCAGCAGCGCGACCAGCCAGCCCCAGCGCGACGGTCGCTTTTCCGAGACCCGGGCCGGCAGTCCGCCATGGGCGCCGGGGGTCAGCTTCGGCGGAATCGGGACGTCGACCCGTCGCGGCATGTCCGCCGGCGGCGCCTGCATCCAGCTATGCCCGCACTTGGCACAGCGCACCGTCCGGCCGGCAGGGCCGAGCAGCGCCGGATCGGTCAGGTATCGCGTGGCGCAAGCAGGGCAGGTGAGAATCATGCGAAGAGAAAAAACCCCTGAATTCCTTAGAATTTATATGTGGACATGACTGGCAAGGCAAGGCGAGCCGTGCTTTACGAGCCGAAGCGGCCTGTGCGATGCTGCGGCCCGCTCAGCGCAGGCTCGGCGCCCCGGGGAGCGTCAGGAAATTGGTTCTGCTTGAAGAAGTCGGCATGCGTTACGGCGCCGGGCCGGAAATTCTCCGCGATGTGACCTACACCCTGGCGCCGGGGTCGTTCCACTTCCTGGTGGGCCCGAGCGGCGCCGGCAAGTCCTCCCTGCTCCGCCTGATGTATCTGGCGCAGCGGCCCACCCAAGGGCTGGTGTCGCTGTTCGGCCGCGACGTCGCCGATCTCCGGCGCAACGAGCTGCCGGCGCTGCGGCGCCGGATCGGCGTCATCTTCCAGGATTTCCGTCTCATCGACCACCTGTCGGCCTTCGACAACGTGGCGCTGCCGCTGCGGATCGCGGCGGTGCGCGAATCGGAGATCCGCAAGCACGTCCCCGAGCTGCTGTCCTGGGTCGGGCTCGCCGACCATCTGCAGGCGCTCCCGGCCACCCTGTCGGGCGGCCAGCAGCAGCGCGTCGCCATCGCCCGCGCGGTCATCGCCCGGCCCAGCCTGCTGCTCGCCGACGAGCCGACCGGCAATGTCGACGACGCGATCGCGCTGCGGCTGATGTATCTTTTCGAGGAGCTCAACAAGATGGGCACCACGGTGGTGATCGCGACCCACAACGACGGGCTGGTGAACCGTTTCACCCATCGCCAGCTGCGCATCGAGTCGGCCACCGTGCGCGTGTTCGATCCGTCCCGCGCCGGCCGGCACTGAATGCTGCGGCTGCGCACCGATCTGCCGCTCGGCCGCGACGCCTCGGGGCGCTTCCTGCCGTGGATCGTCGGCTTCATGGTCTATCTGGCGGCGCTCGCCATGGCCGGCGCGCTGACCCTGGGCAACGTCGCGGCGCGCTGGCAGGCCGGCATCTCCGGCACCCTCACGGTGCAGATCGCGCCGGGCGAAGCGGCGGACGGCGAGCCGGCGGAGGCCACCGAGCACGAGGCCCGGCTCGACCGCGCGGTCGAGCTGCTGCGCTCCACCACTGGGGTGGCCGGGGTCGAGGTGCTCGGGCCGGCGGCGATGAACCGGCTGCTCGAGCCCTGGCTCGGTCCCGACGCGATCGCGCTCGGCCTGCCGGTGCCGGACCTCGTCTCGGTCAGCCTGCGGCCCGGCGCCACGGTCGACCTGCCGGAGCTGGCCGCCGCCCTTGCCGCTGCGGTGCCCGGCGCCGAGATCGACGACCATCGCCGCTGGCTCGACGATCTCGCGGTGTTCGTGCGCTCGGTCGAGCTGCTGGCCGCGATCGTGGTCTCGCTGGTCTGCCTGGCGGCGGTGCTGACCGTGGTGTTCGTCACCCGCACCGGTCTCGCCGTGCACCGCCGGGTGATCGAGATCGTACACATGATCGGCGCGCGCGACGCCTATATCGCCGGCCAATTCCAGGGCCATGCCCTGCGCCTCGGCCTGATCGGCGGCGCCGTCGGATCGGGGCTCGCCGCGGTCACCCTGATCGGCCTGCAGCGGCTGTTCGCCGGTCTCGACACCCCGCTGCTGGCCGGGCTCGGACTCGGCGCCGGGCATTGGGCGGCGCTGGCGATCCTGCCGCTGGCCGCCGCCCTCGTCGCCATGGTGACCGCGCGGGTGACCGTGCTGCGCTCGCTCGCGGGCATGAACCGGTGAGGCGGTTCCGGCGCGCCCTGGCCGGCGGCGTCCTGCTGCTGATCCTGCTCGCCGCCTGGTCGGCCGGGCTGGTGATGTTCGTCGGCTACATCCCGCGCGAGCCGTCGCAGGATCTGACGCCGACCGACGGCATCGTGGTGCTGACCGGCGGCAGCGAGCGGGTCGGCGAGGGCGTGCGCCTGCTCACCGCCGGACTCGGCCGCAAGCTGTTCGTCTCCGGCGTGCACGCCGATGTCGATCTCGACGAGCTGATCGCCAGCCTGCCGGCGGAGGTGGCCACGCCCTCGGCGCAGCAGGTCGCCTGCTGCATCGTGCTCGGCCATGTCGCCGGCAACACCCTCGGCAACGCCCGCGAGACCGCCGCCTGGATGGCGCAGGAGGGCTTCACCTCGCTGCGCCTGGTCACCGCCAACTATCACATGCCGCGCAGCCTGCTGGAGTTCCGCCAGGCGATGCCGGGGGTCGCCATGGTGGCGAACCCGGTGTTCCCGCCCCAGGTCAAGCGCGAGGAATGGTGGCGCTGGCCGGGCACCGCGGCGCTGATGGTGTCCGAGTACAACAAGTTCCTGTTCGTGCTGCTGCGGGGCCTGCTCGCCGCCCCGCCGCAGGCGGCCTGAGCCGCGGCCGGCCGGCATCCGCCCATGGGCGCGGTCCGCTCTCTCGCCTTCAACATCCTGTTCTTCGCCTGGACCGCGGTGTTCCTGCTGCTCTGCGCGCCGGCCCTGCCGTTCGGGGTGGCGGCGGTCCACGCCGTCGGCCGGCTGTGGGTGCGGGTCAGCCTGGTCCTGCTGGCGGCCACCGTCGGGCTGCGCCACCGGATCGTCGGCCTGGAGAACCTGCCGGCGGGGCCGGCGATCATCGCGCCCAAGCACCAGTCGGCCTGGGATACCCTGATCTTCGCCCTACCGCTGCGGTTGCCGGCCTATGTGCTGAAGCGCGAGCTGATGCGGATTCCACTGTTCGGCCTGTATCTGCGCTGCGCCGGGATGATCCCGGTCGACCGCTCGGGCGGCAGCGGCGCCCTGAAGCGCATGGTGGCCGAGGCCAGGGCGGCGGCCGGCGCCGACCGCCACCTGCTGATCTATCCCGAGGGCACCCGCACCGCGCCGGGCGAGCGGCGGCCCTATCACCCCGGGGTCGCCGCGCTGTATGGCCAGCTCGACCTGCCGGTGGTGCCGGTGGCGCTCAATTCCGGCCTGTTCTGGCGCCGCCGCGCCTTCACCAAGCGGCCCGGCCTGATCACCGTCGAGTTCCTGCCGCCGATTCCGCCGGGCCTCGCCCGGCGCGCCTTCATGGCCGAGCTGGAACGGCGAATCGAGACCGCCTCGGACCGTCTGGCTGCTGACGCAAGGCTTGATTAACGCTTGGTTTTCCACAATGTGGGAAAGGCTGTGGACAGCTCCGCGATTCGCCCCCGGCATTTCTGTCCACGAGCTGTGGAAATCGCGGATCGTCGGAAATCTCGCACTGATTGCAATGGCTTCTCCAGCAGGCGCCCTGTGGGTCGTGAAAACAGACCGTGAACATTGACTTTGAAGGGGTGACCCGTAGACTGGCCCGACGACGCTTGGCCCGACGACGCCTGCCCGTCTGGCGCGGGCGGGCTATCCGCATCGCCCGAGGGAACCGCTGACCGATGCCGCAGGTCGCCGCCATCTCCCAGCAGATCTGGGACATGAAGTACCGCCTCAAGGCCGCCGACGGCGCCCCCGTCGACAAGACCATCGAGGACACCTGGCGGCGGGTCGCCCGGGCGCTGGCCGCGCCGGAGCAGGACGCCGAGGGCTGGGCCGCGCGGTTCTACCAGGCGATGGAGGATTTCCGCTTCCTGCCGGCCGGCCGCATCGTCGCCGGCGCCGGCACCGGGCGGAACGTGACGCTGTTCAACTGCTTCGTCATGGGCACCGTCCCCGACGACATGAGCGGCATCTTCGAGCATCTGCGCGAGGCCGCCCTCACCATGCAGCAGGGCGGCGGCATCGGCTACGACTTCTCGACCCTGCGGCCGCGCGGCGCGCCGGTGAAGGGGGTCGGGGCCGACGCCTCCGGCCCGCTCACCTTCATGGATGTGTGGGACGCCATGTGCCGCACCATCATGAGCGCCGGCCACCGGCGCGGCGCCATGATGGCGACCATGCGCTGCGACCATCCGGACATCGAGGCCTTCATCGAGGCCAAGCGGACCCCGGGCCGCCTGCGCATGTTCAACCTGTCGGTGCTGGTGACCGACGCCTTCATGACCGCGGTCAAGGAGGACGCGCCGTGGGAGCTCGAGTTCGGCGGCACCACCTACAAGGTGCTGGCGGCGCGCGAGCTGTGGGACCGCATCATGCGCGCGACCTACGCCTATGCCGAGCCGGGCGTGATCTTCATCGACCGCATCAACCGCCGCAACAATCTCTATTACGCCGAGACCATCAGCGCCACGAATCCGTGCGGAGAGCAGCCGCTTCCCCCGTACGGCGCCTGCCTGCTCGGCTCGATCAACCTGCCGATGCTGGTGACCGATCCGTTCGAGGAGAGCGCGGCGCTCGACATGGCGGCGCTCGAGCGCAACGTGCGGCTCGCCGTGCGCATGATGGACAACGCCATCGACGCCTCGCGCTTCCCGCTGCCGCAGCAGCTTCAGGAGGCGCAGGCCAAGCGCCGCATCGGCCTCGGCGTCACCGGCCTGGCCGACGCGCTCATCATGTGCCGGGCGCGCTATGGCAGCACCGTGGGCGTTGCCCTGACCGAGACCTGGATGAAGGCGATCCAGCGCAGCGCCTATCTGGCCTCGACCGAGCTCGCGGCGGAAAAGGGCGCCTTCCCGCTCTACGACGCCGAGAAGTACCTGGCCGGCGAGACGGTCGGGGAACTCGACGAGGACGTGCGCGACGGTATCGCCCGCCACGGCATCCGCAACGCCCTGCTGACCTCGATCGCACCGACCGGCACCATCTCGCTGTTCGCCGACAACGTGTCCTCCGGGCTCGAGCCGGTGTTCAGCTTCAAGTACACCCGCAACGTGCTGATGCCCGACGGCAGCCGCGTGAGCGAGGAGGTGACCGATCACGCCTATCGCCTGTTCCGGCGCCTCAAGGGCGAGACCACGGCGCTGCCGGACTATTTCGTCGACGCCCAGACCCTGACCCCGGCCGACCACGTGGTGATGCAGGCGGCGGTGCAGAAATACGTGGATTCCTCGATCTCCAAGACCATCAACTGCCCGGCCGACCTGAAGTTCGAGGCCTTCAAGGACGTCTACCTCCAGGCCTACGAGCTCGGCTGCAAGGGCTGCACCACCTATCGCCCGAACGAGGTCACCGGCGCCGTGCTCGAGGTGACGCCGGCGACGAAGCCCTCGGCCGAGCCCGAGCTGCCGCTCGAGGCGCCGACACCCCGGCCGCAGGACATGTACGAGGCCGGCGGCGTGGTCTACATGACCCAGCCGCTCGACCGGCCCGAGGCGCTGCCCGGCCACACCTACAAGATCAAGTGGCCGGAGAGCGACCACGCCATCTACATCACCATCAACGACATCGTGCAGGACGGCCGCCGGCGGCCGTTCGAGGTGTTCATCAACTCCAAGAACATGGAGCACTACGCCTGGACGGTCGGCCTGACCCGCATGATCAGCGCGGTGTTCCGCCGCGGCGGCGACGTCTCGTTCGTGGTCGAGGAGCTGAAGGCGGTGTTCGATCCGCGCGGCGGGGTCTGGATGGGCGGGCGCTACGTGCCCTCGCTGCTGGCCGCCATCGGCGAGGTGATCGAGCAGCACATGATCGCCATCGGCTTCATGCCCGATCCCGGCCGCGAGCGGCACGAGATGGTGGCGGCCCTGGAGCAGAAGGCGATCGCCGGCCCCGGCCCGGGCGGCGGCGGAGTCGGCAGCAATGGCGGCGGCGGCAGCCACGGCGCGACCGGCCTGCTGCCGCGCTGCCCGAAATGCAGCCAGCCGTCGCTGATCCGCCAGGAAGGCTGCGACCTCTGCACCTCCTGCGGCTATTCGAAGTGCAGTTGAGCGGCTTCCCCAAGCCATTCGCTGCATACTTATACGGATGGCAAGCGAGCTTGTAACGACCTATTAGCGCGACTTGACCAGATAACGATATATTCCGCGTTGCGGCGTTGCGAATTCCATTCGTCCGTGTTATCGTTTTCGGAAGTTGCCCAGATTTGGGGAAGGAAGCCCGGACATGCGTGATCAGATCGTCGTCGAACAAGAGAATGGCGGAGCCACGGGCCTGCCCAACGGGCGAAAGCGCGAGCGGTCACTCATCGAGTTCCCCTATACCGACCTAGAGAGAGCCGTGGAATTGGCGCGCGCTCTTCATGGGGAAGGCGGGCGTGCCAAAATCAGTCAAACCGCGCTTGCAGTTGCGATGAACCAATCCGTATCTGGCGGAACGTTTCGCGGCCGCCTATCGGCTGCGAAGATGTTCGGCCTGATTGGAACCGAACAGGCGCAAGTCTGGCTGGAGCCAATTGGGCTGCGCATATTGGATAGTACGACCGATGCGGCGGCCAAGGCCGAGGCGTTTCTCAGGATTCCCCTCTATGCCGCAATGTTCGAGCGATATAACGGCCACCCGCTACCACCTCCTGTAGCGATTGAGCGACAAATGGAGTCGCTGGGCGTGCCACCTAAGCAGAAAGAGCGTGCGCGCCAAGCCTTCTCCTCCTCGGCCACCTACGCCAACTTCATCGCTCACAATGGAAGATTCAGTAAACCGACTCAGCTTGCCACTTCGCCCGCACTACCGGTCGAACACGGGAAGAATGAGGGGGCGAGATCGGGTGAAGTCGGCAGAGGAGGTGGAAGTAAGAGCGACGCTCCCTCAATTCCTTTGGAGTACCAGCTCATCGACCTATTGAAGCGGCAGGAAATTGGTGACGAAGAGCGCAAAGCTGTTTGGACACTCATTCAGTTTTTGGCGGGTGGTGCGTCGGCAGACCAGGACGCAGCCTGACTAAGCATTAGGGCCACGGAATGTGACTCCGTGGCCCATTTAGGCGGTTGGCAACCGCTGCCTCTAGGCCGGCGTCGGACCGGAGAAAGGCAGGTACTCAGTGCGAAAAGTTCGCGCGTTGAAAGCGTCGCGGTGTGTCACGCCATGAGGGTAGCCGCCCTGATGGCGTGACCACCGCCGTATTTGTATGTTCCCTGGCGAGTTCTGTCAAGAGATTCAATGCGTTAACGCAGACAGAATCATCGAAAGGCCGTTCTCTCAGGAGCTTGTCGAAGTCATCTATCGTTCGTTATGGAGAACAGCATGCCCACGAAGCAGTCCTCTAGCAAGACGTCATCGATTGCCGGAAAGGTGCTGTCCACCGGCAAGGCAACTCAGAAGCAGGCGGCCACGCTTGCCGCATCAGTCCTGGCCCAGGATGAAAAGAAGGGTCAGAGCAAGAAGTAGTAGTAACACCCTTCTGGCTCTGGAGATTAAGCAACTAAGCACGCAGGTATCTGAAAGGAATCGGATGCCTGCGCGCATTTTGAGATGGGTAGTCGCCGCTTTGCCATCGGCTGCTGGCCTTGCAGTTGGTCCAGTTTGCTCGCATCATGTATTTATACGGCATCATCGCGCCGGCCATCCGACTCGGGTCGGACCAGCCACGCCGATCGGATGGCCCCGCGGGTCTCACCTGGAACAGGAGGCACCCCCATGGCCAACACGATGACGGCAGGACCCACGGGCGCCGGCGCGCCGCGCGAGGTGGTCGGGGTGTTCCAGGGCGAGGCGACCCTGCGCGCCGCCGCCGACGCCCTGCTGATCGCCGGCTTCGACCGCGCCTCCCTGAGCCTGCTGGCCGGCCACGCCGAGGTGGTGGCGCGGCTCGGCCATGACAGCGACAGCGTCGCCGAGCTGGAGGACGATCCGGGGGTGCCGACCCGGCACTATGTCGGCATCGATTCCCGGATCGAGGGCGAGGCGGCGATCGTCGGCGGGCTGGTCTATGTCGGCGCGATCGTGGCGGCCGGAATCGTGGTCGCGGCCGGCGGCAGCGCGCTCGCCGCGCTGATCGCCGCGGCGATCACCGGCGCCGTTGCCGGCGCGGCCGGCTATGGGCTGGTGCGCCTGCTGGAACGGCGCCACCGCCGCCACCTGATGGAGCAGATCGAGCGCGGCGGCATCCCGCTCTGGGTCCATGCCGACGATCCCGCCCACGAGCGGCGGGCGCTCGAGATCCTGCAGCGCCACGGCGCCGACCATGTGCACGCCCATGAGCGGCCGCGCACCGCCTTCGACCGCATGGGCGGCGAATCCTACCAGCTCAGCTTCATGCGGGCGCTCGGCATGTAGGCGACGGCCGCTGCGTGACAAGGCCGGCGGGGGCTAACCTATCCCCGCCTGTGTCTCGACCGCCCGGAGCAGGCGGTGCAGGGCGCCCTCGGCGATGCCGAGTTCGTCGAGATGGCGCACCGTGTTCTCGATGTAGTCGAGATTGCTGCCGGCGCTGCCGTGGCCCTGCAGGATGTGGCGGATCAGCTCGGCCTCGGACAGCTTGCCGGCATACTGCTCGTGGCCGCGATCGGCGAGATAGGTGGCGGCGCGCAGCTTGCCGTCCGCCGTCTCCACCGCGACCCAGCGCGGCTCGTAGACCCCGGAGATCATCTCGCGGCCATGCAGGTAGTCGGCGACCGACGGCCCGTCATCGGCGGCCACCAGGAAGGCGCGACCGCGGCAGGCGCCGCCGCGGTCGAGGCCGAGCACCAGTCCGGGCTTCTCGCGCGTCCCGCGATAGTGCTGCGAAAAGACGCAGAAGGCGCGGTGCCAGCCGCGCAGCAGGGCCGGCCGGCAGTCGAGATAGGGAAAGCCCGGCCGCCACATCAGCGAGCCGTAGCCGAACACCCAGAAATCCGCGCCCGCCGGCAGCGCCAGCCGGCGGGCGTCGATCAGCCGGCGCTCCGCCGCGCTGCCCTCGACCACCTTGCCGATGGGTTGCCTGCGCTTCGCCATGGGGTCCCTCAGCGCCGCATGACCAGCGCCACCCCGAGCGCGGTCAGCGCCATGCCGGCCAGCGCGGTGGCGTGCAGCACCTCGTCGAAGATCACATAGGCCTCGACCGCCACCACCGGCGGCACCAGGTAGAACAGGCTCGCCACCTTGGCCGCGGCGCCGCGCCGGATCAGCCAGTTCAGCAGGGTGACCGCGCCGAACGACAGCATCACCACCAGCCAGGCGACGGCGAGGATGAACTCGGGCGTCAGGCGCACCACGCCGGTCTCGAACAACAGGGCCGGCGGCACCATCGCCAGGGTCGCCGCCGCATACTGGATCACGCCGCCGCTGCGCCAGTCCATGGTGCTGCAGAACCGCTTCTGGTAGAGCGTTGCGACGGTGATGCCGACGAGCGACAGGAACGAGAAGCCGTAGCCCCAGAGCGGCGCCTCGCCCAGCCCGAGCTTGTTCCACAGCACCAGGGTGACCCCGGCGAAGCCGAGCAGGAGCCCGAGCCACTGGCGCCGGCTGACCCGTTCTCCCAGGAACGGCCCGACCACGGTGGCGGTCAGCAGCGGCTGCAGGCCGACGATCAGCGCCGCCACCCCGGCCGACACGCCGGCGCCCATCGCCGCGAAGGTGCCGCCGAGATAGGTGCCGTGCATCAGCACGCCGACGACAGCGATATGACCCGCCGCCTTGAGGTCGCGCGGCCAGGGCGCGCCGGTCGCGAGCGCAACCACCAGCATCAGCGCGGTGACGATGGCGAAGCGCCAGGACAGGAAGGTGAAGGCCTCGGCATAGGGCAGCCCCATCTTCGCGAAGATGAAGCCGGTGCTCCACAGGAACACGAACAGGCCGGGCGTCGTGGCCCGCCAGACGCGGCTGGCCGGCGTGGCATCGGAAGCGGTCATGGTCTGGTGCGAAGTGGCGGTCGCGGCATCCTAGACCAAGATCGCCCCGGATTGAATCGATCCGAGGCGTGAGTCTTGGTCTGCCTTTTTGAAGTTAGAGCATGATTCAGGGATCGCAGTGTTCCCGTGCGATCCGACCATGCTCTCGCAGGGGGAGGGGACGAAGCAAGGCCGCCCTGGTCCAGCGGCCAGGCCCGCATGCTTCGACAGGCTCAGCATGAGGGCCTCACCCGGAGCCTGTCGATGGGTGAGGTTCGAGACGTCGGAAACCCCGGCCGATGCTATGCTGGCGCCCTGCATTCATTGCCGACCGAGCCGCCATGCGCCGTGCCATCGTCATCGCCGCCGTCGCCGTGCTGGCCGCCGTCGCCGGCTATGCCGTCTATTGGCACGCCGCCGCGAACACCCTCGCCGAGGGCATCGCGCGCTGGGCCGAGCAGCGCCGCGCCGAGGGCTACGAGGTTTCCTATGCCGGCCCCGACATCGGCGGCTTTCCGTTCCGGCTCGCGGCGCGGCTCGCCGATCCCGTGATCGCCGGCCCGCCGGATGCCGAGCCCTGGCGCTGGCAGGGGCCGGAACTGACCCTGCGGGCGCGGCCCTGGACGCCGCTCGATGCCGAGGCGTTCGCGCCCGGGCGCCACGATCTCGAATTCGGCGCCGGCGGCGCCGCCCGCCATGTCGTGCTCGACGCCCGCGCGGCGAGCGGCCGGGCGAGCTTCGGCACCGACGGCCGCCTCGGCGAGGCCGAAGCGATCCTGGGCGACCTGCTGGTGGTCGAGGACAGCGCACCGGACCGCAGCCTGGTCGCCGAGAGCGCGCGGCTGCGGATCCTACCGGCGGCCAATCCCGGCACCGACCACACCAAGCCGAGCCTCGGCTTCGAGATCGCGCTCGCCGGCGTCGTGCTGCCGCCGGACGCGGCGACACCGCTTGGCCGCGAGGTCCAGAAGCTGGAGCTCGACGGCGCCGTGATGGGCCGGATTCCCGGCCATGTCCCGGCGCTCAGCGACGGTCTCGCCGCCTGGCGCGACGACGGCGGCACCTTGGAACTGAGCCGCATCGTCGGCTACTGGGGGCCCTTGGTGGTGACCGGCACCGGCACCTTCGCGCTCGACTCCGCGCTGCAGCCGATCGGCGCCCTGTCGACCACGCTCAGCGGTCACGAGGCGGCGATCGACGCGCTGGTGGCGAGCGGCACGGTCGGCCCGCGCGACGGGAGTCTCGCCAAGATCGTGCTGGCCGTGCTGGCCCGGCCCTCGCCGGTCGACGGCGAGCCGGAGCTGACCGCGCCGATCACCCTGCAGGACGGCGCGCTCTGGGTCGGGCCGGCCAAGCTGCTGCGCCTGCCGCGCATCGAGTGGCGGTGAAAGTCGGTCGGGACCGGGCTGGAAGCACGATCTTTGCGGCTTGGCAAATTATATAAATTAATATATAATCGGCCCTGCATGAAGCCGTTGTTCTTCGTCGGCAGCAGTCTTTCGGAGATGGCGAAGTTCCCGCCGGAACCACGGCGCATTGCCGGGTACGAGCTGTGGCAGGTGCAGAACGGCCTGATGCCGTCCGATTTCAAGCCGATGCCGGCAATCGGACCCGGTGTCTACGAGATCAGGATCCACCGGGACGGCGAGTGGCGGGTGATCTACCTGGCCAGCCGACGCGAAGGGATCTACGTGCTGCATGCCTTTCGCAAGAAGACCCGCGCCTCGAGCGGTCCGGACGTCGGTATCGCGCACCGCCGATTCCGGCAGATTGGAGATTGAGCGATGCCCAAGGAAAGAGTCACCAAGTCCAGCGGCAACGTGTTCCTCGATCTCGGTTTTTCGCCGGACGAGGCGATGGTGCTTGCGATGCGCGCCGATCTGATGGCGCGGCTGCGGCTGCTGATCGAGGAGCGGCGGTGGACTCAGGCCCGGGCGGCAGCCGAGCTCGGCATAAGCCAATCGCGAGTCAGCAATCTCGTGCGCGGCAAGTGGGAGCGGTTCAGTCTCGACATGCTGCTGATGCTGGCCGCACGCGCCGGTCTCAAGCCCCGTCTGCACTTCGCCAAGGCGGCCTGAGCACCAAGCGGCACTTCTCCACCGGCGATCGAATGGCCGGGAGCAAGCTGTCCGCGTCATCACACAGGAACATTGTCATGCGCGGACTTGATCCGCGCATCCATGTCGAGACCCGAGCGGACGGCGGGCTGGATCGCCGGGTCGAGCTTGTTCCCGGGATGGCAGTCGGCCGTACCCGTGGGCCCGGCGATGACATCTGGAAGAAGCTGCGGCGCGCCGATTTCCAGTTCCGCTGCGCCGCGGTGCCTCCGTGATTCTCCGCCTTCCTGGCGTGCCCGCGCCGCGTCGGCGTTCCTACATCACGCGGAAGTTCTTGAACTGCCAGTGGTCGTCGTAGTCGAGGCCGTGTTCCTCGATGATCACCGAGCGGTCCTTGAGCGGAGTCCAGTCGGAGCGCGCGGCGACCACCGGCCCGAGATAGGGCTTGCAGATGTCGAGCACGAAATCGTGGTCGATCGCCTCGGGCTCGGTGAAGCCCTTCTTGGGATTCTGGATCATCCAGATGGCGGCGGCCAGGACCGGCGCGGCGATCTGGATCGAGGTGGCGTTGAACTCCGGCCCCAGAAGCTGGCGCGCCTCGCCGATCGAGAGCTGCGAGCCGTACCACAGGGCGCCGTGATCGCCCATCAGCAGCGCGCCCAGTTCGTCGATGCCCTCGACGATCTCGCGGCCCATGAGGCGCACCCGCGGCTGCACCTTGTAGCCGCTCATCACCATCTCGCGCACCGACAGCACCGCGTCGTTGCAGGGGTGATAAGCGTAGTGCACGGTCGGGCGGAATACCGCCTTGTCGCCATTCCAGACGGTGAAGTAGTCGGACAGCGTGATCGACTCGCCGTGGGTGATGCAGAATCCGATCAGCGGCCCGCCGAGCGGCGTCCACGAGCGCACCTCGGTGATCATGCCGGGCCGGTTCAGGTAGATCGCCGAGCGCGAGCCGACCTCGTGGGTCTGGCCCTCCGGCGGCAGCTCCTTCTCGTGGGTGCCCCAGCCGAGCTCGGCCGGCTGCATGCCTTCGCCCCAGAAGCCCGGGATCGACCAGGTGTTGACGAATTCCCCGGGGCGCTTCGGCACGTTGGCGATCTGGGTGTCGTGCTCGGCGACGTGGATCACCTTGGTGCCGGTCTGCTGCATCAGCTTGGCCCAGCCCTCCCGGGTGGTGGGCTTGCTGGCGTCGAGGCCGACATGTCCGGCGGTCTCGAGCAGCGCCGCCTTGACGAAATGGCTGATCAGCCCGGGGTTGGCGCCGTGGGTGACGACGGCGGTCGGTCCGCCCTTGGCCCACTTCGCACCGTTCTCCTTCGCCGTGTGGCGCAGGTAGTAGTTGGTGCGCTCGTGCACCGGGATGTTCGGGTTGTCGTAGTAATGCGCCCAGGGCTCGATGCAGGTGTCGAGATAGGTGCAGCCATTGGCCTGGCACCAGTTCATCAGCGCCACCGACGACACGTTGACGCTGAGGTTGAGCAGCATGCTGCCGGGCTCGAGATAGGTCGACAGCACCTCTTCCATGTTGGCCGGCACGATCGGCTTCACGACGTATTTCACGCCCATCTCGCGGAACTTCGCGATGTCGGCGGAATGGTCGTCGCCGTCGACCACGGTGATGCGGTCGAGCGGCATGTCGATATGCTTCACCAGAAGCGGCATGGCACAGTGCCCGACCGAGCCGTATCCGATCATCAGGATGCGGCCCTTGAAGCCGATTTTTCCGAACATCATGCACCTCCTCTTCCGGTTCTTGCCTGCGCCGCCGCCGGGTTGCGTTGCCCGGCTCTCGGTTTCTCCGACAGGGTGTTCAGTCCTAGACGCGATCCTAGATACAATAAGTCTTGAGCGGCGCGAAGCCGTTGAAGTTGACCGCCGAGTAGCTCGACGTATAGGCGCCGGTGCCGAGAATCTCCACCCGGTCGCCGACCCTGAGGTCGAGCGGCAGCCGATAGCTGGTCTTCTCGTACATCACGTCGGCGCTGTCGCAGGTCGGGCCAGCCAGCACCACCGGGCCGCTGGCGCCGCCGTCGCGCGGCGTGCGGATCTCGTACTTGATCGCCTCGTCCATGGTCTCGGCCAGCCCGCCGAACTTGCCGATGTCGAGATAGACCCAGCGCTTGCGGTCGGCGTAGTCCTTGCGCGAGATCAGCACCACCTCGGCCTGAATCAGCCCGGCATTGCCGGCCAGGCCGCGGCCGGGTTCGACGATCATCTCCGGCTGGCGATTGCCGAAATGGCGGGTCATCGCGCCCATGATCGCCTGGCCATAGGCCTCGACGCCCGGCACCTGGCGGCGATAGGTCGCCGGGAAGCCGCCGCCGAGATTGACCAGCCTGAGCTCGAGCCCGTCCTCGCGCAGCCGGCGGAACAGGCGCCCGACCTCGGCCAGCACCGCGTCCCACTGCGCCAGGTTGGTCTGCTGCGAACCGACATGGAAGGACAGGCCGCAGGCGTCGAGCCCGGCATCGCGGGCGCGCAGCAGGAGCGCCGCCGCCATCGCCGGCGCGCAGCCGAACTTGAGCGAGAGCGGCCACTCGGCGCCGCCGCAATCGGTGAGCAGGCGGCAGAACACGCTGGCGCCGGGCGCGGACTCGATCAGCTTGTCGAGCTCGGCGTCGCTGTCGAAGGCGAACAGCCGAACCCCCTGGGCATAGGCCCAGGCGATGTCCTTCTGCTTCTTGATGGTGTTGCCGAAGGAGATGCGCTCGGGTGTCGCGCCCATCGCCAGGCACAGCTCGATCTCGACGCGGCTCGCGGTGTCGAAGCTGGCGCCGAGCTCGGCCAGGCGGCGCACCACTTCGGGCGCCGGGTTGGCCTTGACGGCATAGAAGATGCGCGCCAGCGGCAGCGACCGCTGCAGCTCGCGGTAGTTCGACTCGATGATGTCGAGATCGACCACCAGGCACGGGGTCTCCGGCCGGGTGTCGGCGAGAAATCGGTGGATGCGATCGGTCATCGGTTCCGCTCCTGGCGCATGATCGGATCGCAGCGCTGCGATCGGTGGCTCATGCGCCCCCTGTTCGGTCTTGGGCTGACGCCGTCCCCTGCGCCGGACGGCGAAGCGAAGGCACTCCGTCGGCACCGGAAGCACCTCCGGGCGACGACGGCAGGACGGCGACGGCGATCAGCCGCGCCGGCGGATACTCGAGAGCGGGTTCTTGCGCCCGATCAGCGTGAGATAGCCGCGGGCGGGCGCCGGGCAGACGCCTTCGGCCCGGACGGCTCCGGGCCGACGGACGGCGCTGCGGGCGAGGACAAGATAGTGGGGCCGCGGCCCCGTACGGTCAGCAATCATCGACAGCTTCCTCTCGGCGCGCCGGGAACCCACCCGGCTAGTCCAAAAAGAACGCTTTCCGTCGTTGCGTAACCACGAGGGCCATAGGCACGTGCGTCTGCGTTTCGGGGAGGGACCATAGGGATTCGCGGCGGCGGCGCAAGCATTAATGTGTTACGGCGCCGGTAACCATTTCGGCCGCCGAACATGACGCCATTGCGGTCCGGCCGGCGCCCTGCGACGCTGGCGCCGGAATCATGGCGGGGCGTGGTGGCGGCGGTGGACGTCGGACGGAACGAGATCGGACTGCTGCGGCGGGCCGGGATCCTGCCCGCCGCACGGCACCCACAGGCGCTCGCCCTGGTGCGCGATGCCGCGTTCTGGAGCCGCTGGGCCCGCCACGCGCTGCTGGCGCTCGGCCTCGGCCACCTGCTCGCGGGGGCGGCGTTCTTCTTCGCCTACAACTGGGCCGACCTGCCCGATCTCGCCAAGTTCGCGGTGGTCGAGGCCGGCATCGCGCTGGCCGCGGCGCTCGCCCTGTGGCGCGGCACGGTGCGGCCGGAAGGCGCCGCCGCCCTGATCGCCGCGAGCGTGCTGACCGGGGTCCTGCTGGCGGTGATCGGGCAGGTCTACCAGACCGGCGCCGATCCCTGGCAGCTGTTCGCCCTGTGGGCCGGGCTCAGCCTGCCCTGGGCGCTGGCCTCCAACAACGCCGCCCACTGGCTGGTCTGGCTGGCGGTGCTGCAGATCGCCGCGGTGCTGTATGCCGGTCAGGTGCTGCTGCCGCGCGAGCTGCTGAGCGACACCCAGGCGCTGGTCGCGCTGGCGCTGCTGCCGTTCCTGGCGCTGGCGGCGCGCGAGGTGCTGGTGGCGCGCGGCCAGTCCTGGGCCGGCGCCCGCTGGACCCGCCTGGTGCCGGTCATGGCTGGCCTCGCCGGCTTCGCCATCGGCACCTGGCAGTTCCTGCTCGACGACGCGCAGGAGATCTGGCGCAGCGCCGCCGGCGACACCGTTCTCGCCCCCGCCGGCCTGCTGGTCGCCCTCGGCCTGCTCGCCGCAGTCTACCGGCGCCGGCTGCCCGATCTTGGCGTGCTCGCCGCCGCCACCGGCTTCGGCGCGCTGTTTCTGATCGGCCTGTTCGCGCGGCTGATCGCCGACAGCCTCGGCTTCGACGACGACATCGAGACCGCCCTCGCCAGCCTCGGCCTGCTGATCTTCTGGTCGGTCGCGGTGATGGCCGGCGCGGCGCGGCTGCTCGACTCCCTCCGGCGCGGCACGGCGGCGCGCCGTGGCTGACCTGACCCGGCTCTGCGCCGCGCTCGGGCTCGACGCGACCGCTTCCCGGCGCGTGCTCGACGCCGCCGGCGATGGTGCGGGCAGCCGCACCCCGGTCTACATCCAGGCGCTGCTCGGCATCGGCGCCTGGATCGCGGCGCTCCTGATGCTCGCCTTCGTGCTGCTGTTCCTCGATTTCATCGTCGGCGTCGATCTCGAGGAAGAGGCGTCGGCGGGGGTCGGAATCGGCGCCGCCTGCTTCGCCGTCGCGGTGGTGATGCGGGCATTCCGGCGCGGCGGCGCCTTCCTGGCCCAGCTCGCCAGCGCGCTGTCGACCGCCGGGGTCGCGACCGCCACCGCCGCGGTGCTGATCGAGTCCTGGTCGTTCTGGACCGCCGCCGCGGTGGCCGGGCTCGGCACCGCCGTGGCGATCGCCGAGGGCCGCGACCGGCCGACCCAGTTCGCGTCCGCGGCGCTGGCGCTCGCGCTGGTGATCGTCGGCTTCGACATCGACCGCATACCCTACCTCGTCGACCTCTTCGCCCTCGCCAGCCTCGCCGGAGTCGGCCTGACGCTCTACCCGCCGCGGCGCGACGTGGCGCCGCTCGCCGCCGCCCTGCTGCTCGCCCCACCCGCGCTGATGGTGGTCGTCGACTACGGCGTGCTGGCGGCCGGCGCCGACGGCGAGGGCTGGCCGGCGCGGGCGATCGGCGCGGGCCTCGCCGTCGCGCTCTTGGTGCTGCACCGGCGCCTGTCGCGGCGCGCCGCGAGCGACGCGACCACGCTGGCGCTCGCCGCCGGGCTGGTCGCGGCCTGCGTGCTGCTGCCGGTCGGCGGCTCGGCGGCGTTGGTGCTGATGATGCTGGCCTTCGTGCTGGGCCTGCGCGGGCTCGGCGCGACCGCCGTGCTGTTCCAGGCCTACTTCGTCGCGCGCTTCTACTACGACCTGCAGATGACACTGCTGGAGAAGAGCCTGATCCTGATGGCGGCCGGCGCGGTCGGCCTCGGCCTGTACGCGCTGGTCATGTGGCGACATCGGCGGGCGGCGCCATGAGCTGGCCCCGCCGTCTCCTGGTGCTCGGCGGCCTGCTGCTGGTGCTCGCCGTCGCCAACGCCATCATCGTCGACAAGCAGCGCATCCTCGGCGCCAGCCAGCTGGTGCTGCTCGAGCTGCGCCCGGTCGATCCGCGTGCGCTGCTCCAGGGCGACTACATGCAGCTCGACTTCGCCGACTCGGTGTCGCGCCCGCCCGCCGGCAGCGCGCCGCCGGCAGCGGGCGGCATCGCCATCATGCGCATCGACGCCGCCGGCATCGCCACCCTGGCGCGGCTCGATGACGGCACGGCGCCGGCGCCGGACGAGCTGCGGTTGCGCTTCGCCGGCCTGCGCGCCGACGGCCGGCTCGATTTCGGCACCGATGCGTTCTTCTTCCAGGAGGGTGAAGCCGGGCTCTACGCCGATGCGCGCTACGGCATGTTCCGGGTCGCTTCGAACGGCGACCGGGTGCTGGTCGGGCTGGCCGACGAGAACGGCCAAGCATTGGGGCGCAGCACCAACTAGTGCACTGATGCAAAGATAGGATTCATAGCGGGGGCTGATCGTGAGATTCTC
>CAYJQC010000046.1:0-27932 GCA_964372215.1 uncultured Rhodospirillaceae bacterium
CGATCATCCATGACTACTCACCCCTGTCCAGATACAAGGGTCGGGGAGGGGGTGGAGCTTGGCTCGGATCTAGGAAATATTTCCTGCCAGCGCGCGCTTCAGGTCGCGCGGCGCGCGCGTCGTGACCGCCACTTTCTCGGCCCCGGCGATGCGCGCCAGGCGGTGGAGCGCGGCCCGCAGCGCGTCCACCGGCATGTCTTCCGTCAGCTCCAGCCCGACGATGTTCCAGGCCGGCCGCCGCCCGCTGCGGTCGAGCTTGGCGTCGACCACGCCGGCGATGCGGTCGCGGTGGACGATCGGCATGGCGAAGTAGAACCGCCGCTGGTCGATCGGCGTATAGGCCTCGAACTTGTAGTCGACGCCGAACAGCTCGGCGAGGCGCCGGCGGCTGAACAGCAGGTTGTCGAGCGGCGGCACGATCCTGACCGGCGCCGCCGGATCGGCCATCGCCCGCGCCGACGCCTCCCATCCGGCCTCGTCGTCCGCCAGGTACCAGTAGACCGGCCGGTCCGGCAGGTCGGCGACGACAACGCCGCGGGCGCGGCCATCCCCCAGCATCTTCTCGGTGATGCGCTGGGCCGCGGCCATGCGCGGCCCGCGCCAATGGCCGTAATGCAGCGACACCCGCTCGGTGAGCTGGCGGGTCGTCGCCGCCTTCAGCACGGCGAGGGCGGAGTCGAACAGGAACGCCTCGTACTCGCGCGTCGCCGGCTTCCGCCAGGCGACCAGCTCGGGCGCGGCGCGCTCGGTCAGGTCGAACAGGCGATGGAAATTGTCGCTGCGCCCGGCGATCTGCAGCACCCGGTCGACCCAGAGATACTCGAGCGCCTGGGTGGTCGCCTTGACCGTGTTGAAGCCGCCGACGATGCGCTCCGAGGCGAAGTCGGCCGGGCTCGACGGGCCGTGGTCGCGGATATGGGCGAGCACCCGGCGCATCACCGGCTTGAGCGCCCTGCGCCCCTGCTTGTCCCGCTCCCTCAGGTCGGAGAAGCCGGTGACCAGGGCCGGCAGCCAGTCCCGCCTGGTGGCGAACACCGGATAGTGGGTCTCGCGGAAATGGCCGTCGCCGTAGAACGCCTGGTACAGCGCCGGCACCTCGGCCTCGCTGCGGGCGACCCAGGCGAGCTCGTGGTTGCGCAGGCCGCAGACCCGGATCGAATCGATCTGGATCATGCCGAGGCTGCGCGCCCCGGCGACGGCGTTCGCGGCCGGCAGCAGCGGCCCCAGCAGGCCGAGGCGCTGCAGCACGAAGGCCCGAAGCTCCGCCGCGCTCACCTCGCGCATCTGCCGCGTCCCGGCGCCGCCGCTCAATCGTCGCCGATCTCGGCGAAGGCGCGGATCGGCATCGAGCCGGCGCCCTTGGCCTTGATCGGCAGCGCGAAGAAGCGGAAGCGGCCCGCCCCCGCCAGCGCGTCGAGGCCGCGCAGGTTCTCCACCACCAGGATGTCGCGTTCCAGCAGCCAGCTATGGGCCGGCCGCTCGGGATCGCGGAACGAGTCGACATTGCCGCAGTCGACGCCGAGCAGGCGCGCGCCGCCGTCGATCAGCAGGCGCAGCGACTCGCGCGACAGATAGGGGCAATCGCCGTACGCGGCCTGGCCCCAATGGCGGTCCCAGCCGAAGCGGCACAGCACCGCCTTGCCGGCGACGTCCAGACTGCCGCCGGCGGCCGCCGTCATCTCGTCCGGCGCCACTGCCGCGCCGGCGGCGCGGCCGGCGAGATCGAGCAGCAGGCCCGGCAGCACCAGTTCGTCGAGGGTGAGCGCGGAAACGTCGCGCCGCTCGGCCCAGCGCACATAGGGCGAATCGATGTAGGTGCCGAGCGAGGTCTGGAACGCCATCTCGGTCATGGTGAACTCGGCCTTGCCGCCATAGCGCGCCCGCGACTGTTCGTGGGTGACGAACGGCCGGATGCGCGCGCCGAGCGTCACCTTCTGCCCGTCCGGCCCGGTCATGGCGAGACCCGGCATGCCGTCCTCGAACACGTGGGTGAGATCGACGAGCCGCGCCATGGCCAATCCGGTGTCGTGGGGAGACGGGGAAGGAACGGCTTGGAACCATTCCGCCCCTCGAGTGTTTCATAGGCGTCCGAGACCAGGAAGCGGAAATCCACCGGGCGGTTTCCAACCGGGCGATTTCCGGTCCGAATCCCGCTACAATGGCCGCTGGCCACGCGCCCAGGACCGGTACCGAGGCGAGGAAGTACCTGCCTTAACATTGCCAAAGTTTCGCGCTGTAGCTATTGCTGAGCGCCAGTTCCAGCCGGCGACTCGCGCCCTGCGGTTCGCCGTGGCCGATCGATCGGACTGAACCGATCAGACAGAACGAGGATCCAAGAATGCCCGTAACCATGAAGCGCCGTGCGTTCCTGCGAGCCACCCTGGCCGGCCTTCCCCTGGCGGGAATGGCCGCCGTCGGATTTGGCGCGGGCCTCGGCCTCGGCACGACGCGCCCGGCCTGGGCGCTGTCCGACCAGCAGGAGGTCGTCGACAAGGCCCGCATCAGCTTCGACAAGCTGATCACCAGCGAGGAGTTCGGCGAGCTGCCGGGCTATGTCAAGCGCGCCAGGGCGGTGCTGATCTATCCGCAGCTGATCAAGGGCGGCTTCATCCTGGGCGGCGAGGGCGGCACCGGCGTGCTGGTGGCGCGCGGCGAGAGCGGCTGGAGCGATCCGGCGTTCTACACCCTGGCGGCCGGCTCGATCGGCCTGCAGATCGGCGGCCAGGTCTCCGAGGTGGTGTTCACCATCATGAGCCAGAAGGCGCTCGACGCGGTGCTCGACAACCAGATGAAGTTCGGCGGCGACATGAGCATCGCGGCCGGGCCGATCGGCAAGGGCATCGGCGCCGACACCACCACCAATCTCGAGGCCGACGTCTACTCCTTCGCCAAGACCGCCGGGCTGTTCGGCGGCGTGTCGTTCGAGGGCGCCGGCATCCTGAAGCGCGATTCCTGGAACGAGGCGTATTACGGCCAGGGCGCCACGCCCTACGACATCGTCATCGCCCGCAAGCTCTCCAACCCGAACGCCCAGCAGCTCAAGAACGCGCTGTCGCCGTACTGAGGCACCGGAGCCTCCTCCCCCTCCCCTTGCGGGAGGGGGCAGCGGGAGGGGCCGGCGCGCGGCGGCGCGCACGTTCCGACAGCTCCCTCTCCCTCCCATCGCTGACGCGATGGGCCCCTCCCTCTCCCGCAACGGGAGAGGATTTGTCCTGAATGCCCTTCACACCGACAGCAGCAGCAGCGCCAGCGCGGCGATCGCGCCGGCGTTGATCAGGCAGGCGACGGCGTACAGCATGCGCGCGCGCTCGAGCTCGGTCGGGCCGGCGCCGGGATCGAGCCCGAGCGCGGCGGCGATCGCCCGCCCCGGCGCCGCGGCCGGACCGCGGCCGGTACCGCCCAGATTGCCGGCATCGCCGCGCCACGCGGCGGCGAGCGCCGCCCACGGCCGACCGCGCGGCACGAAGGCGGCGGCCAGCCCGATCATCAGGGCGGCGATGGCGGCGGGCAGCAGGCTGAGCGCGTCGTTGAGCCGACCCGCCGTCATGCCGAAATCGCGATAGCGGGGGTCGTCGAGCGGGCCGCCCCGGAGCCGGGCGGCGAGCACCAGCACCGCCTGCTGCAGGAACAGGCCGGGCAGGCCGAGCAGCGCGAACCAGAAGCAGGGCGCGACCACGCCGTGCACGAAGGCCCGGGCGAGCGCCAGGGCAGCGATCCGGACGGTGCCGGCGAGGCCGAGCCCGTCGAGCGCGCCGGGACCGAGGCCGGCGAGCGGCCGCAGCGCCTCCTGCCCGGCCACCAGCCCGCCTTCGGCCAGCAGGCGCACCGCCGGCGCGGTCCGGACATAGGGCCCGCGCTGCGCGATCAGGCTGATCATGAGCAGGAGCTCGAGCGGCCACAGATAGGGCAGCCAGTCGACCAGCCAGGCCAGCCCGACGCCGACGCCGATCGCCAGGCCCAGCACCGCCACCACCACCAGCGCGCCGCGCACCAGCCGGCTGCGCGGCCCGCGCATGGCGCGGTTCAACCGGGATTCCAGGAAATCGACGGTCTCGCCGACCAGCAGCCGCGGATGCGGCACGCGGGCGAACAGCCAGCGCATCTCGCCCAGCACCGCCTCGCCGCCCAGCGCGAGCAGCAACACGATCAGCGAGCCGGCGCCGGCGAGGGACGCGTTCATCGCCGGAGGATCGGCCGTCGGCCGGCACGGGTCAATCGGCGGCGCGGCGATCCGCCACGTTTCCAGGCATCGCCGCCGGCACGCACTGTATGCTGATGCCGGCGCGGCAACTGGCGCGCCGTCGCGAAGCAGCCTATATGAACTCTGCCCCCCAGCAGCGGAGACCATGATCGTGCCGAAGAGCCTCGCCGCCCGCCTGTCGCTGATCTTCGCCGCCGCGCTGAGCGTGGCCATCGCCGTCGCCGTCGCCTGGCATTACCTGGCGCCACGGATGCAGCAGGGCGCGGCGGTCAGCGTCGGCGGCCCCTTCAACCTGGTCGATCAGCACGGCAAGGCGGTGACCGAGGCGGATTTCCGCGGCCAGTATCTGCTGATCTATTTCGGCTACACCTTTTGCCCCGACGTCTGCCCGACCGAGCTGCAGTCCATGAGCCAGGCGCTCGACAGCCTCGGCGACGACGCGATGAAGGTGACACCGGTCTTCGTCACCGTCGACCCCGAGCGCGACACCGTCGACCAGCTCGCCGGCTATGCCGGACATTTCCATCCGCGGCTGGTGGCGCTGACCGGCAGCGTCGAGCAGATCGCCGCCGCCGCCAAGGAATACCGGGTCTACTACAAGAAGGTCGTCGAGGAAGGCTCCTCCGATTACCTCATGGACCACTCGTCGATCGTATACTTGATGGGGCCGGATGGCCGCTTCCTCACTCATTTCAGCTATGGCACCACGTCCGACCAGATGGCGGCGAAGATGAAGGAGTACCTGTAGGACGCGGGTGAAATCCGGCGCCGCGGCCGGCGGCGGACAGAAAATCGTCCCGCGATACACGTTGCGCTAAGGAGTCGCGTCGCGATAATGGTGAATCGTTTGCAACATCCGGCGATTCGCCCATGCTGTATCAGGCCCTGGACGTCCATCTCGCCGCCCTGGCGCCGTTACGCCTCGCCGTCGAGGCCATGCAGCATGTTTTCTCCCACCCCCTGAACCCCGGCGCCTTCACCCCGGCGGCCCGCGCCACCGCCGCCGGCCTCGAGCTGTTCGAGCGGGCGACCCGGCGCTACGGCAAGCCCAAATTCGGCCTCGACGAAATCACCGTCGACGGCGCGCGCGTGGCCGTGCACGAGGAAGTCGTGCTGGAGCGGCCGTTCTGCCGCCTGCTGCGCTTCGCGCGGCAGTTGCCCCCCGGCAAGGCCGCCCGCCGGCGCCGCGATCCGACGGTGCTGGTGGTGGCGCCGATGTCGGGACACTACGCCACGCTGCTGCGCGGCACCGTCGCCGCGCTGCTGCCCGAGCACCAAGTCTACGTCACCGACTGGATCGACGCCCGCGCCGTGCCGCTGGCGCGCGGCGGCTTCGGCCTCGACGACTACATCGACTACCTCATCGGCTTCCTGCGCCATCTCGGCCGCGACGCCCACGTGCTGGCGGTCTGCCAGCCGTCGCCACCGGTGCTGGCCGCGGTCGCGCTGATGGCGGCGGCGAAGGATCCGGACCAGCCGCGCTCGATGACCTTGATGGGCGGCCCGGTCGACACCAGGGTCAACCCGACCGTGGTCAACCAGCTCGGCACCTCGCGCCCGATCGACTGGTTCGAGCACAAGGTGATCCACCTGGTGCCGCACTGGTATCCCGGCGCCAACCGCCGGGTCTATCCCGGCTTCCTGCAGCTCACCGGATTCATGTCGATGAATCTCGACCGCCATGTCGACGAGCACGTGAACCTGTTCCGCCATCTGGTGCGCGGCGACGGCGAGAGCGCGGCCGGGCATCGCCGCTTCTACGACGAGTACATGTCGGTGATGGACCTGTCGGCCGATTTCTATCTGCAGACCATCCGCGCGGTGTTCCAGGAGCACGCGCTGCCCGAGGGCACCATGACCCACCGCGGCGTGCGCGTGGAGCCGCGCGCGATCACCGAGACCGCGCTGATGACGATCGAGGGCGAGAAGGACGACATCTCCGGCGTCGGGCAGACCCGGGCGGCGCACGCGCTCTGCCCGAACATCCCGAGCGACCGGCGCCATCACCGCCTGCAGGCCGGGGTCGGCCATTTCGGTATCTTCAACGGACAGCGCTGGCGCGACGAGATCTATCCCGATCTCCGGGACTTCATCCGCCGCAGCGCCTGAGCGGCGGCGCCCCCGGGCGGAACCGATCATCTGCAGGGCGATGTCCATGAGCAGTCCCGACAAGCCGCCCACTGCGCGCGACAGCGCGGAACTGCGGCGCATCTCGGAAACCACCATCGGCCATTACGAGCGGTCCGCCGAAAGCTTCCGCAGCGGTACCTGGGATCACGACGTCAGCCAGAACTACCAGGCTCTGCTGGACGCGATCGAGGGCACGCCGCCGTTCGCGATCCTCGATTTCGGCTGCGGGCCCGGGAGGGACCTCCGGCATTTCCGGTCACTCGGCCACGACGCCGTCGGCCTGGACGGCTCCGGGGCGTTCGTGGCCATGGCACGGGCCGCATCCGGATGCGAGGTGCTGCACCAGGACTTCCTCGCCCTGGACCTGCCGGCGCGCCGCTTCGACGGCGTGTTCGCGAACGCGTCGCTGTTCCACGTGCCGAGCCGGGAGCTCTCGCGGGTCCTGCTCGAAATCGCCGGCACCCTGAAACCCCGGGGCGTGCTGTTCTGCTCCAACCCGCGGGGCAGCAACGAGGAGGGCCTGAGCGGCGAGCGCTACGGCTGCTACCACGATCTCGACACCTGGCGCGGCTTCGTCACCGCCGCCGGGTTCCAGGAGCTGCAGCACTATTTCCGCCCGCCCGGCCTGCCGTGCGACCAGCAGCCCTGGCTGGCGACGGTCTGGCGCAAGGTCTGACGGCATCGTCGGGCACGTATGCGCGCATCGTGCGCCGGCTCTACATCAAGAAGGTAGACCAAGATTCACGCCTCGGATCGATTCGATCCGAGGCGATCTTGGTCTAGGACGCCCGCGCCTGCCGCGCCCGGCTCCTTTCTTCCTGCTCCGCCAGCATCTCGGCGTTGATCCGCCTGATTTCGCCGGCCGGCGGCGCCTCGGGCAGGCTGGCCACCGGGCAGGCCTGGCGCACCCGCTCGTGATAGTCGTGGATCAGCGTCTCGTAGTTCGACATCGGGCCGAACTCGAAGCCGTAGGAATTCAGTCCAAGCTGCACCCGCTCCGACAAGTCCTTGTCTTCCTGAGTCACCTGGGTGTTGATCCGGGCGTTGAGATACTGCACCGACTTCATGTCGCGCTGTGCGTCGGGATAGCCGAAGGCCTGGTAGCGCACGTAGCAGGTTTCCGCGTCCTTGGGCAGGAAGCTGAAGACATCCATGCTGTCGATGTAGAAGTCGAGGCCGATCGCCGGCGGCATGCAGAAGAACATCCAGGTGCTGCGCAGATCCTCGGGCAGCGGGCTGTCGAGCCCGGGCGCCAGGCGCTGATACATGCGCTCGGCCCAGTTCGACGACGGCTCGGCGCGCAGCACGCTCAGGCTGCCCGACACGCCGTGCTCGTTCATGAAGCCCTGCATGTCGTTGTCGAGCATGCGGTGATAGCCGGGATGCCCCATCACGACGTGATAGTTCTCGGCGTTGTTGTCGACGCCGACCTTCCAGTTGCACTTCCAGACGTCGCCGCCCACCGTGTCGAGCGGCACCATCTCCTCGATCCGATAGGGCTCGAGCATGTGGAGATAGTCCTTCCACATTTCGGCGAGGCTGCAACCGCCTGGCACGACGCGCACGAAGACCAGGCCGACCATCACCTCGACCTCGACCTGCTTCAGGCCGAGCTGCTTCTTGTCGATGCCGGGAAAGGTGCTCTCGGCCGGCAGGCCGACCAGGTCGCCCTTCAGGTTGTAGGCCCAGCCGTGATAGGGGCAGACCAGCCGTGCCTTGCAATGGCCGGGGCCGTCGTCGCGCAGCTTGGAGCCGCGATGCCGGCAGGCATTGAGAAAGGCCCGCAGCTCGCCGTCCTTGCCGCGCACCACCAGCACCGAATCACGGCCGAGGTCGACGGTGAACAGGTCGCCCGGCTTCCTGACGTCGCTGACGTGGCAGGCGAACTGCCAGGACGGCCGGAACAGCAGCTCGTACTCGAGCTCGTTCAGTTCGGCGTTGCGATAGGTCCAGGCCGGCAGGGCGCGGACGGCAGACGCGGCATTGCCGGTCTCCAGGGTGGCCACTTCGGTCATTGGTCGGTCCTCCGTCCTGCTGCGCTGATGCCCGCGAATTCCTTCGGGAACGTGCCGGCGAGATAGGCGAGCGCCATCTCGCGGGCTTCGGTGCGGTCGAAGCGCCGGCCTTCCACCAGGATGTTCTGCCAGAGATACTCGAGGGTTCCGGCGAACCCCATGGCCACGACGCGGGCTCGCAGATGGCCGTAGCCGCCGGCCTCGATCAGCTTGGCGAACTGCTCGTCGAGCTCGTCCTGGTAGACCTCGTCCGCCCGGCCGACCCGCTCGAGATAGGTGCGCCGCGCGCCGGCTTCGCCCCAGAAGGCGTACCAGACCGCAACCTTGGCGGGATCGCTGACCCGGCGGTCGAAGGTCACGTCGATCAGCGCCGTCAGCGCCCGCACCGGGTCGCCGCCGGCGCCGGCGATGGCGCTCGCCCGCGCGCTCTCGAACTCCTCCGAGATGTGCTCGAGCACGGCGACCAGCAGCGCGTCCTTACGCTTGAAATGCAGCATCACCGTGCCGGCGGCGATGCGGGCGGTCGCGGCCACCCGCTCGATCGTGGTGCCCGACAGGCTGTGCTCGGCGATCACCTCGATCGCCGCCTGCAGGATCGCCGCGCGAGTCCGCGCGCCGGCCCGGTTGGGACGCGGCGCCTGCTGGTTTGCGGGTTCCGCTGATTCCTGTAAGCGCATGTTCAAGCTGTTGTTTCAAGACATAACATGAATGAACATTCATATAGCATTTCACGCCGGCGACGGTCAAGCGGCGCGGGATTCGCCAGGGATACCAGGGGCTTGGCAGGAGCGTTTCGGGGGCCAATCCGGCGCGCCGTGGCGCTTGTGTTCGCCGCGCCCGGCGTCCATACCATCGGGCGGGCGTGGCGTGGCGAACACGTCCGAAACGAAAGGCCGATCAGCCGTGAGCAGCAGGCAGCGAACCGCGATCCCGCCGGTGGCGCCGGCCGGGCCGGACCCCGGCGACGCCCCGTTCTGGAAGACCACGCGGCTGGCCGACATGACGCGCAGCGAGTGGGAATCGCTGTGCGACGGCTGCGGCAAGTGCTGCCTGCTCAAGTTCGAGTACGAGGACACCGGCGAGATCGACCGCACCAACGTCGCCTGCCGCCATCTCGACCTGAAGGCCTGCCGCTGCAAGCAGTATGCGATGCGCCATGCGCTGGTCGAGGACTGCATCGGCCTGACCTCGGACATGGTGGGCAAGCTGTCCTGGCTGCCGTCGACCTGCGCCTATCGGCGGCTCGACGAGGGCAAGGACCTGCCGGACTGGCATCCGCTGCTGACGGGCACGCGCGAGAGCGTGCATCGCGCCGGGATCTCGGTGCGCGGCCGGGCCGTCTCCGAGGACGATGTCGCCGATCCCGAGGATCACATCGTCGACTGGGTCGACTGAGCTTCCGCTAGAGCGTGATCCGATCGAACCCGCTCGGTTCGATCGGTGAATCACGCTCTACTCTATCGAATCGTGCCCTAGGGATCTGGCGGGCCCTTGAGCTCCACCGTGTTGCCTTCGGGATCGCCGAGGTAGATCGACGGGCCCTCGCCTTCGGCGCCGTAGCGGCGGCCGGTCGCGCCGGCGCTGACGCCGTGCGCCGCCAGATGGGCGCGGATCGCCGCCTCGTCGAACGGCTCGACCCGCAGGCAGAGATGGTCGAGGTTGCGCCCTTCGCGGCCCGGGCCGGCGCCGCCCATCGCGCCCAGCTTTCCGGCGATGTCGACCAGGTCGATCAGCGAGCGCCCGGCCCTGAGCTGCACCAGGCCGATCTCGTCCTGGCGGCGCTCGACCGCGCAGCCCAGCACCTCGCCGTAGAAGCGGATCATGGCCGCGAGATCGCCGACCCGCAGCACCAGATGGTCGATCTCGCGCACCGCAATCGGGTTCGACAGCGTCATGATTCCTACGTCCGCACAATCACTTGCCGATCATGGTACAGCCAGACCCCGAGGCCGGAAACCGGTTCCGGAGGCGGCCGGGCCTGGTCGCGCAAGCATCGGATAGAATGGCTGGGGCGGCCCTGGCACCCTGCCGGCATCGGATACCGGCAGCGGAGCCAGACCATGCTCGACCAAGGAGCCTTGCGGGCGATGACCCGGCAGCAACCCAGGCAGACGGCGAAGACCCCGGCGAC
Organism: uncultured Rhodospirillaceae bacterium; assembly: GCA_964372215.1. Classification (GTDB taxonomy): domain Bacteria; phylum Pseudomonadota; class Alphaproteobacteria; order Dongiales; family Dongiaceae; genus DAIMFL01. The sequence continues at coordinate 10,478 of CAYJQC010000046.1, forward strand.
CCGGCCGGAGCAGCCGGCGGCGGACCACGTGGCGCTGATCGGCCGCGCCTGCCGCTACATCGACGGCCGGCTCGAGGGCGACGGCGATACCGTGGTGACCCTGGCCGAGCTCGGCCGGCACTGCGCCATGAGCCCGTGGCACCTGCAGCGCCTGTTCAAGCGCATCATGGGGGTGAGCCCGCGCCAATACGCCGACGCCCGCCGGCTCGACCGCTTCCGGACCGGGCTGCAGCAGGGCAACGGTGTCGCGAGCGCCACCTACGAGGCCGGCTTCGGCTCCTCCAGCCGGGTCTACGAGCGCGCCGGCCCCGCCCTCGGGATGACCCCGGCCGCCTATGCCAAGGGCGGGCGCGGCGCGGTGATCGGCTACGCCATCACTAACTCCCCGCTCGGCCGCCTGCTGGTGGCGGCGACCCCGCGCGGGGTCTGCTTCGTGGCGCTCGGCGAGCGCGACGGCACGCTGGTCGACAAGCTGCGCCGCGAGTATCCGGCCGCCGCCGCGATCGCCCGCGACGACGCCGCCCTCGGCCAGGCGGTGCGCGCCATCCTCGACATGCTCGACGGCGCGGCCCCCCATGCCGGCCTGCCGCTCGACATCCAGGCGACCGCCTTCCAGCGCCGGGTCTGGGAAGAGCTCCAGCGCATCCCGGCGGGCGAGACCCGCAGCTACAGCGAGATCGCCGCGGCGCTCGGCCAGCCCGCCGCCCAGCGTGCGGTCGGCCGCGCCTGCGCCACCAACCCGGTGCCGATCCTGATCCCCTGCCACCGCGCGGTGCGCCAGGATGGCGGGCTCGGCGGCTATCGCTGGGGCGTCGCGCGCAAGCGCCGGCTGCTCGATCGCGAAGGCGATTCGACTGCTCGCAGCAACGATTGAAAAACAAGCACTTGGCGGACCTCCGCGGGATCGCGCCGGCATGCCGGGAAGACCGCTTAGAAAAAATGCGTAAACGAATGGTTAACGGGACATCGGTGCTTGCGGGGGCCGCGTCGGGGAGGCTAAGAATCCTTCCATGCCGCGTCTCACGAGCCACAAGAACAAATCATCGTCCGGAGCGCGGGTCCGGCAGAAACCTGCGCGAAAACAAAAGGTTAAGCTCAGCCCCCTGGTGATCGACCAGGACGGGCGGGCGGTCCAGGTGTTGGATCTCGGCAGCCGCCGCGTTCCGCTTGTGTTCCAGCCCAACAAGCGCGCCCGGCGGATCATCCTGCGGGTCGACCACGAAAGCGCCGGCGTGGTGGTGGTGCTGCCGGCGCGGGCCAGTCGCGACGAGGGCCGGCGCTTCGCGCTGGCCAACGAGGCCTGGATCCGCGACCGCCTGGCCAAGCTGCCGCCGCGGGTCCGGTTCCGCGACGGCGCGGTGATCCCGTTCATGGGCATCGACCACGTGATCCGCCACCGGCCGCGGGCGCGCGGCACGGTATGGCGCGAGAACGGCGAGATCAACGTAACCGGCCAGGTCGAGCATCTGGCGCGCCGGCTCGAGGACTGGCTGCGCCTGCAGATCCGCCGCGAGGTCGAGCGGCGCTCGACGGAGAAGGCCGCGGAAATCGGCAAGGCCGTGAAGTCGATCACGATCCGCGATCCCAAGAGCCGCTGGGCGAGCTGCGCCGTCGACGGCAAGCTGTCGTTCTCCTGGCGCCTGGTGTTCGCGCCGCGCGCGGTCATCGACTACGTGGTGGCCCACGAGGTCGCCCATCTGCGCGAGATGAACCACGGCGCCCGCTTCTGGCGGCTGTGCGATTCCCTGACCGCCGATTCCGACTGGGCGCGCCTGTGGATGGGCGAGCAGGGCCCGGCGCTGCACCGCTTCGGGTGAGGCGAGAGGTCTGCCCCTTGACGGCGAATCGCTTCGCCGGTCCATCTTGGGCGATGGTCGCCTGCAAGCGCCCCTGACTGTTTGCGCCGGACGATGTCCTGGAACGAAACCGCGTTCGCGATCTCGGTAGGCCAGCACAGCCTTTTCGTATCCTTCTCGGATATTGTCGTTTTCTCGCTCACATTCCTTGTCGTTGCAGTCGCCGCATTCGCGATGGCGAGAGCGTTGCGTCGCAGAAGAACCGGCTGCAACTGGAAACGCGCCCCTAATCAGACGAGGCCGTCTTTCATCGCGTGGCAGTGTCGAACGTGCGGCGAGGTCGCATTCTCGATGAGCAATGGCCCACCCAAGGACTGCAAGAGAAGCTTGCGCACCACGATTTAGCTGGGCGCCGGACCGAGTGCCGCACGGGTCGGAGCCTATGGGATCAAGCGATCCGCCCGCAGTTGCGCGAACAGGTCGAAGAACGACTCGTCGGTCCGCTGATAGGCGGTGAAGCCGAGCTTGCGGCTCCCGGACATGTCGGTCATCACCTCGATCGGCCGGCCGAGGTCGAGGTCGGTATGCCAGGGCGACGCCAGCCGGCCGAGATCGTTTTCGAGCAGCCCGTGTCGCGCCGCGATCTCGCGCCAGACGGGGCCGTCACCCGCCATTTCCGCCTCGAGCGGATGCACGGTGCCGTCGAAGCCCATCGCCTCGATCCCGAACCAGCCGGCCAGCCGCGGCCACAGCCAGTTCCAGCGGAAGACATCGCCGTTCGCCACGTTGAACGCCTGGTTGCGCGCGGCGTCGGTGGTGGCCGCCCAGACGAGATGCCGGGCCAGCACCCGCGCGTCGGTCACGTCGGAGATGCCGTTCCATTGCGCCGCCGAGCCGGGCCAGCGAAAGGCCCGCCCGGTCTCCTTGCAGATCGCGGCATGGACGGCGAGGGTGGTGCCGAGGTTCATGGCGTTGCCGACCGCCTTGCCGATGACGGTGTGGGGCCGGTGGACGCTCCAACCGAAGCCGTCGCGATCGGCGGCGGCGAACAACTCGTCCTCCTGGGCGTAGTAGAAGTTCTCGACGTTCAGCCGCGGCTGCTCTTCGCGCAGCGGCGTCTGCAGCGACGATCCGCCGGACACGTAGGCATCGAACGGCCCGAGATAGTGCTTCAGCCCGGTGACCAGCGCGACGTGCCGCAACGACTTCCCGGCCGACAGCGCGCCCAGCAGGTTGCGCACCATCGCGCCGTTGACCCGGATGTTCTCGGCCTCGGTCGCATTGCGGATCCAGGCCGCGATGAAGACATGGCTCGGCGCGATTCCCGCCAGCGCCAGCTTCAGGCCGGCCGGGTCGAGCAGATCGGCGGCGAGCGGGCGCAGCCCGTCGATCTCCTGTCGCGGATTGCGGGCCAGGCCATGGGTCGTCCACCCCTCCGCGATCAGTTGCCGTGCGAGCGCGCTGCCGATGATGCCGCTCGCACCCACGACCAAGGCTGTTCCATGCATCGTCGACTCTCCCATCGGTGCGTCCGATGACATATGGACGCCATCGCGACGGGCCATACATAGCACGCCACGCCGATGGATGAAGCCGATCGCGACGGCCAGGCCGTCCGCCGGGGCGAGCCGCGCGGCGCGCCGGACTCCGGCGCCCGCAGTCCGGCGCGGCTGGGCACCGGCCGCCGACTCACCCCCGCGTCGGCACGTCGGGCACCCAGACATAGCCGTCGGGATCGGCGATATAGGCCTCGCGCAGGCCGTGCGGCTTGTCGGCCGGCGCCGCCAGCACGATGCAGCCGCGCTGCCGGGCGCGCAGCACCGCCGCGTCGGGATCGCAGCCATGCAGCCGGAACTCGGCGCCGACGCCGCGCACCGCGCCGTCGCCGGTCAGGCCCAGCAGCGGATGATCGGCGTAGGTGTGGTCGGCATGCAGCATCCATTCGACCGGCGCGCTGCCCGCCGGCGCGTCCGCTGCCCGCCAGCGCAGCACCGCGAAATCGGCATCGGCATAGACCCGCGTGGCGCCCAGCACGTCGCACTGGAAGTCGGCCGCCCGGGCGATGTTGCGCACCAGCAGGTTGATCGACAGCCCGGTGAGCGAGCGGCCATAGGCCGGCGCCTCCATGAACGGCGTTTCGTCGGCGCCGCGCTTCTTCACCACACTGTCCTCCCCGCGCTCTTTTTCCAGGGCGCGCTGCCGTCGCCCGCGCCGATTGTCGGCGCCGCGCCGGCGTTTGCCAAGCCGGGGAGCGCCACCTATAAGGGACGGGCCTCCCGCCCCGCCGGTTCCCCCGATGCCCCGCCCCCTGAGCGCCGCCCGCAGCCCTGCCGTCACCATCCTGCTCGCCGCCCTGGTGGCGCTCGGGCCGGTGTCGACCGATCTCTACCTGCCGTCGCTGCCGGGCCTCGCCCGCGCCTTTTCGGCCGACGTCGCCGAGGTCCAGCTCACCCTCAGCGTGTTCCTGGTCGGCCTGGCCGGCGGGCAGCTGGTCTACGGCCCGCTGTCCGACCGGTATGGCCGGCGCAAGGTGCTGCTGGTCGGCCTCGCCATCTACTGTGTGGCCAGCGTCGGCTGCACCTTCGCGCCCTCGATGACGGCGCTGATCATCGGGCGCTTCGCCCAGGCGATCGGCGCCTGCGCCGGGCCGGTGATCGGCCGCGCCATCGTGCGCGACGTCCATGGCCGCGAGAGCGCGGCGCGCGTCCTGTCCTACATGTCGGCGACGATGGCGCTGGCCCCGGCGCTCGGCCCGATCCTCGGCGGCTTCCTCGAGGTCTGGTTCGGCTGGCAGTCGAATTTCGTCGCCCTGGTAGTGTACGGCGTCGCCGGACTTGCCGGCATGCTGCTGCTCCTGCCGGAGACCAATGTCGCCCCGGATCCGTCTGCGACCCGGCCGATGCGCATGCTCACCAACTACCAGGCACTGCTGCGCCACCGCGCCTATCTCGGCTACGCGCTGTGCGTCGCCTTCGCCTATAGCGGAATTTTTTCCTTCATCTCGGGCTCCTCCTTCGTGCTGGTCGACGTGGTCGGCCTGGCGCCCGACCAGTACGGCTTCTGTTTCGCCGCCATCGTCGTCGGCTACATGGCCGGCACCATCCTCGGCGGCCGCATCACGCGGCGCGTCGGCATCGACCGGATGGTGACGCTGGGCGGCCTGGTCGCGCTCGCCGGCGGCATCGTGCTGGCCGCGCTCGGCTGGACGGTCACGGCGGCCGATCCGTGGCCGCCGCTCGCCGGCGCCGCCGCGATCGTGCTGCCGATGATGCTGGTGATGGCCGGTATCGGCTTCGTCATGCCGAACGCGACCGCCGGCGCCATCGGCCCGTTCCCGCAGATGGCGGGCGCCGCCTCGGCGCTGGTCGGGTTCCTGCAGATGGGAATCGGCGCGGTGGTCGGCATCGCGGTCGGCCATCTGCATGACGGCACCGCCCGGCCAATGACCATGGCGATCATGCTGGCCGGCCTCGCCGTCGTCCTGTGCCGGCGCTATCTGGTGCAGCCGGCGGCGGGCGGCGCCGCGCCCTGAGGCCCGGCCGCGCTACTTGCGGGTGTCGCGCTGCTGCACCAGTCGCTGGATGAAGTCCTCGAAAGAGCTCGGCTCGGCCGCCCCGCCGGCGGCCGGGCCGGTGTCGGCCACCGCGGTTCCGGCGACTGCCGGGGCGGCGGGTGCCGCGAGCGCAACCGCCGCCGGCACCGCCGGCAGCGGCAGCGGCCGGGCCGGCTCGTCCGCCAGCGCCTTGGTCATGAAGGCGCCCCACAGCCTGGCCGGCAGGGTGCCGCCTGAAACCTTCGACATCGGCCGCCCGTCGTCGTTGCCGACCCACACCCCGGTCACCTTCTCGGCGGTGAAGCCGACGAACCAGCCGTCGCGGAAGTCCTGGCTGGTGCCGGTCTTGCCAGCGGCCGGACGGCCGGGCTGGGCGTTGTGCCCGGTGCCCCAGTCGACCACCGCCGACATGATGTCGATCATCTGCACCACCTGGCGCGGCTGGACCACCAGTCCCGGCCCGTCGCCGCTGCGGCGGTACAGCACCTGGCCGGCGATGTCGCGGATCTCCTCGATGCCGCGCGGCCACACGCCGTAGCCCTCGTTGGCGAACACGCCGTAGGCGGCGGTCAGGTCGAGCAGCGACACCTCGCTGGCGCCGAGCGCGATCGACGGCGTCGCCGCCAGGTCCGAGGTGATGCCGAGGCGGTGCGCGGCCTCGACCACGCGCTTCGGCCCGACCCGCTGGGTGACCTGCACCGCGACGCTGTTGAGCGAGCGGGCGAAGGCCTCGCGCAGCGTGACCTCGCCGTAGTAGCGGTCCTCGTAGTTGCCGGGCTGCCAGCCGCCGACCGAGATCGGACCGTCGACCAGCCGGGCATCCGGGGTCAGGCCGTTCTCGAAGCCGGCCAGGAAGGCGAAGGTCTTGAAGGCCGAGCCCGGCTGGCGCAAAGCCTGGGCGGCGCGGTTGAACTGGCTCACGCCATAGCTGCGCCCGCCGACCATGGCGCGCACCGCGCCATCGGGGTCCATGGAGACCAGGGCCGCCTGGCCGACGTCGCGCGCCGCGCCCTCCGCCGCCAGGAGCTGCTCGACCTCGGCCTCGGCCAGGCGCTGCAGCCGGGTGTCGAGGGTGGTGAACACCACCAGGTCGTGGTCGCTGTAGCCGACATAGCTGCTGACCTGGTCGAGCACCCAGTCGGCGAAGTAGCGCCCGGTCGGCCCGGCCTGCGCCGGGCGGCCGAGATCGGCGCCGTCGAGCACGCCGCGCGCCTGCGCCTCGGAGAGGTAACCGGCGGTAACCATGTTGCCGACCACCAAGCGGGCGCGCGCCGCCGCGGCCTTCGGGTCGCTGAACGGGTTGTAGCGCGATGGTGCCTTGAGCAGCCCGGCCAGCATCGCCGCCTCGTAGGCGCTGACCTGGCTCGCCGGCTTGCCGAAGTACTTGCGGGCCGCGGCGTCGACGCCGTAGGTGCCGGCACCGAAATAGACGCGGTTCAGATAGAGGCTGAGAATCTGCTCCTTGCTGAAGCTGTGCTCGAGCCAGAGCGCCAGCAGCATCTCCTGGCCCTTGCGGCGGATCGAGCGCTCCGGCGTCAGGAACACGTTCTTGGCGAGCTGCTGGGTGATGCCGCTGCCGCCCTGGACCAGGCGGCCCTCGCGCAGGTTGACGTAGATCGCCCGCGCCACGCCGAGCAGATCGACCCCGAAATGGCCGTAGAACCGCCGGTCCTCGGTGGCGATCACCGCCTGCGGCAGATAGGCCGGCAGATCGGCGAGCCGGACCGGCACGCCGTAGAGATCGCCGAACGAGGCCAGCATGCTGCCGTCGGCCGCGATCAGGGTGACGCTCGGCTGCCGCTCGATGCGGTCGAGCCTGGAGACGTCGGGCAGGTCGTAGGCCAGCCAGCCGACGAAGACCAAGCCGATGAAGAAGCTCCAGATGGCGCCGACCAGGGACCACTTGGCGAGCGCCAGCCAGAGTGGGCGGCGTGACCGGCGGGTGCGCCGGCCATCCTTGCCGCTGGGCGCAGGCGTGCGTCCGCGGGCACCGCCGGGCGTGTTCTTGCGTGCCGCCATACCCCGTATCTAGTCCAATCGGGCCATGTACGCCATAAATGTTGCGATTCGAGAGCAGAACTCCTGCCCCCGGCAGCGCGCGCCCCGGCCCGGCCGCGCCTGGCCGCCGGCGCCACCGCGCCGGTATGGCCGAGCTTTATGTCGACAGCGCGGCAGGGCGTTGTGGCATCGCGGGGGCATCGCGCCCCGGTGTGTCGGCCGTCACCGCGTCACCGGCCGGCAGGCCACCCGCCAGCGCATCGCGATCAGTTCCTTCAGCAGCCTGGCATCGCCGAACCGGCCTTCCCGGAGCAGCAGGGCGAGGTGGCGATGGCGGCAGCCAGCACGTTGGTTCTCCACATGGCGCTGGCGTTCCTGGTTGGACCGGCGTCGAGCCGCGGCGGCAGCCGTATCACGGCCCCGCCGCGACGGGATGGGCGAGGGCCGATGGGCCGTCTGCAATGGCGCGTGAGATCGCGCGCGCGGCGTGCTAACCATCGGGCCGCCCGTTCCGAACCCAGACCCCGGCGAGCGCTTTCGATGGCCCGCGGCGACCCCGACGTCACCTTGCGCGCCGCCCGCCCCGAGGACGGCGCGGCGGTGGCCGAGATGTGCGCCGGCCTGTCGCGCCACGAGGGCGGTCCGCCGCCGGCCCTGACCGCCGAGGCCTTCCGGCGAGACGGGTTCGGCCGCCATGCTGCTTTCGAATGCGTGCTCGCCGAGCGCGGCGGCCGGCCGGCGGGCTATGCCATGCATGTCGGCGACTACGATACCGACCTGATGTGCCACAGCGGCTACATGGCCGACCTCTACGTCGACGGCGCGGCCCGCCGGTTCGGCGTCGGCCGGGCGCTGATGGCGGCGGTGGCGCATCGCACGCTGCAACGTGGCGGACGGACGCTGCACTGGAACGTGCTGCGCAGCAACCCGTCGGCCCGCGCCTTCTATGGCCATGTCGGGCGCGAGCTGACCGATTCGGTGGTCTGCGGCGTCGAGGGCGAAAGCTACGCCGCCCTGGCGGCGACGCCGATGCCGGCGGGACTCGCCCTGCGTCCGGCAACGGCCGACGACGTCCCCGCCCTCGCCCGGCTGCTCGAGGGTCTGCTCGCCAGCGAGGGCTTCGATCCCACCCGGTTCGACCTGCCCGCGCGGCTCGCCGCCGACGGGTTCGGCGACAGGCCGGCCTTCGCCTGCCATCTCGCGACCCGCGACGGCGCGGCCCTGGGCTATGCCCTGCACTGGCCGGGCTACGATACCGAGCCGGCATCGCGGACGGCCTATCTTTCCGACATCTACGTGGCGCCGGCGGCGCGCCGCCTGGGCGTCGCCCGCGCGCTGATGGGCGAGGTGGCGCGCCATCGCAGGGCCCAGGGCACCTGCTGGATGGAATGGGAGGTGCGGCGCGACAACGCCGGCGCCCGCGCCTTCTACGCCGGCTTCGCCCGGGAACACCCCGACGTCCTGCCGATGATCGCCGCCGGCGACAGCTTCGCGGCGCTCGCCGCCGAAGGCGCGCACCGCGTCCGATGAGGGCGCGCCCCGCGGTGCCACCGCGCGCCGGACTGACGCCTCAGCTCAGGTGATGCACCGGCCCCATGCCGTAGACCGGGGTCGGGATGCCGGCCTGCCGGGCCTTGATCTGGAGCGACAGGAATTGCGAATAGTGGCGCGACTGGTGCAGGTTGCCGCCGTGGAACCACAGCGCCGCCTGATGGGTCGGCTTCCACATGTTGCGGAGCTCGCCCTCCCAGGGACCGGGATCCTTGGTCGTGTCGGAACCCAGGCCCCAGCACTTGCCGACCTTGTCCGCCACTTCCTTCGAGATGATGCGCGCCGCCCAGCCGTTCATCGAGCCGTAGCCGGTGGCGTAGACGATCAGGTCGGCCGGCAGTTCGCTGCCGTCGGAGAGCGCCACCGAATGCGCCTTGATGCGCTCGATGGCGACGCCGCTCTTCAGCTTGACCTTGCCCGCGGCGATCAGCTCCGACGCGCCGACGTCGATGTAATAGCCGGAGCCGCGGCGCAGATACTTCATGAACAGGCCGGACTCGTCGTCGCCCCAGTCGAGCATGAAGCCGGCCTTCTCCAGGCGTTCGTAGAACGCGGCGTCGCGCTTGGCCATTTCGGCATAGGCCGGGACCTGCAGGGCGGGCAGCACCTTGTAGGGGATCGAGGCGAAGATCAGGTCGGCAACGTCGGTGGTGATGCCGTTTCTGACCGCGGCCTCCGAGTACAGCGCGCCGAGCCCGATCTCCATCAGCGTGTCCGAGCGCACCACATGGGTGGTGGAGCGCTGCAGCATGGTGACGTCGGCGCCGTGCTCCCACAGATCGGCGCAGATGTCGTGGGCCGAGTTGTTGGAGCCGACCACGACGCAATTCTTGCCGCGATAGGCCTCGCCGCCGCTGTGCCTGCTGGAATGGTGCTGCTCGCCCTTGAAGTCGCGGGCGCCGGGGAACTCCACCATGTTGGGGATGCCGGACATGCCGGTCGCCAGCACCAATTGCTTCGGGCGCAGCGTCACGGTCTTGCCGGCGCGCTCGACCACGACGGTCCATTCCTGCCTGGCATCGTCGTACTGCGCGCTTCTGCACTCGGTCGAACCCCAGTAGTCGAGTTCCATGACCTTGGCGTACATCTCGAGCCAGTCGCCGATCTTGTCCTTGGGCGAGAACACCGGCCAGTGCTCGGGGAACGGCAGATAGGGCATGTGGTCGTACCAGACCGGGTCATGCAGGCAGAGCGACTTGTAGCGCTTGCGCCAGGAATCGCCGGGCCGCTCGTTGCGCTCGACGATGATGGTCGGCACCCCCAGGCGCTTCAGCCGGGCACCCAGGCCGATGCCGCCCTGGCCGCCGCCGACGATGACGCAATAGGGCTGGGTGACGTAGCCGAGTTCGGCGTCCTCGCGGCGCTTGCGCTCGAGCCAGGTCTCGCGCTCGCGCACCACGCCATGCTCGAGACCCTTCTCGCGGGTCGGCCCCTTCTTCTCCTCGTGGCCCTTGAGCTCGACCATGGTGGTGAGCAGGGTCCAGCACTTGCCGTCCTTGAGCCGGACATGGCCCTTGCCGCGCGCCACCGCCGTCTCGAAGGTGATCCAGCCCTCGGTGATGCCGTTGGCCGCGCTGGCCTCGCCGACCACCTGCCAGTTCGCCGGCTTGACCGCCGGCAGCGTCGATTTCAGCATCGCGGCGATGCCCTCGCGCCCCTCCTGGGTGGCGATGTTCCAGGTGAAGGCGACCAGGTCGCGCCAGTAGCACTCGTCGCCGAACAGCGCCGACGCTGCCGCGGCGTCGCCGCGCGCCAGCGCGGCATCGAGATCGGAGACCCATCGGGCGAGCTGGGCGGTGGGCGTGGCGTCAGGCATCGATCGGACCCTCCCGGATGTTTCTTCTGTTCACGGACCAGGCGGCGGCCCGATGCGGCGGGGGCCGCGGGCCGCACGGCCGCGCCTTGACGCTAAACCAAGTTGGTCGCGGGTCAAATCCGCCCGGGACGCGAATCGCGATCTTGCACCCCCCGGCCGCGCGACCTGCGCATTTGCCCGCCATCCCGCGCTGCGGCAGAGTGGGCCGCCGGCGGACGGCGGTTGGGGACACGACGCCATGAGCGCGACACGCACCGGGCACGGGCGGATGGGGACCTTCGAGGGGGTCTTCACCCCGAGCGTCCTCACCATCCTGGGCCTCATCCTGTTCCTGCGCCTCGGCTTCGTGGTCGGCAGCACCGGGCTGATCCAGACCCTCGTGATCATCCTGGTCGCCAACCTGATCTCGATCCTGACCTGCATCTCGCTGTCGGCGGTCGCGACCAATCTCAAGGTCAAGGGCGGCGGGGTCTACTACATCATCTCCCGCACCCTCGGCCTGCCGTTCGGCGGTGCCATCGGCATCGTGCTGTTCGTGGCCCAGGCGATCTCGGTCGGGTTCTACTGCGTCGGCTTCGCCGAGGGCGTGACCGCGCTCCTGGGCAACGACGATCCGCTGCTGGCGCAGGAGATCGCCGCGACCGCGGCGATCGCCATGCTGCTGCTGGCCTGGCTCGGCGCCGACTGGGCGACCAAGTTCCAGTACGTGGTGATGGCGCTGATCGCCGGCGCCCTGCTGTCCTTCGGCCTCGGCGTCTTCGGGCACTGGGACGGCGCTATCCTGGCCGGCAACATCGGCGCGCCGAACGGCTGGAGCGGCTTCTGGGTGGCCTTCGCGATATTCTTTCCGGCGGTCACCGGCTTCACCCAGGGTGTCAACATGTCCGGCGACCTCCGGGATCCCGGCACCAGCATCCCGCGCGGCACCGCGCTGGCGGTCGGACTGTCGCTGATCATCTATGCCGTCGTCGCCGTGCTCTGCGCCGGCACGCTGCCGCGCGCCGTGCTGGCCGGCGACTACGGCGCGTTGAAGTCGATCTCGGTGTTCGCGCCGCTGTTCGACGCCGGCATCATCGCGGCGACGCTGTCTTCCGCCCTCGCCTCGCTCCTGGGGGCGCCGCGGATCCTGCAGTCGCTCGCCAAGGACCGGATCTTTCCGTTCCTGCAGCCGTTCGCCCTGGGGGCGGGCGCCAGCAACAATCCCCGGCGCGGCGTGCTGCTGACCGGCGCCATCGCCCTCGGGGTGATCGCCCTCGGCAACCTCAACCTGATCGCCGGCATCGTCTCGATGTTCTTCGTCGTCACCTACGGGCTGCTGAACTACGCCACCTATTTCGAGGCGCGCGCCAAGAGCCCGTCGTTCCGGCCGACTCTCAAGTGGTACGATTCGCGCATGAGCCTGCTGGGCTGGCTCGGCTCCCTCGGGGTCATCCTGGCGATCGACATCACCGCCGGCCTGGCGGCGATCGCCATCGTGTTCGCCCTGTACCAGTACCTGAAGCGCAGCGCCACCGCCGCCCGCTGGGCCGACGGCCGGCGCTCCCACCACCTGCAGATCGTGCGCGAGCATCTGCTCGAGGCCAACGCGCGGCTCGAGCATCCGCGCGACTGGCGACCGCAGGTCCTGGCCTTCTCCAACGACAGCGCGCGGCGCGAGCAGCTGCTCTCCTTCGCGGACTGGATCGAGGGCCATAGCGGCCTGACCACCGTGGTGCGCATCCTGGAAGGCAAGGGCCGCCACATGCGGCGCGCCCGCGAGCAGGCCGAGGAAGCCCTGGCGAAGGAGCTGCGGACCAAGGGATTCGATGCCTTTCCGCTGGTGGTCTACGGGCCCGAGCTCGACGCGACCGTGCACGCCACCATCCAGGCCGCCGGCATCGGCCCGCTCAGCGCCAACACCGTGCTGGTCAACTGGTTCGAGCAGACCTCCGGCGCCGACACCCCCGGCGCCCGCCAGTTCGGCCGCAACCTGCACGCCGCGTTCCTGCTGGGCTGCAACGTGCTGATGCTGGATTGCGAGGAGCATGAGTGGCAGGCCCTGCTCGAGCAGGAGCCGGGCGACCGGGTCATCGACATCTGGTGGGCCGACCGCCGCAGCGGGCAGTTCATGCTGGTGCTGGCCTATCTGCTGACCCGCAACGACGCCTGGGAAGGCGCGACGATCCGGGTGCTGGTGCCGGCCAAGCCGGAGGCCGAGGAGGCGACGCGCAAGCAGATCGAGACGACCCTGCGCGAGGTGCGCATCCGCGCCGAGGTGCAGGTGGTCGCCGAGGCCGAGAGCTCGATCGAGCCCGTCGCCGCCAACTCGGCGGAGTCGTCGATCGTCTTCATGGCGCTGCGCTTCCAGCGCGAGCGCTTCGTCGACAGCTTCGGCAACGACCTGGCGGAGCTGCTGCCGCGCCTGCCGGTGGTGATCATGACCATGGCGGCGGAGGAGCTCGACCTGTCCGCCGATCCGGACGAGGGCGAGGAAGGCACCCGCGCCGCCGCCAACGACGCCTATGACGACGCGCGCCGGCGCCGCGACAAGGCGGCCCGCGCGCTCGCCAAGGCCCAGGCCGAGATCGACAAGGCTGCGGCGGAGCGCGACAAGGCCAAGGCGGACGAACCGGAATCGGAGGACGCCCGGGCGCGCCTGCAAAAGCTGCAAGCCGAGGCCGCCGAGCACGCGACGGCGGTCGCGGCGGCGACGGCGGCGCTCGCCGCCGCCCGCGAAGTGGCGGAGAGCCTGGGGGTGACGCTGAAGGAAGACGAGGACGAGACCGGCGACGAGGAAGCCGGTTGAGGCCGGCGCATCGCCGGACGTCGAACCGAAATGGAGATGGCCCCCTGGAAACGTCGCTCTATCGGCCGGTCAAGCGCTTCCTCGAGCGCCTCGGGTTCACCGTCAAGGGCGAGGTCGGCGGCTGCGACATCGTGGCGCTCGATGGCGACGCCGAGCCGCTGGTGGTGATCTGCGAGCTGAAGCAGAGCTTCAATCTCGAGCTGGTCCTGCAGGGCGTCGACCGCGCCGCGGTCTGCGACGAGGTCTGGCTCGCCGCGCGGCTCTCGGCAGGCGGACGGGGCCGCGAGCGCGACGCGCGGTTCCGCAATCTGTGCCGGCGCCTGGGCTTCGGCCTGCTCGGGGTGTCGAAGGCCGGCCATGTGGAGGTTCTCGTGAGCCCCGCCGCGGCGACCCCGCGGAAGAATCCGCGGCGGCGCTCCCGCCTGGTCGACGAGCACCGCCGCCGGCACGGCGATCCGGCCGCCGGCGGCAGCACGCGCCAGCCCATCATGACCGCCTATCGCCAGCAGGCGCTGGCCTGCGCCGCCGCCCTGGCCGCCGGCCCGCGCCGGCCGCGCGACCTCAAGCCCGACATGCCCGATGCCGGCAAGATCCTGCTGCACAACGTCTATGGCTGGTTCGCCCGCGCGGAACGCGGGGTCTATGAATTGACCGATGCGGGACGGCAGGCGCTCCTGCGCTGGCCGCAGGCAGAGGCGGTGGAGCAATCGTCGATCCGGCCGCAGACGGGGCCGCCGTCCGGTTGACCGGCACCGCCACCGGGCGCAGGCTGAACGGCGGTCGCTCCGAAGGCGGGGCGTTCCCGGACACGGCATCAGCAGTCGTCGACGCAGGGGGACGGAGCAGGACATCGCAGGGCCTACGCGCGCGACGCAGAGCGTCGTCTCCCGTCGCTTCCCGGACGGCTGCCACAGATGGGGAGACATGACATGAGGCGAGGACATGGAGCGGCGCTCCTGATCGGCGCTAGCGCGGCGATGCTGCTCGGCGGCTGCGGCGCCTTTCACACCCCGACCACGCGCAGCGTGCTGCTGGGCGAGTCGTTCGCGAGCGGCTCGGAGGCGGTGGTCGAGGTCAACAACGCCATCATCAACGCCGAACGCGCCGGCTGCCGGGCAGTCTCGGTCGGCGGCTACGCCGCCGGCGCCGCGGCCGAACAGGGCGGCGGGCTGGTGATCGGCGTTCCCGTGCTGGTGAAATGCCCGCTCGGCACCGTGCTGCTGCCCGACGGCAATCCCGCGCCGTAGCAGCGCGAACCCGCCGAAGGCGAACGCGGCCAGGGTTGGCGCCCGCAGGATCGGCAGGCGGCAAATGCGTGACTGCCAGGACCAGGATTCGGTCGTTCCGGTTTCCTCTCTCACCGACAGGGCCAGCACGAGGGCCGGGCGATCCTTGCGACCATCTTCTTCGCCGCGCACTTTCTCGTCGGCCAGGAGAAAGGCGCAGAGGATGACCGCCCCGCGCGCCGGGACTGGCAGAATCAACACTTTGCGCGGCGCGCGGTCTTCTTGAGGTCGGCGAGAAGCCGCTCGGGCGTGTCGGCGGGAAGGAAGGTCTGCTGATCGCCGCTCTTCAGGCGCTCGTACTCTTCGACGGAGATGATCACATTGCGCGGCCGGCCGTTCTTGGTGACGACAACGGCCTGGGGCAGGGCCACGTCACTGAAATGCGAAAACTGGCGCACCAGATCGCCGGCGGTGGTGGAAACGGCCTTGCCTGATGCCAAGGATTATCTGTCTATTTCCACTCTTTGCATATCTTGCGTACGATTCGCAAAACGCACGATCCAGTCGACGCCGTGCGGGGGCTATGGGCAGTTGGGCTGGCTCAGGCCTATATTTTCCAGCCGCCGAGCAGCTCGGCCACGCGATCGTCCTGCGCAAGAACAGCGTCCGCAATGGCGAAGGCGTCTTCAGCAAAGTGAGTGCCGATGACTTCACCGCGGCTCAGGGCTCGCCCGACTAGAGGATTGGAGGAAGCCAGTCTCGCTTCCGCGTCGATCACCATCATCGAAGGGCCCGAGTCCATCAGGCGATAGGCCAAAGCGACAGCAAACCGCTTATCTTCCGTGGCACCTTCACCCCATTCCCCAAGGATGAGGTCAATGCTCGCGCCTTGATCGGGCACGTGCCCGACCGTCCAGTGCACAAAATATGCGGCCAGGCTGTGACCCTCGGCATAGACGAAACCCCAGACACTGCGACTGCTGCGACCGCAGCAATCACAAACTCCGAGTTCCGTTGATCCGGAAGGTTCAACCTTGATCCCAGCTTCCATTCATCGGGCGCCCCCCGCGCTCCTGTCCTACTCAGGCCACAAGCTTGAGAATCCGGCTGACCGCGCGCTCGCAGTGCCCCTCAAATATCCAAATTCGCCACGTTGAGCGCGTTCTGCTGGATGAACTCGCGGCGCGGCTCGACCACGTCGCCCATCAGGGTGGAGAACACCTCCTCCGCCTCGTCGATGTGGTTGACGGTCACCTGCAGCAGGCTGCGCGCCGCCGGGTCGAGGGTGGTTTCCCAGAGCTGCTCCGGATTCATCTCGCCGAGGCCCTTGTAGCGCTGCACCGCCACACCCTTGCGGCCCTGCTCCATCACCGCCTCGAACAGGTCGATCGGGCCGGCGACCGCCCGCTCGCCGTCCTTCAGCGTCAGGCGCGAGTGGTGGGCATAGGTCGTCTGCAGCTCGGCCGCCATGGAATCGAGGCGGTGGGCCTCGGCGCTCCGCAGCGTCGCGCCGTCGACCAGGTAGCGCTCGGTCAGGCCGCGCAGGCGCCGGCTGAACGACATGCCGCCATCGGCCTCGGCGACGCCCTGCCAGCCGCGCTCCGCCGGCGCCGCCAGCAGGTCGAGGCGGGTGGCGATGTAGTGGGCGGCGTCGGCCGCGCGGTCGCTGGCGCCGAGCAGGTCGGGGTTGAGCGCGCCGGCGATCGCCGCCTGCTCGATGACCGCGGCGCTGCCGACCTTGCGGATCAGCGGCTGCATGGCGTGGCGCGCGACGCGGGCGCGCTCGACCAGCCGGCGCAGATCCTCGGCGGCGATCTGCACGCCGTCATGGAGCACCAGCACCGCGCCCTCGAGGCCGCCGGTGATCAGGTAGTCCTCGAGCATCCGGTCGTCCTTCAGGTAGCGCTCCGACGCGCCCTTCTTGGCGCGGTAGAGCGGCGGCTGGGCGATGTAGAGGAAGCCCTTCTCGATCAGCGCCGGCATCTGCCGGTAGAAGAAGGTCAGCAGCAGGGTGCGGATATGGGCGCCGTCGACATCGGCGTCGGTCATGATGATGATCTTGTGGTAGCGCGCCTTGGCGGCGTCGAATTCCTCGCGCCCGATGCCGGTGCCGAGGGCCGCGATCAGGGTGCCGATCTCGGCCGAGGACAGCATCTTGTCGAAGCGCGCGCGCTCGACGTTCAGGATCTTGCCGCGCAGCGGCAGGATCGCCTGGGTCCGGCGATCGCGGCCCTGCTTGGCCGAGCCGCCGGCGGAATCGCCCTCGACGATGAAGATCTCGGCGGCGGCCGGATCGCGTTCCTGGCAGTCCGCCAGCTTGCCCGGCAGCGAGGCCATGTCGAGCGCGCCCTTGCGGCGCGTCAGCTCGCGCGCCTTGCGCGCCGCCTCGCGCGCGGCCGCCGCCTCGACCACCTTGGCGACGATGCGCTTGGCCTCGCCGGGATGCTCCTCGAACCACTGGTTGAGGCGCTCGTTCACCACGCTCTCGACCACCGGGCGCACCTCGGACGACACCAGCTTGTCCTTGGTCTGGGACGAGAACTTCGGATCCGGCACCTTGACCGACAGCACGCAGGTCAGCCCCTCGCGCGCGTCGTCGCCGGTCAGCGCCACCTTCTCCTTGCGCGCGAGGCCGCTGTCGAGCGCGTACTGGTTGACCTGGCGCGTGAGCGCGGCGCGGAAGCCGGCGAGATGGGTGCCGCCGTCGCGCTGCGGGATGTTGTTGGTGAA
>CAYJQC010000047.1:0-26138 GCA_964372215.1 uncultured Rhodospirillaceae bacterium
AGGAATAGCCGTCCTTCATCAGGAACTCGCGCCCGCGCATGACGCCGAAGCGCGGTCGGACCTCGTCGCGGAATTTCCACTGGATGTGGTACATCATCTTCGGCACGTCGCGATAGCTGCGGGCACCTTCGCGGAAGATGTCGGTGATCAGCTCCTCGTTGGTCGGGCCGTACAGCATCTCGCGTTCGTGACGGTCGGTGATGCGCAGCATCTCCTTGCCGTAGTCGCCATAGCGCCCCGACTTCTTCCACAGGTCGGCCGACTGGATGGTCGGCATCAGGACCTCCTGGCTGCCGGCCCGGTCCTGCTCCTCGCGCACGATCTGCTCGATGCGCTTCAGCACCCGGAAGCCGAGCGGCAGCCAGGAATAGATGCCGGCGCTGGCCTGGCGCACCATGCCGGCGCGCAGCATCAGCCGGTGCGAGACGATCTGCGCCTCGCTCGGGTTTTCCTTGAGGGTGGGCATGAAGAAGACGGACAGGCGCATGAGGATCCTCGCTCCGGCGAGGCGGCCGATGGGGAGTGACGGGGGTAAGGTTTCGGGGGGCCGCCCGGGGCGGGGTGACTGTAGGCAAAGGGGTTGTAGCTGTCCACCGGCGCGGCGCGCAGGGCCGGGTGGCGCGGCCTATTCTACCGGGGCGGTCCGCAGGTATTCCTGGCAGGCGGCGCTGAGCGCCTGGGCCTCGGCGCTGGTCAGGTCCTGGCCGTTGAAGGTCACGTGACCGTCGCCGAGGTCGAGCGCGACCACGCCGATCTCGGCCTCGCCCTTGTACAGCACCGAATTCCCGGGGATGCCGAAGCGCTCCTGCAGCAGCACGGTGATCGGGATGCTGATCACCTCCGGCAGGGCGACCTGGTAGCCGCCGTCGAGGTCGGCGGGGACCACCGGATCGCCGTTCACGTCGACCGCCGGCTGGTAGGCGACATCGGGCGCCGGCACGTGCTTGACAAGGCTGTCGCAGTCCGCCCTTGTGATCTCGATCGTGCCGTCCCCGGCCACGGCGATCGCGGGGGCGCAGGCGGGAGCGAGCGCGAGAATCACGAGCCCGGCATATCGGGAATACAGGGGCGGGAACGGGGCCATTCGACGAGTCTGGTCCAGGGGCATTAACAAAGCATGAGAAGCGGCCGCCCAGGCACGGACCGGGGCGCCGGTCCGGAGATTCCGGCCGCATGTGAGGGGGCCATGCAATCCACGCTGTCGCGCTACTTCGGCATCGCCGAGCACAATACCACCATCCGGACCGAGGTCCTGGCGGGCTGCACCACCTTCCTGACCATGGCCTACATCATCTTCGTCAATCCGGCGATCCTGTCAGAGACGGGGATGGATCACGGCGCCGTGTTCGTCGCCACCTGCCTGGCGGCGGCGATCGGCACGGCGATCATGGGGCTTTACGCCAACTACCCGGTGGCACTCGCGCCGGGCATGGGGCTCAACGCCTACTTCACCTACAGCGTGGTGCTGGGATCGGGCCACAGCTGGCAGGTGGCGCTCGGCGCGGTGTTCATTTCCGGCGTCATCTTCCTCGTGCTCAGCGTGCTGCCGATCCGCGAGTACATCATCAACTCGATCCCGCGCTCGCTGAAGATGGCGATCTCGGCCGGCATCGGCCTGTTCCTCGGCATCATCGCGCTCAAGAACGCCGGCGTCGTGGCGGCGCATCCGGCGACCTTCGTGACCCTGGGCGATCTCACGAGCACCCCGGTCATGCTCGCCGCCGCCGGCTTCTTCCTGATGGTGGCGCTCGACCGCCGGCGCGTGCCGGGCGCCATCATCATCGCCATATTGCTGGTGACTGCGGCCGGCGTCGCCCTCGGGGTGACGGCGCCCGGCGGCGTGGTCGCCCTGCCGCCCAGCATCGCGCCCACCCTGTTCCAGCTCGACATCGCCGGGGCGCTCGACGTCGGGCTCATCACCATCGTCTTCGCGTTCCTGTTCGTCGACCTGTTCGACACCGCCGGCACCCTGATCGGGGTGGCGCACCGGGCCGGGCTGCTCGACGCCCAGGGCAAGCTGCCGCGCGCCGGCAAGGCCCTGATCGCCGACTCGGTGGCCACCATGGCCGGCGCGGTGCTGGGCACCTCGACCACCACGAGCTATGTGGAGAGCGCGGCCGGGGTCAAGGCCGGCGGCCGTACCGGCCTGACCGCCACGGTGGTGGCGGTGCTGTTCCTGGCCGCCCTGTTCTTCTCGCCGCTCGCCGCCACGGTGCCGGCCTATGCCACCGCGCCGGCGCTGCTGTATGTCGCCTGCATGATGACCCGCGGCCTGGCCGAGATCGACTGGGAGGACTCCTCCGAATACGCCCCGGCGGTGCTCGCCGCCATCGTCATGCCGCTCACCTTCTCGATCGCCAACGGGATCGCCCTGGGCTTCATCGCCTATGCGGCGATCAAATTGCTGAGCGGGCGCTTCCGCGACATCAACGCCGCGGTTGCGGTGCTGGCGGTCGCCTTCGTCGTCAAGTTCGCCGTTCTCTAGGGTGCGGGAGCAGATTGCAATTTTCAATCAGGAGCTTGCCCGGCTTTCCCGAGAACGGGTGCCGGCGATCCGCCGGCCATTGCGGAAAATCCTCGGGCAAATCCCGGGGCGCCTATTCAAAGGACAACAATATGAGTGACATCCGGGCAAGAGTTCCCTAATCTCTGAACCGCCAAAAAGAGCCAGTAAGAGCGCCCGGCGAACAATCGCCGCGGTCCAAGTTTAGGGAAGAAGCGCAACGAGGGAACGCCCTTGGAGTCACCCCTCCGAGGCACCTCGAACGGCAAGCAAGCCGACCAGATCGTGGCAAGCCTTCGGGCTTGCCTTCTTTTTTGGTTGCCGCCCATTGTCCATCTGAATATCAAGAATCCCGCATAGTGGACTGATTCATTTTCGCTTCTCGACCCGCATCCATGGCGGGTCGAGACGCGCGATGCGCTTGTAGACCGGGCAATCCGGGCGATGCGGGCTCGGCAGATAGCCGATGCTCATCAGGAATTCGCCGACGATCTCGCCCCCGGTGAAGCGAAAGGTTTGCTTGAACAGCTTCACCCACTCCGCCTTGGGCCGGGGATGGTGCGCGGCGAGCCAGCCGGCAAACGAACCGTGGCTCTCGCGCAGTGCCTGGATGGTCCGGGCGTTAGCGATGGCGGCCTCGACCTTGAGGCGGTTGCGGATGATCCCCGCGTCGGCCAGCAGCCGCCTGGTTTCGCGCGCGCCATAGCCGGCGACCCGATCGATGTCGAAGCCGTCATAGGCCTTCTGGAAGCCATCGCGCTTCTTGAGGATGGTGAGCCAGCTCAACCCGGCCTGATTGATCTCCAGCACCAGGCGCTCGAACAGGGCGTCGTCCTCGGCGATCGGGAAGCCGTACTCCGAATCGTGATACGGCCCGTGCCAGGGATGGCCGGGCGCCACGTCGCAATACCAGGAAGCTGCCGGCGCATCGGCCATGGCGGATTCCCCCTCAGTAGTTCCGCAGCGGTATCAGGCCGAGGTCGATGACGAAGTAGACCCCGACCCAGGCGACCGCGGCCACGATGGTGGTGGCCAGCAGCTTGCGCCACAGGTTGGGATTGGCCGGCGCGCCCGGGTCGTGGCCCGATTCCGGATTCTCCTCGCGCCGCACGCCCCAGGGCAGCACCGCGAACAGCGCCAGCCACCACAGCAATGCGTAGACGAAGATCCCGGCGAGCCAGCCCATGTCCGGTGCCTCAGACCTGCTCGAGTTCGATCAGGGTGCCGCAGAAATCCTTGGGGTGCAGGAACAGCACCGGCTTGCCATGGGCGCCGATCTTCGGCTCGCCGTCGCCCAGCACGCGGGCGCCGGCGGCCTTCAGGCGGTCGCGCGCGGCGCGGATGTCGGGGACCTCGTAGCAGACGTGATGAATGCCGCCGGCGGCGTTGCGCTCGAGGAAGCCGGCGATCGGCGAGCCGGCGCCGAGCGGGCACAGCAGCTCGATCTTGGTGTTGGGCAGTTCGACGAACACCACGGTGACGCCGTGCGCCGGCTGATCCACCGGCGGCGACACCTCGGCCCCCAGCGTGTCGCGGTAGAGCTTCGCCGCGACCGCCAGGTCGGGCACCGCGATCGCCACGTGATTGAGCCGTCCGATCATGTTGACTTGCCAGCCTTACCTTGTCGGGGGGCGCCGGGCGCCGACGCGGGTCCCATCCTTCGACAGGCTCAGGATAAGGCCCTCATGGTGAGCCTGTCGAACCATGAGGGTCGTGCAGATTAGATACGCACGAGGTGGACCTGTGTCACCGGCTTCTTGCCGTGGCTGGCGTGGAGCGCCCGGCGCAGCGCCACCCGGGCCGCCTCCTTGACCGTGCCATCGTCGCGCCGCAGGCCCAGCGGCAGGCCCTCCACGGCGTCGCGCACCGCCGCGATGACCGCCGCCTCGGCCGCCGCGTCCTCGCTCTCGAACACGCCCTGAACGCTGACCTGCGGGGCGCCGGCGAACCGGCCCTGGCCGTCCAGCACCAGGGTCGCCACCGCGGCGCCGTTGAACACCATGCGGTGGCGGATCTTGAGCCGCCCGGCGTCGAGCCGGATCAGGTTGTTGCCGTCGAGGCCGAGCCGGCCGGCCTGGACCTCCGCCACCACTTCGGCCGGGCCGGGCGCCAGCCGGATCACGCTGCCATTGTCCGGCACCACGGTCTGGCCGACCTGGCAGTCCTCGGCCAGGCGGGCGTGGGCCGCCAGATGGCGGGCCTCGCCGTGGACGGGAACCGCGATCCGCGGCCGCACCATCTGGTACATGGCGGCAAGCTCGTCGCGCGCCGGATGGCCGGAGACGTGGACGAAATGGTCGGCGTCGGTCACCACCTCGGCGCCGAGCCGGATCAGGTCGTTCTGCATCTCGCCGATCGCCCGCTCGTTGCCGGGAATCCGCCGCGACGAGAACACCACCACGTCGCCCGGCTCGAGCGAGACGTTGGGATGGTCGCGCCGGGCGATCCGCGCCAGGGCCGAGCGGCGCTCGCCCTGGCTGCCGGTGCAGATCATCAGCACCTTGTCGCGCGGGAGATAGCCGATATCGTGCTCGGTGACGAAGGCCGGCAGGTCGGTCAGGTAGCCGGTTTCCCGCGCCGCCTCGACGATCCGCCACAGCGATCGGCCGACCAGCGCGACCTGGCGGTCATGGGCCGCCGCGACCTTGGCGATGGTTTCCAGCCGCGCCACGTTGGAGGCGAAGCAGGCGACGGCGATGCGGGTCCGATAGCGTCCGATCAGCTCGGCCAGGCTGTGGCGCACCGCCGCCTCCGACCCGGATTCGCCATCGACCAGCGCATTGGTCGAATCGCCGATCATGGCCAGCACGCCCTCCTCTCCGAGGCGCCGCAGGGCCGCCTCGTCGCTGACCGGGCCGACCAGCGGCTCGGGATCGAACTTCCAATCGCCGGTATGGAGGACCGTGCCGAGCGGCGTGCGCACCACCACCGCGTTGGGCTCCGGGATCGAATGGGTCAGGGTCACCAGCTCGATCTCGAACGGGCCGATGGCGAAGCGGCCGGACATCTCCACCACCTCGATCGGCACCTGGTCGGCGAGCCCGGCCTCCCTGAGCTTGCGCCGGAGCACCGCGGCGGTGAACGGCGTGGCGTAGATCGGGCATTGCAGCTGGGTCCAGAGATAGGGCACCGCGCCCAGATGATCCTCGTGGGCATGGGTCAGCATCAGCCCGACCAGGTTGTCGCGCTGCGCCACGATGAAGGCCGGATCGGGCATCAGGATATCGACCCCCGGCGTGCGCTCGTCGCCGAAGGTGATTCCAAGATCGATCATCAGCCACTTGCCGGCATGGCCATACAGGCTGAGGTTCATGCCGATCTCGCCGGCGCCGCCGAGCGGCAGGAACAGCAGCTCGTCCTTTCCGGGCGTGACGGTCATGCCGGCCGGTTTCGGCGGTAGATCTCGACCAGGCCGCGCATGGTGATGTCGGGCTCGACGCGTTCCAGCACCGGCGTGGCACCCAGGAACAGCGGCGCCAGGCCGCCGGTCGCGACCACGCGCATGGCCTCGCCGCGCTCTTCCTTGATGCGGGCGACGACGCCTTCGACCAGGCTGACATAGCCCCAGTAGACGCCGGACTGCATGGCGCCCAAGGTGTCCATGCCGATCACCCGCGGCGGCTTCTCGATGGCGATGCGCGGCAGCTTGGCGGTGAAGCCGTGCAGCGCCTCGAGGCTCAGATTGATGCCCGGGGCGATCACGCCGCCGCAGTAGTCGCCGGTTGCCGAGATTACGTCGAAGGTGGTGGCGGTGCCGAAGTCGACCACGATCAACGGCTCGGGGAACAGCAGGTTGCCGCCGACCGCGTTGGCCAGGCGGTCGGCGCCGACCTCCTGCGGCCGGTCGATCAGCACCTTGATGCCGAGATCGACGTCTGGCTCGCCCACCACCAGCGGGGCGGTGCCGAAATAGCCCTTGCAGAGCTGCTTCAGGTTGAACAGCGTCGGCGGCACCACGGTGGCGATGACGGCGCCATCGATGTCGGCCGGCTTCAATCCCGCCATGGCCATGAGCTGGGTCAGCCACACCATGTACTCGTCGGCGGTGCGCGCCGGGCTGGTGTGCAGGCGCCAGTTGCCCCTGAGCGCGGCGCCGTCATAGACCGCGAACTTGACGTTGGTGTTGTTGGCATTGACCGCGAGCAGCATGGCCTCG
Organism: uncultured Rhodospirillaceae bacterium; assembly: GCA_964372215.1. GTDB lineage: Bacteria > Pseudomonadota > Alphaproteobacteria > Dongiales > Dongiaceae > DAIMFL01. The sequence goes on from CAYJQC010000047.1 coordinate 6,660, forward strand.
GCATCCGTCACAGATTCGGGAAGAACACGTCCCCGGCGGCCACCAGCCGGCGGCTGCCGTCGGCCAGCTCGAGCGCCAGGGCGCCGCCCTCGTCGAGCGCGGCGAAGCGGCCGACCAGGGTCTCGCGGTCGAGCCTGACCTCGATGTCCTGGCCGAGCCCGACCGCGCGGCCGAGCCAGGCCGCCCGCAGCGGCGCGAACCCGTCCCGCCGCCAGATCTCGTACCATGCCAGCAGGCCGGCCGCGAAGCGTTCCAGCAGCGCGCCCGGCACGATACCGGCCCCGGCCTCGCGCAGCGAGATGGTGCGGTACAGCCCGGCTTCGGGCCGCGACCCGACATTGACGCCGACCCCCAGGATCACGGCGTCCAGCGGCCCGGCCCTGGCCGAGGCCGCTTCCAGCAGGATGCCGGAGATCTTGGCGCCGTCGACCAGCACGTCATTCGGCCATTTCAGCCGTACCCGGTCCGCACCGGGCAACAGCGCGGCCAGGGTCTCGGCCAGCGCCACCGCCGCGACAAACCCGAGCTGCGCCGCCATGCCGGGCCCGCATTGCGGCCGCAGTACCAGGGAAAAATAGAGATTGCCCGGCGGCGAGCTCCAGCTTCGCCCGCGCCGGCCGCGCCCCGCCGTCTGCTCGGCGGCCCAGATCAGGGTGCCTTCCGGCACCGCGCCGGCGGCCAGAAGGCGTCGCGCCTCGTCGTTGGTGCTGTCGATGCTGTCGAGGGCGACGAGGTCGAAGAACGCCGGCAGGCACAGCGGCCCGCTGCTCATCCAGGGAACAGCACCGCCGCGGCCGCTGCCGCGCTGTCCAGGATCGGACCGGGCAGCACGAAGAACAGCAGGATGACCGCCCCGGTCACCGTCAGGATGGCCTTCATCTCCCACTCGATCGGGCCGTCGAAGGCCTCGGCCGGCTCGTCGAAGAACATCACCTTGACGATCCGCAGATAGTAGTAGGCGCCGACCACGCTGGTGACCACGCCGATCACTGCCAGGGTGTAGAGGCCGGATTCGATCGCCGCCAGGAACACATAGAGCTTGCCGAAGAAGCCGGCCAGCGGCGGGATGCCCGCCATCGAGAACATGAACACCGCGAGCGCCACGGCCATCACCGGGTGGGTGCGCGACATCCCGGCCAGGTCGGAGATGCCCTCCACCATGCGGTTCTTCTGGCGCATGCACAGGATGACCGCGAAGGTGCCGACATTCATGAACAGATAGATCGCCATGTAGATCAGCACGCCGCGCACGCCCGCCTCGGTGCCGGGCGCGAGCCCGACCAGGGCATAGCCGATATGCCCGATCGAGCTGTAGGCCATCAGCCGCTTGATGTTCTCCTGGCCGATCGCGGCGAAGGCGCCGAGCGCCATGGAGGCGATCGAGATGAAGACGATGATCTGCTGCCACTCCGCGACCAGCTCCCCGAACGGGCCGACCAGGACCCTGATGAACAGGCCGAGCGCCGCGATCTTGGGTGCCACCGCGAAGAACGCGGTGACCGGGGTCGGCGCGCCCTCGTAGACGTCCGGGGTCCACATGTGGAACGGCACCGCAGAAATCTTGAAGGCCAGCCCGGCCGCCAGGAACACGATGCCGATGATCAGCCCGACCCCGGTCGGCCCCTCGCCCGACAGCGCCTGCGCCAGGGCGGCGAACGAAGTGGTGCCGACGAAGCCGTAGATCATCGAGCTGCCGTAGAGCAGCATGCCGGAGGCGAGCGCCCCCAGAACGAAGTACTTGAGCCCGGCCTCGGTCGAGCGCAGCGTGTCGCGGCGGAACGCGGCGACGACGTAGAGTGCCAGGCTCTGCAGCTCCAGCCCGACATAGAGCGAGATCAGGTCGTTGGCCGACAGCATCATCAGCATGCCGAGCGCGGCGAAGACCATCAGCACCGGGAATTCGAACCGCGCCATGTTCTCGCGCTCGGCATAGCCGAGCGACATGACGATCGACAGCGCGGTGCCGGCCAGCGCCAGGACCTTCATGAACACGGCGAAGCGGTCGAGCACGTAAAGGCCGCCGAACCCGTCCACGGATTCCCCGGGCTGGATGCCGATGCACATCGCGATGGCGACCGTCAGCGCCAGCACGGCGAGCCAGGCCACGCTGCGCATCGAGATGCTCTTGCGGAAGGCGCCGAGCAGCAGCAGGGCCATGCCGGACACAGCCAGGAATATCTCCGGCAGAGCGAGCGAATAGTTGAGCATGTCCCGGCCCCCCTCAGTCCGCCGTGGCGCCGGCGACGCCGGCGCGCGCGGCCTGCCACAGCGCGGCCAAATCGAACGAGCGCGCGGCCTCGGCCGAGGTGCCCGAGGCGGTCAGCGCGGTCTCGTATTGCTGGATCAGGTTCTCCACCGACGGCCCGGTGATTTCCAGGAACGACGCGGGGTAGATGCCCATCCACAGCACCATGACCACCAGCGGTGCGAACACCAGGATCTCGCGCCGGTCCAGGTCGAGAATGCTCATCAGATCCTGCTTGGTCAGCTTGCCGAAGACCACACGGCGATAGAGCCAGAGCATGTAGGAGGCGCCCAGGATCATGCCCACGGCGATCAACGTCGCCACCCAGGTGTTGGCGGCGAAGGCGCCGACCATCACCAGGAACTCGCCGACGAATCCGCTGGTGCCGGGCAGGCCGACCGAACCCATGGTGAACAGCATGAACACCGCCGCATAGATCGGCATGCGGTGCACCAGCCCGCCATAGCGGGCGATCTCGCGGCTGTGCATGCGGTCGTAGACGACGCCGACGCAGAGGAACAGCGCCGCGGAGACGATGCCGTGGCTGAGCATCTGGTAGATCGCGCCGTCGAGCCCCTGGCGGGTCAGGGTGAACATGCCGGCGGTGACGAAGCCCATATGCGCGACCGAGGAATAGGCGATCAGCTTCTTCATGTCCTCCTGGGCGAGCGCCACCAGAGAGGTGTAGATCACCGCCACGATCGACAGGGTGTAGATCAGCGGCGTGAACTGCGCGGTCGCCTCCGGCAGCATGGGGATCGAGAAGCGCAGAAAGCCATAGGCGCCCATCTTCAAGAGCACGCCGGCCAGGATCACCGAGCCGGCGGTGGGCGCCTCGACATGGGCGTCCGGCAGCCAGGTGTGGACCGGCCACATCGGCACCTTGACCGAAAACGAGGCGAAGAACGCGAGCCACAGCCAGGTCTGCATCGCCACGGGGAAGCCGTGGGTCATCAGGGTCGGGATGTCGGTGGTGCCGGACTCGAAGTACATGGCGAGGATCGCCAGCAGCATGAGGACAGAGCCCAGCAGCGTGTAGAGGAAGAACTTGAAGGCGGCGTAGACCCGCCGCGGCCCGCCCCAAACGCCGATGATCAGGAACATCGGGATCAGCACGCCCTCGAAGAACACGTAGAACAGCACGAAGTCGAGGGCGCAGAACATGCCGACCATCAGGGTCTCGAGGACCAGGAAGGCGATCATGTATTCCTTGACCCGGACCTGGATCGCCTCCCAGCTCGCCAGGATGCAGATCGGCGTCAGCAGGGTCGAGAGCAGCACGAACAGCATGGAGATGCCGTCCACGCCCATGTGATAGGCGATTCCGAACTGCGGCATCCAGTCGGCCCGCTCGACGAACTGGAAGTCGGCGGTGGTGCGGTCGAAGCCGCTCCACAGAAACAGCGACAGGCCGAAGACGATGGTCGAAGTCCACAGCGCCACGCTGCGCGAATTGCGGGCGACCACGTCGGCGTCGCCCTTGATGATCAGGATCACGAGGGCGCCGACCAGCGGCAGGAAGGTGACCAGGGTAAGGAGCGGCAGCTCGCTCATGATGCGCTCATCCCGCCGGCATGAAGAGGTACCACGACACCATCAGCACCACCCCGATCAGCATGGCAAAGGCGTAGTGGTAGACGTAGCCGGATTGCAGCCGGCCGGCGCGGCGCGCCAGGTCGAGGGTCGCGGCGGCGATGCCGTCCGGCCCGACGCCGTCGATCAGCGCCCCGTCGCCGGATTTCCACAACCCGCGCCCGAGATAGACCGCCGGACGCACGAAGATCGCGTCGTACAGCTCGTCGAAATACCACTTGTTCAGGAGGAACAGGTAGATGCCTCGGAACCGCGCGGCCACCATGCCGGGCATCGCCGGCTGGGCGATGTAGAACCAGTAGGCGATGGCGATGCCGGCAAGGCCGACCACCAGCGGCGCCAGCTTGACCCAGAGCGGGGCGTGATGCGCCGCCTCGATGGAGTCGTTGGCCGCCAGGATCTTGAGGGATTCGCCCCAGAAATGCTCGCGGCCGTCGCCGACGAAGACCTCGTACCCCAGCATCCCCGCGAACACCGCGCCGGTCGCCAGAACGACCAGGGGCAGCAGTATCACCTTGGGCGATTCATGGACATGGGCCATGACCTTCTCGTCGGCACGCGGGGCGCCGTGGAAGGTCATGAACAGCAGCCGCCAGGAATAGAACGCGGTCAGGAACGCGGCAAGCACGCCCATCCAGAAGGCGTACATCCCGACGCCGGTATGGGCGCCATAGGCCGCCTCCAGGATCATGTCCTTGGAATAGAACCCGGCGAAACCGATATCCAAGCCGGGAATGCCGATGCCGGCGAGCGCCAGGTTGCCGATCCACATCAGCGCGTAGGTGATTGGGATCAGGCGCCAGATGCCGCCCATCTTGCGCATGTCCTGTTCGGCCGACATGGCATGGATGACCGAGCCGGCGCACAGGAACAGCAGTGCCTTGAAGAAGGCGTGGGTGAACAGGTGGAACATCGCCGCGCCGTAGGCCGAGACCCCGGCGGCGAAGAACATGTAGCCGAGCTGGCTGCAGGTCGAATAGGCGATCACCCGCTTGATGTCGTTCTGGCACACCCCGATGGTGGCGGCGAAGATCGCCGTCGAGGCCCCGACGATGGTGACCACGGTGAGCGCCACCGGCGCGTACTCGAACATCGGTGACAGCCGGCAGACCATGAACACGCCCGCCGTCACCATGGTCGCGGCATGGATCAGCGCCGAGACTGGGGTCGGACCCTCCATGGCGTCCGGCAGCCAGGTATGCAGGCCGAGCTGCGCCGACTTTCCCATGGCGCCGATGAACAGCAGGATGCAGAGCACGTCCATGGTGTCGAGCCGCAGCCCCAGGAAATCGATGCTGGTGCCGGCCATGCCCGGCGCCGCCTCGAACACCGCGTCGAACGAGACGCTCTGGAACACCAGGAAGACGCCCATGATGCCGAGCGCGAAGCCGAAATCGCCGACCCGGTTGACGATGAAGGCCTTGATCGCGGCGGCATTGGCGGACGGCCGGTCGTACCAGAAGCCGATCAGCAGGTAGGAGCTCAAGCCAACCCCTTCCCAGCCGAAGAACAGCTGCATGAAGTTGTCGGCGGTCACCAGCATCAGCATGCAGAACGTGAAGAAGCTCAGATAGGCCATGAACCGCGGCACCGACTTGTCGTGGTGCATGTAGCCGACCGAATAGACGTGGACCATGGCCGACACCCAGGTCACGACCACCAGCATGACCGCGGTCAGGCTGTCGACCCTGAGCGACCAGGAGGCCTCGAAGCTGCCGGAGTCCATCCAGGTGAAGATCTCGGTCACCCGGGTGTTGCCGCCGATCGCGACGTCGAAGAACACCACCGCCGACAGCGCGGCGGCGATCAGCAGCGCGCCGCAAGTGACGATCTGCGCGCCGAGATCGCCGAGGCGCCGGCCCATCAGTCCGGCGATCAGCGCCGCGAGCAGCGGCAGGAAGACGATGGCGAGGTCGATCACGAACGTCAGCCCTTCATCATGTTGATGTCTTCGACCGCGATCGACCCGCGGTTGCGGAAATAGACGACCAGGATGGCGAGGCCGATCGCCGCCTCCGCCGCGGCGACGGTCAACACGAACATGGCGAAGATCTGGCCGACCAGATCGTTCAGGAAGCTCGAGAACGCCACCAGGTTGATGTTGACCGCGAGCAGCATGAGCTCGATCGACATCAGGATGATGATGACGTTCTTGCGGTTCAGGAAGATGCCGAAGATCCCGAGGGTGAACAGGATCGCCGCGACGGTCAGGTAGTGGGCAAGGCCGATCTCGAGCATCGCTACACCCCGCTCCCCGTCGTCACCTTGCGAATCTCGATGGCCTCCTCGGGCCGGCGCGCCACCTGGGCCGAGATCGACTGGCGGAACACCCCTTCGCGGCTGCGCAGGGTCAGCACGATGGCGCCGATCATGGCGACCAGCAGGATCAGCCCGGCGGCCTGGAACAGGTAGACGTAGTCGGTATAGAGCACCGCGCCGATCGCATGGGTGTTGGTCACGCTCTCGGCCGGCGGGATCGGGCTGCGCGCCACCGCGACGGCGCCGGGCGAGATCACCCAGGCGCCGAACAGCAGGACCAGCTCGACCAGCAGCACCAGGCCGATCAGCGCGCCGATCGGCATGTATTGCAGGAAGCCGCGCCGGAGCTCGACGAAGTTGATGTCGAGCATCATGACGACGAACATGAACAGCACCGCCACGGCGCCGACATAGACGACCACCAGGATCATCGCCAGGAACTCGGCGCCGAGCAGCAGGAACAGGCCGGCCGAGTTGAAGAAGGCGAGAATCAGGAACAGCACCGAGAGCACCGGGTTGCGCGAGGCGACGACCATCACCCCCGAGGCGACGGTGACCGCGGCGAACAGGTAGAAGGCGAGCGCCTGGACGATCATGCCCGCTCCCCCGTCCCGCCCCGGCCGCTGCAGCTCTTAGACGTCATCGCTCGGTTTCGACCCTTCCCCGCCCTCTCAGCGATACGGCGCATCAGCCGCGATGCTGGCCGCGATCTCGCTTTCCCAGCGGTCGCCGTTGGCCAGCAGCTTTTCCTTGTCGTACAGCAGCTCCTCGTGGGTTTCGGTGGCGAACTCGAAGTTCGGCCCCTCGACGATGGCGTCCACCGGACAGGCTTCCTGGCAGTAGCCGCAATAGATGCACTTGGTCATGTCGATGTCGTAGCGCGTGGTGCGGCGGCTGCCGTCGGCGCGCGGCTCGGCCTCGATGGTGATGGCCTGGGCCGGGCAGATCGCCTCGCACAGCTTGCAGGCGATGCAGCGCTCCTCGCCGTTGGGATAGCGGCGCAGCACGTGCTCGCCCCGGAACCGGGGACTGATCGGGCCCTTCTCGAACGGGTAGTTCACGGTCACCCGTGGCTTGAACATGTAGCCGAAGGTGAGCCTGAGGCCCGAGAGCAGTTCGCTGAGCAACAGCGTCCGGGCGCTGCGGTCCAGGAAGCCCATGGTTTCAATCCCCATCGTTCATGCCGGCTGCATACATGCGGCCGGCCACACCATAGTCGGCGCCGCGCACGGCGCAAGCGATACCCCGATCGTCAGGGCACCCAGTCGAACATCACCAGCACCCCGGCGGTCAGCACCACCCAGAGCAGCGAGAACGGCAGGAACACCTTCCAGCCGAGGCGCATGAGCTGGTCGTAGCGGTAGCGCGGGAAGGTCGCCCGCACCCACAGGAAGAAGAACAGCACCAGGGCGATCTTGGCGGCGAACCAGATCGGCCCGGGAATCCAGGTGAACGGCGCGAAGTTCGCCGGCGGCAGCCAGCCGCCGAGGAACAGGATCGACGTCATCGCGCTCATCAGGATCATGTTGGCGTATTCGCCGAGGAAGAACAGGGCGAAGGCCATCGCCGAGTATTCCGAGAAGTAGCCGGCGACCAGCTCCGACTCCGCCTCGGGCAGGTCGAACGGCGTGCGGTTGGTCTCGGCCAGGGTCGACACGAAGAAGATCACGAACATCGGCAGCAGCGGCAGCCAGTACCAGCTGAACACGCCCCAAGAGCCCGACTGCGCGCGCACGATGTCCGACAGGTTGAGCGAGCCGACGCAGAGCAGCACGGTGATCATGACGAAGCCGATCGAGACCTCGTAGGAGACCATCTGCGCCGCCGAGCGCAGCGCGCCCAGGAACGGATACTTCGAATTGCTGGCCCAGCCGGCCATGATGATGCCGTAGACGCCGAGCGACGAGATGGCGAACAGGTAGAGGATGCCGACATTGATGTCGGCGAGCACCGCGCCGTCGCCGAACGGGATCACCGCCCAGGCCACCAGGCTCAGGATGAAGGTGATCATCGGCGCCACCAGGAACACCACCCGGTTGGCACCGCTCGGGATGATGGTTTCCTTGAAGAACAGCTTCAGCCCGTCGGCGATCGGCTGCCCGAGGCCGAACGGACCCACCACGTTGGGGCCGCGGCGGAGCTGCATGGCGGCGATCACCTTGCGCTCGGCATAGGTGAGATAGGCGACGCAGCCGAGCAGCACGGCGACGATCGCGACGATCTGGATCACGATGATCGCCGTCGGCCAGACATAGTCCTGCAGGAAGGCGCTATCCATGGGTGCCGGTCTTTCCCTGCTGCCCCGGCACGAAGGCGGCGGTGCATTCGGCCATGGTCTCCGAGGCGCGGCAGATCGGGTCGGTCATGTAGAAATTGTCGATCGGCGAGACGAAGGCGGCCGAACCGACCGCGCCATCGCCGCCGAAGCCGCCCCAGGACGCCGGCTCGACCGTGCCGGGGCGGTCGAAGCGCGGGCTGATCTGCATCATCCGGGCGCGCAGTTGGGCCAGGTTGTCGTAGGGCAGGCGCTTGCCGGCGGCCTCGGACAGGGCACGCAGGATCGCCCAGTCCTCGCGCGCATCGCCGGGCGGAAAGACGGCCAGCCGGGTCCGCTGCACCCGGCCCTCGGTGTTGACATAGGTCGCGTTCTTCTCGGTATAGGCGGCGCCCGGCAGGATTACGTCGGCCCGATGGGCGCCGGCGTCGCCGTGATGGCCCTGATAGATCACGAAGGCCTTGCCGAGGCGGGCCATGTCGATCTCGTCCGCGCCCAGCAGATAGACGACGTCCATGGCGCCGGCGGCGGCGGCGTCGAGGATGCCGGCCACGTCCTTGCCGCCCGGCCCCGGCACGAAGCCGGCGTCGAGCCCGCCGACCCGGCCGGCCGCGGTGTGCAGCATGGCGAAGCCGTTCCAATCGTCCTTGATCAGGCCGCAGCCCTCCGCCACCCGGCGGGCCAGGCCGAGCAACGCAGCACCGTCAGCCCGGGCGAGCGCACCCTGCCCCAGGATCAGCATCGGCCGCTGCGCCGCCTTGAGCACGGCGGCGAAGGGATGGCTGCCATCGGCGAGCTGCTTCAGGGTCTCCGGCCCGGCGCCGAGATACTCGGTCCGGTAGGTGAGATTCGCCTGCGGGCCGATCACGCCGACCCTGAGCTTGCCGGTCAGCCAGCGCTTGCGGATGCGGGAGTTCAGGACCGGCGCCTCGAGGCGCGGGTTGCTGCCGACCACCAGAATGGCGTCGGCCTGCTCGATCCCGGCGATGGTCGGGTTGAACAGATAGCCGGCGCGGCAGGCCGGGTCGATCGCGGCGCCGTCCTGGCGGCAATCGAGATTGGCCGAGCCCAGCGCGGCCAGCAGGTCCTTGAGCGCGACCATCGCCTCGACATCGGCCAGGTCGCCGGCGATCGCGGCGATCCGGGCGCCCGGCGCGGACTTCAGCCGAGCGGCGACCGCGTTCAGCGCGTCGCTCCAGCTCGCCGGCTGCAGCCGGCCGTCGCGGCGCAGATACGGACGATCGAGCCGCTGGCGCTTCAAGCCGTCGCAGGCGAAGCGGGTCTTGTCGGAGATCCACTCCTCGTTCACGTCCTCGTTGAGACGCGGCAGGATCCGCATCACCTCGCGCCCGCGGGCGTCGACCCTGATGTTGCTGCCGACCGCGTCCATCACGTCGATCGATTCGGTCTTGGTCAGCTCCCACGGCCGCGCCGCGAAGGCATAGGGCTTCGAGGTCAGCGCGCCGACCGGGCAGAGATCGATGATGTTGGCCGACAGCTCGGAGGTCAGCGCCTTCTCGACATAGGTGCCGATCTCGAGATGCTCGCCGCGACCGGTCGCACCCAGCTCCTCGACCCCCGCCACCTCGGTGATGAAGCGCACACAGCGCGTGCAGTGGATGCAGCGGGTCATCACGGTCTTGACCAGCGGCCCGAGATACTTGTCGGCGACCGCGCGCTTGTTCTCCTGGTAGCGGCTGCGGTCTGTGCCATAGGCCATGGCCTGGTCCTGCAGGTCGCATTCGCCGCCCTGGTCGCAGATCGGGCAGTCCAGCGGGTGGTTGATCAGCAGGAACTCCATGACGCCCTGGCGCGCCTTTTTCACCAGCGGCGTGTCGGTCTTGATCACCATGCCCTCGCCCACCGGCATCGCGCAGGAGGCGATCGGCTTGGGCGACTTCTCCATCTCCACGAGGCACATCCGGCAGTTGCCGGCGACCGACAGCCGCTCGTGATAGCAGAAGCGCGGAATCTCGACCCCGGCCAGCTCGCAGGCCTGGAGCACGGTCATGCCCGCTTCGACTTCGAGCTCGATTCCGTCGATGGTGAGTTTTGGCATGCGCGTTCTCTTACTCCGCCGCCCGGGCGGTGCCGTGCGCCAGGATGCGGCGCTCCAGCTCGGGGCGGAAATGACGGATCAGTCCCTGGATCGGCCAGGCGGCGGCATCGCCGAGCGCGCAGATGGTGTGGCCCTCGACCTGCTTGGTGACGTCCTCCAGGGCGGCAATCTCGTCGACATGGGCATTGCCCCTGACCAGCCGTTCCATCACCCGCCACATCCAGCCGGTGCCCTCGCGGCACGGCGTGCACTGGCCGCAGCTCTCATGCATGTAGAAATGCGAGAGACGGGCGATGGCCGCGACGATGTCGGTCGACTTGTCCATGACGATGACGGCGGCGGTGCCGAGCCCCGACTTCACCTCGCGCAAGGAATCGAAATCCATCAGCACGGTGTCGCAGATCGACTTCGGCAAGAGCGGCACCGATGAGCCGCCGGGGATGATCGCCAGCAGGTTGTCCCAGCCGCCGCGCACGCCGCCGGCATGCTTTTCGATGAGGGTCTTGAGCGGAATGCCCATCTCCTCCTCGACGTTGCACGGCTTGTTCACGTGGCCGGAGATGCAGAACAGCTTGGTGCCGGTGTTCTTCGGCCGGCCGAGGGCGGACCACCAGGCGGCGCCGCGCCTGAGGATGGTGGGCGCGACCGCGATGGTCTCGACATTGTTGATGGTGCTGGGCAGGCCATACAGCCCGACCGCCGCGGGAAACGGCGGCTTCAGCCGCGGCTGGCCCTTCTTGCCCTCGAGGCTTTCCAAGAGCGCGGTCTCCTCGCCGCAGATATAGGCGCCGGCGCCGCGATGCAGGTAGATGTCGTAGTCCCAGCCCGAGCCGCAGGCGTTCTTGCCGATCAGTCCCGCTTCGTAGGCCTCGGCGATCGCCGCCTCGAGATGCTCGGCCTCGCGATAGAACTCGCCACGGATGTAGATGTAGCTGGCGGTAGTGCCCATGGCGAAGCCGGCCACCACGCAGCCTTCCAGCAGCATGTGCGGGTCGAAGCGCAGGATCTCGCGGTCCTTGCAGGTGCCGGGCTCGGACTCGTCGGCGTTGACCACCAGATAGGACGGCCGCCCGTCCGACTGCTTCGGCATGAACGACCACTTGAGCCCGGTCGGGAAGCCGGCGCCGCCGCGGCCGCGCAGGTCGGATTTCTTGATCTCGTCGATGATGGCGTCGCGGCCGCGCGCCAGCAGGTCCTTGGTGCCGTCCCAGATGCCGCGCCGCCGCGCGCCGGCAAGCCGCCAGTCGTCGATGCCGTAGAGGTTGCGGAAGATGCGGTCCTGGTCGCGCAGCATCGCGTTACTCCCCGCCCCCGGCACCGGCGCCGCCGGCGCCGAGCAGCGTCGTCGGTCCGCCGACCGGGGCCGAATTGATGCGGTCGATCTGCGGGCCGGGCTTCGGCTTTTCCCCGCGCGCGAGCGCGTCGAGAATCGCCGCCAGCCGCTTCGGATCGAGATCCTCGTAGAAGTCGTCGTTGATCTGCACCATCGGAGCATTGACGCAGGCGCCGAGGCACTCGACCTCGACCAGGGTGAACTTGCCGTCCGCCGTGGTTTCCTTGAGACCGATGCCGAGCTTGCTCTTGCAGGTATTGGTCAGGTCGTCGGCGCCGCGCAGCCAGCACGGCGTGGTGCGGCAGACCTGGATCAGATGCGCGCCCACCGGGCTGGTGTTGAACATGCTGTAGAAGGTCGCGACCTCGTAGACCCGGATCGGCGCCATCCCCAGCGTCTCGGCGACATGGTCCATCGCGGCCCTGGGCAGCCAGCCGCCGGCCTGGCGCTGCGCCAGGTCGAGCAGCGGCAGCACCGCGCTGGCCTTCCGGTCGGGCGGGTACTTCGTCAGGATGGTCTTCACCCGGGTCTGGTTCTCCGCGCTGAAGGCGAAGCTGTCGGGTTGCGCCACGCTGTCCATGCCGGCTCCGCTCATCGGTCGACCTCGCCGAACACGATGTCCATTGATCCCAGAATCGCCACCGAGTCGGCCAGCATGTGGCCGCGGCTCATGAAATCCATCGCCTGCAGATGGGCGAAGCCGGGGGCGCGGATCTTGCAGCGATAGGGCTTGTTGGTGCCGTCGGAGACCAGGTAGACGCCGAACTCGCCCTTGGGCGCCTCGACCGCCGTATAGGTCTCGCCCTCCGGCACGTGGAAGCCCTCGGTATAGAGCTTGAAGTGATGGATCAGGGCCTCCATTGAGTGCTTCATCGCGCCGCGCTTCGGCGGCACGATCTTGCGGTCGTCGGAGCAGTGCGGACCGCCGGGAATCTGCTCGCAGCACTGGGCGATGATCCGCAGGCTCTGCCGCATCTCCTCGACCCGGACCAGGTAGCGGTCGTAGCAATCGCCGTTCCGCCCGACCGGGATGTCGAAATCCATGCGGTCGTAGACCATGTAGGGCTGCGCCTTCCGGAGGTCCCAGGGCAGGCCGGAGGCCCGCAGCATCGGCCCGGTGAAGCCCCAGTCGAGCGCGTCCGCGGTCGATACGATTCCGATGTCGACGAGGCGCTGCTTGAAGATGCGGTTCTCGGTCAGGATGCCCTCGATGTCCGAGATCACCTTGGGAAAGCGCGCCGCCCAGGCCATGACGTCGTCGATCAGCCCGGCCGGCAGGTCCTGGTGCACCCCGCCCGGCCGGTAATACGCGGCATGGAAGCGCGCACCACTGACCCGCTCGTAGAACTCGAGCAGCAGCTCGCGTTCCTCGAAGGCCCACAGGAACGGAGTCATGGCACCGACATCCATGGCATAGGCCGGGATGTTCAAGAGGTGGTTGAGAATGCGGGTGATCTCGTCGAACAGCACCCGGATGTACTGGCCGCGCAGCGGCACCTCGAGCCCGAGCAGCTTTTCGACCGCGAGCACGAAGGCATGCTCCTGGCACATCGGCGAGACATAATCGAGGCGGTCGAAGTAGGGAATCGCCTGGAGATAGGTCTTGTGCTCGATCAGCTTCTCGGTGCCGCGGTGCAGCAGGCCGATATGCGGGTCGAGCCGCTCCACGACCTCGCCGTTCAGCTCCATGACCAGGCGCAAGACGCCGTGGGCCGCCGGATGCTGCGGCCCGAAATTCAGGGTCATCGGCTTGATCTGGACTTCGCTCATGCTGCGGCGCTCATGACTTGGGCGGCTCGGCCTTCTCGTCGCCGGGCAGCGGACGGAGCATGCCTTCCCAGGGACTGAGGAAATCGAAGCTGCGGAACTCCTGGGTCAGCTTCACCGGCTCGTACACGACCCGCTTCTGCTCGTCGTCGTAGCGCACCTCGACATAGCCGGTCAGCGGGAAATCCTTGCGCATCGGATGCCCCTCGAACCCATAGTCGGTGAGGATGCGGCGCAGGTCGGGATGGTCGGAAAAGAAGATGCCGTAGAGGTCCCAGGCCTCGCGCTCGAACCAGGCCGCGACCTTGAAAACGCCGGCGACGGAAGGCACCGGCGCGTCCTCGCCGGCCGACAGCTTCACCCGGATCCGCTGGTTGTGCTTCAGGCCGAGCAGGTTGTAGACCACCTCGAACCGCTCCTCGCGTTCGGGATAGTCGACGCCGCAGACGTCGACCAGCAGCTTGTACAGGCAGTTGCTGTCGTCGCGCAGGAAGGTCAGCAGCCGGACCACGTGCTCCGAGGTGGTCCACAGCATCAATTCGCCATGCGCCACCTCGTGGCGGCGGACCGCCTGGGGCAGCTGTGTGGCGATGAACTCGCCCAAGTCTTTCAGCGCCTGAGTCATGACATTTCTCGATCGCCTGCCGGAGTGCCGGTCAGCGGGTGATGGTGCCGGTCCGCCGGATCTTCTTCTGCAACTGCAGGATTCCGTAGACCAGCGCCTCCGCCGTCGGCGGGCATCCTGGAACGTAGATGTCCACCGGCACGATGCGATCGCAGCCGCGCACGACGGCATAGGAATAGTGGTAGTAGCCGCCGCCATTGGCGCAGGATCCCATGGAGATCACCCAGCGCGGCTCGGCCATCTGGTCGTAGACCTTGCGCAGCGCCGGCGCCATCTTGTTGGTGAGCGTGCCGGCGACGATCATCACGTCGGACTGGCGCGGGCTGCCGCGCGGCACCACGCCGAACCGGTCGAGGTCGTAGCGCGCCATGTAGGCGTGCATCATTTCGACCGCGCAGCAGGCCAGGCCGAAGGTCATCGGCCAGAGCGAGCCGGTGCGTGCCCAGTTGACCAGCTTGTCGAGCTGGGTGACCACGAAGCCCTTGTCGGTGATCTCCTCGGCCACGGCGCGCAGGGCGGCGACGGAGGCATCGCGCAGCGCCGGATCGGAGGCTGGACTGAGGGGCGCCGCAGCGGTCGCTGCTGCGGGCGTCGAGGTCATTCCCATTCCAGGGCTCCCTTCTTCCATTCGTAGGCGAAGCCGACGGTCAGCACCCCCAGGAACACCACCATCGACCAGAAGCCGAAGACGCCGATGTCGCCGAGCGAGATGGCCCAGGGAAACAGGAACGCGACCTCGAGATCGAAGATGATGAAGAGAATGGCGACGAGATAGAAGCGGACGTCGAACTTGCGGCGGGCATCGTCGAACGCCTCGAAGCCGCATTCGTAGGGCGAGAGCTTCTCCGAGTCCGGACGCTGGCGCGCCGCGATCAGCGAGGCGATCACGGCAGCCGCGGCAACGCCGATGGCGATCGCCAGGAAAATCAGGATCGGCAGATATGCACGTAGCAGCGATTCCATGGGATGGTCGTCCGAAGCTTGATCGGTCCGGCGGCAGGCGCGCCGCCTGTGGCTGCCGCGCGCCGCAGTGCAGCAGGCCCCCTCTTGGCGGCCACAATATAGGGCGATGACCAGACGCGGGAAAGGACAAATCCGCATGCCGGAGCCGTGGAATCGCCAGCGAATCGGCCGATTTGCGGCCATCGCGGGAGGCTCGGCTGGTACGTCCTCGGGGAAGGAAGAAGTGGCGGGAGTGACGGGACTCGAACCCGCGGCCTCCGGCGTGACAGGCCGGCGCTCTAACCGACTGAGCTACACCCCCAAGCCGTGCCCGACACCTGGGCGCGGGGCGGGTTCATGTACGTCACCCGCCTTCGCAGTGTCAAGCTAATCCCCGGCCGTTAAGCGAGGGCTAATGCCGCCGGCTGGGCACCCGGCCCCGGCACCCTCGTCCCGGCAATGCCGATCGTCCGGCCTGCCGTGGCGATGGTGGGCGATGACGGGCTCGAACCGCCGACATTCCGCGTGTAAAGCGGATGCTCTACCAACTGAGCTAATCGCCCGCCGTGACCATCGCCGTCCGCCCGGGCCGCTTGTCCGTCCCGCGACTCGCGCCGCCTCGATCGCTGGCGCCGTCGTGCCCGCCGCCACGACCGGCAGTCCGCATCGTCGAAGTCGGTCTGCAGATGCGCGACCGGCCGCCATGAGGGCGGCCGGCAGAAACCGAACTCCGTGGCGGCGCCGCTCCTAGTTGAGCGAGTCCTTCAGTCCCTTGCCGGCCTTGAACTTCGGCTGCTTCGACGCCGGGATGTTGATCTTCTCGCCGGTACGTGGATTGCGCCCCTCGGACGCCTTGCGCTGCGCAACGTGAAACGTTCCGAAGCCGACGAGCCGCACTTCGTCATTCTGCTTCAGCGCAGCCGTGATGGCATCGAACACGCCATCCACCGCCTTGGTCGCGTCACCCTTGGACAGACCTGTCTGCTGAGCAACGACTCCAATCAGCTCCTGCTTATTCACTTCAAGTACCCCCCTGAGATCGGAGATCGAAAAAAAGGAAAACGCGGAAACAGTATCGCGCGGAGCGTCGAGTTTAGATCGCCGTTTTTCGCGTCGTCAACGCACGAACCCGCATTATCCCCAGAAATCTGCGATTTTTTGCGGCGGCGCGATGCGGTTGCGTCGCGCCGCCGAAAGCCCGAATGGCTTTGCGTCAGTGGGTTACGACGCCACGCTCTTCGTCAGACCTGGTCTTGGCGACCTCTTCGACCGGTTCGGTCCACTCGATCGGCGTCAGCGGTTTCACCAATGCACGCCTGAGCACGTCATCCACCGTCGTCACCGGCGTGATGTTCAGCCCGCGCTTGACGTTGTCCGGAATCTCCGCGAGGTCCTTCTCGTTGTCGGACGGAATGATCACCGTCTTGATGCCGGCGCGCAGTGCCGCGAGCAGCTTTTCCTTCAGGCCGCCGATCGGCAGCACCCGCCCGCGCAGCGTCACTTCGCCGGTCATCGCCACTTCGCGGCGCACCGGAATGCCGGTCAGCACCGAGACGATCGACGTGACCATGGCAACGCCCGCCGACGGGCCGTCCTTGGGCGTGGCGCCTTCCGGCACGTGCACGTGGATGTCCTTGCGCTCGAACAGCGTCGGCTTGATGCCGAAATCGATCGAGCGCGACTTCACGTAGCTCTCGGCCGCCTGCACCGATTCCTTCATGACGTCGCCGAGCTTGCCGGTCGCCGTGACCTTGCCCTTGCCGGGCACGGTCACCGCCTCGATCGTCAGGATCTCGCCGCCGACCTCTGTCCAGGCCAGGCCGGTGGTGACACCGACCAGGTCCTCGAGCTCCGCCTCGCCATAGCGATAGCGGCGCACGCCGCCGAACTTTTCCAGGTTGCGCCGCGTCACCGCCATGCGCTTCAGCTTGCTCATCAAGATTTCCTTGATGGCCTTGCGCGCCAGGTTGGCGATCTCGCGCTCGAGGTTCCGGACGCCGGCCTCGCGCGTGTAGTAGCGGATGAGGTCGCGCAGCGCGTCGTCCGAGATCGACCACTCGGCCTTCTTCAGCCCGTGATCGGTGAGCTGCTTCGGGATCAGGTGGCGCTTGGCGATCTCGACCTTCTCGTCCTCGGTGTAGCCGGGGATCCGGATGATCTCCATGCGGTCGAGCAGCGGCTGCGGCATCCGCAGCGTGTTCGCCGTGGTGACGAACATCACGTCGGACAGATCGTAGTCGACCTCGAGATAGTGGTCGGCGAAGGTCGAGTTCTGCTCGGGGTCCAGGACCTCGAGCAGGGCCGAGGACGGGTCGCCCCGCCAGTCGGCGCCGAGCTTGTCGACCTCGTCGAGCAGGAACAGCGGGTTCGACGACTTCGCCTTCTTCATGCCCTGGACGACCTTGCCGGGCATGGATCCGATATAGGTGCGCCGGTGGCCGCGAATCTCCGCTTCGTCGCGCACGCCACCCAGTGACATGCGTACGAAATTGCGGCCGGTCGCCTTGGCGATCGACTTGCCGAGCGAGGTCTTGCCGACGCCGGGCGGGCCGACCAGGCAGAGGATCGGGCCCTTGACCTTGCGCATGCGCTGCTGCACCGCGAGGTACTCCAGGATCCGCTCCTTGACCTTCTCCAGGCCATAGTGGTCGGCGTTGAGCACCTTCTGGGCCTGCTTGATGTCGCGCTTGACCTTGGTCGGCTTGCGCCAGGGAATGCTCAGCATCCAGTCGAGATAGTTGCGCACGACCGTGGCCTCGGCCGACATCGGGCTCATCGAGCGGAGCTTCTTCATTTCCGCCGTGGCCTTCTCGCGCGCTTCCTTCGACAGCTTGGTCTTCTTGATGCGCTCCTCGAGCTCGGCGAGCTCGTCGCGGCCGTCCTCGCCCTCGCCCAGCTCCTTCTGGATCGCCTTGAGCTGTTCGTTCAGATAATACTCGCGCTGGGTCTTCTCCATCTGGCGCTTGACCCGGCTGCGGATGCGCTTCTCGACCTGCAGCACGCCGATCTCGGCCTCCATGTGGCCGTAGACCTTTTCCAGCCGGTCGCTGATGCTCTCGGTCTCGAGCAGCTCCTGCTTCTCCGGGATCTTCAGCGTGAGATGCGACGCCACGGTGTCGGCGAGCTTGCTCGACTCCTCGATCTGGTTGATCGAGACCAGCACCTCGGGCGGGATCTTCTTGTTGAGCTTGATGTACTGCTCGAACTGCGTCACCACCGTGCGGCAGAGCGCCTCGATCTCCTTCTCGCCCTCGGTGGTCTCGACGATCAGGTCGGCATAGGCCTCGAAGAACGACTCGTTCTCGGCGTACTTGGAGATGCGTGCGCGCTGGCCGCCCTCGACCAGCACCTTCACGGTGCCATCGGGCAGCTTCAACAACTGCAGCACCGTGCCGACGGTGCCGACCGTGTAGATGTCGGCCGATGACGGGTCGTCCTGAGCCGCGTTCTTCTGGGTGACCAGGAGGATCTGCTTGTCCTCCTTCATCACGTCTTCGAGTGCCCGCACCGATTTCTCGCGCCCCACGAAGAGCGGCACGATCATGTGCGGGAAAACGACGATGTCGCGCAGGGGAAGAACAGGGAAACTCTGTCCGCGCGGAGTGTCGATCATGGGGCCTCTAAGAGTTGCGGGCGCTGGTGAGACGCCACCCAAGCACCGGGAGTCCGCCGCTTCGGGCCGGACTCCGCCCTAAAGAAATGGCACGAAGCCTGCGGATTTCAAGGCGGGGCCCCGCAGGGACATCAGGCGGTGGTGCCGACGTCCTCACGGCGGTCGGTGTAGATGTAAAGCGGAGTCGCCGCGTTATCGACGACTTCCCGGCTGATCACCAGGCCCTCGACGCCCTCGAGCGCCGGCAGCTCGAACATCGGATCGAGCAGGATGCTCTCCATGATCGAGCGCAGGCCGCGGGCGCCGGTCTTGCGCAGGATCGCCTTGAGCGAGATCGCCTTGAGCGCCTCGTCGGTGAACTCCAGCCGCACGTCTTCCATCTCGAACAGGCGCTGGTACTGCTTGACCAGGGCATTCTTCGGCTTGGTCAGGATGTCCATCAGCGCCGCTTCGTCGAGGTCCTCGAGGGTCGCCACGACAGGCAGCCGACCGACGAACTCGGGAATCAGGCCGAACTTGAGCAGATCCTCGGGCTCGACCTCGCGCAGGACCGCGCCGGTGCGCCGCTCGTCGGGGCTGCGCACATCGGCCCCGAAGCCAATCGACGAGCCCTTGCCGCGGCTGCCGATGATCTTTTCGAGGCCGGAGAAGGCGCCGCCGCAGATGAACAGGATGTTGGTGGTGTCGACCTGCAGGAACTCCTGCTGCGGGTGCTTGCGGCCGCCCTGCGGCGGCACCGAGGCGATGGTGCCTTCCATGATCTTGAGC
>CAYJQC010000048.1:0-19696 GCA_964372215.1 uncultured Rhodospirillaceae bacterium
CTCCAGCACCTTCTGGTGGCGGCGCTGGATCGAGCAGTCGCGCTCGAACAGATGCACGGCGTTGCCGTGGCCATCGGCGAAGACCTGGATCTCGATGTGGCGCGGTCGCTCCAGAAACTTCTCGACCAGCATGCGCTCGTCGCCGAACGCCGACAGCGCCTCGCGCTTGGCGCCGGCCAGCGCGGCGTCGAACTCGGCCTCGCGATCGACCCGGCGCATGCCCTTGCCGCCGCCGCCGGCGGAGGCCTTCAGCATCACGGGATAGCCGATCCGGGCGGCCTCGCGCCTGATGGTGCCGGGATCCTGGTCGGCGCCGTGGTAGCCGGGCAGCATCGGCACTCCCGCCTTGCCCATGATCGTCTTGGCCTCGCTCTTCGAGCCCATGGCGCGGATCGCCGCCGGCGGCGGCCCGACGAAGACCAGGCCCGCAGCGGCGCAGGCCTCGGCGAACGCGGCATTCTCCGACAGGAAGCCATAGCCGGGATGGACCGCCTCGGCGCCGGTCGCCCGCGCCGCCGCGATCACCGCGTCGACCCGGAGATAGCTCTCGCGCGCCGGCGCCGGGCCGAGCCGCACCGCCTCGTCGGCCAGCGCGACATGCCGCGACGCGGCATCCGCATCGGAATAGACGGCGACCGTCGAGATGCCGAGACGCCGCGCCGTGCGGATCACCCGGCAGGCGATCTCGCCGCGATTGGCGATCAGGAGCTTGGCGAACATCCCTCGGACCCTCATGCCCTAGTCTCCCGGCGCCCAGCGCGGCCTGCGCTTCTCCAGGAAGGCGGCGATTCCTTCGCGCCCTTCCGGCGTGGCGCGGATCTCGGCGATGCGCGCCGCCGTCTCCTCGACCAGGGCGTCGTCGAGCGGCCGGTCCGCGACGTCGGCCACCAGCCGCTTGGCCGCCGCCTGTGCCGCCGGGCCGCCGACGAGCAACGCGGCCACGGTTTCTTCGATCGCGGGGTCGAGCGCATCGGCCGTCACCACGCGATGCACCAGGCCGACGCGCTGCGCCTCGCCGGCACTGAAGCGCTCGGCCGTCAGGAAGTAGCGCCGGGCATGGCGGGCGCCAATGGCGGCAACCACATAGGGCGAGATCACCGCCGGGATCAGCCCGAGCCGCGTCTCGGACAGGCAGAACATCGCGCTGTCGACGGCGACCGCGATGTCGCAGGCGGCGATCAGCCCGAGCGCCCCGCCAAAGGCCGCGCCGTGCACGCGCACGACGGTCGGCTTGGGCAGGTCGTTCAGCACCCGCATCAGCGCTGCCAACCGCCGGGCGCCGGCCAGGTTCTCCGCCCGGCTGTTCTCGGCCATGCGCCGCATCCAGTCGAGATCGGCGCCCGCCGAGAAGCTCTTGCCCGCCCCCGCCAGCACGACGACCCGCGCGGACTCGTCGCCGCCGACCGCCGCCAGCGACTCGGTCAATTCGAGGATCAGCGCGTCGTCGAGGGCGTTGTGAATCTCCGGCCGGTTCATCCGCACCGTGGCGACGCCGGACTGGATCTCCGTCTGTACCAACATGCCCATTGTCACATCCGGAACACGCCAAAGCGCGTCTTCTCGATCGGCGCGTTGAGCGCCGCCGAAAGCCCGAGCCCGAGCACCAGCCGCGTGTCCGCGGGATCGATGATGCCATCGTCCCACAGCCGCGCCGTCGCGTAATAGGGATGCCCCTGGCTCTCGTACTGGTCGCGGATCGGCTTCTTGAAGGACTCCTCGTCGGCTTCGCTCCAGCCCTGTCCCTTGGCGTCGAAGTTGTCGCGACGCACCTGGGCCAGCACGTTGGCCGCCTGCTCGCCGCCCATCACCGAAATGCGCGCATTCGGCCACATCCACAGGAAGCGCGGCGAGAACGCCCGGCCGCACATCCCGTAATTGCCGGCGCCGAAGCTGCCGCCGACGATCACCGTGAGCTTCGGCACCGCCGCGCAGGACACCGCCATCACCATCTTGGCACCGTCCTTGGCGATACCGCCGGCCTCGTATTTCCGGCCGACCATGAAGCCGGTGATGTTCTGCAGGAACACCAGGGGAATCCCGCGCTGGGCGCAGAGCTGGACGAAATGCGCGCCCTTCTGCGCCGATTCCGAGAACAGGATGCCGTTGTTGGCGAGGATGCCGACGGGATAGCCGTGGATGTGCGCGAACCCGCAGACCAGAGTCGCGCCGTACAGCGCCTTGAATTCGTCGAACTCGCTGCCGTCCGTGATCCGCGCAATCACCTCGCGCGCGTCGTAGGGCCTGCGCAGGTCGGTCGGCACCGCGCCGGCGAGCTCCGCCGGATCGTAGATCGGCGCCCGTGCCTCGGCCGCCTCCAGCGCGATGTTCTTCGGCCGGTTGAGATGGCCGACGATGCGCCGCGCGATCGACAGGGCATGGGCATCGTCGCGTGCGTAGTGATCGGTGACGCCGGAGACCCGGCTGTGCACCTCGGCCCCGCCCAGCTCCTCGGCGGTCACCACCTCGCCGGTCGCGGCCTTCACCCGCGGCGGGCCTCCGAGGAAGCTGGTGCCCTGGTTGCGCACCATGATGGTCTCGTCGGCCATCGCCGGCACATAGGCGCCGCCGGCCGTGCATGAGCCCATGACC
This sequence comes from uncultured Rhodospirillaceae bacterium, assembly GCA_964372215.1. GTDB lineage: Bacteria > Pseudomonadota > Alphaproteobacteria > Dongiales > Dongiaceae > DAIMFL01. Next base: position 2,590 of record CAYJQC010000048.1, read on the forward strand.
ACGGCGATCTGCGGCACCCCGGCGGCGGACAGCGTCGCCTGATTGTAGAAGATACGGCCGAAATGGTCGCGGTCGGGGAAGACCTCGTCCTGGTTCGGCAGGTTGGCGCCGCCGGAATCGACGAGATAGATGCAAGGCAGCCGGTTCTCGCGCGCGATCTCCTGGGCCCGCAGGTGCTTCTTGACCGTGATCGGGTAGTAGGTGCCGCCCTTCACCGTCGCGTCGTTGCAGACGATGACGCATTCGCGCCCCGAGACCCGGCCGACCCCGGTGATCAGCCCGGCGGCCGGGATGTCGTCGTCGTAGACGCCGTGCGCGGCGAGTTGGGACAGTTCGAGGAACGGTGCGCCGGGATCGAGCAGGGTGCGCACGCGCTCCCGCGGCAGCAGCTTGCCGCGCCCCAGATGCTTCTCGCGCGCCGCCGCGCCGCCGCCCTCGCGCACCGCGTCGACCTTGGCGCGGAGATCCCCGACCAGCGCCGCCATGGCGGCCGCGTTGGCGCGAAACTCCTCCGATCGCGGATCGACGGCGGATCTGATCACCGTCATCACGGTCCTCTCCTGGGCGGCCACTGCGCGATCCCATCGAACCGATTCGGCTCGATCGACGAACCACGCTCTAGTCTATTGAAGGAAGGCCACAATTCACCAGTCAGGTTGAGCCAGCCTGAGCGGATCAGACCCTAGCATCGCCGCCCCCCGGGCCGCCGGCAAGAGGTATCGCGGCGGCGGCAATCCGATTGTCCCGAGACATGTCCGCGGTTGCCCTGCCGCCGGGCTCTGTCAGGATCGACGTCTCCTGGTACTCCTGCGGAGCCGCCCGATGGTCCTCCTCGCCGATCTCGAGTCAGCCGCCCAGATCGTGCACTCGGTGATCCCACCGACGCCGCAATACTGCTGGCCGTTGCTGTCGGCCCGCGCCGGCGCCGAGGTCTGGGTCAAGCACGAGAACCACACTCCGATCGGGGCGTTCAAGCTGCGCGGCGGGCTGGTCTACATGAACGAGCTGACGAAGCGCGAGCCGAAGCTCTCCGGCGTGCTCACCGCGACCCGCGGCAATCACGGCCAGAGCGTCGCGTTCGCCGCACGGCGCAGCGCGACACGTGCCGTCGTCGTCGTGCCGCACGGCAACAGCGTCGAGAAGAACGCGTCGATGCGCGCGCTCGGCGCCGAGCTGATCGAGCACGGCGCGGACTTCCAGGCCGCCTACGAGCACGCCATGGCCTTGGCCGAACGAGACGGGTTGCACGCCCTGCGCTCATTCCACCCCTGGCTGATCGCGGGCGTCGGCACCTATGCGATGGAACTGTTCCGCGCCGTGCCCGATCTCCACACCGTGTACGTGCCGATCGGCCTGGGGTCAGGCATCTGCGGGGTAATCTCCGCACGCGACGCGCTGGGGCTGACGACCAGAGTGGTCGGCGTCACCGCCGCCAACGCCGCCGCCTATGCCCTCTCGTTCCGGCGCAGGCAGGCGGTCTCCACCAATTCGGCCGACACCATCGCCGACGGCATGGCCTGCCGGGTGCCGGAGCCGGCGGCGCTCGAGATCATCTTCCGCGGCGCCGAACGGGTGGTGACGGTCGAGGAGGACGAGATCGAGGCCGCCATGCGCCACTACTTCACCGATACCCACAACGTGGCGGAAGGTGCCGGCGCAGCCCCCCTCGCCGCCCTGCTTGGGGAACGCAAGGCGATGGCAGGCAAGCGGGTCGGGCTGATCCTGTCCGGCGGCAATGTCGACCTGTCGTTGTTTCAACAGGTGCTCGCCAAGTCCTGAACGTCACCAGCCGCCGGTCGCCAGCCAGTCCTCGACCTGGTCGAGCCGGTCGCTGCCCCAGAACGGCTCGCCGTCGACGAACACGAAGGGCGAACCGAACACGCCGCGCGCGATCGCCGCGTCGGTCTCCGCTTTCAGCCGCTCCTTGATCGCCGGATCGCTGGCCGCCGCGACCAGCGCCGCCCGGTCGATGCCGAGCGGCGCGGCGATCTCGGCCACCGCCTCGGCCGCGGTCACGTTGCGCCCCTCGCCGAAGGCCGCGCCATAGACGGCCTTGGCCAGCGCCTTCGCCAAGTCCGGATCGCTGTCGGCCAGCCAGTAGAACGCCCGCGCCGCGGCGAGCGACAGGAACGGAAAGGTCTCCGGCATCTTGAAGGCCACGCCGAGCCGCCGAGCCGAACGCGGGAAGTCGTGGACGGCATAGGGACCGCGCAGCTTCTGTTCCGTCAGCGGCGCCTGCCCGGTCTGCTTGAATGCCGCGCCGAGCAGGAATGGCCGCCAGGCGGCCTCGCGACCGTGCCGCGCGGCGATTCCGTCGATCCGGGTCGAGGCGAGATAGCCATAGGGCGACGAGAAATCGAAGTAGAAGTCGATCGGAGCAGGCATCGGAACTCTCCGTCATCGCTATCGGCGGTACTACGCCGCAGCCAGTATACGATCGACCGCTTCGCCGACATCCGCAACCACGGAGCCGCGCGGCGCCAGCCGACCATCGTCCTGCAGTTGATACTTGCCGGTACGCACCAGTATGGCGCCCATGCCCAACGCCAGTGCCCCGTTCACATCCGCCTCGACATCGTCGCCGACCATCACTGCGGCGTCGGCCCCGCAGCCGAGCCCGTCAAGCGCCGCCTGGAAGAAGGCGGCCGCCGGCTTGCCGAACAATTCGGACTTGGCACCGCTCGCGTACTCGAGCGCCGCCACGAAAGCGCCGGTATCCAGGCTCAACCCATCCACGTCCCGGAAATAGCGGTTGGCGGCAAGCGCATAGAGCGGCGCGCCGTCCATCAGCAGGCGAAACGCCCGATTCAGGGCGCCATAGCGGAACTCTTCCCCGGCATCGCCCAGTACCACCGCGTCCGTGCCCTGCTCAAACCCGCTGAAATCCTCGGCGAGGTCCGGATGGATCAAAAGATGGGGCGACTGGCCCTCCTTCCGCAGACGATCGCACACGGCCGCGGCGGGGGTGAGCAATTCACTCTCTCCTACTTCGAAGCCGAACCGGTGCAGCGACTCGAGGATCAGGCGCCGCGGCCGCCGCGTCGTGTTGGTGACGAAGCGCAAGGGAATTCCGGAACTGCGCAACCTCGCAATGGAGCCAGGTGCGCCCGGGATCACATGATCACGGACATGCAGCACGCCATCCAGATCAAGTACAACACCGCGGATGTCGCCCATTTCTCTCAGGATGCCGCAACGGCCGCGATCCGATCCGGCGTGAACCGGTCGCGGAAAGTGAAGGCCGCCGCGGTCGGGCCGCGCGCGGCCAGCATCTCGAGGCAGCGTTTGGCATCATCCACGCTCGGCAGGGTGCCGGCGGGAATCCACCACAGCGCCATGTGTGGCCCGTCCATTTTCTCGAACCATTCCCGCCGGCGCGCCAGCACCTGGGTATGGTCGCTGCGATAGACGTACGCACGCAGCGCTTCCAGAGATTCCCAGACCGACATGTTGATGATCATGCGCGGGTCGTCGAAGGCCGTGATAGTCGTGGCGTTGCCGCTTTCGTCCTTGAGGCGCCAGATGAAGCCAGGGCTCGCCTCGGCCAGCGCATTGATGGTGTCGAGCTGGGCGACGAAGCCGGCGATGAGCGGATCGTCGATCGGTGCCCGCAGCCGTCCGACATTGACCTGCGCCAGATGGACCGAAGCCCCGCTCACCATGGCAGTTCATTGCCGTCATAGTTGAAGAAATGACCGCTGTCCGCCGGCGTCAGCGCCGCGGTCCTGCGGCGCATGCCGGCGACGCTGGTCTGCACATCGATGGAAGCGCCTTGCCCGCCCATGTCGGTCCTGACCCAGCCGGGATGGAACACGGCGACGGTGATGCCCTTGGGCGTCAGGTCGATCGCCGCGCTCTTCATCGCCGCGTTCAGCGCCGCCTTGCTGCTGCGATAGATGTAGGAGCCGCCGCTGCCGTTGTCGGCGATCGACCCCATCTTGCTGGTCACCGTCACGGCACGCTTCAGCTTGCCGCGCAGCAGGTGCGGCAGGAACCGCTCCAGCACGTGAATCGGGGCGATGGCGTTGACCCGCAGCGTGTCGAGCCAACCCTTGCTGTCGGTATGGCCGAAGGAGTTGTCCGGGCCGATCACCCCGGCATTGTTGATCAGGAGGTCGATCGCTTCGCCGGCGAGCGCCTGGGCCAGTGCGGCGATCGCGCCATCGTCGGTCACGTCGAGGGCATGGACCGTCACGTCGCCCGGCACCGCGTTCAGGTCGCGGGCCGCAGCCGGACGGCGGGCGGTCGCGTGCACCCGCCAGCCTTCGGCCGCGTAGGCTCTGGCGAATTCCAGTCCGATCCCGCGATTGGCGCCGGTGATCAGTACGCTCGGCATCGCGGCCCCTTCCCCTTCTGCCTCAGTCGACGACCTGGAAATGCGCCTCGACCGGCTTTCCGTCCACCCCGTTGATCGGCAGGATGTCCTGCGGACAGGCGGAGAACGCCATGATCACGTCCATCTCGGCCCTGAGCACCACGTAGTCGCCGGGCTTCGAGACGGTCGGCTCGAACGACAGGCTGTGATCCGGCTTCACCGGGATGTTCATCCACATGTTGAGCGGGCTCGGTACCTCCGGCGGAGTCAGGCCCAGCTCCTTCATGCCGGCGAACAGGTTGTCGGTGCAGTTGTCGTGATAGCCCTCGACGCCCAGGAACTTGTAGCGGTAGCGGTCGCAGGCGGCGATGATGGTGTCGTGGATTCCCGGCGACGTGTCCTCGACGAAGGTCAGGATCGGCCGCCGCTTGTTGGTGTACATGATGTCGCCGACCGCCGGGATGAACTTGCCGATATGGGGCCGCGTGTGCTCCATCGACATGAACTCGTGCAGGTCGTCGGCGTTGAATGCCCAGGTGTCGACCACCTGGGTGCCGTGGGTGTTGATCATCTTGATCCGCTGGCCCTTCTTGAGCCGCGCCGCCTTGCCGCGCCGGGCCGGGATTTCGATCAGTTCTTTCGCCGCCATTGTTCACTCTCCCCTGTGCAACTGGGCGCCGGCCGCTATGCCGTGCGCCGCTTCGCAGTGACCTCGATCTCGATCTTCATGCGCGGATCCACCAGCCCGGCGACGATCGCCGTCGAGGCCGGCCGGATCTCGCCGAAATACTGGCCGAGGATCGGCGTGATGCTCGGCCAGTCCGCGATGTCGGGCACGATGTAGTTGGCCCGCACCACGTCGGCAAGGCTCGCGCCGGCCTGCCGCAGCGCCGCCTCGATATTGCGGAATGTCTGGTGGACCTGCTCGACCACGTCCTCGGAAATGCTCATGGAACCATAATCGAACCCGGTGGTTCCGGACACGAACACCCAGTCGCCCTCGACCACCGCGCGAGAATACCCGGCCGCCTTCTCGAAGGCGGAGCCGGAGGAAATCAGCCGACGAACCACGGTCAACTCCTTAGGATGATCGGCGCACGTTAGCTCCAGGTCCGCAATCCTCTTCCATTCTCCCCGCACCCAGACGTTGCTGGTTTCAATCGAAGCCCACCGGAAGCTCCTCTTCAGACCTAGATTCGAAGCGAGTTGCTCCGGCTCTTCCCAGCGTCTTCCTGAGGTCGTCGTCCTCGAATGCGCCGATATGGTGCCGGATCACACCGAATCAGCGGAGTGTCCACCCATCATTCCCAAAGAGTTGGCTCGCCACTCGTTCGGCAGCAAATCCAAGCTGGAATTCTCCTTGCTGCCTTCGCTCCTGGTGCCAAAGCGCGATGATAGTGGCAACAAGTGCGGCGATAGCGGAAAACAGGTATCGTCCCCATGAGCGCAACAATGAGGTTCATGTCTTGGATCATTGTGCAGCTCCGAAGTTGCGGGGTTACGCACTCTGCTCGGAAGGTCAATGAAACCTTGCACGACTACTCCCCTCGGATGAGTCTCACCTCCACTCCGATGCTGAGTTCGGCCCAACTTCGATCCGCCGTCAGCACCGGCAATCCCCTCGCCGCGCCGAGCGCGAGGCAGGCGCGGTCGCCGAGCGACAGACCGAACTGGCGCGTACGGTCGCGCAGCATGGCGGCAGCATAGGCGGACTCCGCATCAAAGGTCACCACTTCCAGTCCCAGCGTGCCGATGGCACGGCGCACATCCTTTTTGCGCATGCCACGGTCGGCGAGCTTGGTGCCGATCTCGGCAACATTCACAGTAGAAACCGCCGCGTCCGGCACGCAGGCACTCACTGCCTCGGCGCCGGGCTCGCCTGCGAGAAGCGCGAGAACGGCAGATGCGTCGAGAACGATTCGGCTCACGACCGCTCGTGGGCCGCCTCGGCGCGCCGTTCCTCGATCAGCTCATCGGCCAAGTGCGCGCCACCGGGAATGTAACGGGCTACCAGGTTCTGCGCGCGCCGGACAGCAGCGTCCCGCCCCACCAATCGGACTTCACCATCCTCCAACAGCATCAGAACGGGACCACCACCCTCGGTGCCGAGCAGTCGCCGATAGGCTGCCGGAATGACAACGCGCCCATCGGGTCCGATCTGGGCCCATTCCTGGCGTGGCAGTTGCTCCGCTTCCCGCTCTGCTGCGTTGTCTGCCTTCTTCTTCTCGTCCTGCACCAAGACGTTGCGGACGTGCTGATATCGTCGCTCCAGGAAGCGCGCGATGTCGCTGCGCGAGTACCCGGCGCGATCGAGGGAACGAATCTTGTCCGAGATCGACTTGAGCCCAGAGACCGCCCTCTGCATCTCGCTCCGCTGTACCCGGTTTAGCTCAGTCATGACTAGCCTCCCTTGCATGCCATACATGAAAGAAATGACATATAACTATAGTACTGTCAATAAACTATGTTACGCGCTCTGCGCGAACAGCTCGCGGCCGATCAGCCAGCGGCGGATCTCCGAGGTGCCGGCGCCGATCTCGTAGAGCTTGGCGTCGCGCAGCAGCCGGCCGGTCGGGTAGTCGTTGATGTAGCCGTTGCCGCCCAGCACCTGGATCGCCTCGAGCGCCATCCAGGTCGCCTTCTCCGCCGCGTACAGGATGGCGCCGGCTGCGTCCATCCGGGTGGTCTCGGCCCGGTCGCAGGCCTTGGCCACGGCGTAGACATAGGCCTTGGCGGCATTCATCGTGGTGTACATGTCCGCCAGCTTGCCCTGCATGAGCTGGAATTCTCCGATCGCCTGGCCGAACTGCTTGCGCTCGTGCACGTAGGGCAGCACCACGTCCATGCAGGCCTGCATGATGCCGATCGGCCCGGCGGCCAGCACCGCCCGCTCGTAGTCGAGGCCGCTCATCAGCACGTTGACGCCGTGGCCCAGCTCGCCCAGCAGGTTTTCTTCCGGCACCTCGCAATCCCTAAACACCAGCTCGCAGGTATTGGAGCCGCGCATGCCGAGCTTGTCGAGTTTCTGCGCCGTCGAGAAGCCCTTCATGCCCTTCTCGATCAGCAGGGCGGAGATGCCGCGCGGACCGGCCGCCGGGTCGGTCTTGGCGTAGACCACCAGCACATCGGCGTCCGGCCCGTTGGTGATCCACATCTTGTTGCCGTTGAGGACGAAGCGGTCGCCGCGCCGTTCCGCCCGGGTCTTCATGCCGACCACGTCGGATCCGGCGCCGGGCTCGCTCATGGCCAGGGCGCCGACATGTGCCCCCGAGATCAGCTTGGGCAGGTACTTGCGCTTCTGCGCTTCGCTGCCATTGCGGCGCAGCTGGTTGACGCACAGGTTGGAATGGGCGCCGTAGGACAGGCCGACCGAGGCCGAGGCCCGGCTGATCTCCTCCACGGCGACGCAGTGCTCGAGATAGCCCATGGCGGCGCCGCCGTATTCTTCCTCGACCGTGATGCCGAGCAGGCCGATTGCGCCCATCTTGCCCCAGAGATCCGCCGGAAACTCGTTGCTGCGATCGATCTCGGCGGCGCGCGGCGCGATCTCCGCCGCGGCGAAGGACTGGATCTGCTCGCGCAGCATGCCGGCGGTCTCGCCCAGATCGAAATCCAGCCCCGGCAGTCTGTTGGCGACCATCGTTCGACCTCCCCGTTCCCGTTGCCGCCAGATTAGCGACCAGCCGGCAAAAAGCGAAGACCGGCCGGGTCCCTCACAGCAGGAACAACGTCGCCAGGCCGAGAAACGCCAGGAACCCGACCACGTCGGTCACGGTTGTGAGAAATACCCCGGAAGCCACCGCCGGGTCGATCTTCAGCCGGTCCAGGCCGAGCGGGATCAGCGTGCCGGCCAGCCCGGCCACCAGCAGGTTCGCCACCATGGCGACGCCGATGATCAGGCCGATCGGCAGGCTGTGGAACCAGAAGCCGGCCACGACCCCGACCAGCAGGGCGAACATCAGGCCATTGAACGAGCCGACTATCACCTCCTTGCCGACGAAACGCCAGGCATTGGCGTCGGTCAGGTCCTTCATGGCGAGGGCGCGCACCGCGACGGTCAGGGTCTGGGTCCCGGCGTTGCCGCCCATCGACGCGACGATCGGCATCAGCACGGCGAGCGCCACCACCCGCTCGATCACATCCTCGAACATCGAGATCACGAAGGAGGCGAGGAACGCCGTCGCCAGATTGAGTCCGAGCCAGGCGAAGCGCGAGCGCGCGGTGTCGATCGTGGCGCGGTAGAGGTCGTCCTCGGCGACGCCGCCGAGCTTCATCAGGTCGTCTTCGGCTTCCTCGTCGATGACGTGGACCACGTCGTCGACGGTGATGGCGCCGACCAGCCGGCCCGCGCTGTCGACCACTGGCGCCGATACCAGGCCGTATTGCCGGAACATGTAGGCGACCTCCTCCTGGTCCATGTCGGCAGGTATGGTCCGCAGGTCGGTGTCCATGATCTCGGCCAGCTTGACGTTGCGCCGGTTGCGCATGGCGCGCGACAGCGGCACCGCCCCCACCGGCTTGTGGGCGGGATCGACCAGGAAGAGATCGTAGAAGTCGTCGGGCAGTTCCTTGGCGGCGCGCAGGAAGTCGATGGTCTCGCCCACGGTCCAATACGAGGGAACGGCGACCAATTCCCGCTGCATCAGTCGGCCGGCACTGTCCTCCGGGAAGGTCAGGCCTTCCTCGATCAGGGCCCGCTCTTCCGGCGGGATGCTGGCCAGGATCCGCTGCTTCTGCTCCTCGTCCAGATCCTCGAGGATGTCGACGGCATCATCGGAATCCAGCTCGACGACCGCCGCCGCCACTTCCTTGGGCGTCAGGTACTCGAGCACCTCCTCGCACACCGCCGGGTCGAGATGGGTGAACGTCTCGGGATCGAGGATGTGGCGGGTGATCTCGATGAACAGCCGGCGCTCGTCGCTGTCGAGCTGCTCGAGCAGATGGGCGATGTCGGCCGCGTGCTCCGATTCGACCAGTTGGTCGATGCGCGCGACGTCGTTGGCCGCCAGCGCCTGATGAACCGCCTCGAGCCGCTGGCGGTCATGCTCATAGACCGGGTCGACCGCCTCGCCCTCCTGCGGCGCGCGCTCGGGCTCCTGGCCGGGCTCGGACAAGGGTCAGTCCCCGGCGCCCGCTGCGGCCGACGCCGGCACTGGCGACTGGGCCGACGATTGCGCCTGGGCATCGACCGCGGCGACCGCGGTCACGTTGACGATGCCGCGCACCGACACCGCCGAGGTCACGATATGCGCGGGCTGGGCGACACCGAGCAGGATCGGGCCGATCGACAGTCCGGCTGCCGTCGACTTCAGCAGATTGAACGCGATGTTGGCGGCGTCGATGTTCGGCATCACCAGCAGATTCGCCTGGCCCTTGAGTCGCGAATTCGGGAACATCCGAAGCCGCACGCTCTCGAGCACCGCGCTGTCGCCGTGCATCTCGCCTTCGACCTCGAGGTCGGGCGCCCGCTCGCGGATCAGCGCCAGGGCGTCGCGCATCTTCTGGGCCGAGGGATTCTCGCGCGACCCGAAGTTCGAATGCGACAGCAGCGCGGTCTTCGCCGGCACACCGAAGCGCCTGACCTCCTCGGCCGCCAGCAGCGTCATCTCGGCAATCTGCTCGGCGGTCGGGTCCGGCGTCACATGGGTGTCGCACAGGAAGAACGTGCCGCGCGGCACGATCAGCACGCTCAGCGCCGCGACATTGGTCACGCCCGGCCGCACGCCGATCACGTCGAGCACGCTCTCCAGGTGATTTCTGAAGCGCCCGACCGTGCCGCAGATCATGGCGTCCGCCTCGCCGCGCTTGACCATCAGCGCGGCGATCGCGGTGTTGCCGGTGCGCACGATGGTACGGGCGTATTCGGGCGAAACGCCTTTGCGCTCCATCAGCGAGTGGTAGAGTTGCCAGTACTCCTTGTAGCGCCGGTCGCCCTGGGGATCGACCAGCTCGAAGTCGATGCCGGCCCGCAGCCGCAGCCCGTAGCGCTCGATGCGGGCGGCGACCACCCGGCGGCGGCCGATCAGGATCGGCTTGGCCAGCCCCTCGTTCGCCACCGCCTGGACCGCGCGCAGCACCCGCTCTTCCTCGCCCTCGGCATAGACGATGCGCCTGGGGTCGCGGCGCGCGCCCTCGAAGATCGGCTTCATGACGAGGCCGGAGCGGAACACGAACTGATTGAGCGTCTGGCGGTAGGCCTTGAGGTCCTCGATCGGCCGGGTCGCCACGCCGCTGTCCATCGCGGCCTTGGCCACGGCCGGCGCCAGCTCGACGATCAACCGTGGATCGAACGGGCGCGGAATGATGTACTCGGGCCCAAAGCGCAGGGATTCGCCGCCATAGGCGGCGGCGACGATGTCCGACGTCTCGGCCTGCGCCAGGTCGGCGAGAGCCTTGACGCAGGCGATCTTCATCGCCTCGTTGATGCAGGTGGCACCGACATCGAGCGCGCCGCGAAAGATGAAGGGGAAGCACAGGACGTTGTTGACCTGGTTCGGGTAGTCGGAACGGCCGGTGGCGATGACGGCGTCGTCGCGCACCGCCTTCACCTCCTCCGGCATGATCTCCGGCGTCGGGTTGGCAAGCGCCAGGATGAGCGGGCGCGCCGCCATCCGTGCGACCATCTCGCGCTTGAGCACGCCGGGCGCCGACAGTCCGAGGAACACGTCGGCGCCGTCGATCACCTCGGCCAGGCTGCGCGCCGCGGTCTTGCGGGCATAGCGCGCCTTGCGCGGGTCCATCTGCTCGACGCGGCCCTCATAGGCCACGCCGACGACGTCGGTGACGGTGATGTGGTCGAGCGGCAGGCCGAGATCGACCAGGAGATCGAGACAGGCGAGCGCGGCGGCGCCGGCACCCGAGGTCACCAGCTTGATGTCGCCGATCGTCTTGCCGACCACCTTGAGGCCGTTGACGATCGCCGCCGCCACGATGATGGCGGTACCGTGCTGATCGTCGTGGAACACTGGAATGCGCATGCGCTCGCGCAGCCGCTGCTCGATCTCGAAGCACTCGGGTGCCTTGATGTCCTCGAGATTGATGCCGCCGAAGGTCGGCTCGAGCGCGGCGATGATGTCGACCAGCCGGTCCGGATCACGCTGGTCGATCTCGATGTCGAAGACGTCGATGCCGGCGAAGGTCTTGAACAGCACCGCCTTGCCTTCCATGACCGGCTTGGCAGCGAGCGGTCCGATGGCACCGAGCCCGAGCACCGCAGTGCCGTTGGTGATGACTCCCACCAGATTGGCGCGCGCCGTGAGCTGGGCTGCCTCGGCCGGGTCGGCGACGATGGCATCGCAGGCGGCGGCGACACCCGGCGAATAGGCGAGCGCCAGGTCGCGCTGATTGGCCAGCGGCTTGGTCGGCTGGACCGAGAGTTTCCCCGGCTTCGGAAGGCGATGGTATTCCAGCGCGCTGTCGCGAAGATCATCGGCCATTGCGGGGTTCCCGGGGGGCCAGGGGTTGAGCCAGAGGTTGCGCTTGAGGGCGGGCGCGGCGGCGGCGATTATAACTGCCGGCCGGCCCGACGCCATGGCGGGAACGCTTGAATGTCAGGCGTCGGGCGGCCGACGCGATACAGGCCCGTCGACGGAGCCGACGGGCCTGCTGATTGGTGCGGTCGAGAAGACTCGAACTTCCACGGGATTTCTCCCACAGCGACCTCAACGCTGCGCGTCTACCAGTTCCGCCACGACCGCAAAGTGGCCAGCGGCAGCCCGCGTCGAACGGGCCGATCGAGATGCCGTCGACCGGGGCTTGCCAACCGGTGGGCCGGGGAATACCAAATCGCCGGGTCCATAGCAAGTGCGACCGCGGAGCCCGATGACAGCCTCGCAACCCACCGCCCGGCCGACCACGAGCCCCCCGGATTCCAGCGGATTCCAGGGGGTGGAATGGCGCCATGACGACCGGCCGGTGGACTATCCCGCAGCCGTCTCGGCCATGGAGACGCGAGTCGATGCCATCCTGGCCGGCGCCGCGCCGGAGCTGATCTGGCTGCTCGAGCACCCGCCGCTCTACACCGGCGGCACCAGCGCCCGGCCGCAGGACCTGCGGCAGCCGGCGCGCTTCCCGGTCTTCGCGTCCGGCCGCGGCGGCCAGTACACCTATCACGGCCCCGGCCAGCGGATCGGCTATGCCATGCTCGATCTCAGGCGGCGTGGGCGGGACGTGCGCTGCTTCGTCCGCGACCTCGAGGAATGGATCATGCGCACACTGGCGCGCTTCAACATCTGCGGCGAGCGCCGGCCGGGCCGGGTCGGCGTCTGGGTCGCACGGCCGGACAAGGGCCCCGGCTGCGAAGACAAGATCGCGGCGATCGGGGTCAGGGTACGCCGCTGGATCTCGTTCCACGGCATCGCCATCAATCTCGATCCCGAGTTGGAGCACTTTTCGGGCATCGTTCCCTGTGGCGTCGATCCGGCGGCCGAGCCGCAGTTCGGGGTCACTTCCCTCCGGGATCTCGGCATCCTCGCCACCATGCCGGAACTCGACATGGCCCTCGCCGGCGCCTTCGGCGAGGTCTTCGGCGAGGTCTTCGGCCCGACCCGTGCCGCCGGCGACCAGGAGACATGAGATGAAGCTGACTGAGATCGAGGAGAGCGAGCTCGATGGGCGCTGCAAGGGAATTCCTGCCGGAGCGCCGCCGTTCCGGCTCGATGCCATCGGCGGCTTCGGCTGGAACGTCCTGGCCGGCGACCTGCCCTTGCCTGTCGCCGTCCTCAAGGACAGCGCCCTGACTCACAACGGCACCTGGATGCGGCGGTTCCTGGCGCTCAGCGGTGCCGTCATCGCGCCGCACGGCAAGACCACCATGAGTCCCCAGCTGTTCGCCCGGCAGCTCGCCGACGGCGCCTGGGGCATCACCCTGGGCACCCTGCACCAGGTGGCGGTGGCCCGGCGCCACGGCGTGCCTCGGATCCTCCTGGCGAACCAGATCGTCGATGCCGGCGCCCTCGACTGGCTGCTCGGCGAACTCGGCCGCGACCCTGGTTTCGACTTCTACTGCCTGGTCGACTCGACCGCCGGCGTACGGCTGTTGGCCGAGGGCGCGCGGCGCCGGCCGGCCGGCCGGCCGCTCCAGCTGCTGGTCGAAGGCGGATACCTCGGCGGCCGCACCGGCTGCCGCGATCTGGATGAGGCGCTCGACGTCGCCCGTGCCGTCAAGTCCGCCGGCACCGACCTGGTGCTGCGCGGCGTCGAGGGCTTCGAGGGCATCCCGCCGGGCGCCAGCGAGGCCGAGCGGGAAGCCCATGTGGCCACGTTCCTGGACCTGCTGCTGGCGATCGCCAGGGGCTGCGACGCCGAGGATCTGTTCGCCGCGGGCCCGGTCATCCTCTCGGCCGGCGGATCGGCCTATTACGACATGGTGGCGGATCGTCTCGGCACCGCCGGGCTCAACCGGGAAACCCTACTGGTGCTACGCTCCGGCTGCTACCTGACCCACGATTCCGGGACCTATCGAACCGCCTTTCGCCGCCTGCTCGAACGCACGCCAGAGGCCCAGGGCCTGGGCACGGGTCTCCAGGGGGCTCTCGAGGTCTGGGCCCATGTGCAATCGCGGCCGGAGCCGAGCCGGGCCATCCTGACCCTCGGCAAGCGCGACGCGTCCTACGATTCCGGTCTGCCCGAGCCGCTGTGGTGGCACCCGCGCGGCACCGGCGGCGCGCCGCGTGCGTTGGACCGAGGGCACAAGGTGGTGGCCATGAACGACCAGCACGCCTATCTCGATCTGCCCGCCGGCTCGCCGCTGGCCGTCGGCGACCTGGTCGGGCTCGGCATCTCCCATCCCTGCCTGACTTTCGACAAGTGGCAGGTGCTGCCGGTGGTCGACGACGGCTACACGGTGCGCAGCGCGGTGCGCACCTTTTTCTGACATTCTTTCTGACATTCCCTGGCGACCCGCCGCCCCGCCTTCCGTCCGCGACGTCTCGGCGCGGCCCGATCGTCCTGCGGCAAGTTGGCGGCCCCAGCGCATTGCGTCCGACCGCCGCCAGTTGCTACGGTGGCATGAAGCGGCCCACAGATGGCCGTCGGGAGGCAAGACGCATGACCACAGCGACCATGGTGATGGCGGGGGACCGCGGCTCGAGCCGGCGGCCCTGGCTGCTGCTGTCGCCGGCGCTGGTGACGTTGCTGTTCCTGATGGTCATTCCGATGGCCATTCTCCTGGTCTATTCGTTCTTCCGCCATATCGACATCGCCGTCGACGAGCCGGCGTTCCAGTTCGACAATTGGGCGGAATTCTTCTCCGACAGCTACTACCACTACGGGATCTGGCAGACCTTCCGGGTCGCGGGGATCACGACCGTGATCTGCATGGTGGTGGGGTACATTCCCGCCTACTACATCGCCCAGACCACCTTTCGCCACAAATGGCTGCTGATGCTGTTGCTGATCCTGCCGTTCTGGGTGAGCTTCATCATCCGCACCCTGTCCTGGATCCACATCCTGGGCAAGGAAGGCGCAATCAACACGCTGCTGCTCGAGCTCGGCATCATCGATACCCCGCTGCACATGCTCTACACCGAAGGTTCGGTGGTCCTCGGCATGATGCATTTCCTGCTGCCCTACATGATCATCAACGTCTATGTCAGCCTCGAGGGCATCGACCGCAATCTGGTATCGGCCGCCCGCACCCTCGGCTGCACCCCTTGGCAGGCGTTCCTGCAGGTGACATTGCCACTGTCGGCGCCGGGGCTCGCCGCCGGCACGCTGCTCTGCTTCGTGCTCGCCGCCGGCAGCTACGTAACGCCGCTGCTGCTCGGCGGGCCCGACGACTTCCTGTTCGGCAACCTGATCTTCGACGCGATGCTGGAGGAAGTGAACTGGCCGCTGGGCGCCACGCTATCCTTCGTGCTGCTGCTGTTCCTCGGCGCCCTGGTGATCATCTACAACCGGTTCATGGGCCTCAGCCAGATCTACAAGGGCCTGGGTTGAGGAGCGGCAGCATGCGCGGATCCTATCTCATCGCCGGCTTCACGCTGCTAGTTTACGTCTTCATCTTCGCGCCGATCGTCGTCGTCTGCCTGCTGTCCTTCAATTCGGCACAGTTCGGCAGCTTCCCGATGGAGGGATTCTCGCTCCGCTGGTTCGTCGTGCTGTACAATAACGACGCCATCATGCGCGCTTTCAACACCTCGATCGTGCTCGGCCTGTCGACCGCCGCGATCGCCACTACGCTCGGCATCCTCGCCTCGCTCGCCATCGTGCGCTACGAATTTCGGGGCAAGGAAACCGTGAACACCCTGCTGGTTGCGCCGGTGCTGATTCCCGAGACCGTGCTCGCCGTGGGACTCCTGCTGTTCATGCAAATCCTGCATCAGCCGCGCAGCTTCCTGGTGCTGCTGCTCGGCCATGTGCTGGTGTCGCTGCCCTATGTCGTGCTGGTGGTGCAGGCGCGTCTCGTCGGCATCCGCCGGGTCTACGAGGATGCGGCCATGAGCCTCGGCGCCAATCGGTTGCAGACCTTCAAGGAGATCACCCTGCCGCTGCTGATGCCGGCGGTGATGGCGGGCGTGCTGTTTTCGTTCACCATCTCGTTCGACAACATCACCGCTACCGCGTTCTGGCGCCCCGGCGGGGTCGAGACCGTGCCGACCCAGATCTTCGGCATGCTGCGCAACTCGATCAGCCCGGAGATCAACGCGCTCGGCACCGTGATGATCGTGATCACCGTCGGACTGCCGCTAATGGCCGGCGGATTGGCCAGTTTGCTGTTTCGCGGACGGGTGTAGACTAGTCACCAACACCCTGCCCGTCCGGGTGGGGCCATTTCGAGAAACGATGAAGGAGACACGGAAGATGGACGATACCAAGCGCTATGAACGTCTGTTGGAGCGGCACGGCAACGGCGATCTCCCACGCCGCAGCTTCCTTGGCCTGGTCGGCTGCGCCGGCCTCGCCGCAGGCGTGGTCGGCGGCAACCTGACCGGCTGGGTACGCGCAGCCCATGCCGAGGTGACCCAGATTCGTTTCGACGGCTGGGGCGGCGTCGTGTCCGACGCGCTGCGCAAGTACGCCTTCGAGCCGTACACCGCGAAGACCGGCATCAAGGTGGTCGACGCCACCTTCGGCGACGAGCAGGAAGTGTTCGTGAAGGCCAAGACGGCACAGCCCGGCGAGTACAACCTCGTCCACTCCTCCGGCATCACTTTCTACAAGAAGTGGGTCGATTCCGGCATGTCGGCCGTGATCAACGAGGCCAACATTCCCAACCTCGCGCTGGTGATGCCGGCCCTGATGGCCCCCTATCGCAAGATGACGCCAGACGGGCTCGGCGCGGCGCCCTATGACTACGGCACGACCGGCATCGCCTACCGCACGGACCACATCTCCAAGGAGGAGGCGGAGGCGCAGGGCGCCAACCTGCTGATGAACCCGGAGCTCAAGGGCAAGATCGGTGGCTGGAACAACTGGCAGACCCGAGTCTGGTACGGCGCACTGCAGACCGGCCAGGATCCCAACGACGTCCAGGACATCGACGCCGTCTGGGAAAAGGCGCGCGAGCACCGCGGCCTGGTCCTCAAGTACTGGGAGTCCGGGGCCGAGCTGATGGATCTGCTGGCCAAGGACGAGATCTGGGCGACAGAGGCCTGGTCCGGCCGCATCGCCGCCTTGCAGCAGCAGGGCGTGCCGGTTGGGTTCCTGGATCCGAAAAACAGCTTCGCCTGGATGGAGCACATGCAGGTGCTCAAGGGTTCGCCGATCGCGGAATGCGAGGAACTGATCAACTTCATGCTCGAGCCGGCGACCCCCCACCCGGGGGCCCCGGGGGCCCACAAACCCCCCACC
>CAYJQC010000048.1:19706-24728 GCA_964372215.1 uncultured Rhodospirillaceae bacterium
GCGCCGATCGCGTATGGCTAGTAACTCATAAACTTCATGCTCGCCCGGGCCCCCGCCACCGCGGTCGCCGAGGGCCAGAACTACCCGCCATCCCTCGACCCGTCCAAGGTCGAGATGACGGACAAGGTCAAGTCCCTGCCCGCCTTTGACATCACCGGCAAGCTTGCTGCCCTGACGTTCGAGAATCCGGAGTTCTGGACCTCGCACGAGGCGGAATGGACCAAGGCATGGAACCGCATCGCCAAGGGTGCGTGACGCGCGCGTGATCGAGTGATCCGGGCCGGGGGGGGGGGGGGGGGGGGGCGGGGGGGGCGGGGGGCGGCGCCCACCGGGGGGGGGGGGCGGGGGGGGGGCCCTGGGCGGGGGGCGCCCGGCTCACCCTTTCAATGCGGCTGGGGGAGACTGACAAGGCATGGAGCAAGCCGTCGAGCTGGCCAGCGTGCGCAAGGCATTCGGCGACTTCATCGCCGTCAAGGGAGTCGACCTCACCATCGAGAACGGCTCCTTCGTCACCCTGCTCGGCCCCTCGGGCTGCGGCAAGACGACGATCCTGCGCATGGTCGCCGGCCTGGAGTCTCCGACCGACGGCGAAATCCGGGTCAAGGGCAACCGGGTCAACGAGACGCCGATCCACAAACGCAATCTGGGACTGGTGTTCCAGAACTACGCGCTGTTCCCGCACAAGACCATCTACGACAACGTCGCCTTCGGCCTGAAGTACCGCAACGTCGACAAGGAACGCATCCGCGAGCGGGTGACCCGCGCGTTGGAGATCGTGCGGCTGCCCGGCGTCGAGAAGCGCCTGCCCTCGCAGCTTTCCGGCGGCCAGCAGCAGCGCATCGCGCTGGCCCGCGCCATCGTCATCGAGCCGGACGTGCTGCTGCTCGACGAGCCCTTGTCGGCGCTCGACGCCAACCTGCGCGAGGAAATGCGCACCGAGCTGAAGCAGATCCAGCGCGAGCTCGGGATCACCACGATCTTCGTGACTCACGACCAGGAGGAAGCGCTGGCCATGTCCGACAAGGTCGTGGTCATGGATCACGGCCTGGTCGAGCAGGTCGGTGCGCCGGAGGACGTCTATCGCTGGCCCGCGACGCGCTTCGTGGCCCGCTTCCTCGGCCAGTCCAACATCGTTCCCGGACGCGCCGAAAGCGGCGCCGATGGGGCGGCTGTGGTCCGGCTCGAGGGCGGGCAGTCGCTCAAGGTCGCCACCCAGGCCAAATTGAACGGCGCGGCGGTCGAGGTTGTCGTGCGCGCCCATCGCGTGCTGATCGGCGCGCCCGGCACGCGCACCGCGAACGGCGCCGAGAACCGGCTCGCCGGCACCGTGACCGGACTCAACTTCCAGGGCGGCACGGCCTGCTACTTCGTCGAGGCCGGCGGCCTCAAGCTGCAGGCGATCAACACCATCGAGGATCGCATGTTCCGCGAGCACGACGCGGTCGAGGCGATCATCTCGCCGGGCGACTGCGTGCTGCTCGACGAGGGCGGCAAGCGCATCGCCTGACCGGCCGGTCAGGTGCCGCCGGCGGTCGGCTCCGGCAGCTTGTAGCGGTTGATCAGCGGCACCTGGGCGACGCCGAACACGAGGGTCAGCCCGATGATGCCGAATACCTTGAAAGTCACCCAGAAATCGGTCGACTGGGTGCGCCAGACCGCCTCGTTGAGCGCCGCCATGGCGATGAAGAACAGCCCGTAGCGCAGGGTGAGTTGGCGCCAGCCCTGGTCCAGCATCGGCGGCAGCGCCGGCCCCAGCAACGGCTTCAGGAGCGGCCGGCCGACCGCCAGCCCGCCCAGCAGCACCGCGGCGAACACCACCTGGATGATGGTCGGCTTCATCTTGATGAAAGTCTCGTCCGCCAGCCACAGGGTCAGCCCGCCGAACACCCCGACCACCGCCGCGGTGATGAGCGGCATGATCGGCAGCTTGCGGCGCACCACCAGCGACAGCACCAGGGCCACGCCCGTCGCCGCCATCAGGGCGCCGGTCGCCGGCATCAGCCCCCAGATGAAATAGCTGGCGAAGAACACCGCCAGCGGCCCGTAATCCACGACCGGGGTCACCCATTTCGGGGCGGTGGCGGTTGACTCGGAAGACACTTGGCGCAATCTCCTCAGGATATGGTTCCATAGCTGGGGGCATCGCCCCCTGCCGGCAAGGCTGGGAAACTTAACCCCTTCCGTGGTAAAGATAAATTGGATCGCTTCCGGCAGGGACCGTTGATGACCATTCCATTCGCCCGAATGCATGGCTGCGGCAACGATTTCGTGGTCCTCGACGACCGCGCCGGGCGGCTGTACCCGCATCGCCGGGCATTGGCCCAGGCGATCTGCCACCGCCGCATCGGGCTCGGCGGCGACGGGCTGCTGCTGATCGCCCGCGCCCAGGCGGGCGATGATAGCGGCGCCGATCTGGCGATGACCTATGTGAACGCCGACGGCAACGACGGCGAGATGTGCGGCAACGGCGCCCGCTGCGCCGCGCGCCGGGCGGTCGATCTGGGGCTGGCCCGCGACCGCACCGCCCTGGCCACCCCGGCCGGGCTGATCCGCGCGACCATCGTCGGCAACCACGTCACCCTCGGCATGACCGACCCGGCCGACGAGCGCCCGGCCATCACCCTGGAAATCGCCGGCCGCCGGTTCGAGCTGTTCTGCATCGATACCGGCGTACCCCACGTCGTCGCCTTCGTCGACGACCTGGAGACCCTCGACGTGGCGGGGATCGGCCGCGCGATCCGGCATCATCCGGCTTTCGCGCCGCGCGGCACAAATGCGAACTTCGCGACGGCGGCCGGCCCGTCCGGGCTGCGCGCCCGCACCTATGAGCGCGGGGTCGAGGCCGAGACCCTGGCCTGCGGCACCGGCGCGGTGGCGATCGCCCTGGTCGCCTTCCGGCGCGGCCTCGTCACGTCTCCGGCCACCATCCTGCCGCCCGGCGGCGAGCTGACGGTCGGCTTCAAGACCGATGCCGGGGGCCGCTTCCGCGACGTCACCCTGGCCGGCCCGACCGAGCGGATCGCCACCGGCGAGATCGACGATGCCTGGCTGGCCGCGCACGGCCTCGAGGGACTGATCGCCGCCGCCGCCTGAGGGTTCCGCGCCGCCTCGCCCTTCGACCGGCTCAGGACGAGGACCTAACGCTGGAATAAAGTGAAGCGCCTCATCCCGAGCCTATCGAGGGATGAGGCTCAGGCGCTCGGCCGTGTCTCGAAGCCGGCGATCGCCTCGCCAGCGTCCACCGTCACCTCGACCGTCTCCACGCGCGCCAGTTCCGGCCCTTTCCGACACTCTTCGATCAGCGCATCGACCATGTCCGCGGCACCCATGAACAGCGCCTCGACGCTGCCGTCGCGGCGATTGCGCACCCAACCGCTCACGCCGCGCTGCACCGCCGCCTCGACCGTCCAGGCGCGATACCAGACGCCCTGAACCCGGCCCCGGATCCGCAGCCGCACCGATTTTTCGACGTCGGCCACGGGCAGGCCTACTCGAATTCGACGATCGCCTGGTCGACGGCCAGGCTGTCGCCGGGCTTGGCGTGCAGAATCTTGACCGTGCCGTCGCGCTCGGCCCGAAGCACGTTTTCCATCTTCATCGCCTCGATCACCGCGAGCTCCTGGCCGGCCTTCACCTCCTGCTCCAGCGCGACCGCGAGCGAGACCAGCAGGCCGGGCATCGGCGACAGCAGGAAGCGCGACATGTCGGGCGCCTGCTTGACCGGCATCAGCGCCGCGAGTTCGGCGGCGCGCGGGCTGAGCACCAGCAGATCGAGCTCGGCGCCGCCATGGCTGAGGCGGTAGCCGACGCCCTTGCGGTCGGCCTGCACCGACACCGGCCTGCCATTCGCGGTGCCGTGATAGAGCGGATCGCCGAGCTTCCAGTCGCTGATCAGCTCGAAGCTGGCACCACCGGATATCACGGCATAGCCGGACGCGGTTTCGGCCACCGTCGCCGGATGGGCCACGCGATCGACCATCACCACCCAGTCGGCGCCGCCTGACGGCTTGGCCGGCAGCACCCGGCCGCTGATCTGCTGATCGCGCGCCTGATGACGATGATGAATCACCGCGGCGACGGCGACCAGCAGCGCGACGTGATCCGGCTGCAGGGCCACCCCGCCGAACCCGTCCGGGTACTCCTCGGCGATGAAGTTGGTGGTGAGCCGCCCGCCGACGAAGCGCGGCTGCGCCATCAGCGAGGCCAGGAACGGGATGTTGTGCCCGACTCCGCGGATGACGAAGGAGTCGAGCGCCTCGCGCATCGCCGCGATCGCCACGTTGCGGTCGGCCCCATAAGTCACCAGCTTGGCGATCATCGGGTCGTAGAACATGCTGATCTCGGCGCCCTCGTAAACGCCGCTGTCGACCCGGACCGCGGCGCCGGCAACCGGCTCGCGATATTTCACCAGCCGGCCGATCGAGGGCAGGAAGCCGCGCAGCGGGTCCTCGGCATAGACCCGGGCCTCGATCGCCCAGCCCTCGAGCTTCACGTCCGATTGCTTGAACGCCAGTGTCTCGCCGGCGGCAACGCGGATCATCTGCTCGACCAGGTCGAGGCCGGTCACCATCTCGGTCACGGGGTGCTCGACCTGCAGCCGCGTGTTCATCTCCAGGAAAAAGAAACTGCGCTCGGCGTCGACGATGAATTCGACCGTGCCGGCCGAGCGGTAGTCGACCGCCTTGGCCAGGGCCACCGCCTGCTCGCCCATGGCGGCGCGGGTGGCGGCGTCGAGGAACGGGCTCGGCGCCTCCTCGATCACCTTCTGGTGGCGGCGCTGGATCGAGCATTCGCGCTCGCCGAGATAGACCGTGTTGCCGTGGGCATCGGCCAGCACCTGGATCTCGATATGGCGCGGCTGCTCGATGTACTTCTCGACGAACACCCGGTCGTCGCCGAAGCTCGAGCGCGCCTCGCTGGTGGCGGAGCGGAAGCCCTCGCGCGCCTCGGCGTCGGTGCGGGCGATGCGCATGCCCTTGCCGCCGCCGCCGGCCGAGGCCTTGATCATCACGGGATAGCCGA
>CAYJQC010000049.1:0-6393 GCA_964372215.1 uncultured Rhodospirillaceae bacterium
GCCGAACCCTGCCGGCGCGCGCGGAACTCTGCCTGGCTCTTGCCGACGACGCCCTGCTGCAGCGGCTGAACCGGCAGTACCGGGGCGTCGACAAGCCGACGAACGTGCTATCATTTCCCGGCGGCGCGGACGGCGCCCCGATTGCCGAAGCCGGGGGCGCGCCGTCTCACCCTGCGATGCTGGGCGATGTCGTGCTCGCCGTCGAGACGGTGGCGGCGGAGGCGGCGGCCCAAGGCAAGACAATGGGCGACCATTTCAGTCATCTCGTCGTGCACGGCGTGCTCCATCTCCTCGGCTACGACCATCTGAGCGCGGCCCAGGCCAAGGTCATGGAGTCGCTCGAGGTCGAGGTGCTGGCGGGGCTCGGGATCGGCGATCCCTATCGCCGGCAGAACAGCGCGCGCCGGCCGGTTTCCCGGCGCGGCGCCGGAGCCCGCCATGGCTGATCACGACAAGCTGAGCGATCCCGCCACGGCGCGATCGACGCGCGACGGCGGCTCCGACGAATTTTCCCCGCTGCAGGGCCTGAAGAACTGGCTGCGCTCGCTGCGCCGCGGACGCAACGGCGAGGCCTCGCTGCGCCACGCCATCGAGGAGCTGATCGAGGAGAGCGAGGGCGAGTCCGAGGAAGCGCTGATCAGCCCCGACGAGAGCAGCCTGCTGCTCAACATCCTCAAGCTGCGCGACCTGACCGCCTACGACATCATGGTGCCGCGCGCCGACATCGCCGCGATTCCGAACGACATCACGCTGGACGCCCTGGTGCGCGCCATCATCGACCAGGGGCATTCGCGCTACCCGGTGTTCCGCGAGACGCTCGACGACGTGGTCGGCATGGTGCACATCAAGGACGTGCTGTGCTGCCGCCAGGGCGACCGCCCGTTCGACATGGCGGCGCTGCTGCGCAAGGTGCTGTTCGTCGCCCCGTCGATGCGCGCCCTCGACCTCTTGCTGCACATGCGCCTGAGCCGGATCCACATGGTCCTGGTGGTCGACGAGTTCGGCGGCATCGACGGCCTCGTCACCATCGAGGACGTGGTCGAGGAGATCGTCGGCGAGATCGAGGACGAGCACGACGTCGCCGAGGGCGAAAAGCTGGTGCCCCGGCCCGACGGCACGCTGATCGCCGACGCCCGCGCCACCATCGAGGAATTCGAGGAGCGCGTCGGCCCGGTGCTGACCGAGGCCGAGCGCGAGCAGGACATCGACACCCTGGGCGGGCTGGTGTTTTCCCTGACCGGCCGGGTGCCGAGCCGCGGCGAACTGGTCACCCATCCCTCGGGTGTCGCCTTCGAGGTGCTCGACGCCGATCCGCGCCGGATCCGCCGTCTGCGCGTGCGCAACCTGCCATCCGCCGCCGCCCGGGCCGACTGAGCCGGCGATGACGCGCCGCCGCCCGCCCGGCCATGGCGTCTAGCCCGATCATCGGCCGGGGCGGCGCCGCGCGCGCTGCGGGCGGCGCGCCGCGCGCCGTGCTCGCCGGGGCCGAGCTCGCCGGCCGGTTGGCCGCCCTTTCCGGCTGGCGCCGGCGCGCCGCCGCCTTGCTGCTGGGCGCCCTGGCGGCGCTGGCCCTGCCGCCGCTCCATCTGGTGCCGGTCCTGCTGGTTTCCTTCACCGGCCTGGTCTGGCTGACCGACGGCACCCGGCGCTGGCGCGATGCGTTCTGGCTCGGCTGGTGGTTCGGCCTCGGCCATTTCGCGGCCGGGCTCTACTGGATCGCCAACGCCATGCTCACCGACCCGGTGCGCTTCGGCTGGATGATTCCGCCTGCGGTCGGTGGTCTGGCGGCGGTGCTGGCGGTGTTTCCGGGGCTGGCCGTGCTCGGAACCCGGGCGCTCGGCGGCGCCGGCCCGGCCCGCATCGTCGCGTTGGCCGGGCTGTGGACCGCCGGCGAATGGCTGCGCGGCACGGTGTTCAGCGGCTTTCCCTGGAACCTGATCGGCTATGCCTGGGGCTTCTCCGACGCGATGAACCAACTGGCCGCCGCCACCGGCATCTGGGGGCTGTCGCTGGTCACCGTCGCGGCGGCGGCGATGCCCGCGCTGATCGGCGACTGGCGGCCGGACGCCGCCGCCGGCCGGCGGCTGACGGTCGGGGCGGCCGGCATCGCCGTCATGGCCGCGCTGCTGGCGCTGATCTGGGCCGGCGGCAGCTGGCGCCTGGCCGGCGCCGACCCGGCGGCGGTCCCCGAAATCCGGCTCCGGATCGTCCAGGCGGCGATCGACCCGGCGATCAAGAACCAGGGTAACCAGCGCGCGGCGAATCTCGCGCGCCATCTGCGGCTGGCCGTCGACACGCCGGGCTTCGACCGGGTGAGCGACGTGATCTGGCCGGAGACGGCGGTGCAGTTCCTGATCGACCAGGATCCCGACATCCGCCAGGCGGTGGCGCGCGCCGCCCCGCCCGGCGGCCTGCTCCTGACCGGCGCGCCGCGCGGCGAGATCGAGAACGGCCATCTCACCCGGATCTGGAACAGCCTGGTGGCGGTCGACGACCGCGGCGCCATCGTCGGCAGCTTCGACAAGTTCCATCTGGTGCCGCTCGGCGAGTACGTGCCGCTGCGCGGGCTGCTGCCGTTCCTGAGCAAGCTGACGCCCGGCAGCCTCGACTTCAGCGCCGGCCCCGGGCCGGTGACGCTCCGGCTTCCCGGCCTGCCGCCGGTCGGGCCGCTGATCTGCTACGAGGTCATCTTTCCCGGCCATGTCGTCGATGCCGGCGACCGGCCGTCCTGGCTCCTCAACCTCACCAATGATGGCTGGTTCGGCATCAGCAGCGGGCCATACCAGCATTTCGTCAGCGCGCGGCTGCGTGCGGTCGAGGAAGGGCTGCCGCTGGTGCGCGCCGCCAATACCGGCATCTCCGGGGTGGTCGACGCCTATGGCCGGGTCACCGCCCGACTCGGGCTCGGGCTGTCGGGCGTGCTCGACGCCGATTTACCGCAACCGGCGCCCGGACTTACGCTCTATGCTCGCTTTGGCGATGCGGTGCTGCTGGCGATGCTGGCTGGAACCGTTTTCCTCGCCGCTGTCCTCCGCCGGTTCCAGTATCGCCCCGATTGAAGTACTGTAGAGTTCGATGTCAATTCCCCGGTTGACCGCATACGTGTGCATGTCTATTTAAGGTGGTGATAGTAGTTCTGCGTTTCCGGCTAGAAAAGGTGTCGCTGCATGCCTCGTGGTCGTAAATCATCCGGGCGAACGGCTTCGACCGGACACCCCAACCCGGTCGACGTCCATGTCGGGAGCCGGGTGCGATTGCGCCGCACGTTGCTCGGCATGAGTCAGGAAAAGCTCGGCGAGGCGATCGGGCTGACCTTCCAGCAGGTCCAGAAATACGAGCGCGGCGCGAATCGCATCGGCTCCAGCCGGCTGTTCGACCTGTCGCGGGTGCTCGACGTGCCGATCTCCTATTTCTTCGAGGACATGCAGCCCGGGGTGGCCGAGCGCTCGCCGAGCCGGCTCAAGGGCCTCGCCGAGACCAAGCCCGAGCCGTTCGAGCCCGACCCCCTGGCCAAGCGCGAGACCCTGGAGCTGGTGCGGGCCTATTATCGGATCGCCGAGCCGGCGGTGCGCAAGCGGCTGTTCGAATTGACCAAGTCGCTGGCGAACGCCAGCGACTCCGAGGCCTGAGCCGGCACCGCCGGCCGGCGCCCGCCCAGCGGCGTCCCGGGCGCGCGGGCTGCGAAGCTGCTTGACCCGCGACCGACCCATGCAACATCATCCGCGCGCTTTCCGGGCGGCCCTGCCACCGCGCGGCGCGACGCTTGTCGCGCCGTTCCACGCCGGCCCGGCCCCACGAATTTCCAGCCGAGCGAGGACGACGCGTGGCCAATAGCCGCTTTCTCTTTACCAGCGAATCCGTGTCCGAGGGCCATCCGGACAAGGTCTGCGATCGCATCTCCGACGCGATCGTCGACGCCTACCTGACGGCCGATCCGTTTTCCCGGGTCGCGGTCGAGACCCTGTGCACCACCAACCGCGTGGTGCTGGCCGGCGAGGTGCGCGGCCCCGCCAGCGTCACCCCGAGCGTGCTCGAGGACGTGGCGCGCCACGCCATCCGCGACATCGGCTACGAACAGGAGGGCTTCCACTGGCAGAAGGCGGTGGTCGAGATCTATGTCCACGCCCAGTCGGCCGACATCGCCCAGGGGGTCGACGCCGCCGGCAACAAGGACGAGGGTGCCGGCGACCAGGGCATCATGTTCGGCTATGCCTGCCGCGAGACCGAGCCCTTGATGCCGGCGCCGATCTACTACGCGCACAGCATCCTGAAGTCGCTGGCCGAGGCCCGCCATTCCGGCGCCGAGCCCGGGCTCGGACCCGATGCCAAGAGCCAGGTCACCCTGGAATATGTCGACGGCAAGCCGGTGCGGGCCTGCTCGGTGGTGGTCTCGACCCAGCACAACGAAGATCTCGACCAGGAAGCGGTGCGCGAGATCGTGCGCCCGCATGTGGTCAACGTGCTGCCGGCCGGCTGGATGTGCCCGGAGGCCGAGTTCTACGTGAACCCGACCGGGCGTTTCGTCATCGGCGGCCCCGACGGCGACGCCGGCCTGACGGGGCGCAAGATCATCGTCGACACCTATGGCGGCGCGGCGCCCCATGGCGGCGGCGCCTTCTCGGGCAAGGATCCGACCAAGGTCGACCGCTCGGCCGCCTATGCCGCGCGCTACCTGGCCAAGAACGTGGTCGCCGCCGGCCTCGCCGAGCGCTGCACCATTCAGCTCGCCTATGCCATCGGCGTGGCCCGGCCGCTCTCCGTCTACGTCAACACCCACGGCACCGGCGAGGTCTACGAGACGCGCCTGGCGGAGGTGCTGCGCGATGTCATGGACCTGTCGCCGCGCGGCATCCGCGAGCATCTCGGCCTCAACAAGCCGATCTATGCGCGCACCGCCGCCTACGGCCATTTCGGCCGCCCGGCCGAGGTCGATGGCGGCTTCTCTTGGGAGCGCGTCGATCTGGTCGAGGCGCTGAAAGCGGCCGTGGCGTGAGCCCGCGGCGGCGGCTCGCCGCCGCCGGACGGCCAACGGGCGGCAGCCCCAGCGCGCCGGAACCGGACGCCGGATGCACCGCCGGGGCGCGCGAGCGCGGGACGCCGGAGGGCGCCCGGCTGCTGTTCTATGGCCGGCGCCAGGGCCGCAAGCTGCGCCCGGGCCGCCAGCGCCTGCTGGACGAACTGCTGCCGCGGCTCCGCATCGCGCCGCCGGCGCCCGGCGCCCGGATCGATCCCGCCGCGCTGTTTCCCGCCCGTCCGCAGGCGCTGTGGCTCGAGATCGGCTTCGGCGGCGGCGAGCACCTGGCGGCCCAGGCCGCCCGCCACCCGGAAATCGGCCTGCTCGGCTGCGAGGTGTTCGTCAACGGCATCGCCGCCCTGCTGGCACTTGTCGAGCATGAGCGCCTCGACAACATCCGGCTCTGGCCCGACGATGCCCGGGCGCTGCTCGACGCGCTGCCCGATTCCTGCCTGGAGCGGGTGTTCCTGCTGTTTCCCGATCCCTGGCCCAAGCTGCGCCACGCCGATCGGCGCTTCATCGGGCCGCAGAATCTCGCCCGGCTGGCGCGCGTGCTGATGCCGGGCGGCGAATTGCGGGTGGCCAGCGACGACGCCGGCTTCGTCGCCTGGTCGCTGCGCCACCTGCGCGCCGCACCGGAGTTCCGCTGGACCGCGCGGCGCGCCGAGGATTGGCGGCGCCCGCCCGCCGACTGGGCGCCGACCCGCTACGAGGCCAAGGCGACCGCCGCCGGCCGCCAGCCGGCCTATCTGCGTTTCGAGCGGCGCTGAGCGCCACGGGGCGCCGTCCGGCAGGTCGGCGGTTCCGCCGGGGGCCGCCCGCGGCACCCTGAATCTCCTTGAAGCAGGCGGCGAAATCGCTATATTTGCGCCAATCCCATAGTCCTGCCGTATGGCAGGAGGAAGAACAAGGGTGGGCCCAACGGCCCGCCTTTTTTGTTACCCGAAGCAGAGCGCGGCGGCCCGGGGTCCTGTTGCCCGGACCTTGCCGCCATGCGCGGAGTTCGATGACCATCGAGCCGCGACCGAGGAGACGAAGAACGGCCGCATGCTTGTTGCCGAGACCGGACAGTTGGCGCAGGTGGAGCGCTTGATCGCACCCTCGCTCGCGGCGATGGGGTATGAGATCGTACGCGTGCGGCTTTCGGGCGGCAGCCGGCCGACGCTGCAGATCATGGCCGAGCGCACCGACGGTGCCGAGATGACCGTCGACGGCTGCGTCGACATCAGCCGCGCGGTCTCCGCCATCCTCGATGTCGAGGATCCGATCGCCGGCGCCTATGTGCTCGAGGTGAGCTCGCCGGGAATCGAGCCGCCGCGGCCGCCGCCCGCGGCCGTTGGCCCCGTACCCGGGCCCCAGGGGGAGCACGCGGGCCCCCC
>CAYJQC010000049.1:6403-7072 GCA_964372215.1 uncultured Rhodospirillaceae bacterium
CCCGCCGGGGCCTCGGGGCGCGGGGGGCGCGCGCCGGCACGCGCCCGCCGGCGGCCGCGGCGGCCGGACTTTGCCCGCTTCGCCGGGCACGAGGTGAAGCTCGAGGCCGCCGATGCCGTCGATGGCCGCAAGCGGTTCCGCGGCCGGATCGTCGGGCTCGAGGGAGAGAATGTGCGGATCGCGGCTGAGGACGGCGAACGCGTCCTGCCGGTGGCGGTCATTCGTTCGGCGAAGCTGGTGCTCACTGACGCGCTGGTCGCCGAGTCACTGAAACGACGGGATCGTCAGTAGTCCGAGGTTACCTACGATGGATACGAACTATGTGGTTCCGCGGCTCGAGCTCCTGCAGGTGGCCGACGCGGTCGCCCGCGAGAAGAGCATCGATCGCGACGAGGTGCTGGAGGCCATGGAGCAGGCCATCCAGAAAGCCGGCCGCTCGAAATACGGCCACGAGCACGACATCCGCGCCCATATCGACCGCAAGACCGGCGAGATCAAGCTGCAGCGCTTTCGCGAGGTCGCCGAGACCATCGAGAACGAGGTGACCCAGCTCACCGTCGCCGACGCGCGCCATCGCAAGTCGGATGCCGCGGTCGGCGACTTCCTGGTCGACGATCTGCCGCCGATCGATTTCGGCCGCATCGCCGCGCAGACTGCGAAGCAGGTGAT
>CAYJQC010000049.1:7082-9741 GCA_964372215.1 uncultured Rhodospirillaceae bacterium
CCGGCCCCCGCGCCCCGCCCCCCGCGCAGCTGGTGTGGGCCCTGCGGGGGCGCGCGGCCGAGCGCAAGCGGCAGTTCGAGGAATACAAGGACCGCAAGAACGAGATCGTGAACGGCCTGGTCAAGCGGGTCGAGTTCGGCAACGTCACCGTCGATCTCGGCCGCGCCGAGGGCCTGCTGCGGCGCGACGAATGCCTGCCGCGCGAGACCTTCCGCAACGGCGACCGGGCGCGCGCGCTCATCGTCGACGTGCGCGAGGAGCCGCGCGGACCGCAGATCTTCCTGTCGCGCACGGCCAACGAGTTCATGGCCAAGCTGTTCGCCCAGGAGGTGCCGGAAATCTACGACGGCATCATCGAGATCAAGTCGGTGGCGCGCGATCCTGGCAGCCGCGCCAAGATCGCGGTGCTGTCCAACGACAGCAGCATCGATCCGGTCGGCGCCTGCGTCGGCATGCGCGGCAGCCGCGTCCAGGCGGTGGTCGGCGAGCTGCAGGGCGAAAAGATCGACATCATTCCCTGGTCGCCCGATGCCGCGACCTTCGTGGTCAACGCGCTGGCCCCCGCCGAGGTCGCCAAGGTGGTGCTCGACGAGGACGCCCACCGCATTGAGGTGGTGGTGCCCGACGACCAGCTCTCCCTCGCGATCGGCCGGCGCGGCCAGAACGTGCGCCTGGCTTCCATGCTGAGCGGCTGGAACATCGACATCCTGACCGAGGCCGAGGAATCGGAGCGCCGGTCGGAGGAGTTCCGCACCCGCTCGCAGGCCTTCATCGAGGCGCTCGACGTCGACGACGTGATCGCCCATCTGCTGGTCACCGAAGGCTTCACCAGCGTCGAGGAGGTGGCGTTCGTGCCGGTCGACGAGCTGGCGGGCATCGAGGGCTTCGACGAGGACGTGGCGACCGAGCTGCGCAATCGCGCCCGCACCTTCCTGCAGGAGCAGGAGGAGCGGCTGACCGCGCGCCGGCGCGAGCTGGGCGTCAGCGACGAGCTGGCGGCGCTCGAGGGCGTCGCGCCGGCGATGCTGGTCACCCTCGGCGAGGCCGGGATCAAGACGCTCGACGACCTGGCCGATCTCGCCACCGACGAGCTGATCGATCCGCAGGACGGCATCCTCAAGGGCCACGGCCTGCGCGAAGCCGACGCCAACGCCATCATCATGGCGGCGCGGGCCCACTGGTTCGAGGGCGAGGCGGCGCCGGAAGAAGCGGTCGCGCCGGACGACGCCGGCGCCGAAGCCTGAGCCGGGAACAGGGAGACGACGGCCAGCATGGACGTGTCGACGATGCAGGATCTGCGCGACGACGAGGTCGCCGACAACGCCGCCGAGGCATCGGCGGCGGACGGCGCGCCCGGCCCGCTGCGCCGCTGCATCGTGACGCGGCAGGTGCGGTCGCGCCGTGAGCTGTTGCGGCTGGTGGTGGCGCCGGACGGCATGGTGGTGGCCGACATCGAAGGCCGCTTGCCGGGCCGCGGCCTGTGGATCACGCCGTCGCGCGCAGCGATCGGCGAGGCGCTGCGCAAGAAGCTGATCGCCCGGGCGGCACGGCGCCAGGTCGAGGTGCCGGCCGATCTGGCCGATCGCATCGAGGTCGGGCTGCTGCGCCGCTGTCTCGACCTGCTCGGTCTGGCACGGCGCGCCGGCCAGGCGGTTACCGGCTACGAGAAGGTGCGGGCCCGGCTCAAGGACGGCGCCGCCGGCCTGCTGATCGGCGCCGCCGACGCGTCGGGGGACGGTCGCCGCAAGCTGCGCAATCTCGCCGCGGCGACCAGCGACGGCCGGCTGCCGCTGGTCGAGGTGCTGAGCGCGACCGAACTCGGTGCCGCGCTCGGGCGCGAGAACGCGGTCCATGTCGCGCTGGCGCCCGGCCGGCTGGCCGAGCGGTTGCGCGACGAGGCGGCGAGACTGGCGGGGATGCGGATGGAATCGGCGGTCCGGGGCGTGGCGTCGGCCGACAAGAAGAACGATCGGAACGAGACATGACGGACAATACCGAGCAGGAAACCAAGAAGTCTCTGACGCTGAACCGGCCGGGCCGGCTCGAGCTCAAGAAGACGATCGATGCCGGACAGGTGCGGCAGAGCTTCCCGCATGGCCGCACCAAGACCGTCCAGGTCGAGGTCAAGCGCAAGCGCACCTTCGCGCCCGGCGCCGGCGGGCGCATGACCGAGGTCACCGAAGCGATCGAGCGCGCCGCCGAGGAAGCCGCCGCCGCCGAGGCCGAGGAGAAGGCCGCGGGCCGGACCCTTTCGGTCGCCGAGCGGGCGGCGCGCATGCGGGCGCTCGAGGAAGCGCGCCGCGACGAGGAACAGCGCAAGATCGTCGAGGCCGAAGAGGCCGCCAGGGCCGAAGCGGAAGCGGCACGCCGCGCCGTCGAGGAGGCGGCCGCCGCCGTCGCCGATGCCGAACGCCGCGCCCGCGAGCCCGAAGCCGCGCCGACCGCTGCCGAGGCTGAGGCTGAGGCTGAGGCTGAGGCCGCCCCGGTGCCGGGCGCGCCGCAGGAAGCCCCCCAGCCCGCGGCGGAGGAAACCGAGCGCCGTCCGGCCAAGGCGGCACGGGTGGTGGCCGAGGAGGAAGAGGCGGCGCCCAAGGCGCGCCGGCCGGGCGCCCGCCCGACGCTGACCCGGCCGGGCCCCTCGGCCCGGCGCGGCGGGCCC
>CAYJQC010000049.1:9751-23750 GCA_964372215.1 uncultured Rhodospirillaceae bacterium
CCGGGGGCGCGGGGGGGCCCCCCCCCCGCGGCCCCCCGGGCGGGCCCCCGGCGCCCGCCGCGGCGAGCCGCGCCGGCGGACCGGCAAGCTCACCATTACACAGGCGCTCGACGAGACCGACGAGGAGCGCATGCGCTCGCTCGCCTCGGTGCGCCGGGCGCGCGAGCGCGAGAGACAGCGCGCGATGCAGATGCGCAGCGAGGGACAGAAGGTGATCCGCGACGTCGTGATACCCGAGGCGATCACTGTTCAGGAACTGGCCAACCGCATGGCCGAGCGCGGCGCCGACGTGATCAAGGCGCTGATGAAGATGGGCATCATGGCCAACATCAATCAGTCGCTCGACGCCGACACCGCCGAGCTGCTGGTCAGCGAATTCGGCCATCGCCTGCGCCGGGTGTCGGCGGCCGACATCGAGATCGGCCTCGAAGGCGACAGCGACGCGGTGGAAACTCTGCAGCCGCGGCCGCCGGTGGTCACCATCATGGGCCATGTCGACCACGGCAAGACCTCGCTGCTGGACGCGCTGCGCCAGACCGACGTGGCGGTGCACGAGGCCGGCGGCATCACCCAGCATATCGGCGCCTATCAGGTGCAACTGCCGTCCAAGCAGCGCATCACCTTCATCGATACCCCCGGCCACGCCGCCTTCACCGAGATGCGGGCGCGCGGCGCCAACATCACCGACATCGTGGTGCTGGTGGTGGCGGCCGACGACGGCATCATGGAGCAGACCGTCGAGGCGATCCGCCATGCCCGCGCCGCGGGCGTGCCGGTCATCGTCGCGATCAACAAGATGGACCGGCCCGACGCCAATCCGGGCCGGGTGCGGCAGGAGCTGCTGCAGCACGAGCTGGTGGTCGAGGAAATGGGCGGCGACGTGCTCGACGTCGAGGTCTCGGCCAAGACCAAGCAGGGCCTCGACAAGCTCGAGGAAGCGATCCTGCTGCAGGCCGAACTGCTCGACTTCAAGGCCAATCCCGACCGCCTGGCCGACGGCGCGGTGGTCGAGGCGCGGCTGGAGCGCGGGCGCGGCCCGGTCGCCACCGTGCTGGTGCAGCGCGGCACCCTGAAGGTCGGCGACATCTTCGTGGCCGGCGCCGAATGGGGCCGCGCGCGGGCGCTGATCAACGATCGCGGCGAGACTATCGAGACCGCCGGCCCGTCGGTACCTGTGGAGGTGCTGGGCCTCCAGGGTGCGCCGCTCGCCGGCGACCGCTTCACCGTGGTCGAGAACGAGACCCGGGCGCGCGAGATCAGCGAGTACCGCCAGCGCCTGCAGCGCGAGAAGCAGGTGAGCACGGGCGGGCGCGGCACGCTCGAGCAGATGTTCGAGAAGATCGCGGCCGGCGAGTCGAAGGAGCTGCCGATCGTGGTGAAGTCGGACGTGCAGGGCTCGCTCGAGGCGATCTCGTCGAGCCTCGGCAAGCTCGGCACCGACGAGGTGAAGATGCGGGTGCTGCACGCGGCGGTGGGCGGCATCAACGAGTCCGACGTGACCCTGGCGCGCGCCTCGAACGCGATGATCATCGGGTTCAACGTCCGCGCCAATCCGCAGGCGCGCGAGATGGCGCGGCGCGACACCGTCGACATCCGCTACTACTCGATCATCTACAACGTGATCGACGACATGAAGGCGGCGCTCTCCGGACTCCTGGCACCCCAGATTCGCGAGAAGTTCCTGGGCAATGCCGAGATCCGCGAAGTGTTCAGCGTCTCGAAGACCGGCAAGGTCGCCGGCTGCATGGTGACCGAGGGAATGGTCAGGCGCGGCGCCAAGGTGCGGCTGCTGCGCGACAACGTCGTCATTCACGAGGGCTCGCTCAAGACGCTCCGGCGCTTCAAGGACGAAGTGCGGGAGGTCAAGGAGGGCTACGAGTGCGGCATGGCCTTCGAGAACTATCACGACATCCAGGTCGGCGACGTGATCGAATGCTTCGAGATGGAGGAGGTCGCGCGCGAGCTTTGACGCGCGGCCGCTTCCCCCGACAGAGGCCCGGATCGTGACACGGCGCAGCGGTGGCGCCCGCAAGGGGCGCGACGGGAAATCCCATGGCCACGCGGGGCGTCCGCCGAGCCAGCGCCAGCTCCGGGTCGGCGAGGAGCTGCGCCACGCGCTCGCGCGCATCCTCGGCCGCGGCGAGCTGCGCGATCCCGATCTCGACGGCGTGCCGGTGACCGTGACCGAGGTGCGGATGAGCCCCGATCTGCGCAACGCGACCGCCTTCGTCACGCCGCTCGGCGGCGGCGATTCGACCGCGGTGGTCAAGGCGCTCAATCGCGCCGGCGGCTATTTCCGCGGCCAGATCGCCCACGAGATGACGCTCCGGCTCACGCCCACGGTCCGCTTCACCGCCGATCTGTCGTTCGACGAGGCCCAGCGGGTCGAGACCCTGCTGCACGACCCGGTGGTGGTGCGCGACCTCGGGCGGGCCGACGCCGCGGAGTCGGAGGCTGCCGACGCCGGATCCGAGGACGGCGGCGCGCCCGAGAGCGACGAGAGCCCCGGTGGCGCGTAGCCGCAAGGGAACGCCGATCCACGGCTGGCTGGCGATCGACAAGCCGGCGGGAAGATCCTCGGCCCAGGTGGTGGCGGCGGTGCGCCGCATCACCGGCGCCGCCAAGGCCGGCCACGGCGGCACCCTCGATCCGCTGGCGACCGGCGTGCTGCCGATCGCGCTGGGCGAGGCGACCAAGACCGTCGCCTATGTCATGGACGGGGCCAAGACCTATCGCTTCACCCTGCGGTTCGGCGAGGCGCGGGCGACCGACGACGCCGAAGGGTCGGTGACCGGGACCAGCCCGGTGCGGCCGACCGACGACGAGATCCGCGCCGTGCTGCCGCGCTTCACCGGGCTGATCGACCAGGTGCCGCCGGCCTTCTCCGCGCTCAAGGTCGATGGGGTCAGGGCCTACGCCCTGGCGCGCGCCGAGGAGCCGGTCGACCTGCCGCCCCGCAGCGTGCGCATCGACCGCCTCGAGCTGATCGGCCGGCCCGACCCCGACCACGCCGAGTTCCTGATTCGTTCGGGCAAGGGCGCCTATATGCGCAGCTTGGCGCGCGACATCGCCAAGGCGCTCGGGACGGTCGGCCATGTCGCCGCCCTGCGCCGGACCGCGGTCGGCCCGTTCACCGAGGCGCAGGCGATTTCGCTGGAATCTCTGGAGGCCCTCGGGCATAGTCTCGCCGCCTCCGGGCAATTGATGACGGTCGAGACCGCGCTGGACGACATCCCGGCGCTGGCCCTGACCGAAGCCGAGGCGAGACGTCTGCGTTGCGGACAAGCGGTGGGTCTGATCCGCCGCAGCGATCTGGAACGCGTCGCCCATCTCGAAAGCGGAGCAGTGGTTTGTGCCATGGCCGACGGCAAGCCCGTGGCCCTGGCCCGTTTCGAGGCAGGCGATCTTCGCCCGGTGCGCGTGTTGAACCTCTAGACCAAGGGACATCCCGATGTCGATCACCGTCGAGCGCAAGCAGGCGCTCATCCAGGAATATGCCACCGGCGAAGGCGACACCGGCTCGCCGGAGGTGCAGGTCGCGATCCTCAGCGAGCGGATCAAGAACCTGACCGAGCATCTGCAGGGCCACGCCAAGGACTTCCATTCGCGTCGTGGCCTGCTGGTCATGGTCGGCCAGCGACGCCGGCTGCTCGACTATCTCAAGGGCAAGAATGCGGACCGCTATCAGGAGCTCGTGAAGCGCCTTGGCTTGCGCCGCTGACAGCTTGTCTCCCCGCATGACGGCGGCGGTTCCGCGCCGCCTGACGCGGTGACGCCGACCACTCAGATTTCCGCAGCGCGCGCCACCGGCCGGAGCGTCGCGTTTGCATGGCTTGCGGACGACGGTTCGCGGCGGTTCCTCGCGCCTGGCGCGAGGGGCACGCGGCGTGCCGTCACGTCTGTCCGCAAGGTCATAGGATGCCGGGCCGACGTAAGGGGCGGTGCGTGCCGCCCCTTGCGCGGGTCCGGCCGCCATTGTCCGGCCCAGACTCAACCAAGGACAATATCGAATGTTCAAAATCTTCCGTAAGGAGATCGACTGGGGCGGGCGCAAGCTCGTTCTCGAAACCGGCCGCATCGCCCGTCAGGCCGACGGCGCCGTGCTGGTGACCTATGGCGATACCGTGGTGCTGTGCACCGCGGTCGGCGCGCGGTCGCCGAAGCCCGGCATCGACTTCTTCCCGCTCACCGTCAACTACCAGGAAAAGACCTTCGCGGCCGGCAAGATCCCCGGCGGCTTCTTCAAGCGCGAGGGCAGGCCGACCGAGAAGGAGGTGCTGACCTCGCGCCTGATCGACCGGCCGATCCGTCCGCTGTTCCATGCCTCGTACCGCAACGAGACCCAAGTCATCTGCACCACGCTGAGCCATGACCTGGAGAACGACCCCGACGTCGTCGCCATGATCGGCGCCTCGGCGGCGCTGACCATCTCCGGCATTCCGTTCCTGGGCCCGATCGGCGCGGCGCGGGTCGGCTATATCGGCGGCCAGTACGTGCTGAACCCGACCATCGACACGCTGCCGGACTCGCAGCTCGACCTGATCCTCGCCGGCACCAACGAAGGCGTGCTGATGGTCGAGTCCGAAGCCAAGGAGCTGTCGGAGGAGATCATGCTGGGCGCGGTCAATTTCGGCCACCAGCAGTACCAGCACGTGATCAACGCGATCATCGGCCTGGCCGAGCAATGCGCCAAGGAGCCGTGGCCGCTGACCGAGCCGCCGGTCGAGGCCGCGGTGGTCGCCAAGCGGGTGCGCGAGCTGGCCGAGACCGGCCTGCGCAGCGCCTATACCGAGGTGGTGAAGCAGGCGCGCCAGGAGAAGGTCGGCGCGGTCAAGATCGCCACGGTGGAGGCGCTGGTCGCCGAGGAGCATGCGCCCGAGCTGATCGGCAAGGCGTTCAAGAAGCTCGAGAGCGAGATCGTCCGCACCAACATCCTGAAGACCGGCAAGCGCATCGACGGCCGCGACACCAAGACGGTGCGGCCGATCGTCTCCGAGGTGGGGGTGCTGCCGCGCGCCCATGGCTCGGCGCTGTTCACCCGCGGCGAGACCCAGGCGCTGGTGGTCACCACGCTCGGCACCGGCCAGGACGAGCAGATCATCGACGCGCTCGAGGGCGAGTTCCGCGAAGCCTTCATGCTGCACTACAACTTCCCGCCCTATTCGGTGGGCGAGGCGGGCCGCATGGGCTCGCCCGGCCGGCGCGAGATCGGCCACGGCAAGCTCGCCTGGCGGGCGATCCGGCCGCTGCTGCCGGCCAAGGAGGCGTTCCCCTATACCATCCGCATCGTCTCCGAGATCACCGAGTCGAACGGCTCGTCCTCGATGGCGACGGTGTGCGGCAGCTCGCTGTCGATGATGGATGCGGGCGTGCCGCTGAAGGCGCCGGTCGCCGGCATCGCCATGGGCCTCATCAAGGAGACCGACGGCTTCGCCGTGCTGTCCGACATCCTCGGCGACGAGGATCACCTGGGCGACATGGACTTCAAGGTGGCCGGCACGTCCGACGGCGTGACCTCGCTGCAGATGGACATCAAGATCACCTCGATCACGCCGGAGATCATGAAGATCGCGCTCGGCCAGGCGCGTGACGGTCGCCTGCACATCCTGGCCGAGATGGCGAAGGCGCTGACCCAGTCGCGCGAAGGGGTCAGCGAGAACGCGCCGCGCATCACCATCATCAACATCCCGAAGGACAAGATCCGCGAAGTGATCGGGTCCGGCGGCAAGGTGATCCGCGAGATCTGCGAGGTCACCGGCGCCAAGATCGACATCGAGGACGACGGCACCATCAAGGTGGCGGCGGTCGACGCCACGGCGTCGCAGGCGGCGATCGATTG
Organism: uncultured Rhodospirillaceae bacterium; assembly: GCA_964372215.1. Classification (GTDB taxonomy): domain Bacteria; phylum Pseudomonadota; class Alphaproteobacteria; order Dongiales; family Dongiaceae; genus DAIMFL01. The sequence continues at coordinate 15,591 of CAYJQC010000049.1, forward strand.
GATCCGCGGCATCGTCGCCGAGCCCGAGGTCGGCGTGATCTACACCGGCAAGGTGGTCAAGATCATGGAGTTCGGCGCCTTCGTGAACTTCCTGGGCGCCCGCGACGGGCTGGTCCACATCAGCGAGCTGGCGCGCGAACGGGTCAAGGAAACCGCTGACGTCGTCAAGGTCGGCGATGTCGTGAAGGTGAAGGTGCTGGGCATGGACGACCGCGGCAAGGTCAAGCTCAGCATGAAGGCGGTCGACCAGCAGACCGGCGAGGACCTGACCCGGGCGACCGCGGTCGCCTCCTGAAGGTCCGCGGGGCATGGCGCCGCCGGCGGCGAAGTTGGCGGTGCTGCCCCGTGTGATCGGGCATCGCGGCGCGGCCGCGACCGCGCCCGAGAACACGCTGCCGTCGATCCGCGAGGCGAAGCGACTCGGCGCCGGTGGCGTCGAGTTCGACGCCAAGCTGTCGGGCGACGGCGTGCCGCTGCTGTTCCATGACGAGACTCTCGAGCGGACCACCAGCGGGCGCGGCGCCGTGGCGGCCGCCTCGGCGGTCGAGATCCGCAAGCTCGATGCCGGGTTGTGGTTCGGCGCGGAATGGCGCCACACGCCGGTGCCGCGACTCGAGGAAGCGCTGAAGCTCGTGGTCGAGCTCGATCTCGAGGCCAATGTCGAGATCAAGCCCTGCCCCGGGCGCGAGGTCGAGACCGCCAAGGCGGTGCTGGACGTGATCCGGCGCTGCTGGCCGCGCCGGCGCAAGCCGCCGCTCGTTTCCAGCTTCGCGCCGGCCTGCCTGGCGACGGCTCGTCTCGGCATGCCCGACCTGCCGCGCGGGCTGCTGCTGTGGGAAACGCCGGCCGACTGGCTGGAGCAGGCGCGCGCGCTCGGTTGCGCCAGCGTCCACTGCGCCGACCGGTATCTCAGCGCCGCCTGGGCCTCGGCGATCAAGGCCGCCGGCTACGAGCTCGCCGTCTACACCGTGAACGACCCGGCGCGGGCCCGGGTACTGTACGGTTGGGGTGCCGATTCGATCATCAGCGACCGGCCCGACGCGATCGTCGCGGCGGCGCGGTAATTCGGGATCACGGCTTGGCGACAAGGCGTCAAAGCGACTATATGACTGTTGGTCGAACACCGTGGTGTGTCCGGGAACGGCAGGGATGCCGGCCGGCGTATCAGGACAACGCCTGGGGAGAGTAGGTGACGCCGTTTCCGCCGATCGTCATTTCGGGAAAAGAGGTGCTGCCCGTCGTCGAGGGGGGCAAGGGCATCTCGATCTCGAATGGCGAGAGCTCGGGCGCCTGGGCGGCCTCCGACGGGGTCGGCACCTTCTCCGGGGTCAACGCCGATTCCTGTGACGCCCACGGCGAGCCGATCGCCCAGATCTATCACGGCAAGACCCGGCGCGAGCGTCACGAGGAACTGATCGCCTTCTCGATTCAAGGTGGCCTGACCCAGGCGCGCATCGCCCATGAGATGTCCGGCGGTCGCGGTCGCATCCACATGAACGTGCTGTGGGAGATGGGCGCGTCCGAGCGGATCCTGCACGGCGTGCTGGAAGGCGCGAAGGGCATCATTCACGGCGTTACCTGCGGCGCCGGGATGCCCTACAAGATCGCCGAAATCTGCACCAGCTACGGCGTCCACTACTATCCCATCGTGTCGTCGGCGCGCGCCTTCCGCGCCCTGTGGAAGCGCGCCTACCACAAGTTCAGCGACTGGCTCGGCGGCGTCGTCTACGAGGACCCGTGGCTGGCCGGCGGCCATAACGGGCTGTCGAACAACGAGGACCCGCAGAAGCCGGAGTCGCCGTTCCCGCGGGTGGTGGCGCTGCGCAAGACCATGAGCGAGGAATGCGGCCTCACGGGGACGCCGATCTTCATGGCTGGCGGGGTGTGGTACCTGCGCGAATGGGCGGACTGGATCGGCAATCCCGATATCGGCCCGCTCGCCTTCCAGTTCGGCACCCGGCCGCTGCTGACCCAGGAAAGCCCGATCTCGGCGGCGTGGAAGCAGCGCCTGCTCACCCTGCAGGAAGGCGACGTCTACCTCAATCGCTTCAGCCCGACCGGGTTCTACTCCTCGGCGGTCAGAAACCCGTTCCTGCAGGAGCTGCAGGAACGCGGCGAGCATCAGGTCGCCTATTCGAGCGCGGCGGTCGGCGAGCATGAATGGGCGTTCCCGGTCGGCGCCCGCGGGCGCACCGTGTACCTGACCGCCGCCGACAAGCTCAGGGCCGAGGAGTGGGTGCGCAACGGCTTCACCGAGGCCCTGCGCACGCCGGATTCCACGCTGATCTTCGTGGCGCCGGAAAAGGCGCGGGAAATCCACGCGGACCAGGTCGCCTGCATGGGCTGCCTGTCGGCCTGCCTGTTCTCGAACTGGGCCCAGAACGAGGCGGGAACCACGGGCAAGAAGGCCGATCCGCGCTCCTACTGCATCCAGAAGACCCTGCAGGCGATCAGCCATTTCGACGACACCGAGCACCAGCTCATGTTCGCCGGGCACAATGCCTTCCGGTTCCGGACCGACCCGTTCTATTCCAACGGCTTCATCCCGACCGTGCGCCAGCTGATCGAGCGCATCATGACCGGCGACTGAGTCGCGCGCCGGCAGCCCGTCTGCGGCCCGCCGCCGCAGATTCAACGCATTCCAACAAGTTACCTAGCGATCAGAATTAGGCTTTATTTTTGAGTACGATGGCCGCATATTCGTCGGATGAAGACAACCCATCGTCCGTTTCGCCCGGCCCTCGACCGCCTGCGGGCGGCCGGGCTGCGCCCGACCCGCCAGCGCCTGGCGCTGGCGCGCCTCTTGTTCGATGGCGGCGACCGCCACCTGACCGCGGAGCAGCTCCATGCCGAGGCGGTGACAGCGAAGGTCAGGGTGTCCCTGGCAACCGTCTACAATTCCCTGCACCAGTTCACGTCGCTCGGCATGCTGCGCGAAGTCGTGGTCGAGCCGGCGCGCTCGTATTTCGACACCAATACCAGCGATCATCACCACTTCTTCAACGAGCGGAGCGGCCATCTGGCCGACATCCCCGGCGACCAGGTGCAGCTCTCCCGGCTGCCGTCGCCACCGTCCGGGACGACCGTTGCCCGGGTCGACGTGATCGTCCGGATTCGCGACCGATCCGACGGCGGTTAGTCTTTTATTTCAGTTGTCTGGTCAAGAGATAGTAGTTTGATTTGAATTGCTCTAATCTATTGACAGGGCCGCCGCCGCAGTTCATACAAGGGGTGAAGTTTAGCATTGCTGCGGCGGTTCCGGCCGGGCAACGATCGCACCCCGCTTCAGAAGGGAGAAAACCATGCCGTCTCTAAAGGGCTCCAAGACTTTCGGCAATCTGAAGGAGGCATTTGCCGGCGAAAGCCAGGCGAACCGCCGCTATCTCTATTTCGCCCAGAAGGCCGATGTCGAAGGCTACAACGACGTCGCCGCGGTGTTCCGCTCGACCGCCGAGGGCGAGACCGGCCATGCCCATGGCCATCTCGAGTTCCTCGAGGAGGTCGGCGATCCCGCCACCGGCGAGCCGATCGGCGACACCGGCAAGAACCTCAAGGCGGCGATCGTCGGCGAGACCCACGAGTACACCGACATGTACCCGGGGATGGCCCGCACCGCCCGCGAGGAAGGCTTCGAGGAAATCGCCGACTGGTTCGAGACCCTGGCGAAGGCCGAGAAGTCCCATGCCGGCCGCTTCCAGAAGGCGCTCGACACCCTGAGCTGAGGCGCCGGCGCGCCCGCCCGGCGCCACCCGGACGGCCGGCACCGTTGCCGGCCGCCCCGCGGACAGCGCGCCGCGCGGGCATCGCCTGCACAGGCAGGAATCTTCGGGCCGACAGGGCCGGGGTGGGGCGTGCCCGACGCGCCGACGGACATCCCGACTGTCGCCCTTCAATCACGCCGCAGCCGGCGCCCGGTCCGGGCGCTCGCGGCCAGTCCGGACGGAGCCCCATGCGAGAAGGCAGCCTCGACGCGCCGACGCGCCATCCGCTGACCTGGAACGATCCCGATTTCTACGATTCGGACCAGATCGACGCCGAGTTGCGGCGGGTGTTCGACATCTGCCACGGCTGCCGGCGCTGCTTCAATCTGTGCGACAGCTTCCCGCGGCTGTTCGACCTGATCGACGCCTCGCCGACCGGCGAGCTCGACGAGGTGAAGAGCGCGGACTTCAAGCCGGTGGTCGACGCCTGCACGCTGTGCGACCTGTGCTTCATGACGAAGTGCCCGTACGTGCCGCCGCACCACTTCAACCTCGACTTTCCCCATCTGATGCTGCGCTACCGCGCCGCCGAGTTCAAAGCCGGCAAGGCCGACAAGATGGTGCGACAACTCACCGAGACCGATCGCAACGGCCGCCTGGCGGGGCTGGTGGCGCCGCTCGCCAACTGGGCCAGCGACACCGGCAACGGCCTCACCCGGCCGCTGATGGAGAAGGTCGCGGGGATCAACCGCGAGGCGGCGCTGCCGAAATTCCATGGCCGCACCTTCGCCGCACGGGCCAAGAGCGAGGTGCCGGAGGTCAACCGCGACGCCCCGGCCTTCGGCCGCAAGGCGGTGCTCTACGCCACCTGCTTCGTCAACTACAACAATCCCGGCATCGGCACGGCGGCGCGCAGCGTGCTGGCCCGGAACGGGGTCGAGACCGAGGTGGTCTATCCCGGCTGCTGCGGCATGCCGCAGCTCGAGCAGGGCGATCTCGCCCAGGTCGCGGACAATGCCCGCAAGGTCTCGAGCGCGCTCGAGGGCTGGATCGACAAGGGCTACGACGTCATCGCCCTGGTGCCGTCCTGCGCGCTGATGCTGAAGTTCGAGTGGCCGCTGATCCTGCCCGGCGATCCCTTGGTCACCAAGCTGTCCGAGGCGACCTTCGACGTCTCGGAGTACGTCGTCGATCTCGCCAAGCAGCAGGGCCTGGCGCCGGGCATGAAGCCGCTCGACGGCGGGGTCACGCTGCACCTCGCCTGCCATGCGCGGGCTCAGAACATGGGCCAGAAGGCGGCCGAGATGCTGCGCCTGATCCCCGAGGCGGATCTCGCGGTGATCGAACGCTGCTCCGGACATGGCGGCTCGTGGGGGGTCCTGAAGGACAACTTCCCGGTCGCCCTCAAGATCGGCAAGCCGGTGGCGCGCCAGGCGAAGCAGGCCGGCAAGGCCTATGTCGTGTCGGAATGCCCGCTCGCCGGCGAACACATCCTGCAGGGCATCGAGCGGCTGGAGGACGGGGCGACGCGGCCGGTGGCGCACGCGCCGCATCCGATCGAGCTGATGGCGCGCGCCTACGGGCTGTGAGCCCGGCGCGCGATCGCTGGCGGACTCAGGTGGTGCGATGCAGCCAGAGCCGATGGTCGTTGAACGAGCAGAGCGGCCGGTAGTGGGAGATCGCCTGTTGCGGCGTCACGGACTTCAATTGGTTGTCGAGCACGTAGGCATCGCTGCCGAGATAGACCGCCAGGAAGGCGTGATCGATGCGCTTCTGGCGGTCCTCGGCCAGGACGATGCGCAGCCGCTCGATGTTGTAGCCGAGACGATGCAGCGAGACGAACTTCACCAGCGCGTAGTCCTCGCAGTCGCCGCCGACGACGAAGAAGTCGGCCGGCGTCGCCCAGCGGTCGGAGACCCCCCAGTTGCGGCTGTCGCTGACATAGCGCACGCCGTTGACGAAGCGGTTGACCTGATCGAGCTGGATGTCGGGCGCGGCGCCCGCGAGCGCGTCGAGCAGCTGAGTCCAGCGCGCCAGCATGCCGTCGCCCGAGGTCCGCTCGGCCAGCGCGTCGATCAGCGCCTGGGCCTTGGGCAGGTACTGCAGCGGTCCGCCGAGCTGGATCTCCTTGCTGCCGAGCAGCGCCGGGTAGAACGCCGGCGGCTGGCCGATCTCGTCCGGTCCGGGCACCGCCAGGGCGAGGGCGGTGCCGCGGCCCGGGAGCTGCGCCAGGGTGCCGGCGGCGAACGCGCCGGCGGCCAGCGCCAGCAGGCGCCGGCGACCGAGGCCGGCGGACGTCGAAGGTGTCGTATCGGACGCTTGGATGGGCATCGGGTCGGGAACTCCGTCTGGGTCGCGACGGAGCCTGCCGGAACAGGGTCAATATCCGGTTTCGAGGCATGGTTAACCAAAGCTTGCGCGCCCCGCGGCACCGGTCGTGTCGGTGCGCGCGCCGGCGGCGCGCGGAGAGGAGTTCAGCGATGACGGAAACGGGCAGGGCGGCCAATACGGCCACGTCCGACGGCCAGGGCCGCCGCGAGATCACCCGGGCGGACATCCTGCCGCTCGCCGCGTATGGCGAGAAGCGCGACGAGTATCGCAGCCGGGTGCTGGCGCTGAAGCGGAACCGGCGCATGGAGGTCGGCCCGGTCGCCACCTTCTACTTCGAGAGCTACGAGACGATGTGGCAGCAGATCCACGAGATGCTGTGGATCGAGAAGGGCGGCGAGGCCCAGATCGAGGACGAGATCAGGGCCTACAACCCGCTGATCCCCAACGGCCGCGAGCTGACCGCGACGGTGATGTTCGAGATCGACGATCCGGTGCGCCGCAAGCATTTCCTGGGGCGCCTCGGCGGGGTCGAGGAAACCGCCTTCCTGCGCTTCGCCGGCGAGACCGTGAAGGGCGTGCCCGAGGCCGATGTCGACCGCACCTCGGCCGAGGGCAAGGCCTCGTCGGTGCAGTTCATCCATTTCCCGTTCAGCGCCGAGCAGGTCGCCCGCTTCCGCAACCCCGGCACCGAGGTGGTGATCGGCTTCAGTCACCCAAACTACGGCCACATGGCGCTGCTGTCCGAGCCGGTGCGCGCGGCGCTGGCCGCGGATTTCGACTGAGTCCCCGGCGGCTCCTGCCGGCGCCGGCTCAGTCGAAGGTCTCGCCGGGATAGACCCCCCAGAAGGCGTCGCGCGTCAGCCAGCCGCGATAGCCGCCGGCCTCGACCTGGCACCAGTCCGGCTGGCAGGCGAGCAGCGCGGCGATGACGCCGGGCTTCAGCAGGGCGACCGGCGGGGCGTCCGCCGCCGGCCGGCTCGACAGCACCCGATCGCCGTCGACGATGAGCGCGTAGCGGCGGCCGTCGAGCAGGTTCTGGTGGATCCAGCCGACGGTGCCTTGCCAGTCGCGGATCTTGCGCCAGTTGTCGAACTCGGCGATCACCTCGACCGGCATGTGGCGGCGCTTGTAGACCCAGTCGACCGGGTAGGTGCCGCCCGGTCCGGTCCGCAGATTGGCCTCGGCCGGGCGCAGCGAGACGAAGCGCGGCAGCGGCAGGCCGGTCTCCGCCCGGCTGCCGGCCGGGGCCGCGAGCAACAGGATTGCCAGCAGTCCTGCCATCAGCAGGCAGGGCGCAGCGGCGCGGCGGCAGGCCGGGGCGAGGGCGATCGGCACGGCCCTCGACGTAGCCGCCCGGTCGGGCGCGGTCAAGCGGCCCGGCACCGAACCCCGCCCGGACCCACTTAGCTGGACAAGCCGCGGCGGGCTTGCTATGGCAAGCCGGCGTCGCGGCGCATGTCCCGCTGCCGCACGACCACCGCCCCTTCCCCGGTTCTACGACGCCCGATCGCAGGTCCGCCGCATGCCGCAGAAGCCCCTCGTCATCGTCACCCGCAAGCTGCCGGACGCCATCGAGACCCGGATGATGGAGCTGTTCTCGGCTCGGCTGAACGTCGACGACAGTCCGATGAGCCAGGCGCAGCTGATCGAGGCGGTAAAGACCGCCGAGGTGCTGGTGCCGACCGTGACCGACCGGATCGACGCCAAGGTGCTGTCCCAGGCCGGTCCGAAGCTCCGGCTGATCGCCTCCTTCGGCACCGGCGTCGACCATATCGACCTGGCCACCGCGCGCCAGCGCGGCATCACGGTCACCAACACCCCGGGGGTGCTGACCGAAGACACCGCCGACATGACCATGGCGCTGATCCTGTCGGTGCCGCGCCGGCTGGCCGAGGGCGAGCGGCTGGTGCGGTCGGGCCAGTGGACCGGCTGGGGCCCGACCACCATGCTCGGCCACCGCATCTGGGGCAAACGCCTCGGCATCATCGGCATGGGCCGCATCGGCACCGCGGTGGCGCGCCGCGCCCGCGGCTTCGGTCTGGCGGTGCACTACCACAACCGGCGGCGCGTCCATCCCGATCTCGAGCAGGAGCTCGAGGCGACCTACTGGGAGAGCCTGGACCAGATG
>CAYJQC010000050.1:0-23354 GCA_964372215.1 uncultured Rhodospirillaceae bacterium
CACATCTGAACCCGGCCATCCACCCAAAAAAACCGAGTTTCAAGACAGCCTCTAAACGGCCGGCGCGGTGTCCGACCGCCGGCTCACGCTGGTCCGCGCGCCCTGAGGGCCGGATTGCGGCGCGGCACGCCGGAACGGGGCCCGCAAATCGCACAAAATGGCCGATTCCGGCCGCCACTGGGCCGTGCAACCCACTAATTTGCCGACTCCGCGCCAATGCCTCTTGCCATCGGGCCCAATCTGGGCCATGTATCACCCGTCGAATTTTGGCCGGACAATAGGGCCGTTCCGCCCCGGCAAGACCGGGTGCGCGTTCGAACTTTCTCTCCCAGAATCGATGAACCGGGTCGCGATCTGTGCAAAGCGCAGGCCGGGACGCATCTGTATATCTACTTTCTTCGAAGGACATCCCATGAATACGGGCACCGTTAAGTTCTACAACGCGCAAAAGGGCTTCGGCTTCATCCAGCCGGACGACGGCGGCAAGGACGTGTTCGTCCACGCCACCGCGCTCGAGCGCGCCGGCATCCGCGGCCTGGCCGAGGGCCAGAAGGTCAGCTTCGACACCGAGGAAGACCGCCGCAGCGGCAAGACCGCCGTCGCCAACATCCAGGCCGCCTAAACTAAGGTGCCCTTTGGGTTACGGGGCGCGGGTCAATCCCCGCGCCCCGCTGGCTGAGCCGCCCCCTTCAGGGGGCGGCTTTCCTGTTTCCGGATGCCGGGCCGCCAGGAACACTGGCCAGTGGGCAGATGCCCCGCGATGCGCTCGGCCGATCCGCGATGCGCCGTCCGACACACGACGCCAAATGGAGTGACATGCGAGGATTCAAGGAAAAGAGCTTCAGCGAGCGGCAGACCTCGTCCGCCGACGCGAAGCGCGCGCTGCTGCGCCGCTTTCACGCGCAGCCCGGGCCGGACGATCCGGCGGTGATCGAGCAACGCGCCGCCCGGCAGGCGCTGGTCGCCGCCCGCGAGAAGCGGATTGCCGAGCGCGAGGCCGCCCGGCGCGAAGCCAAGGCGCGCGACGCCGCCGAGGCGCAACAGCGCGCCGAGCGCGAGCGCATCGAGACGGCCGAGCGGGCCGAGCGCGAGGCCGCCGAAGCGCTCGCCCTCGAGGCCGAGCGCAAGGCCGCGCGCGACGCGCGCTATGCCGCCCGCAAGTCGCGGCAGAAGTAGGGTCCGTCGTGCCCGCCATGTCGCGGGAACCGGCGATCCAGGAACCTGCGGCACCGGCATTGCGCCTGCCCGACCCTGCGGCACAGGCGGATCGCGCGATCTCGCGGCGTGCCGCGGGCGCTGACGCGGAAATCTGCCAGACCTGCGGCGCCTGCTGCGGGTTCTCGCGCGACTGGCCGCGCTTCACCCTGGAAGACGACGCCGCGCTGGCGCGCATCCCCGGCGCGTTCGTCGCCGGCGACCGCGCGGGCATGCGTTGCGACGGTGCGCGCTGCTCGGCGTTGCTCGGCGAGATCGGCCGGTCGACCGCCTGCGCGGTCTACGCCGTCCGGCCCGAGGTCTGCCGCGCCTGCGAGCCGGGCGACGACGCCTGCACCATGGCGCGCCGGCGCTTCGGGCTGAGCGAGATCCCGGCGGCTTGCTAGTCGGACGGTTCCGCCGGCACGCCGGACAGGATCCTGAAGTCATCGAGAACATTGGCGATCAGCCGCTGGCGCAGCGGATCCTGGGCCGCCGCGGTGGTGGCAAAGAGCGTGAGCAGATAGCGCGCCTTGTCGGCGGCCTCGGGCCAGGACTGCGATGGGGCGGCGGCAAGATTTCTTTCGAGGTCCATGGCGCGCAGCTCCAGCGCGCGCCGGTCGGCATCGACCTCGGGCCGCCGGCGGCGGATTTCCGTCGCCTTGCGCGCCGCCATCCCGCGACGTTGGTCGAGGGGAATCGGTTCGTCCGTCAATCTGACCGTCTTGCCCGTTTCACCGGGCCCGGAAAGTGAAGCGCGCTGCGCGCGGTCCGGCGAACGCCGGCGCGTCGCGGGACGGCTCGATGGGAACGCTCGAAGAGTCCGCGCATCATCCTGACAACAGTGATGTTTTGGTTTTCTAAAACGACACTATCCGATATTTGTGGGTTACAATTGAAATTGATGTTATCATTCCAATTCAAGATCCAACGAAAAATAATCGGAGAGATATTTATTTTCTCTCTTTGTGAGGAGAACGGATATGCAGGCACCCGAATGGCTCAAGCCGGGCATCGTCGGCGCCGTCGTCGGCGGCATTGCCACGGTTGTTCTGGGATTCAGCCAGGGCGGCTGGTATCTTGGCGGTTCGGCGGAGCGCATGGCTGACGAGCGCTCGGTCGCCGCCGTCACCAGCGCGCTGGCGCCGTTCTGCGTCAGCCAGTCCAAGGCCGACCCGTCCGGGACGATGAAGCTGGCCGAGCTCGAGGCGATTACGTCGACTTACGGGCGGCGTGACTACGTCATGAAGGCGGGCTGGGCCACCATGCCCGCGACCGAGGCACCGAACCGCGACGTCGCGACGGCCTGCGCGGAACTGCTCGCCGCAGCCGACAAGATCTGAAGCGGCGCGTCGAGCCCTCGGACGGAACTGCCGCCCCGGCACGAGTCGCCATCGCCTGCCGGCGCGACCGGCGCGCGAACTGGCGGGAACGGGGCGGTCTGGCGCTGCGGCGCCTTGTAGCATCAACTCGAGCGCGCCCCACGGGGGGCGGGAGGCGAACGTGATACCCGAGCACAAGTACAAGGTCGGCCAGGTCGTCGAGGTCCACACCAGTCCACTGGGCGGCACGCCGCCGGGACCGTACGAGGTGGTGCGCCGCCTGCCGCCGACCGGCTGGAGCAACCAGTACCGGGTGAAGTCGCACCAGAACGGCCAGGAGCGGGTCATCCGGGAAGACGACATCATGCGCATCAACCAGTAGGCGGCGGCGCAGCCAACCGACTTTCCAAGACATGATCGGGCGAACGCGGCGGACGGGTCAGTCCGCCGCCATCCGCTTGACGAACACCACCTTGCCGTCGCCCGGCGCGTAGAAATCCGGGAACTCCGCGGCGGTCCGATAGCCGGCCGAGAGGTAGAACCCGCGGGTCGGCGCGTACTGGTCGCGCGACGAGGTTTCCGCGTAGAGCGCGGTGCCGGCCGCGGCGGCCACCGCCCGCTCGGTCTCGGCCAGCAGCAGGCGGCCGACGCCGGTGCCCTGGGCCGCCGGATCCACCACGATCCAGTAGAGATCGAAGCTGGCCTCGGTCAGCGGGATCAGCCCGTAGCAGGTGTATCCCAGCAAGCGCCCGGCGCGCTCGGCGAAGCGGAACTCGTAGCCGCTGGCCGCGCCCTTGGCCAGGCGCTCTTCCACCAGCTCGACCGCGATTCCCTCCTCTTGCGCCGAGAAGAAGCCGGTGGCGCGCACCATCGCGCGCACCGCCGCCAGGTCGGCGGCGCCGACCCGGTCGCGCACGGCGATCTCCGGCGCGGCGGACGTCGCCACCGCCGGTCGCGCCATCATTGTCCCGCCCTGGTCGCGCGAACCGGCGGCTGGGCCGCCGGCACCGGCGCCGTCATCCGGCGCGTCGCCGGGACCCCGGCGAGGTTGCCGAGGATGCGGGTCATCACCTGATCCTGGCTGAGCCCGGCGCGCGAAGCGGCGGCGGCGAAGCCGGCATCGGGGGACAGGCAGGGATTGACGTTGATCTCGAGGACGTAGGGGTTGCCCGCCGCGTCGACCCGGAAATCGACCCGCGCATAGCCGGTCAGGCCGAACGCCGTCCAGCAGCCGAGCGAGATCTCCTTCAGCCGCTCGAGCAGCGGGGCATCCTCGGGCCCGAAGTCGAAGCGCCGCACCGTGTTGTTGTAGCCGAAGGACTCCTCGTCCCACTTGGCCTCGTAGTCGACGATGCGCGGCTTGCCGGCGGGATAGTTCACGAAGGTCATCTCGGCCTGCGGCAGCACGGTCGGGCCATCCGGGCCGCCGAGCACGGCGATGTTGAACTCGCGGCCGTCGATGAACCGTTCCACGAACCATTCGCCGCCCAGGCGCTTCTGCCGGCGCTTGCAGATCGCGGCAAGCTTCTTCGGATCGTCGGTAATCGAATCGGTGCCGATGCCGATCGACGCATGCTCCCACACCGACTTCACGATGTAGGGGCCGGCGAAATCGGGCCCATCTTGATTCAAGCAGGCCGAGAAATCGGCCGGCGGTTCCCACCACGGCGCGGTCGGCAGGCCGGCGGCGGCCAGCAGCCGCTTCGACTGGGTCTTCTTCGAGGTCAGGAACATGGCGTCGTGGCCGGCCCCGGTATAGGGCAGGCCGAGCGAATCGAGCAGGGCCGGCCCGAGATGAATGAGCCGCCCCTGGCCCTCGATCGATTCCACCAGGTTGAACACGAAGGCCGGCTTGAGCGCGACGAGCCGCGCCCGCGCCGCCTCGAGATCGAGGGTGAGCGGCACCGCGACAGGAACGTGGCCGAGCGCGGCCAGCATGCGGCTCGCCACCGCGACCTCGACCAGCACGTCCTGCTCGTCCGGCGCCGCGTCGGCGGGAACCGCGCCGTAGAGCACCGCGACCTTGCAGCGGCGGCGCTTGAGATCGACGACATTTGCCATGGCCGGCGCCCCTATTCCGCGGCCGCGGCGCGGCGGCCGCCGATCCGCTGCAGCGCCGAGTCGACGATGCGGCCGATCAGGTCGTCGAACGAGACCCCGGCGAGCCGGCACATGATCGGCAGGTCGGAATGCTCGGGATGCAGCCCGGCCAGCGGGTTGACCTCGAGGAAATGCGGCCGCGCCTGGGCATCGGAGCGGATGTCGAGACGCCCGCCGTCACGGCAGCCGAGCGCCCGCCAGGCGGCCAGCGCCACGTCGGCCGCCGCCCGCGCCTCGGCGTCGTCGGCCAGGTGGTAGGTCACCCGGTCGTCGCATTCCTCCTTGTTGACGTAGGAGTAGACCTCGGCCTCGGCGTTGGCGGTCAGCACCACCTCCATCACCGCCACCACGCGGGCCTTGGCGCCGGTGCCGGTGACGCCGACCGTGAACTCGCGGCCGGGCAGGAAGGTCTCCACCAGTACCGGCTGGCGGAACTGCTGCAGGAGCTGGCGGCAGACCTTGCGCAGGGCCGCCGGGCCGGTCGCCTTGGAGGCCGGTGTCACGCCCTTGCCGGTGCCCTCGGCCACCGGTTTGGCGAACAGCGGATAGGGCAGATCGAGCGCCGCCAGGTCGGCCGGCTGCTCGATCACCGCGAACGGCGCGGTCGGCACCCCGCGGTCGCGCACCACGTGCTTGGCCATGCCCTTGTGGAGCGTGAGCGCCATCACCAGCGGATCGGAGAACACGTACGGGATCCGGTAGGCGTCGAGCAGGGCCGGCACCTGGGCCTCGCGGCCGATGCCGTCGAGCCCCTCGGCGATGTTGAACACCAGGTCCCAGCGCTCGCCGTCCACCAGCCGGGCCGCCAGCTGGCGGACATGGCCGATGCGGTCGGTCTCGAAGCCGAGCTTGCCGAGCGCCCGCTCGATCGCCTCGATGGTATCGGGGCGATCGAACTCGGCGGTCTCCTCCAGCCCATAGCCCTCGGCCAGGTACTGTTCGCGCAGATCGTAGGTCAAACCGACGCGCATCAGAGGACGTCTCCCTGGGAAGCGGCCCGCGGACGGTCGGCGCCCTGGTTCTTGTCGTGACCGAGGCGCCCCTCCGGGTCCGGATAACGGTACAGCCCGTTTTCGAAGTTGGTGAGCAAGAGGTCTTCGCCGTCGCGGCCGACCACGTAGTCCGGGATCAGCGGAATCTTGCCGCCGCCGCCGGGCGCGTCGATCACGTAGGTCGGCACCGCGTAGCCGGTGGTGTGGCCCCTGAGCGCCCGGATGATCTCCAGGCCCTTCTCCACCGGGGTCCGAAAATGGGACGAGCCGGTGATCGGGTCGCACTGGTAGAGGTAGTAGGGCTTCACCCGGTTCATCAGCAGGCCGTGCATCAGCCGCTTCATGACCGCGGCGTCGTCGTTGACCCCCTTGAGCAGCACGGTCTGGCTGCCGAGCGGGATGCCGGCATCGGCCAGCCGGGCGCAGGCCTCCTTGACCTCGGGCGTCAGCTCGTCCGGATGGGTGAAATGGATGCTCATCCAGAGCGGGTGGTAGCGCCGCAGCATGTTGGTCAGGTTGCGGGTGACCCGCTGGGGCAGCACCACCGGCACCTTGGTGCCGATCCGCAGGAACTCCACGTGGCGGATCGCCCGCAGCCGGCCGAGCAGCCATTCGAGCTTGTCGTCGGCCAGGGTCAGCGGGTCGCCGCCCGAGAGCAGCACGTCGCGGATCTCGGTATGGGCCTCGATATAGGCGATCGCCCGCTCCCATTGCGGCATCGAGAAGCTGTACTCGCCGCCGGCCTCGCCGACCATGCGCGAGCGGGTGCAATAGCGGCAATAGGTCGAGCAGAAGCCGGTGGTGAGGAACAGCACCCGGTCGGGATAGCGGTGCACCAGGCCCGGGACCGCCGCGTCATGGTCCTCGCCCAAGGGGTCGTCGGCCTCGCCCGGCGTCTGCAGGTATTCGGTGCCAACAGGCACGTGGGTGCGCCGCAGGCCCTGGCTCGGGTCGTCGCGGTCGAGCAGGGTCAGGTAGTACGGGGTGATGCCGATCGGCAGCGAGCCCTGATGGCGCCTGATGGCGTCGGCCTCGTCGTCCGACAGCTTGAGGATCCGGGAGAGCGAGGCCAGATCCTTGACCCGGCTGCGGAGCTGCCAGCGCCAATCGCTCCAGTCGGCGGCCGAGGCGGCCGGGAAGAAGGTCTTGCGGAAAAGCTGGCTGCGGGGCGAGTTGGGGAAGCGTTCGCGGGCCGCGGTCCGCTTTGCTCCAGGCGCAAAAAAAGGCGGCTGCGCCGCCGGGGTCTCTGTCGTCGTCCGTAAGGTCGAAACGGTAGAGCGCTTGCCGTTGGGGCGAATCCTACTTGGAGGTTCCGCGTCTTCGGCCACCAGGGGCTCGGGCATTGCTTCGTCGATCTCCTGCGCGCGGGCGGTTCAGTCGTCGTCGGTTCCCCGGGGGGCGTCGCCCGTCGCGTGTGTCACACGCCCCCCTGGAAGTCGCACATAATCCCAGCCCGGAGTTTTGTCCAGGGCTCGCTTAACATTGGATGAAGATTTTTCGCGGCCGGTTCGGCTGATGCGTTCGCGGCCGGCTTCGGTCATGATGACGGCCAGCGAATACTTCGATCCGCCCGCAAGAATTTCCGCTCCGCCACGAAGATTTCACAATGACCCGACAGGCCCTCGAGGCATCGCCGCCGGCAACCCCGAACGTCGTGGGCGGCATTCTACTGATGATGTTGTCGGGCTTCCTGTTCGTGGTGATGGACGCCACGGCGAAGTACCTGAGCAGCGAGTACCCGGTCGCCCAGATCGTCTGGGCCCGCTATGTCTTCCACCTGCTGACCCTGCCGATGATCGTCGGCCGCGGCTCCTGGCTGGCGGTGGTGCGGACCCGCCGGCTCGGCCTGCAGCTGCTGCGCTCGCTGCTGCTGCTGGGCGCCACGTTCTTCTTCTTCCTGGCGGTCAAGTACATCCCGCTGGCCACCGCCACGTCGATCGGCTTCGTCGGGCCGCTGTTCGTCACCGCCCTGTCGGTGCCGCTGCTGGGCGAGAAGGTCGGCCCGCGGCGCTGGGCCGCCGTGGTGTTCGGCTTCGGCGCCGTGCTGGTCATCATCCGGCCGGGGGCCGAGGTGCTGCACTGGGCGGTGGTGCTGCCGCTCCTGGTGGCCGCCTGCTTCGCCTTCTACCAGATCACCACCAGGATCCTGAGCCGCAGCGACGGCTCGATCACCACCCTGTTCTATTCGGGCACCGTGGGCGCCGTGGTGATGACCCTGCTGCTGCCGTTCCAGGAGTGGCAGGCGCCGACCGCGGGCGGCTGGGCGATCATGGCCTGCCTCGGCCTGACCGGCAGCATCGGCCACCTCGTCATGATCCGCGCCTTCACCGTGGCGCCGGCCTCGAGCCTGGCGCCGTTCAGCTATCTCCAGCTGGTCTGGGCCACCCTGCTGGGCTTCGCCGCGTTCGCCGACCTGCCGGATCTCTGGACCCTGATCGGCGCGCTGATGCTGGCGGCCAGCGGCCTCTACGTGCTCTACCGCGAGCGCCGGCTGCGCGGCCAGGAGGACGCCGGCTAGGGGCCGGGCGACGGCCGGCGGCGCGGGTCAGGGCGGCAGCGGCCTAGCAGGGCAGAATGGGGCCCGGGACGATTGCGCTCGGCAGGCTCGACAGGAGGTGGCTGGTCACGCGGGCGCGATTGAAGGCGATGTCGGCGAGGAACAGGCCGATGATCGCGAGGAAGATGAGGTAGCTCCAGCCGACATAGTCGGAGAAGATGATCGTCAGCACCCAGTTCTGGCCGAACACGTACCAGTACGACGCCAGGGCGGTGGCCAGGGTCAGGACAATCGGGATGGGCAGGAGCTGACGCGCGGCTGCCCCGCGAAAGACGGCGACGCCAAGCGCCAGCACCATGACGATGAGATTGCTGGACAGGAAGATCACGACGTCCTGCCGCAGCTCCGCCAGCGTTGCTTCGTACTTGCCCTCGACCATGCCGCGAAGGGTATCGAGACCCAGCTTGAAATGAGCCAGGTCCTCCTCGTAGGACTTGGTGATCCCGGCTTCCAGGGCGGCACGATCCTGGCATTCCAGGCGGCACAACGCGGCGACGATCGCGGCGATGAACTTCGGCACCCCTGCCCTGATCTGAGCTTCCGTGGCCTCGAGTTCCTTCTGGAGGCGTTCGGAGAGCTTGCCCGCCGCCTCCTTGAGCTTGTCAGTCCCGGCCGGCGTCAGCCTTTCGTTGAGCTCCATTTCGATCTGGTCGGCGATGAAGCTCTGCGAGCGTTGTTCGAAGTTCTGGGCGTTGGTCTGGACATAGGCCAACAAGGCGCCGAAGACCGCCACGCCCAGAAGGCACAGGGCGATGTTGATCGCGCGGATGATGGGAAGGCTGCTGCCCATGAGGAGATATTAGCTCCGGGCCGCGAACGTGCAATCGCCGTGGTTGCCATCCCGGCGCCGGCCTCAACCATCCGTCGCGCCGGCGGCCCCGTGCTCAGCCTTCCCGGCCTTGCCAAGGCCGGAGGATGGCCGCAATCTCGGGCCCAGCAAGGCGGGCATCGGGTGACAGGGGGAGGGCGCCGTCATGGCGGCCGGTCTGAGCGCAGGGCAGGTTGCCGGGTATCGCCGGGACGGGTTCGTGTCGCCCGTTCCCGTCATGCCGGCCGCGGTCGCCGCCATGCTGCGCCGCGCCATGGAAGCGGTCGAGGCGCGCCGCGGCCGGCTGCACTACGTCGCCAAGCCGCATCTGCTGCTGCCCTTCGTCGACGAGCTGGTCCGCCAGCCGGCGATCCTCGACGCGGTCCAGGCGCTGCTCGGGCCCGACATCCTGCTGTGGGACTGCTCGTTCATCGTCAAGGAGCCGGGCGACGCCAAGCGGGTGAGCTGGCACCAGGACGTGACCTATTGGGGCCTGGCGCCGGTCGACGGCATCGTCTCGATCTGGCTGGCGCTGTCGCCGGCCACGGTCGACAGCGGCTGCATGCGGATGGTGCCGGGTTCGCACCAGGGCGCGGTGCAGCCGCATCGCGACACCTACGCCGCCGACAACATCCTGTCGCGCGGCCAGGAGCTCGCCCTGGCGATCGACGAGGCCGCGGCGGTCGACATCGTCCTGGCGCCCGGCGAGATGTCGCTGCATCACGGCCAGGTGTTCCACGGCTCGCAGCCCAACCGCTCGGCCGACCGGCGCATCGGCTTCAACGCGCAATACATCGCGCCCCATGTGCGCCAGACCGTCGGCCGCCACGACAGCGCCATGCTGCTGCGCGGCCATGACGGCTTTGGCCATTTCGAGGACGAGCCGCGGCCGGGCGCGGAGTTCGATCCCGCCGCGGTGGCGCTGCGCGACGCGCTGTCGACGCGCCGCGCCGAGTATCTGTTCGCCGGCACCGCGAGCTGAGCCGAGCGGCGCCCGCGCCCGCCGGGGACGCGCGCTGGCCTGCCCGGCCTGCGGCATCGCCGACTGCTGACGGGCACGGCGAATTGGCCTATACCCATGGATCATTTGACAGCATGCAGGATGCAGCACGGCGGCGGCAAGGCGTCGACCGCGACCAACGATAGGGAGTGAGACAAGATGAATCTGGAACAGGCGCAATCGCTCGACCGCAAGGGCTGGCACAAGCTGGCCGACAAGCTGAAGCCCGAGACCCGCAACTTCATCGGCGGCAAGCCGGTCGCCGCGAAGAAGGGCAAGACCTTCAAGACCTACAATCCCGCCACCGGCGAGGTGCTGGCCGAGGTGACCCGCAGCGACGCGTCCGACGTCGATGCCGCCGTCGCGGCAGCGCGCAAGGCCTTCGGGTCCGGCGTGTGGTCGCGCATGGCGCCGCGCGACCGCATGGCGGTGCTCTATCGCTTCGCCGAGTTGATCCGCGAGAACGCCGCGCAGTTCGCCCTCATCGACACCCTCGACATGGGCAAGCCGATCTCGGAGATGGTCAACATCGACGTGCCGGCCTCGGCCATGACCTTCCAGTACTTCGCCGAGACCATCGACAAGATCGACGGCCAGGTGACCAACACCGCCTCAAGCGAGTTCCACTACATCCTGCGCGAGCCGCTGGGCGTGGTCGGCTGCGTGGTGCCGTGGAACTATCCCTTGATGATGGCGTCGTGGAAGGTGGCGCCGGCATTGGCCGCCGGCAACTCGGTGGTGCTGAAGCCGGCCGAGCAGTCGCCCCTGTCGGGCCACCTGATGGCCAGTCTGTTCATGGAGGCGGGCGGACCCGCCGGCGTGTTCAACGTGGTCCAGGGGTTGGGCGAGGAAACCGGCAAGGCGCTGGCGCTGCACATGGACGTCGACAAGATCAGCTTCACCGGCTCGACCGAGGTCGGCAAGCTGATGATGATCTATGCCGGCCAGTCCAACATGAAGCGGGTCACCACCGAATGCGGCGGCAAGACCCCGCAGATCATTCTCGGCGACGTGCCCGACCTCGACGTCGCCGCGCAGTACGCGGTGAACGGCATCTACGGCAACCAGGGCGAGGTCTGCAACGCCGGCTCGCGGCTGCTGGTCGACGCCAAGCTGCACGACGCGTTCGTCGAGAAGTTCATGGAGAAGGCCGCCGCCTCGTTCCAGCCGGGCGACCCGCTCGATCCCAAGACCACCATGGGGCCCCTGGTCACCAGGGAACAGCAGAAGCGGGTGCTGAACTACATCGCCATCGGCAAGAAGGAAGGCGCCAAGGTCGCCTATGGCGGCAAGGTGCCGGCGGGGCTCGACGCCGGATGCTATGTGGCACCCACCCTGTTCACCGGGGTCAACAACAAGATGCAGATCGCCCAGGAGGAGATCTTCGGTCCCGTGGGCGCGGTCATCCCGGTGAAGAACCTGGCACAGGCGATCGAGGTGGCCAACGATTCGGTCTATGGCCTGGCCGCCAGCGTCTGGACCCGCGACCTCTCGACCGCCCACAAGGCGGCGCGCGACATCCAAGCCGGCGTCATCTGGGTCAACTGCTTCGACCACGGCGACATGACCCAGCCCTGGGGCGGCTACAAGCAATCCGGCCAGGGCCGCGACAAGTGCTTCGAGACCATGCTGCACCACACCCAGACCAAGTCGGTGTGGATGCATATCGGATAGCTCGGCCGTCACGGGCTGAAACGGGACGGGGGCCGCAAGGCCCCCGTTTTCGTTGGGCAGGTTCCGCGGAGAATCGTTCCCGGCCCGCACATTCTTTCGATGTCATGCGCGGACTTGATCCGCGCATCCACGGCGCCGCTCGCGCGAGCCCAACCATGGATCGCCGGGTCTTCGCCCGGCGATGACAATGGGAAATGGAAAGGGCGGGGAGGTTGCCCTCCCCGCCCCGAAGTCAGGCCTTTCCGCTCGTCGTCAGAGCGTGAACAGCCGGTTGAACACGATCACCACCACGACGCCCGCCGCCAGGGTGACGTAGGGCAGCATGCCGGCCTTGCGCTGGTTGAGGGTGGCGCTGGTGACGCCGAGATCCTCGAGCATGCGGCTCGGGAACTTGCCGCCGTCCTGCATGAAGTGGCGGAACACGAACACCGGGATGATGAGCGCGATGGTGACCACCCCGGTCATCAGCGTTCCCGGCCCCCAGACATTCGCCCCCGCGCCGAGCAGCGCCGCGTTGACGAAGGACAAGAGCACGCCGATGGCCATCAGCCAGTTGGGCGCGCGCCACGGGCGCTTCACGTGGGCGTTGTCGATGCGGTGGATCCAGCCGGCGTTGAGGTTGAGGAAGTTGAACACGAGATAGCAGACGTTCGACACCGCGAGCACGAACAGGTAGTCGGACATCAGCAGCAGGATCAGGTTGAAGCTGAGATCGGTCCACATCGCCCGGGTCGGGGCACCGTTCTCGTTGACGTGGGAGAGGTAGCGCGGCAGCCAGCCGTCGACGCTGCCCTGGTAGAGGGTGCGGGACGAGCCGGCCATGGCGGTCATGATGGCGAGGATCAGCGCCAGCAGCATCATGATCACGAGGAGGCCGAAGACGAAGCCGTGGCTGCTGCCCCCGATGATCGCCGCCATCGCCGCGGCGACCCCGGTGCCGTCGATGATGCCGGGCTCGAGCACGCCGGCCAGGCCGAGCGCGCCCTGGAAGGTGAAGGGCACCAGCACGTAGACGGCGATGCAGAGCAGGCCCGAGTAGAGGATCGCCTTGTAGGTGTCGGTCGCCGGGTCCTTGAACTCCGAGGTGTAGCAGATCGCGGTCTCGAAGGCGTAGGCCGACCAGGCGGCGATGAACAGTCCGCCGAGGAACAGGGTCCAGCCGGTGTTGTCCCAGGCCGCCGTGGCCGCGTCGAGGCCCGGCGCGAACGGCGAGAAGCTGTCCATCGCCACGTCGCCGGTGACCAGCGGCACCAGCCCGATGATCAGCAGCGGCACGATGACGGCGATGCCGATGATGGTCTGCACCCGGGCGGTGCCGAGGATGCCGCGATGCTGGATGCCGAACACGATCAGCATCAGCACGGCGCCGATGAAGAAGGTGGTGTTGATCCGCAGCGCCAGGCCTTCCTTGAGGAAGGACAGGTCGAGGAGGTGGATCTCCCAGGTGCGGATCGCCGCCTCGGCCGGGAAGAAGGCGTTCAGCATGTAGCCGGCGGCGATGCCGCAGCCGATCGCCAGCACCGGGGTCCAGGCCAGCCAGTTGCACCACACCGACAGGGGCGCGATGAAGCGGCTGTAGCGCACCCAGGCGGCCGCGCCGTAGATCGAGGCGCCGCCCGATTTCGACGGGAACAGCCCGGCGATCTCGGCATAGGTGAAGGCCTGCAGGAAGCCGAAGGAGACCGAGATGGTCCAGACCAGCCAGGACGGCGTACCGACCGTGGCGGCGATGCCGCCGATCGAGAACAGGACCAGCGCCGGCACGCCGCTCGCCACCCAGAAGGCGCCCTTCCAGGTGATGGTGCGGTGAAGCGAGAGGCTCGACGGACCGGCTGGACTTTCAATTGATGTCGCCATGCATTTCCCCCTTGGACATTGTGGCGGCGGTTGATCCGCCGTCCCGTTGGTCGGAAAAAAAACGCCGCCCGAGTCAGTTGGGTTGACCGGACGGCGCAGTGGATACGAGTATTGGCAGGAGCCAGTGTCGGCAATCGCACCCGGCCGCGGCAACTGCGCGAATGGCGGGACCGCCGGCCATCCGGCCCATGGCCTCCCCCGATCGGGGGAGCCTGCGGCATGAACCGCCGCGCGACCGGTTCATGCCGTGCCGCCGTTCGGGGCGGCATGCCCGCCGCCATCCGCCGGACGGTGGAACAGCTGCCAGCGCACCCGCGCCCATTTATAGGCGTCCAGCACCGAGATCGCGTAGATGAACAAGCCACCGGCGTAGCGGCCGAGGAAGGAATGCTCGGGCGTGGTCAGGTGCCAGGTCACCCAGCCCAGCGACAGCATCATGAAGGCCATCATCAGCCCGCGCTGCGCGGTGCCGTTCACCACTTGGCCCATGCCGGGCAGCAGGATCGCGATCGCCAGCACCAGATAGGGGTGGAGCGGCGACTTCACCGGGGCCGGCCCGGGATCACGCGGCCTGGGCATCGGCCCCGGCCTCCCGCCGGCCGCGCCGCTCGGCATCGCGCACCAGGTCGTCGTGCAGGGCGATGGCGCGGTCCATGAGATTCCGCAGCAGCCCGGGATCGAGCACGAGGTCGTCGAACTCGGCCTGGCGCAGCACCAGGTAGTGCGACCGCTTGGCCTGGTTGGCCTGGTAGACGAGGCGCAGGCCGCGCGGCGTCACCAGCAGCTCCTTGGCGCGCGGATCCTCGAAGAAATCGATATGCCGGCCGACCACGTCCACCGGCGGCATCGCCTCGGGCCGGTCGGTTCGGAGCGCGGCGTGGGACGGCCAGCCCGGCGGTGGCGCGATCGCCACCGGCAGTTCGGCCGACGGCGAATAGAACTCGGTGTTCTGCGGACGCACCAGGAAATCGAGCACGCCCGCCTGGGACCCGTCCTCGCGCAGCGTGACCATCAGCCACAACACCGGCAGCTTGCGCAGGTTGACGTGGTCGATCACCGGTTCGATGCGGAACGCGCGGCCGCGATAGCATCCGTCGAGCACCGCTATGTCGACCGCGTCCTGGACGACCCGGCAGGGATCGAACAGGTCGCGGCAGGCATCGAACAGCGCGCCGCGCGCGCGCCGGATCCGCGCGCGGTCGCGGGCCTGGATCCACCACAGAATCGCGGCGAAGGCGATGGCGAGGGCGACCAGCTCGTAGCGCATCCGCCTATTCCTGCGCCGGCTGCCGAGCCGGAGTCATCGGACGATGGTCACCGGGCAGTGCGCCTTGGCGACCACCGCGCTCGCGACCGAGCCGAGCAGCAGCTTGGAGGCGCCGGTGCGCCCGCTCGATCCCGTGACGATGTGGTCGAAGCCATGGCTTTCGGCGTAGCCGACGATGGCCGCGGCGATGTCGCGGCCGGTGGCCGTGACACAGGCGGCGTCGGCGAGCCCGGCCTTCTTGGCCGCGTCCGCCGCCGCCTTCAGTTCGGTCTGCATCTGGGCGTCGGCGGCGCCCAGGATGCGGTCGTCCCAGAAATGCGTCTTCGCCGCCGATTCCGCCGAGACCGTGCTGACGGTCAGGAACGCGAGTTCGGCGCCGAGCCGCTTGGCCAGGTCGGCAGCGAAGCCCACCGCCTTGGCCGAGGAATGCGAGCCGTCGGTCGCGCAGAGTAGTTTCATGATCGTCTCTCCCCTCTACCGACGACGCTCAATAGCCCTGTGGCTTCGGCCACGGCATGGTGAACTGGTCGCCGCGCCGCACGAACTTGTAGCGGTGGAAGGCGAACCAGATCGAGGCGACGAAGTAGAATCCGAGCATCGCCAGGAGCTGCACGCCGTAGCCGAGGAACACCGCGACATAGGTGGCGGCGCACAGGGTCATCAGGACGATCGCCGGCAGCGGGTGGAACGGATGCACGTAGCCGCGGCGGATCGTGCCGAGCGGCCATTTGTTGCGGAACTTGTACATGTTGATCGGCATGAAGGTGTAGCCGAGCAGGCCCGACAGGATCGAGAAGGTGATGACCTGGTCGAGCAGCCCGGTGAACCCGAAGGACACCGCGATCGGAATCAGGAACAGGATCGCGCGGTAGGGCGTGCGGTAGCGCGGATGCACCGCGCCGAACCACACCGGCATGTAGCGGTCGCGACCCATGGAGAACCAGGCGCGCGAGGCGTCGTTGATGCAGCCGTTGGCCGAGGCGACGGCCGAGAAGATCGTGCCGACGAACAGGAACACCTGCAGCGCCGTGCTGCCCGAGACCGACGACGCCGAATAGAGCGGCGCCAAGTCCTGGCCGAGGAATTCCCACGGCAGCAGGCCGGAGCAGATGAACCAGGTGATCGAGGCGGCGATCAGCAGGGTGATCATGCCGCTCATAGTGCCGAGCGGCAGCGAGCGGCCGGCGGAGCGCACCTCCTCGGCGGCCTGGCAGGTGCCCTCGATGCCGAGATAGTACCAGATGCCGAACTGGAACGAGGCCAGCACGCCGATCCAGCCATAGGGCAGGTCGGTCAGCATCTCCTTGTGCATCAGCACCTGGCCGGGATTCCACGGGCTGACGCCGACGAACAGCACCAGGATCGAAATGAAGGCGGCGGCGGTGATGACGAAGTTGATGGTCAGCGTCATGAACACACCGCGGTAGTTCAGGAAAGCGAGAGCCGCGATGGTCAGCACCACGAAGGGCCTTGGGTCCAGGTCGGCATGGCCGAACGCCGCGGCGCCGATCGCGATCAGGTCGCCGGTCACCAGCGCGTCCGCCGCCTCGAGCATGGTGTAGGCCGTGACCAGGTAGAGCCCGACATTGAAGGCCATGAGCGGGCCGATGGTGTGCTTGGCCTGGGCGTACTGGCCGCCGGCCGCGGCCACCGTCGAGGTGACCTCGGAGTCGATCATGGCGACGCAGGTATAGAGCAGGCCGATCACCCAGCAGGCGATCAGCGAGCCGAAGGCGCCGCCCTTGGCGACCGAAAAGTTCCAGCCCATGAACTCGCCGACCAGCACGATGCCGACGCCGAGCGCCCAGACATGGACCGGCCCGAGGACCTTCAGGAGGTTGATGCGTTGTGGCTGTCCGGCGACCGCTTGCTCGCTCATCGTCGCCTCCTAGCGGCCGGTGCCGTGGGACTCGCGCTCGAGCAGCTCGTCGGAGCCCTCGCGCGAGCTGAGCAACAGGCTCTCGTCGTATTCGCGATTGACCCGTATCGCGTCAGCCACCATCCACAGCAGCAGCAGCGCCGAGATCGCCCAGGCCCCGTAGCTGGCGATGTCCCAGATATCCATGATCGTCGTGCCTCCCCCTGTCCCGTCGATCGCGGGCTCGTTCTCGCGCGTCGCCGATCAGCGCCCGGCGGCGAACTTCTCGGCGATGACCTCGCGGTATTCCTTCTCCGACATCACCAACATGAAGACGAAGTAGCCGATGATGCCGGCCGCGGTGAGCAGGAACGGCACCAGGTGGATCTGGTAGTCGAAGCGCGTGGTGATCAGGTCGGCCGCGGACTCGAGGTCGTAGCCGAGCTTCTCCCACTGCGCCTGCATGGTCGGGTTCTGGCCTACCGCCTCCCAGGTCAGGCCCTGCCATGCGACGCCGCCGTCGGCGGCCTCGGTTCGGGTCACGCCCTCGGGCAGGACCTGCGAGGTCTCGCCGCCGGTCAGGCCGAGGATGATCGGCAGGAACAGCGCCGCGTAGACCAGCGCCATCAGAAAGACGGAATCGAAGAACTGCCCGGCGCCGCTCTGGCTCGGGGGTGCGTATCTGGTGGCCATGTCGCGGGTCCCCTATTCGGCGGGCTGTTGCGCGGCGATCTGCGCCGCGCGCCGGCTCTCATCGAGATGGCGGATGTCGAGCCCGTAGATGAATTCCTTGTCGTGGGCGTAGTGGCGCACCATCGCGGCGATCGACGCGGTGTTGAACAGCAGCAGCGCGATCGAGGCGGCGATCATCACGATCCGGACATTGCCGTTCTCGACCAGCGGGTAGATCGCGAAGAACACGAAGCCGACCGCAAGCCAGAGGGCGACGACGAAGACCCAGGCCCAGAGCCGGTCGCGCCGGAACATCGCCTCGATGCGGACGGACAGATCGGATGACATCGCCTGGCGTACCTCCCCCAATTGCGCAATATGCGCGCAAATCCCCTGTTGCCGCGGCGCTTCCCCCATTCGAGGGGTGTTGTTGAATCTCCGGTCGGAAGCACAGGCCCGGCCGCGACGGCGCAACGGATGCGGGAAACGGTTGCCTTGTTTACTTGGCAGAATTTCTTGTTCCCGCGCTGAAACGGTGCGACCCATCGGTGCAGATGTCCATTCCCCCTTTGGGGGAGACCTCCCCCGTTTGCGCGTTCGGATATCGCCGTTCGGATGATAGCATCCCCCCTATTCGGCGCCAGCCGGGCTCGCCGGACAAGTTGAAAAGACCATGAGCAGCAGACGCGCACGCGACGACCAGACCTCCAGACCGGACCTGCCGGCCGCCGCCCAGGCGGCGACGGCCCGCGCGGCGGGCGCTGGCCCCAGGCCCGGATCAGGCGTCGAGCGCCTGTTCGAGGCGATCGCCAACTACACCTATGACTGGGAAAGCTGGATGGCGCCGGACGGCGCGCCGCGCTGGATCAACCCGGCGGTCGAGCGCATGACCGGCTACAGCGTAGCCGACTGCCTGGCCATGGCGGACTATCCCCTGCCGCTGGTCCACGAGGAGGATCGCGCCGGCATCGCCGACCACCTGCGCAGCGCCGCCGCCGGGCAGAGCGGCAACGACATCGCCTTCCGCATCCTGCAGAAGCATGGCGGCACCCGCTGGGCCGCGGTGTCGTGGCAGACGCTCTATGACGCGGCCGGCCGCTCGCTCGGCTACCGCACCTCGATCCGCGACATCACCGGCCGCAAGCAGGTCGAGGACGCGCTGCGCCGCGCCCACACCGAGGCGGAGCGGGCGAGTCGCGCCAAGTCGCGCTTCCTGGCCGCCGCCAGCCACGACCTGCGGCAGCCGCTGCAGGCCATCAACATGTTCGTCGCGGCGCTGAAGGCGACCACCGCCGAGCCGGACTGCGTCGAGATCATCGGCTCGATCCAGGAATCCCTGCGCGCCACCGACGACCTGCTCGACGCGCTGCTCGACGTGTCGCGGCTCGATGCCGGCGTGCTGCAGCCGCGGCTGCGCGACGTCGCGGTGGCGGACCTGGTCGACCGCATGGAGAGCGAGTTCGCCGGCCCGGCCGCCGGCAAGGGCATCGCGCTGCGCACGGTCACCTCGAGCGCCATGCTGCGGGCCGATCCGGTCCTGCTCGACCGCATCCTGCGCAACCTGGTGTCGAACGCGGTGCGCTACACCGAGCGCGGCCGGGTGCTGATCGGCTGCCGCCGGCGCGGCGCCAACCTGCGCATCGAGGTCTGGGACACCGGGATCGGCATCCCCGCCGACAAGATCGGCGCGGTGTTCGAGGAGTTCTACCAGCTCGGCAATCCCGAGCGCGACCGCACCCGCGGCCTCGGCCTCGGTCTCGCCATCGTCGACCGCATGTCGAAGCTGCTCGGCTATCACGTCGACGTGCGTTCGCGCCCGGGCTGCGGCTCGATGTTCGCGGTCGCGGTGCCGATCGCCCAGAAGCGCGGCGCAACGGAGGCCGACGAGCCGGAATTGGAGGCGGTGCAGGCGACCGCCCTCGCCGGCAAGCTGATCGTCGCGATCGACGACGAGCCGATGCAGCTGCGCGCCATGCGCCAATTGTTCGGCCGCTGGGGCTGCGAGGTGGTGACCGGCGCCTCGACCGCCGAGGCGCTGACCCATCTGGTCGAGCTGCAGCGCACGCCCGACGTCATCGTCGCCGACTATCGCCTGCGCGAGGAAATGACCGGGGTGCAGTCGATCATGACCCTGCGCGCCGGGCTCGGCCGCACCATCCCGGGCATCATTCTGACCGGCAACACCGAGCCGGAACGGCTGCGCGAGGCCGAGGCCAGCGGATTCGAACTGCTGCACAAGCCGGTCGACACCGGACGGCTGTTCGCCGCGCTGGCACGCATGGTCCGCCCGAACCTGCCGCCGCGCTGAACGGCGCGGAGATTGCCGGTCAGACGGAAGCGGCCGCCGTGCGGTCCGACGGCGGCCAGCCGAGTTCGGCCGCGATCATCGCCGCCTGGGTCCGGTTCGCCGCGTCGAGCTTGTCGAGAATGATCTTCACATGCGCCTTCACGGTGCTTTCCAGGAGCCCCAGATTGCGCGCGATCTCCTTGTTCGACTGGCCGCCCATCAGCAGGGTCAGCACGTCGCGCTGGCGCTCGGTCAGGCTGCTCAAGGGATTGCTCGGCGCGAACGCGACGCCGGGCGCGCTGCGGTTGCCGACCCAGCGCTGCTGGCGGTCGAGGAAGGCGTCCGACGGCAGGTAGATCTCGCCCGACAGCACCAGCGAGACGGCGTGGCGGAAGGTTTCGTCGCTGGCCGATTTCAGGATGTAGCCGCGCGCGCCCTGCTCGATCGCCTTGACGATATCGTCGGGATTGCTGTGCCCCGACAGGATGACCACGGGCACGCCGGGCAGGCGCTGGCGCAAGGCCTGCAACCCCTTGAGCTGTTCCATGCCGGGCATGGCGAGGTCGCACAGCACCAGGTCGAGCTGCGGCTGCGCCGCGGCGACCCGCAGCGCCTGGTCGACATCGCCGGCCTCCAGCACCTCGGTCTCCGGGTAGAGCTTGGTCAGCAGCAGATGCAGGCCGCGCCGCACCAGGGTGTGATCGTCGGCAACCAGGATACGCATCGACAGATCCTTCGGATCGGGGGCCTCAGGCTACTGCAACAGACCGGACGGCGCGAACCCCTTTGTTCGTGAGGGTTCCAGCACCCCGTTCCCGCGCCCGGACGTCCTCTTCCGGTCACGCGATGGCGTCGAGGCCCCTGGCCTTGACGATCGCCAGCAGCTTCAGCGACGGGCCGCTCGGCTTCTTGTCGCCGCGCTCCCACTCGCTTACCAACTTGGTCCTGACGTTCAAGAACCGGGCGAACACGCCCTGGCTCACGCCCTCGCGTCGGCGGATCGCCTGAATCTCCCGGGCGGTCAAGGACTCGACCATGGTCAGGCACGAGGCGTCGAACTCGCGCATCGTCCGCTTGTCGATGATGCCGGCACGATGGAGCCCCGCCGCCGCATCATGCGCCGCCTCCAGCGCGTCACTGCGAAACTTCTTCATTTTCGCCGCCACCACACCTCACCTCCGTCAACATCTCGGCCGCAACCAGCTTCGCGAAATCAGCCGCGTCGGCGTCCAGGTAGAGCCTCGCGAGCCGTCGGTACACGGCGAGCTCGTCGTCGGTCAGATCGGCCTTGCCGCTCTTGGCAAAGCCGTAGACGAACACCGACCGCTCGGCGGCACGATAGAGCAGGATCGTTCGGAAGCCGCCCGAGCGGCCCTGGCCGGCGCGCGCGACCCGCTGCTTGATCACGCCGCCACCGAGGTCGGCATCGATCAGGCCCCGTTCGGCGCGCACCACGGCGTTGCAGAGCCGCGCATTCGTGATGCCTTCCCGGCGCGCGAAGCGCCCGAACCATCTCGTCTTCCAGACCCGCAGGCAGCGCCCTCCCCGGACCGCAATATATACCCCCAGGGGGCATAGAACAAGCCCGGGATTCTTGGTGCGGATGGACGCCACCAGCCAGGGTGCCTCCCGATCGACCTGGCGCGGCTCGATCGCCGAATGTCGCCCTGCCCGATGGCGGAGGCGGCACGATCCAGCACCCTGCTTCCGCGCTTTGACAGGGGGTTGGCCCTGTGCTGACCTGCCGCGGCATCCGGCCCCGGCGGGGCGGGGCAAGGGAAAGCGCGGCAGCACGCCAAAGGGGGACTCATGAGCGAGAGCGCGGGCGGGCGCCCGGCCGACAAGCACAACTACATCCTGTCGGGGGTGCAGACCTTCGCCGGGCTGCAGAGCTTCTGCCGCTGCCCGGTGACCCAGGACCTCGCCGGCGCCGACGTGGTGGTGCTCGGCGTGCCCTTCGACATCGCCACCTCGTTCCGCCCCGGCGCGCGTTTCGGCCCGAACGCGGTGCGCGCCGGCTCGGTCCAGCTCCGCGACCTCAAGTCGTTCCCGTTCGGCATCGACCCGTTCGACAGGCTGCGGGTGATCGACCACGGCGACGTCTGGTTCGAGTACGGCCATTCGGTCGAGGCGCCGGGCCTGATCGAGGCGGCCGCCCGGACCATCGTCGACTCCGGCGCGTTCCTGTGCGGCATCGGCGGCGACCATTTCGTCACCTATCCCCTGCTCAAGGCCCATGTTGCGAGGCACGGGCCGCTCGCCCTGGTGCATTTCGACGCCCATCCCGACACCTGGCCGGAGAGCGACCGCGACGGCCGGATCGAGCTCAGCCACGGCACCATGTTCGCCCGCGCGATTCGCGAGGGGTTGATCGTTCCCGAGAAATCCGTCCAGGTCGGCATCCGCACCTGGGTCGACGACAAGATGGGCATGAACATCCTCGACGCGCCCTGGGTGCACGCGCACGGGCCCGAGGCGGCGCTGGCGGAGATCGCCCGCATCGTGGGCGGGCACAAGGCCTACCTCACCTTCGACATCGACTGCCTCGACCCGGTGTTCGCGCCGGGCACCGGCACGCCGGTCGCCGGCGGCCTCTCGACCGCCCAGGCCTTCGCCATCCTGCGGGGCCTGGGCGATCTCGACCTCGTCGGCATGGACGTGGTCGAGGTCGCGCCGGCCTATGACCACGCCGAGGTCACCGCCATCGCCGGCGCCACCATCCTGTACGACCAGATCTGCCTGCTGGCGATGAAGCGGAAGGCGGGGAGGTAGGGGCAGGGAGGAAGGAAAGTCGCTCCGACTCCGACTTCCACATCCCCCTAGCTGCCTTTATCCGTGTCCTTGAGCATCTTCTCAAGCACGGTCCTGATCTTCGGCTCAAGCAGCCGCTCAAGCCAAGTATTCTTGCGGCGCCTTGCTGCGCCGTCTTCCGCAGCAGGGTTGTAGAGTAGCTCCTTAAACGCCACAGCGGTGATCGCTTGCGCGTGATCGGGAGCCTCTTCTTTGAAGCCCGGCAGGGAGGCCGCTACAGTGTACTTGTAGGTATACGCGGCACGGAGGTGAAAGAGGTCTGAAGCCCGCTTTGCAGTAAAGACGACCAGGAAGATAGCGGGAAGCAGAAGTATCAGCTTTCCTAGCGTACTCGATAGCAGGAAGACCGCCACCGCGCTCCACGTATCGGTGGGACTCGATCCGGCGCTACCAACAGCTGGTTGCCCACTCACGAGGGACGGAAACTTCAAGACAAGAATAGCGGAAACGAACAGCGCTACTACCGACACGACCAAGCCCCACTGTGTGGCACTCAGCCGCTTGCCGATTTCGTTTGCCTCGTTCGCGAATCGATCTGACAGACCGGATACCGTCGCCTCGCCCAGCACGGTACGCGACTTGTCAACCATCCGTTGCAGTTCCACCTCCGTCTCAGCAATGCTCGTAGTCAGCCGGTCGAGTTCAGCTTTGCCAGCCTTGAACGCTTCGTTACGAGTTTCCAATTGGCCTTGAAAGCCGGTAAACGTCTCCTGATAAGCATCAACCGATACCTTCAACGTACTAGCGGCCGCCTCAACCCCACGAACAGCCTCTAGCGCCTGACTTGCTCCTTCCCGCATCGTTCCTGCCGCAGCGCTTGCTTGAATTGCAGCGTCGCGCTGTCGCACACTCTCGGCTGCGGCTTCGTTGGCCTCCTCTGCTTTGGCCACAGCCACCTTGCTTAGAGGCTGTCTTGAAACTCGGTTTTTTTGGGTGGATGGCCGGGTTCAGATGT
>CAYJQC010000051.1:0-23274 GCA_964372215.1 uncultured Rhodospirillaceae bacterium
ATGCTGCTCACGCGACGCCTGGCACGCTCACCATGAGTTTCGAGTCGGACTCTTACTGACGGGACGAAGGCATCGCTCCTTGGCTGCATCTCAGTCGGCCGGATCAATCACCGCTGGGATGAGAACGCGCGGTATGAGCTGAAACTCTTCCCGCACTACATCCTGGCCGGGGAGACGTTCATCAGTTCCCAGGATGCCGTCGTTCGCGCGCTGCACTACACCTTCGAAAACATCCATAGCCTCGTGCACAACTTTGGCACGTTCGGCGTGATCCATCCTGACCGGACGGAATTCCTCGAACTTCTCAAAGCTGATCACGAACGCTCCGCTCGGATTGCCGAAAAGCATGGCTGGAAGAATCAGCCAGTCGCGCCCGAAGTCGGTGAGAACCCTCTCCTGCTCTACTACAACGGCCTTTGGGAGATCGCGAGGTGCTCCGCACAAATCGGTACGGTCACGCTGACCAACCGCGCTTCGTATAGCCTGGGCAGCTCGCAAGGCGTGGGCACAGACAATGAGATCATGGTCAGCTTTGAATTTGCTGCTCCCAAGACAGTAGAGGACGCAATCAATGCCCTCTGGACACTCCACAGCTTTTTCGAGTTATGTCTTGGAAGACGCCAGCGATACCTGAAGATTAACGCCGAGCTGACAACCGCAAAACCGGACAAGGCTGGTCATTCGCCCCCGCTCTTCGAACTCATCTGGAGCTATTGCAACGAGCGCGTTTCCGGCGAAACACAACCTACCAGCTACGGCGATGTCCTCCTTGATATGGGGAAGCAAAAGACAGAGTTCGCAAAGGTTCTCTCTGGCTGGCTGGATAGCGCCCACTGCATGGGCGAGGCCCGAGGGAGATTTGGGAGCGCCTTCTATGCCGGCTCCTATGGTATTGATCGCATCGTCGGTGCGGCCAACATGTTTGATCTCCTTCCCGAAAGCCATGTGCCCAACAAGGTAACACTCGATCAATCTACCAAAGATGCGGTCAACGAGTGTCGTAAGCTATTCAAAGCGCTGCCCAAGAGTTTTGCGCGCCAATCAGTTCTCTCCGCGCTGGGGCGCGTCGGCACCGCCAGTCTGCGCGACAAGGTATGCCACCGTGCCGACATTCTTAAGGCGGCCTATCCGGAGAAGTTTTTAGAGCTGCATCTGCCTTGCGGTCAGGCGGTCCTCTGCCGCAACCACTTTGTCCACGGCAGTGAAGCGGCGTTCGACTACCGCGAGGAGATCAACGCCCTTGCCTTCCTGACCGAGACGCTCGAATTCGTGTTCGCCACCTCCGATTTGATCGAGCTTGGCTGGGATTTTGATTCCTGGCGCTCCAAGGGATCATCGCTTACGCATGCCTTCGGCTCGTATGTGGTGAACTACGAGCAAGATTTTCAACGGCTGAAGGCCATCTTGAAGACGTAGCCGACTACATCGGCTCCCGAAAGTATATCGGGGTCGGAGCGGCATTTCCCGCACGTTCGATTCGCCGATCTCTGTTCCGGGGCCGCCAGCCGAGTGGGGTTCCCAGAATTTGAGGATGCCATGAAGGAGCCACCGCAGAATTCGGGGTCGGAGTGGGTTTTGCTCCCCACAGGCCCTCGGGTCTGCGGACTCCGCCTCTGCATCCGAGGATGACTCGGCAAAGGCCGGCGCTGCGGCAAAGGCCCGCCGGCGCGGCGCCGCGGCTCTGAGCAGCCTCAGTTCGTCGCGCGCGCCCGCGGTACGTAGCGGCCGTCCTTCAGCTCGGCGAACAGTTCGCCGATTTCCGGGTGCTTGGACGGCTTGCCGGTCTCGTCGGGCAGCAGGTTCTGCTCGGAGACATAGGCGACATAGGTGGTGTCCTCGCTCTCGGCCAGCAGGTGATAGAACGGCTGGTCCTTGCGCGGGCGAATCTCGGCGGGGATCGACTCCCACCACTCCTCGGTGTTGGCGAACACCGGATCGACGTCGAAGATCACCCCGCGGAACGGAAACACGCGGTGGCGGACGACATCGCCGATCCTGAACTTCGCCTGCCGTACTGTGCCCATGGTGGCTCGTGTCTCGCTTGCGTAGGTCCCGCCTGCCGCGAGCCCGGCGCCTGGAGAGGTGCCGAGATACGCGTAGACGGCGATGATCTCGTGGAGCTCCTCCGGCCGGCCCGGCGCGCGGGACGGCGGGTGCGGACGGCGGCTCCGGCTGTGCTGGCGTTCCCGCGCCGGACGGGAACCCGGCCTGGTGGCGTGGCGGCGGTGGCTCATAGCGCCTATGTTTGACGAGAGTCGGCCGCCCCACCAGTCAGGGAAACCCCATATGTCCGCTTTCGATTTTGAATTCAAGGGGATCGACGGTCAGCCTCTGGCCCTGTCGCAGTTCAGGGGCCGGCCCGTGATCGTCGTCAACACCGCTTCGGCCTGCGGCTTCACCCCGCAATACGCCGATCTCGAGACCCTGTGGCGGCGCTATCGCGACCGCGGCCTGGTGGTGCTCGGCGTGCCCTCGAACGATTTCGGCGCCCAGGAGCCGGCGGCAGAGGCCGAGATCAAGGGCTTCTGCGAATCGACCTACGACGTCGATTTCCCGCTGACCGCCAAGCAGGTGGTGATCGGCGGCGCGGCCCACCCGTTCTATCGCTGGGTGGTCGACGAGGCCGGCGAGGCCGCCGCGCCGAAATGGAACTTCCACAAATACCTGATCGGGCCGGACGGCGCCCTGGCCGGGCTGTGGCCGTCCAAGGTCGCGCCGCTCGATCCGGCGATCGTCGCGGCGATCGAGGAGCTGCTGGGGGAATGAGCTGCGCCAACCTCATCCTTCGACAGGCTCAGGATGAGGTCCTCATGCTGAGCCCGTCGACGCATGGCGGCCGATGATGGCGGAAGACCGTCCGTTGCGCCGGCTCGCGACGCGCGTCGTCGAGATCGTCGACGCGACCCACGACATCCGGATCCTGCATCTGGCGCCGGTGGACGGTCCGCCCCTGGCCTTCCGCGCCGGCCAGTATGCCCGCCTGGCCTTCGCCGACCTGCCGCCGCGCGACTACTCGATGGCGAGCCGGCCCGGCGACGCGCTGCTGGAATTCCATATCCGCAATGTCGGCGACGGCGCCAGCGGCTATGTCGCGCAGCGTCTCAGCGTCGGCGACAGCGTCGGCGTGGAGGGCCCGCTCGGCGAGGCCTGCCTGCGCGGCGATCACACCGGACCGATCATCGCCATCGCCGGCGGCTCCGGCCTGGCGCCGATGCTCTCCATCGTGGAGACCGCGCTGGCCCTGCCCGGCGGTCGCGCCGTGCAGCTCTATTTCGGCGCCCGCGACGAGCGCGACATCTACCTGGAGACTCGGCTGCGTGCGCTGGAGGCGGCCCATGCCGCGTTCCGCTTCGTGCCGGTGCTGTCCGATCCGTCGGCGCCGTCGGCGCGGCGCCTGGGGCTGGTGGGCGACGCGGTCGCCGCCGATTTTGGCGGCTTCGACGGCGCCAAGGCCTATCTGGCGGGGCCGCCGGCGATGGTGGAGTCGGCCATCGAGATGCTGCGCGCACGCGGGATGCCCGGCGCCGACATCCACGCCGATCCGTTCTACAGCGACGAAGACAATCGCCGGCGCCAGGGCCTCGGCTGACGCCGATCGGCCGTCGATCAGTCTGGGCGCGGCGTCAGGCCTCGGCCTTCTGCTCCCAGCCGCCGGCATCGGTCTGCTGGTAGTAGACCAGCTTGTGGCCGGCGCTCTTGTAGTCGCGCCAGCGGGCGCGGGCATCGGCCACCGCGGCCTCGTCGTTGCCGTCGAACAGCTCGACACACATCTCGTAGTCGGCGACATGGTCGGAGCGCGCGCCGTCGGCCACGAACAGCACCGAGGCGCCGTTCGGGTTGGCATCCTCGGCGGTCAGCCAGACCGGCTGGCGCTCGGGCCGGCCGTCGCGCGCCGTGCCGTGCGGCAGGAAGTTGCGCTCGGCATAGGTCCACAGCCGGCCGGCGAGCGCCTCGACCCGCTCCGGCGAGCCGAGCAGCACCACGGCGCGCTGGCCGCGGCCATAGGTCTTCTCGAGCATGGTCGGAAGCGCCGCGTCGAGGGTGGTGCGCTGCAGATGATAGAAGCGGATCTCGGTCATCGTTCCCGGCCGCGGACTACTTCTCCTCGTAGGAATCGGCGACCAGCCGGTCGAGCAAGCGCACGCCATAGGCGGTCGCCCCCTTCGGCACGGTCGGCTGGTCCTTGTCGCTCCAGGCCATGCCGGCGATGTCGAGATGGGCCCAGGGCGTGTCTTTGACGAAACGCTGCAGGAATTG
The DNA here is from genome assembly GCA_964372215.1 of uncultured Rhodospirillaceae bacterium. Lineage (GTDB taxonomy): Bacteria > Pseudomonadota > Alphaproteobacteria > Dongiales > Dongiaceae > DAIMFL01. Next base: position 4,258 of record CAYJQC010000051.1, read on the forward strand.
CGCCGCGGTGACGCTGCCGCCGTAGCGGCCGCCGACGTTCTTCATGTCGGCGGCGTCGCTGTTGATCAGCTTGTCGTAGGCTTCGCCGAGCGGCATCCGCCAGAGCGGCTCGCCCGCCGACTTGCCGGCGGCGAGCAGGCGGTCGGCAAGCTCGTCGTTGTTGGAGAACAGGCCGGCGTGGAACTGCCCGAGCGCCACCATGATCGCGCCGGTCAGGGTCGCCAGGTCGATCATCGCCTTCGGCTTGAAGCGGTCGCGGCAGTACCACATGGCATCGGCCAGCACCAGCCGGCCCTCGGCGTCGGTGTTGATCACCTCGACGGTCTGGCCCGACATCGAGGTGACGATGTCGCCGGGCCGCTGGGCGGTGCCGGACGGCATGTTCTCGACCAATCCGACCACGCCGACCGCATTGACCTTGGCCTTGCGCCCGGCCAGCGCCTTCATCACGCCGATCACCGCGCCGGCGCCGGCCATGTCCCACTTCATGTCCTCCATGCCGGCGGCCGGCTTGATCGAGATACCGCCGGTGTCGAAGGTGACGCCCTTGCCGATGAAGGCGATCGGGCGCTTGTCCTTGGCGTCGGGCGCCCCGTCCCAGCGCATGATCGCGATATGCGACTCGCGCTCGCTGCCCTGGCCGACTCCCAGCAACGCGCCCATGCCGAGCTTCTTCATCTGCTTCTCGTTGAGCAGCTCGACATCGACCCCGAGGGCCGCCAGCTTCTTGGTCTCCTCCGCCAGGCTCTCGGGATGGATCACGTTCGGCGGCTCGGACACCAGGTCGCGGGTGAAGAACACGCCGTCGGCGATCCGGTCGAGCGGCTCGAACGCCTTGCGGGCGCCGGCGAGATCGGCGGCCCCGATGGCCAGCCGCTTCATGGTCGGCTTGGCGTCCGGCTTCTCGGTGGTCCGGTACTTGTCGAAGCGATAGCTCCGGAGTCGCGCGCCATAGGCGATCTGGGCCGCCAGCGCGGCCGGGCCGATCTTGGCGCCGGCGATCTCGTCGACCAGCACCGCGGCTTCCTTCTCGCCGGCGGTGTTGAGATGGGCGACGATGCGGCCACCCAGGGCTTGCGCCGCCAGCTCGTCGAGCGCCGCCGGCTTGCCGAGGCCGACCAGCACGACGCGGCTCAGATCGCCGCCGCCCGGCGCCAGGACCGGGAGGATGTCGTCGGGCCGTCCCTTGAAGCGGCTCGCCGCGATCGCCCGGCCGAGCGCGCCCTTGAGCAGCTTGTCGAGGCTGGCGGCGCTGGCTGTCAGCTTGAGATCCTCCAGCACGCCGACCACGACGGCGCCGCTGCTGGGCAAGTCCGGCTTCGCGAATGCGATCTTCATGGGTTCCTCTTGGTTCGCCGCGACCTGCCAACGGCGGACCTGGCGGCGGCCGTGGGCGGAGCGCGATCGGAAGACTGGCCGTCCTGTAGCACAGCGGCAACAGGCGATAAAGACGGGGCAACGCCGACCGTGGATCCCGAATTGCCGCTACCGCGCGCCGACGCCGGCAGCCTATAGTGCCGGCCATGACCGGCATAACCCGCTATTTGGTCAGGCAGATTGCCGTTGCGCTCGTCCTCGTGGCCACCGGGCTGACGATCACCATTTGGCTCAGCCAGTCCCTGCGCTTCATCGACACCATTATCAATCACGGCCTGCCGCTGCACCTGTCGCTGTGGTTCCTGGCGCTGATGCTGCCCAGCCTGGCCGCGCTGGTGCTGCCGATCGCGCTGTTCCTGGCGGTCACCTTCGTCTACTACAAGCTGATCCTGGACAGCGAGCTGGTGGTGCTGCGGGCCAGCGGCCTCAGCCCGCTGACCCTGGTGCGGCCGGCGATCATCATGGGCGCGCTCGCCATGGTGCTATGCTACGGCCTGACCCTGTACCTGCTGCCGGCGTCCTATCGGGCGTTCAAGGACCTGCAGTACACGATCCGCAACGACTACGCCCAGGTGCTGATCCAGGCCGGCGTGTTCACCGACCTCGGCACCGGGCTGACGCTGTTCGTCCGGGCGCGCGACGCCGACGGCAGCCTGCGCGGGGTGCTGGTGCACGACACCCGCAACGCCGAGAAGCCGATCACCTATACCGCGGCGCGCGGCCGGCTGTTCGCCGGCCCGACCGGGCCGCAGATCGCGATGGAACAGGGCAGCTATCAGGAGGCGAGCACGCGCACCGGCGCGGTCTCGATCCTGAACTTCGAGCACGCGGCGATCGCCCTCGACGACCTGCTGGCGCCGACCGAGGATCGCTATCGCGAGCCCCAGGAGCGTTTCGTGCGCGATCTGCTGAGGCCCGATCCGAGCCTGCCCGAGGCGCTGCGGCAGCGTCTGCAGGCGGAAGGCCACCAACGACTCGCGTCGCCGCTCTACAACCTTGCGCTGGCGATCGTCGCGGTCGCCACGCTGCTGGTCGGGGATAGCGGCCCGCGCGGTCGCTGGAGCCGGGTGGCGCTGGCGATCGGCCTGGCGGCGGTGCTGCAGATCGTCAGCCTGGTGCTGCTCAGCGCCGCGACCCGGGCACCGGCCGCGGTGCCGGCGATGTACATTGCGCCGGGCCTGGCCGGCGCCGCCGGGCTGTTCCTGCTGGCCGCCCCGGGCGCCCTGCGGGCCCGTCGCCTGGGCAGTGCGTCGCCGGCCGGCTGATCCGACCATGCAGTTCCTGTCGCTCACCCTGTTCCGCTACATCGCGCGCCGCTTCCTGCTGTGGCTGTTCGGCGTGCTGGGGCTGCTGGTTGCGGTCATCGTGCTGGCCGAGACCATCGAGCTCCTGCGCCGCACCGCCGGGCATCCGGAGGTGGGATTCGGGCAGGTCGCGACGATGGCGCTGCTCAAGTCGCCGGCCACCGCCCAGGTGGTGCTGCCGTTCGCGGTTCTGGCGGCCGGAATCGGGGCCTATTGGCAGCTGACCCGATTCCACGAGCTGGTGGTGGCCCGCGCCGCCGGCGTCTCGGTATGGCAGTTCCTGCTGCCCGCCACCGCCGTCGTCCTCGTCGTCGCCGTGCTGCGGGTGATCGCCTTCGATCCGCTGGCCGCGGCGATGTCGGGGCGATTCGAGCAGCTCGAAAGCGATTTCCTCGGTGGCAGCCCGCTGGTGACCGCCTCGGTCAACGGACTCTGGCTGCGGCATGACGGCGGCGAGCGCCAGTCGATCATGCATGCCGACCGGCTGCACCCCGAGTCGTTGTCGCTCGAGCATGTGACGCTGCTCGACTTCACCAGGGACGACCGGCTGATCGAACGCATCGACGCCGACGCCGCGTTCCTGGAGCAGGGCCAGTGGCGGCTGACCAACGCCTGGATCACCACGCCGAGTCGTCCGAGCGTGTTCGAGGAGACCTATCTGCGGTCATCGAACCTGTCCTTTCCCGAGCTGGTCGAGAGCTTCGCCTCACCCCGGGCGGTGTCGTTCTGGCGCCTGCCCCGCTATGTCGAGCTGCTCGAGGCGACCGGCCTGCCGACCGTGGCCCACCGGCTGCGCTACCACCGCCTGCTGGCGACGCCGCTGCTGCTGGTCTCCATGGTCGTCCTGGCCGCCGCCTTCGCCCTGCGGCCGGCCCGCAAGGGCGGAGTCACGCTGCTGATCGCTACTGGAGCTTTGACCGGATTCCTGCTCTATTTCCTCTCCGACGTGGTTCACGCTCTAGGCCTGAGCGGCACGATTCCCATCGTGCTGGCCGCGTGGACGCCAGGGGGAATCGTGGGGATGGTCGGGGTCGCCCTTTTGCTGCACCTTGAGGACGGTTGAGCCGCGGCATGCGTTGCATCGCCGCCGCCTGCGCCGTCCTCGTCGCGCTGCTGATCACCACCCCGTCGGTCGGGCAGGATCTGCCGGACCGCACGCCCGTGCTGCTGAGCGCCGACCAGATCACCTATGACGAATCGCTCGGGGTGGTCACCGCCTCGGGCCATGTGGAGATCTCGCAGAACGACCGGGTCCTGCTGGCCGACAGCGTGTCCTACAACCAGCGCGCCGGAACCGTCACCGCATCGGGCAATGTCAGCCTGCTCGACCCCTCGGGCGAGGTGCTGTTCGCCAACTACGTCGTGCTGTCCGAAGACCTGAAGGACGGCGTCATCACCAACATCCGGCTGCTGCTGTCCGATCGCTCGCGCGCCGCCGCCGCGGTTGGACGGCGCATCGGCGGGACCCGTACCGAGCTCGACAAGGCGGTGTTCTCGCCGTGCGACCTGTGCAAGGACGATCCGATGCGCCCGCCGCTGTGGCAGCTCAAGGCGGTCAAGGTCATCCACGACCAGGAAACCAAGACGATCGAGTACCGCGACGCCTGGATGGAGATCTACGGCGTCCCGGTGTTCTACACGCCCTATCTGTCCCATGCCGACCCGACGGTGCAGCGCAAGAGCGGCTTCCTGGCGCCGACCTTCGGCGCTTCCGAGGAACTCGGCGCGTCCGTCCAGATCCCGTATTTCTGGGCGATCAGCCCGGACAAGGATTTCACCTTCTCCCCGATCTTCACCGGCCGACAGGGAGTCGTGGCGACCGGCCAGTACCGCCAGCGCGTCATCGATGGCGAACTGCGCATCGACGGCAGCGCCACGGTGGCCGAGCGCGGCGAAGTGAAGGGCGGCGTCCAGAGGGTCGAGGAGAACGCCTTCCGCGGCCATATCGACGCGCTCGGGCGCTTCGACATCGACGATCACTGGCGCTGGGGTTTCGACGCCAATCGCGCCACCGACAAGACCTATCTGCGGCTCTACGACCTCTCGAACGCCCGCACCCTGACCAGCCGCCTGTTTGCCGAGGGATTCCACGCGCGCAACTACGCCGCGATCCAGGCCTATGGCTTCCAGGGCTTGCGCGATTCCGACGACAACGGCGAGGCGCCGATCGTCGCGCCGCTGTTCGACTACAACTTCGTCAGCGAGTCCGGAGACTACGGCGGGTACTACACGCTGGACGTGAACGCGATGGCGCTGTCGCGCATCGACGGTCGCGACAGCCGGCGGCTCTCGCTGCGCGGCGGCTGGACCCTGCCCTACACCGCGCCGGCCGGGGATATCTACACGTTGAGCGCGTCGCTGCAGCTCGACGGCTACAGCGTGAACGACGTCGATATCGCCAGCGACGATCCGGATTCGAGCGGTCCGACCCGGTCGGGATTGACCGGGCGAATCTTTCCGCAGCTGTCGTTCACCTGGCGCTATCCGTTCGTCAGTCAGCACCAGGGGTTCCACCAGATCATCGAGCCGATCGCCGGCGTGGTGGTCGGACCCAATGGCGGCAATCCCGGCCTCATCCCCAACGAGGACAGCCGCGACCTGGAATTCGACGACACCAACCTATTCGAGGCCAACCGGTTTTCCGGCGTCGACCGGGTCGACGGCGGGCAGCGCGTGAACTACGGCCTGCGCTGGAGCCTGTTCGCCGACGGCGGCGGCTACGCCAACGTGTTCCTGGGCCAGAGCTACGCCTTCAGCGACAACGACACCTTCAAGGACGGCTCAGGTGTCGAGAACCAGCTTTCCGACATCGTCGGCCGGATCCAGGTCTCGCCGAGCCGCTATCTCGACCTGCTGTACCGCTTCCGGTTCGACAGCAACGACTTCACCGCGCAGCGCAACGAGGTCGCGTTCCGGGTCGGACCGCCGGCGCTGAACCTGAACCTGACCTATACGTTCCTCGACTCCGAGCAGGGCGTCGAGGCCGAGTTCGGACGGCGCGAGCAGATCGCGGCCACCGTCACGTCCAGGATCACCGAGAACTGGTACGGCTATGTCGGGGCGTTGCGCGATCTGGCCAGCAACGACTGGTTGTCCCTGGGCATCGGCGCCGGCTACGAGGACGAGTGCTTCGCCATCCGCAGCTCGGTCGTGCGCAGCTTCTACGAGGACCAGGAGATCGAGCCGCAGACCAAGTTCCTGGTCACGGTGTCCTTCAAGTATCTGGGCAGCGTCGACACCGGGTTCTGAGGCACCGGCGGCAGCCCGGAGGGCGCATTGTCGCTCCTCGCCCCGGGTCCTATAGTGTGGCCCGCCGTGTCGCATGGCGACCCGAAAACGACCCTGGATTCAGCCGTGAACCGCTTTCTGCGTGCCTGTTCGCCGATCCTCCTGGGCCTGCTGCTGCTGACCGCCATCGGCCGCCCCGGCGCGGCCCAGGACAGCCTGGCCATCGCCGCCGTGGTCAACGACGACGTCATTTCCGTGCTCGACCTCTCGGTCCGCACCCGCATGGTGATCGTCTCGGCACGGCTGCAGGACACGCCGGAGACCCGCTCCCGGCTGTCCCCGGAAGTGCTGCGCAGCCTGATCGACGAGCGGCTCAAGCTGCAGGAGGCCAAGGCCAACGGCGTCAACGTGCCCGACGCCGCGATCGACAGCCGCGTCGATGACCTGGCCGCCCAGAACAACATGCCGCGCGCCGATTTCGAGGCGGTCCTGCAGCGCAACGGCATCCTGATCGACGCGCTGCGCGACCAGCTGCGCGCCGAGCTTGCCTGGCAGTCCCTGCTGCAACGCAGGCTGCTGCCCTCGGTCACGGTCACCGACGAGGAGGTCGACGAGGCGCTGGCCGATCTCAAGGCCAATCTCGGCAAGCCCGAATACCGGGTCGCCGAGATCTATCTCGCGATCGATTCGAGCACTTCCGACGACCAGGTACGGCAAACCGCGCAGCGCCTCGCCGACCAGCTGCGCCAGGGCGCCGACTTCGATTCGCTGGCCCGGCAGTTCTCGCAGTCGGCGACCGCCTCGAGCGGCGGCGATCTCGGCTGGGTCCGGCCCGGGCAGCTCGACAGCGAGCTCGACGCCGCGGTGCGCGGCCTGCAGCCGGGCCAGATCGCCGGGCCGATCCGCGGCACCGGCGGCTATCACGTCCTGACGCTGCTGGACCAGCGCCAGACCGGCTCGACCTCGTCGCTCGATGCGGTCGTCAGCATGAAGCAGGTCTTCATCCCATTGGCGCAGAGCGCGCCGGCGACCGAAGTCGAGGCCGCCAACTCGATCGCCCGCTCGGTCGTGACCCAGGCGCGCAGCTGCGGCGACATGGACGGCATCGCCAAGCGCGTCAATCCGGAGGCGAATGTCGACCTCAAGGACTTGCGCGTCGGCGACCTGCCCGCGGTGCTGCGGCCGATCGCGATGTCCCTGGAGATCGACCGTCCGAGCGAGCCGGTGCGGGTCGAGACCGGGATCGGCGTCTTCATGGTGTGCAAGCGCGACCTGCAGGAGTCGGGGCTGCCGACGCGCGAGGATATCGGGCGCTCGCTGCGCAACGAGCGTCTCGACGTCCTGGCCCGCGGCTATCTGCGCGACCTGCGGCGCGTCGCCTACGTCGACATTCGTGTCTGACGGCGCGGCCGCGGCGGCGCTGCCGCCGCTGCGGGAGGTCATCGCCCGCCATGGGCTCGCGGCGCGCAAGGCGCTCGGCCAGCATTTCCTGCTCGATCTCAACCTGACGCGGCGCATCGCCCGGGCCGCCGGGCCGCTCGACCAGGGCACGGTCGTCGAGATCGGCCCGGGGCCCGGGGGGCTGACCCGGGCGCTGCTTGAGGCCGGCGCCCGCCACCTGGTGGCGATCGAGCGCGACGCGCGCTGTCTGGCCGCGCTGCAGGAGATCGCGGCGGCCTGGCCGGGGCGGCTGGAGATCGTCGCCGGCGACGCCCTGGCGGTCCGGGTTGCCGATCTCGGCCCGCCGCCGCGGCGGATCGTCGCGAACCTGCCGTACAACATCTCGACCGCCCTGTTGGTCAACTGGATCCGCGAGGCCGACGCCCTGGCCGGGATGGTGCTGATGTTCCAGAAGGAAGTGGCCGAGCGCCTGCTGGCGCGGCCGCGCAGCAAGGATTACGGGCGGCTGAGCGTGATCACCCAGTGGCGCCTGCAGGCCAAGGCCCGGTTCGACATCCCGGCCCGCGCCTTTACGCCGCCCCCCAAGGTGACCTCGACCGTCGTGGAGCTGGTGCCGCGGCCCGCCCCCCTCGCCCCCTGCCGGATGGAAACGCTCGAGCGGGTGACTGCCGCCGCCTTCGGCCAGCGCCGCAAGATGCTGCGCCAGAGCCTTAGGGGCCTCGGCGTCGATCCCGCGATGCTGATCGCGGCCGCCGGGGTGCCGGAGACGGCGCGGGCCGAGGAACTCGAGGTGCCCGCGTTCTGCGCCATGGCGCGGGCGCTGGATGCGGCGGTCCCCGATGCCGCCGGACCTACTGGCCCTCGCGCAGCGCCTTGACGAATTCGTGCAGGCCGGCCTGACGGTCGCGCCGGAGCCGCTCGGCGGTCAGGATCGCCTGCACCTGGCGCAGGCTGTCCTCGATTCCGCTGTTGACGATGACGTAGTCGTATTCGGCCCAATGGCTCATCTCGTCGGCGGCCTTGGCCATGCGCCGCGCGACCTCTTCGGCGCTGTCCTGGGCCCGCGCCTTGAGCCGGCGTTCGAGCTCGCGAGTCGAGGGCGGCAGGACGAACACCCGCACCAGGTCCCGCGGCAGCGCTTCCTCGAGCTGCTGGGTGCCCTGCCAGTCGATGTCGAACAGCATGTCGCGGCCGGCCGCCAGCGCCGCCTCGACCGGTGCGCGCGGCGTGCCGTAGTAGTTGCCGAACACCTTGGCGTATTCCAGCAGCTCGCGCCGATTCACCATCAGGTCGAACTCGACCAGCTCGATGAACCGGTAGTCGACCCCGGCGACCTCGCCCGGCCGCTTGGGCCGGGTGGTGACCGACACCGACATGGCGAGATTGGAATCGCGCTCCAGGAGCAGCCGCGAGATCGTGGTCTTGCCCGCGCCCGACGGCGATGACAGCACCAGCAGCAGCCCGCGCCGGCGGACCTCGCCGAATCCGTCAGCCTCCTGCCCGGAAGCCGATTTTGCCTTTGGCATCATGGGTTATTCAATGTTCTGAATCTGCTCTCGGAGCTGCTCGATCGCCGCCTTCAACGCCAGCCCGATGCGGGTCAGCTCGACGTCGGTGGATTTCGAGCACAGGGTGTTGGCCTCGCGGTTGAACTCCTGGCAGAGGAAGTCGAGCTTGCGCCCGACCGCGCCATCCTCTGCCATCAGCTCTTGGGCCGCGCCGATATGGGCGGCCAGGCGGTCCAGCTCCTCGCGCACGTCGCCCTTGGCGATGATCAGGGCGGCTTCCTGGGACAGCCGGTCCTCGGACAGGGCCGGCGCGGCATCGAGCAGCGCCGCCACCTGGGCCTTGAGCCGGGCCTTCAGCGCCTCGGGCTGGGTTGCCGCGGTCGCCGCCGCGGCCTCGCGCAGCCGGGCGATCTCCTCGAGATGGCGGTCGACGATGACGGCGAGCCGCGCGCCTTCGGCCGCCCGCATCTGGCGCAGCCCGTCGAGCGCCTCGCCGAGCGTGGCGGCGATGCGCTGCTGGCGCGCCTGACGCACGGCCTCGTCCTCTTCCTCCTCCTCGATCACGTCGACCACGCCGCGCACCGCCAGCAGCCCGTCGAGGCGCGGCGGCGCGGCATCGATGCGGCCCTTCAGCTCGTCCACCACCTCGGCGAGCTGGGCCAGCACCTCGCGGTTGACCCGCACCTTGGGCGGCTTGGCGCCGCGCATCAGGCTGAGCGACGCCGAGACATTGCCGCGCCGCAGGCGTTCGGCCAGCGCGGCGCGGGCGATCGGCTCGAGCGCATCCATGCCGGCCGGCAGGCGGCAGCGCAGATCGAGCGTGCGGCCGTTGACGCTCTTCAGTTCCCAGATCCAATGGAGGCTGTCGTCGCGGCCTTCGGCGCGCGCGAAGCCGGTCATGCTGGCGACGGACAAGAGCTTCCCCCTCAGATGCCGCCGAAGCCTTGCGCATCAGGGGTTTAATCCCATGATGTTGTGTCAGTCGGCGAAGCTGCCCACTCTATACTGGCGCCCCTGCAGCAACAAGGCAGGGGCGACCGGATGGCGGCTGCCGGCCGGACGAAGCGCCACGCAGGGCCGGATGCAAAGTCCAGGGGGAAGCAAGCCATGCGCGATCCGCGCTCGATCCTGATCACCGGCGCCTCGAGCGGCATCGGCGAGGCCCTGGCCAGGGCGTATGCCGCGCCGGGCCGCCGGCTCGCGCTCACCGGGCGCCATGCGGATCGGCTGGCGGCGGTGGCGGTCGCCTGCCGCGCGGCGGGCGCGGACGTCGCCGTGGGAATCGTCGACGCCGCCGACCGCGACGCCATGGCGCGCTTCGTCGCGGACGCCGAGCGCGCGGCGCCGCTTGAGCTCGTGATCGCCAATGCCGGCATCTCCGGCGGCACCCATGGCGGCGGCGAGACCGCGCAGCAGACCCGGACGATCATGGCGGTCAATGTCGACGGCGTGCTCAACACCGTCCTGCCGGCGATTCCGCTGCTGCAGGCGCGCCGGCGGGGACAGATCGCCATCATGAGCTCGCTCGCCTCGTTTCGCGGCTTTCCCGGTGCCCCCGCCTATTGCGCCAGCAAGGCGGCGGTCAGGATCTGGGGCGAGGCGCTGCGCGGCGAGCTGCAGACGCATGGCGTCGAGGTATCCGTCATCTGCCCCGGCTTCGTCGAAAGCCGGATGACCGCCCGGAACCGCTTTCACATGCCGCTCCTGATGCCGGTCGAGCGCGCCGCCGAGATCGTTCGCAAGGGCCTGGGCGCGAACCGCGCCCGCATCGCCTTTCCATTGCGGCTCTATGCCGGCGCCTGGGCCATGGGCGTGCTGCCGCCGGGAATGACCGACCGGTGGCTGACACGGCTGCCGAAAAAGGGCTGAACGCCAGAGCCGCCGCCGCATGATTCGCGGCGCCGAGCAGCACAGGGTATCGCATGCACGCCACGACGGTTTCCGCCAACGACGTTCCGGTGCTCGCGACCGAGCGCCTCACCCTGCGCCGCCATGGCGTCGCCGATCTCGCGTCCTGCGCCGCCATGTGGGCCGATCCCGAGGTAGTCCGGCACATCAGCGGCAGGCCGTTCTCCGTAGAGGAGACCTGGGCCAAGCTGCTGCGCCATGCCGGGCACTGGGCGCTGCTGGGCTTCGGCTTCTGGGTGGTCGAGGAGACGGCGACCGGGGACTTCGTCGGCGAGCTGGGGTTCGCCGATTTCCGGCGCGACATCGAGCCGGCCCTCGACGGCACGCCCGAGATCGGCTGGGTGCTGGCATCCCAGGCTCACGGCAAGGGCTATGCGACCGAGGCGGTGCGTGCCGCGGTGGCCTGGGGCGATTCGCATTTCGGCGCGGTGCGGACCGCCTGCATCATCGCGCCGGAGAATCGCGCATCGGTCCGGGTGGCGGAGAAATGCGGCTTTCGGCTGCTGCAGGCGACCAGCTACAGGAGCGAGCCCACGCTCATGTTCACGCGCCAGGGGTGATCCGATCGACCTAGAGCACGATTCACCGATCAGGTTGAGCCAACCTGATCGGATCGTGCTCTTCTTTCAATGGAGTAGCGCGTGATTCACCGCTCGAACCGAGCGGGTTCGATCGGATCACGCTCTAGCCGTCGGCTATTGATCGCCGGTCACGTTGTCATCGCCGTCATCGGCGTCCGGCGTCTCGCCGTCCGCCTCGTCGGCATCCTCGACCTTGTCTTCGTCGAGATCCGCCTCGACCGAGTCGTCCGCCGCCGGCTCTTCCGCCTCGGCATCCTTCGGCGCGACCGCGGGCGCCGGCTTCGCGGCGGCGCCGAACGGCGACTTCGAGCTGCGCCCCTTGGGCGGCCGCGGCACCGAGGCGAGCCGCTTCTTGCCGGCCGAGGCGTCATACACCGCGCCGCACTTGGGGCAGGTGACGGGATCGCGACCCATGTCGTAGAACGGCGCTTCGCAGCTGCCGCAGCGGCGCTTCACGCCGCGCTCGATCTTGCTCATGTCGTCTCCTGAGGCCGTTCGGCCGGTTCGCTGTCGCAGCGCTGTCCAGTGCGATCCGTCCGCCCGGTCACTTCGGCGCGTCGGCCGGGTTGGTCACGGTGTAGCCGGCCGCCTGATGCTCGGCGATGCGGGCCTCCAGCACCTTGCGGGCCTCGGCGGCGCTCAGGTCCCAGGCGACGATGTGCTGGCTGAAATCGGGCGAATTGCGCTCCTCGACCCAGGCCAGCATCGCCGACCATGCGGCCTGCGGCGCGCCGGCGCGCCGGGCCCCGCCCTCGTCGAACGGATCGGGCCGGCGCTGGCCCTTCCAGACCTGCATGAACACGGAGCGCGAGGGCTGATGCAGGATCTCGCCGACCGTCATCTCGCCCCAGGTGCCGGCCTCGCGCCGTGACGCCTCGCGCTCCAGGCGCAGCGCGCGCAGCCGGTCCGCCTTGCCGTCGTTGGTCTGCTGCTGCGGTTGCTGCTTCTGCTTCTTGGCCATGCTGGCACTCTCCATCCGGCGTAAAACTAGGGTCGAGGGGTGTCCCTCTGGATCAACACGCGGCCGCCGCAAAGGTCTCCGACCGCGCGAGGAACCGCTCGGCGATCAGGATCGTCCGGGTGCGGTCGGCGACGCTGACCAGCCTGATATGACGGATCCCGTCCTGCTCGGTCCGGTCGCCGACGATCTCCCATAGGATCGAGGGAGACGAGGTCTTGCGATAGCGCTGGCCGATGGCGAGATTTCGCATCCTGCTCCGCTCCAAAAAGATCAGTGGGACCGGCGGGAACCGGTCCGCCGGGATCGTTCCTGCCATCGGCTGGCAGGCCGCAATGGACGCAGACCACACTTCGTCGGAACGCCCGGGCGCAGCGGCGGCAGCGGAGCCGGCGACCCCTGCCACAAGGCCGGGGGCCTACCCGCACAGATCACCGCTATGGTTGAGCTCGGCCTCGCGGCGCCCTTCGGGCCGGGGCAGCAGGCAGCGAAGTCGTATGCTTCACGCCGCTCCGGCCGATCGCCGCACGCAGGCCCGTATTCCCGGCCGGACCAGACGTCCGGCGCGGTGGGGAGCATAGTGGTTATCCTGCCAAAGAGCCAGTCCGGAGAACCTTACCTTCAGGATAGTCACCCTCGGTGCCGCGCGCCTCAGTTGGAGCGGGCCGCCGCTTATCCCCCGCTCCCGGCCGCCGCATTGGTCTTCTGCAGCTTGCGCCACTTGGCGACGTTGCGGTTGTGCTCGTCCAGGGTCTCGGCGAAGGCATGGCCGCCGCTGCCGTCGGCGACGAAATAGAGCGCCTTGGTCGCTTCCGGGTTGAGCACCGCGGCGATCGCCGCCCGGCCGGGATTGGCGATCGGGCCCGGCGGCAGGCCGGGATAGGCGTAGGTGTTGTAGGGATCGTCGAGCGCCAGATCGGCACGCAGCAGGGCCCGGCCCAGGGGCTGCAAGCCCTTGGTCAGCGCGAAGATCACCGTCGGGTCGGATTGCAGGGGCATGCCCCGTTCGAGCCGGTTGATGAAGACGCCGGCAATGCGCGGCCGCTCGGCCGCGACCCCGGTCTCCTTCTCGACGATCGAGGCCAGGATCAGCGCCTCCTCCGGGGTCTTGAACGGCAGGCCGTCGGCGCGGCCCGCCCATTGCTCGGCCAGGGTGCTGCGCATCGCCTCGGCCATGCGGGCGACCAGTTCGGCGCGCCCGTCGCCCCAGGAGTAGTGATAGGTTTCCGGCAGCAGCGCGCCCTCGGGCGGCGGCGGCGGCACCGCGCCATCCATCGCCTCGGCGCCGGCCACCAGCGCCAGCACCTCGCGGCTGCTCAGCCCTTCGGCGACGGTCAGCTTGCGCACCACCGTCCGGCCCTCGATCAGCAGCTCCATCACCTCGCGCGCGCTGGCGCCGGCGGGGAACAGGTATTCGCCGGCCCTGAGCGGCCGGTCGCCGGCGAACAGCCGGGTGCCGAGCTTGAAGACCAGGGCGTCGCGGACGATCCCGGCGGCGGCGAGCTGAACGGCGATCGCCGAGGCGCCGGCCCCCCTGGGCACCACCAGCCCGGTATCGGCGGTTGCCGGTCCCGGCGCGGTGAATGCGCGATAGCCCCAATGGCCGCCGGCGGCCAGGCCGCCGGCGACCACCAGCAGCAGGAGGAAACTGGCGAGGATTGCGCGGCGCATCCCCGAGCGGCGCGCGTCAGGGCGCGCCGACGAAGATCAGCGAGGCGTTGGTGCCGCCGAAGCCGAAGGAATTGGACAGCGCGGCGCGCACCGGGCGCTGCTTCGCCTTGTGCGGCACCAGATCGATGTCGCAACCCGCGGACGGATTGTCGAGATTGAGGGTCGGCGGCACGATGCTGTCGCGGATCGCGAGGATCGAGAAGATCGCCTCGACGCTGCCCGCCGCGCCCAGCAGGTGTCCAATCGCCGACTTGGTCGACGACATCGACAGCTTGTAGGCGTGGTCGCCGAACAGCCGCTTCACCGCGCCCAGCTCGATCTCGTCACCGAGCGGGGTCGAGGTGCCGTGGGCGTTGATGTAGTCGATGTCCTCGGGCGTCATCTTGGCACGCTTCAAGGCCGCCCTCATGGCGCGGAAGCCGCCACTGCCGTCCTCGGCCGGCGCGGTGATGTGGTGCGCGTCGCCGGACAGGCCATAGCCGATGATCTCGGCGTAGATCTTGGCGCCGCGCGCGCGCGCATGCTCGAGTTCCTCGAGCACCACGATGCCGGCGCCCTCGCCCATCACGAAGCCGTCGCGATCCTTGTCCCATGGCCGCGAGGCGCGGGTCGGCGTGTCGTTGAAGCCGGTGGACAGCGCGCGCGCCGCCGAGAACCCGGCGACGCCGAGACGGCTGACGGTGGCCTCGGCGCCGCCCGCCACCATGACGTCGGCGTCGTCGAGCATGATCAGCCGCGCGGCATCGCCCAGCGCATGGGCGCCGGTCGAGCAGGCCGTCACCACCGAGTGATTCGGTCCCTTGAACTTGAAGCGGATCGAGACGTGGCCGGAGGCCAGGTTGATCAGGCAGGCCGGGATGAAGAATGGGCTGACCCGGCGCGGCCCCTTCTCGTACATCACGATCGCGGCGTCGTAGATGCCCTGCAGCCCGCCGATGCCCGAGCCGATGAGCACGCCGGTGCGCTCCCGGTCCTCCTCGGCGGCCGGCTCCCAGCCGGCATCCCGCACCGCCTCGGTCGCCGCGGCCAGCGCATACTGGATGAACATATCCATCTTGCGCTGATCCTTGGGTGGGATCGATTCGTCGGCGGCAAAGCCGCCTTCGGCGAACGGCCCCCTCGGTACCTGGCCGGCGACCTTGCACGGCAGGTCCGAGACATCGAAAGCGGTGACCGAGCTGAGGCCGGAGCGGCCGGCGATCAAGTTCTGCCAGACGGTCTCGACCCCGACGCCAAGCGGCGTGACGAGGCCCAGTCCGGTAACGACGACGCGTCGCATGCCTGGGCTATCGGCGAGAGATGAGAATCGGTCCGGCGGGCGGCCGGTTCAGACGGTGGTGCACCGTCTCGCTCACGCGTGCTCCTGGATGAAGTTGATCGCGTCCTTGACGGTCAAAATCTTTTCGGCCGCGTCATCGGGGATCTCGCAGCCGAACTCCTCCTCGAACGCCATGACCAGCTCGACCGTGTCGAGGCTGTCGGCGCCGAGGTCGTCGATGAAGCTGGCGCCTTCCGAGACCTTGGACTCGTCGACGCCCAGATGCTCGACGACGATCTTCTTCACGCGCTCGGCGATGTCACTCATTGTCGAAACCCTCAGTTCACGGTGCGGGAAGTCACAGCACGCGGCGGTCCGATTCGACCCCGGCGCCCTTTCGGCGGCAACCGGTATGCGATGCCCGGCCGCCGCAAGAGGAGCCGTCCCTTAGCATAGTCGCATACCCTTGACCAGCGCCCCAGATGGTCCGGCGAACGGCCTATATCATGGCCATTCCGCCATTTACATGCAAGGTCTGGCCGGTCACGTAGGCCGCCTCGGCGCTGGCCAGGAAGACGACGCAGGCGGCCACGTCGGGCGACGTGCCGAGGCGCCCCATGGGAATCGCCCCCAGCAGGCGCTCGCGCTGGCTGTCGTTCAGGGCCTGGGTCATCGGCGTGTCGATGAAGCCCGGCGCCACGCAGTTGACGGTGACCCCGCGCGTGGCGACTTCGGCGGCGAGCGCCTTCGACATCCCGATCATGCCGGCCTTGGCGGCGGCGTAGTTGGCCTGGCCGGGATTGCCGGTGACACCGACGATCGAGGTGATGCTGACGATTCGCCCGTGGCGGCGCCGCATCATGCCGCGCAGGGTGGCGCGGGCCAGACGGAAGGCGGCGGTGAGGTTGAGGTCGATCACCGACTGCCAGTCCTCGTCGCGCATCCGGACCGCCAGCATGTCGCGGGTGGCGCCGGCGTTGTTGACGAGGATGTCGACCCGCTCCATCGCCGCCTCGGCATCCTCGGCCAGCTTCTCGGCGCCCTCGGCGCTGCGCAGATCGCCGGTCAGGACGTGGCAGCGGCCACCGAGCTGGCCGGCCAGGGACTCCAGCGCCTCGCGCCGGGTGCCCGACAGGCCGACAGTGGCGCCCTGGGCATGGAGCGCCTGGGCGATGGCACCGCCGATGCCGCCGGAGGCGCCGGTGACGAGGGCGGTCTTGCCGCTCAGATCGAACATGGGGTTCCCCTTTCCTGCCGGCCGCGAACCGGCCTCAGAGCGTCTTCAGCACCGCCTCGATCTCCTCGGGCATGCCGGCGGCGGCGGCCGAGAGATCGCGGTCGATGCGGCGCGCCAGCCCGCTCAGCACCTTGCCGGCGCCGAGCTCGATCAGCTGGTCGACGCCCTGGTCCTTCATGTAGAGCACGCTCTCGCGCCAGCGCACCGTACCGGTGACCTGGCGCACCAGCAGGCCGCGGATGGTCTCGGGATCGGATACCTGGCTGGCCGTCACGTTGGCGACCAGCGGCAGCGCCGGCGCGGCCAGGGCGACCGCGGCCAGCGCCTCCGCCATCTCGTCGGCGGCGGGCTGCATCAGCGCGCAATGGAACGGTGCGCTCACCGGCAGCAGCACGCTGCGCCGGGCGCCGCGCTCGCCGGCCAGCGCGATGGCGCGCTCGACCGCCGCCTTGTGGCCGCTCACCACCACCTGGCCCGGGGCGTTGTCGTTGGCGGCGGCGCAGACCTCGCTGCCGTTGCCGGCGGCCACCGCGGCGGCGGCCACCTCGATCGCCGCCTCGAGATCGAGCCCAAGCAGCGCCGCCATCGCCCCTTCGCCGACCGGCACGGCGCGTTGCATGGCCTGACCGCGGCGCTTCAGCAGCCGCGCCACGTCGGCCAGCCCAAGGGCGCCGGCCGCCGCCAGGGCCGAGTACTCGCCGAGCGAGTGGCCGGCCACGAAGGCGCCGCGATCGGCAAGGCTGAAACCGCCCTCGGCCTCGATCACCCGGACCGCGGCCAGGCTGACCGCCATCAGGGCCGGCTGGGCATTCTCGGTCAGCACCAGGTCGGACTCCGGCCCCTCCGCCATCAGGCGGGAGAGCTTCTGCTTCAGGGCCTCGTCGACCTCCTCGAAGACCTGGCGGGCGGCCGGGAAGGCGGCGGCCAGGGCCTGGCCCATGCCGACAGCCTGGGAGCCCTGTCCGGGAAAGACGAAGGCGCGGGTCATGGGCGGATCCGGTCTGTTGACGCTGCAGTCCGCCGGCCCGTACTCGGGGAGCGGCCGGGCTGGGAAGGCCGGCATTGATATCGCCCCGCTTCGCCCTGTCAAGCCTAAGGGGCCGCTGGAACCGGTCGCTATGGGTGGAACTGCTTAGCCCATCGCCGCAATCGATTTAGCCACCGCTTGAAGCGATGCTCCTCGGGCTGCAGGACTCCGCCCAAGCTGATTGGGGGCAGGTTCGCAAGAGTCGCGAAAGGGTCTTTCATGAACTTCGCCGCGGTGGACCGTCGAAGCGCAGCTGCAACGTGGGAGACTTCCGGCTCGATGATCTGCTGTGTGCGGTGTTCGACGAGGACACAATCGAGTTCTCGGGCAAACGCGCAGACGTCACCGATGAATTTCGGCGAGACGCGGCTGGCATCCACTGCGAACCACACCCATCTTAGCTTCCCATGATTGTACGCGAGGCCAGCTTCGTCGCCGGCAGAGTCGCCCCAGTACTGCAGATCGCCGCTATCAAAGTACGGACGTTTCAGGATGGCGGCTAAGCCTGCTTCGAATTCAGGGGGCGTCGCCTCGAACCATGTCGTCTCATCATGGACCCGAGATGGCAAAGTGATGGGGATCATACTGAAGATCTGCAGCACCCTCTGCCGCGGGATCAGGTCCAGCTTCATTTGCCAAATCGCCATCGCTAACCATCGTTCGCTGCCGGCACCACTCGCTATTCTTAGTATATTTAGCTTATAGTTTCACCTCCATTAGATGTAGTAATTTGAGGCTGCCGCAGCGGCAGAACGGGCTGCCTGCACAGCTTGCAGCCCGATCGGTTTCGTGTATAGTCCGCCGCCTTCATAACTCCTTGCCGGCAACGCCAGTGCTCATGGCGGCCGGCTAGGCCCGATCGGCTGATGCGGCGGCGCCAATCCAGGCCCCGCCCCAGCTCCGGGCCGCAGAACAGCCAGAGGGAGCCGAGCACGATGTCGTTCTACGAGAACGTCTTCATCGCGCGCCAGGATATTTCCGCCGCCCAGGTGGAAGCACTGGCCGACAGCCTAACGACCATCATCGGCGAGAACGGCGGCAAGGTCACCAAGCGCGAGGTGTGGGGCCTGAAGAACCTGTCGTTCCGCATGAAGAAGAACCGCAAGGGCCATTACGTCCTGTTCAACATCGACGCGCCGGCCGCGGCCGTGCACGAGATGGAGCGCAACATGCGCATCAACGAGGACGTGCTGCGCTATCTGACCATTCGCGTCGACGAGCTCGAGGAGGGCCCGTCGGCCATGCTGCAGAGCCGGCATCGCGACCGCGACGACCGCGACGGCCGCGGGCGCGACCGCGACGGCCGCGGGCGTGATCGCGACGACCGGCCGCGGCGCGACCGCGGCTCGTTCGAGCCGCGCGAACCCCGTGAGCCGCGCGCCGAAACGCGCGGCAGCGACAGCCCGGACCAGGGAGAGGCACGATGAGCAGCCCCGCCACTTCGGCAGCCGCCGCCGCCGGCGGCGGCCCCCCCCCCCCCCCCCCGCCGGTGTTACGGCGCCGCCAGACCAGCCCGTTCTACCGCGCCCACGCGCCGCAGATCGCCTAAAAAGCCGTGT
>CAYJQC010000052.1:0-21481 GCA_964372215.1 uncultured Rhodospirillaceae bacterium
CGAGACCAAAAGCCTTGGCAAATCGCTTGACCGACAACACAGTCGCTCTCCCGCTTGCGGGAGAGGGTGGCGAGCGCCGTCGCGCCGGCGCGACGGAGCGAGCCGAGTGAGGGTCGCGCCGCGGCGCTCAGTCCGCTCGGCGCCAGATGGTGCCGCCGGGGTCGTCCTCAAGCACGATCCACGTCGTGGCGTCTCAAAGCACATGCACTCCTCGACTGGACTGCGGCCTTTAACATGCAAGCAGCACTGAGCGCATCAATGCTGGTGTGTGGGCAAGTGCTCCGAGCGCTCATCGGCCGCACTTTCTTGGGCCCTTTTCAGCATTAGACATGATAGTGGACCCCATGCAACCTATAGGGTTATAATTGAAGTCCCTTGCAATTGTGTTCGAATTTGCGTGTGGTGGAAAAAATGAATGTTTTGGCAGTTGGCGTCGCCAGCAAGTTTCTTAGAGCGCCGTATGCGACCATCTTCGTCGCAAATGTTGACGGCAAGGCGCACTACGCTTTCAAGGCTCGCGGGGCGGATGAAGACGGTCCGAACGACGCCCAGTACTGCGTCGTGTTGCATCCAGCAGCACATGGCTATAAGGGCCCTGGCTTGGTCGTCTATAGCAACTGGGCGCACGATGCTCCTGTACGACTGCTGGCGGAAGCATCATTCGTCGTTGGCAATGGCGTGGAGGATAGTCCGCAGGTTGGTGACTTCATAGCACTGGGCGAGCACAACTACCTGCGGATTGGTGACAATAATGGTCACACACACGTGGACCTCGCTAGTGGACAACTCATAAAGCAACTGCCGACCAACAATCAGCCTTACTTTACCAGTCGAACGTGGGCGGTTCAGATCCCCGACACAAGCCACGCTCATAGCCGTTTTGTTTCCTGGCCTTAACCTAACGGGACGGCGCGAAAGCACCGCGGACCCGAGAATTTCGCGCCTATACCATCCAAGGATTCCGGCTCGCGCCCGCTGAAACTCTCTGGCCGGGATGACAATCGGAGAAGCCGAGGCTAGTCCGCGCGGCGCCACTCGGTCTTGCCGCCGGGGCGATCCTCGAGAAGGATTCCCGCCGCCGCCAACTCGTCGCGGATGCGGTCCGCCTCGGCGAAGTTTTTGGTCTGGCGCGCGGCCAAGCGCGCGGCGATCCGCGCCTCGACATCTTCTTTCGACAGCGACGCATGCGTCACGCTCGGAGTGCCGACTGTCGAATTGTTGGCGACGCTCTCCGGGTAAATTGTCTGCGACGGAATGCGTTTCAGCCACGCGTCCGGATCCTGTTGCAGCAGCCCCAGCAGCGCGCCCGATGCCAGCAGCGCGGCCTTGAGCGGCGCCTGTTCGGCCTCGTCTTCCGCCTTGTTGAGCTCGGTCGCGATCTCGTGCAGGTGGGAGATCGCCATCGGGGTGTTGAGGTCGTCCTCGAGGGCGGCCAGCACGTCGAGCGGCGGCGCGTCGACCAGGGGAACCACGTCCACCTCGACGTCGGCGACCCGGCGCAGGGCGCGGTAGAAGCGGTCGAGCTGGCCCTTCGCCTCCTTCAGCCCGTCGCGGCTGATGTCGATCGGCTGGCGGTAGTGGCCGGCGAGCAGCGCCAGCCGCACGGCCTCGCCGGGATAGCCTTCCTCCAGCACCTCGCGCACGGTGAAGAAGTTGCCCAGCGACTTCGACATCTTGTCGCCGCTGATCTCGACGAAGCCGTTATGCATCCAGACATTGGCGAACGGTGCGCCATCGTGGGCGCAGCGGCTCTGCGCAATCTCGTTCTCGTGATGGGGAAAGATCAGGTCGATGCCGCCGCCGTGGATGTCGAAGGTCTCGCCCAGCAGCGCCTCGGCCATGGCCGAGCACTCGATATGCCAGCCGGGACGGCCGCGGCCCCACGGACTGTCCCAGCCCGGCTGGTCCGGCGCCGAGGGCTTCCACATGGTGAAGTCGGCGGGGTGCTTCTTGTAGGGCGCCACGTCGACCCGGGCGCCGGCGATCATGTCGTCGAGACTGCGGCGCGAGAGCTGGCCGTAATCGGTCATCGACGGCACGTTGAACAGCACGTGGCCTTCCGCCGCATAGGCGTGGCCGCCCGCGATCAGCTTGCCGATCATCGCCACCATCCCGGCGATGTGCTCGGTGGCGCGCGGCTGGCGCGACGGCGGCAGGGCGTTCAACGCCGTCATGTCCGCCTCGTACGCGGCGAAAGTACGTTCGGTGAGGACGCGAATTTCCTCGCCGGTCTTGGCGGCACGCTCGATGATCTTGTCGTCGACGTCGGTGATGTTGCGGACATAGGTGACGTGGCCGGCGCCATAGAGATGGCGCAGCAGGCGGAACAGGGTGTCGAACACCACCACCGGACGGGCATTGCCGATATGGGCGTAGTCGTAGACCGTCGGCCCGCAGACATAGATCCGCACATTGGTCGGATCGATCGGGACGAACGGCTCCTTGGCCCGCGTCAGCGTGTTGTAGAGATGGATCGGCACGGTGTGGTCCTTCGTGTACTTGTCGGCAGCGTGCCGGCGGCCCACCCCCTCCCCTCCCTCCCCCGTCGAGGGGGAGGGGGAAGAATTGCGTTCCCTCCCCCCTTGCGGAGGGGGGTGCCGTGAGCGCGGCGCTATCCCGACCTTCCCGACAGCCGGGCGAGCGCCCGGGCGCGGCCGATGAGGGGTAGCAGATTGCGCAATTCCGGTCCACGGTCGCGGGCGGTCAGGGCCAGGCGCAGCGGGTGGAACAGTGCCTTGCCCTTGGCGCCCGTCGCAGCGGCCACCGCTTTGGTCCAGGCGCCCCAGGTCTCGCCGCCCCACGGCTCCGGCGGCAACAGCTCGGCAGCTTTGGCGCAAAGCTCGGCGTCCTCGATCACCGGCGTGACATCGCCCTGGCAGACCGCGTGCCAAACACTGAGGTCGCCGAGGGTTTCGATGTTGCCGTGGGCCGCGTCCCACAACCTTTCGTCGATCTCGCCAAGACCGAGCTCGACGAGACGCGGCCGCGCGGCGTCGAAAGACAGCGCGTGCAGATGCCGGGCGTTCAGATGCCGGAGCTCGGCGGGATCGTATTTCGGGGCGCCGCGGCCGTAGCGGCCAAAGTCATGACCGCTCACCAGATCGTCGAGCGCAGCCACCGGCGCCATCGGCTCGCCGCTGCCGATGCGCGCCAGATAGGCGGCGATCGCCAGGGGCTCGATGCCTTCGTCGCGCAAATCGCCGATCCCGAGATGGCCCATGCGTTTCGACAGCGGCGCACCGTCGGGTCCAACCAGAAGCGGCAGATGGGCAAAAACCGGCGGCGCGGCGCCGAGTGCCTTGAAGAGCTGGATCTGCACGCCGGTATTGGTGACGTGGTCGGCGCCCCGGATCAGATGGGTGATGCCGGCCTCGATGTCGTCGACGACGGACGACAGGGTATAGAGATAGCTGCCATCCTCGCGGATCAGGACAGGATCGCTCTGGCTCGCCTCGTCGACATGCTGGGGCCCGCGCACCAGGTCTTCCCACGCCACGTCCTCGCGCGTCAGCAGGAAGCGCCAGTGGGGCCGGCGTCCCTCCCCCTCCAGCCGCGCGCGGTCGGCGTCGGTGAGACTGAGCGCGGCACGGTCATAGACCGGCGGGCGGTGCGCCGCCGCCTGGGCCTTGCGCTTCAGGCCGAGTTCCTCCTCGCTCTCGTAGCAGGGATAGAGCCGCCTGGCGGCCTTCAGCGTCTCGGTGGCCGCGTCGTAGCGTGCGATGCGGTCGGACTGGCGGAAGCTCGACGCCCAGTCGAGCCCGAGCCAGCGCAGGTCGTCCTCGATCGCAGCGGCATATGCCGCCGTCGAGCGTTCGCGATCGGTGTCGTCGAAGCGCAGCAGGAAGCTGCCGCCATGCGCTTTCGCGAACAGCCAGTTGTGCAGCGCCACGTAGACGTTGCCGACATGGATGCGGCCCGTCGGGCTCGGCGCGATCCGGACCTTGACGGTCATGTCGATGCGGACGGCGTGCGGCCCCGGAAGGCGTTGGTGATGGGATAGCGTCGGTCCTTGCCGAAGGCGCGCCGCGTGATCTTGACGCCGGGCGGCGCCTGGCGGCGCTTGTACTCGGCGATGTCGAGCATGCGCCAGACCCTGTGCACGATCTCCGGCGCATGGCCCTGGTTGACGATCTCCTGGGCCGATTTCTCCTCCTCGATCAGCCCGTGCAGGATGGCGTCGAGCTCGCCATAGGGCGGCAAGTTGTCCTGGTCGGTCTGGCCGGGCTTCAATTCGGCGGTCGGCGCGCGGGTGATGATGTTCTCCGGGATCACCCGGCCGCGCGGACCGAGCCCGCCGTCGGGCAGCAGCTCGTTGCGCCGGCGCGAGAGCGCATAGACCGCGGTCTTGTAGACATCCTTCAGCACCGAGTAGCCGCCGCACATGTCGCCGTAGAGTGTGGCGTAGCCGACCGACATCTCCGACTTGTTGCCGGTCGACACCACCATGTGGCCGAACTTGTTGGACAGCGCCATCAGGGCGATGCCGCGGGCGCGCGCCTGGATATTCTCCTCGGTGGTGTCGGGCGCGCGGCCGGCGAACAGCGGCGCCAGCATCGCATCGAAGGCCTGCATCGCCGGCTCGATCGTGACGCTGTCGAGGCGCACGCCGAGCGCGTCGGCGCAGGCCGAGGCATCGTCCAGGCTCTCGCGGCTGGTATAGGGCGACGGCATCATCACCGTCCACACCTTGTCGGGCCCGAGCGCGTCGACCGCGACTGCCGCGGTCAGCGCCGAATCGATGCCGCCGGACAGGCCGATCAGCACGCCGGGGAAGCGGTTCTTGCCGACATAGTCGCGCAAGCCCAGCATCATTGCCTGGTAGATCGCGTCGATGCCGGTGTGCACCGGGATCATCTCGCCCGGCTCGCAGTCCCAGCCGTCGTTGCCGCGCTCCCACACCACGATGCCGAGATGCTCGCGGAAGCTCGGCAGTTGCGCCTTCAGTTGTCCATCGCGTCCCAGCACGAAGGACGCGCCGTCGAACACCAGCTCGTCCTGGCCGCCGACCTGGTTGACGTAGATCAGCGGCAGGCCGGTCTCGGTCACGCGCTGGGCGGCGAGGCCGAGCCGCTCGTCCTGCTTGTCGTGCTCGTAGGGGCTGCCGTTCGGCACGATCAGCAGCTCGGCGCCGGATTCGACATGGGTCTCGGCGACATCAGCGAACCACATGTCCTCGCAGATCGTCAGGCCCAGGCGCACGCCCTTGAAGCTGACCGGTCCCTGGGGCGGGGCGGCGGCGAACACCCGCTTCTCGTCGAACACGCCGTAGTTCGGCAGATCGTGCTTGAAGCGGGTCGCCACCACCACGCCGTTCGCCAGCAGCGCATAGGCGTTGTGCAGCTTGCCGTTCTCGCGCCACGGCGTGCCCACCAGCATGGCCGGGCCGCCGTCGCCGGTCTCCACCGCCAGGGTCTCCACCGCCTCGCGGCAGGCCGCCTGGAACGAGGGCTTCAGCACCAGGTCCTCCGGTGGATAGCCGCAGATCGACAATTCCGTGCAGGCCACCAGGTCGGCGCCCCGGATCGCCGCCGCGGCCCGCATCGCGCGGTGGCGGTCGAGATTGCCCGCGATGTCGCCCACGGTCGGGTTCATCTGGGCCAGGGCGATGGACAGGCGGTGGGTCATGGAGCGGTCCGCTGCGGCGCACAAGTTCCGGGGGAAGGATTACACCAGCGGGGCCGGATTGGCCAATGTCGCCGGCGTGGAGCCTAGCCGAAGTACTCCGCCCCCAACCGCCGTGCCGTCGCCAGGGCGTCGCGCCGGATCTCTGCGCTGCCCATGATGTCGTAGAGCAGATGCAGCTCGGATTCCGGGATGCCGCAATACTCCATGATCCCGGTCACAAGCTGGATGCGCATGGCCTCGTCATAGCGACGCTTGGCATAGCCCGCGGCGTCGCCCGAGGCGGTGCCGATCAGGAGCGCCTTCCTATGCGGCAGCTTGCGGTCGCCATAGGCCCAGCCGTTGTTCCAGACCCGGTCGATCCAGCCCTTGGTGGTCGCCGGGAACGACCACCACCAGACCGGAAAGACGAAGGCCAGCGCCTCGTTGGCCGATATGCGCGCCTGCTCGGCGAGCACGTCCACCGTGTAGACCTTGTCGGAATCGGACCAGTCGGGCTCGTCGCCGACGGAGAGGCGCGGATCGAAGCCTTCCGCGCGCAGGTCCGCGACCTCCACCGTGTGGCCTGCCTCGGCGAGCCCCTCCAGGAACGCGTCGAGGACAGCGCCGCAGAACGAATCGCGGCGTGGGTGATCGAATACGACAAGGATTTTCACGGACTTCTCCTCAGCGCAAGGCAACATCGTGAGGAATGCACCGACGGGCGAAGGTGCACGGCGCCCTCCTTCCCCCCTTGCGGGGGAAGGTCGGGATGGGGGGTGATGCCGCGCTCGGCGCTAGAGGAATTTGCGCGCGGCCGAGCGCGCGCGGCTGTCGCCGCGCTACCCCCCATCCAGCTCCGGCTAGGCTCACTCACGTTCGCCAAGCCTGCGCATCCTTCCCCCGCAAGGGGGGAAGGAAGATTTGGCGCGCGCATTTCAGAGCTGCCCTGCCAGCGCCACCGCCGTCGCCCGCCTCGGCGAGCCCCTCAAGGAACGCGTCGAGGACAGCGCCGCAAAACGAGTCGCGCCTGGGATGATCGAACACCACGAGGATCTTCACGGTCGTCCTCTCCACATTTCGCAGTCGCAGAGGTGGCGCACTGCCGCGCGATCTCGCGCAGTCCACCCCTTCCCCCCTTGCGGGGGAAGGTCGGGATGGGGGGTGATGCCGCGCTCGGCGCTAGAGGAATTTGCGCGCGGCCGAGCGCGCGCGGCTGTCGCCGCGCTACCCCCCATCCAGCTCCGGCTAGGCTCACTCACGTTCGCCAAGCCTGCGCATCCTTCCCCCGCAAGGGGGGAAGGAAGATTTGGCGCGCGCATTTCAGAGCTGCCCCGCCAGCGCCGCCGCCGTCGCCTTGCCCTCGGTGACGGGGACGATCTCGAACTCCGCCAGGTCGGACCATTCCGCGACCCAGCGCTGCAGCAGGGTCACGTCGGCCGCCTCCATGAGCTGGAAGCAGCGGCCGAGATCGGCGGCGACCCAGCTTCCGACATAGGCGAGGCCGTCCGGCGCCATGCGACCCTTGTCGCGAAACCGGCGGTAGACCGCCTTCGCGTCCTGATCGCGAAAATGCTCGATCACCATGAACAGCACGCCCCGCCCCTCCCCCTTGGTCCTTCTCCGGCGGGTCCTTCCCCGGCGGGTCCTTCCCCGGCCGAGACTTTCCCCCGACGAAACCGCCCTGATATAGTCGCCGGCCGGCGCCAGCTTGCCGCAACAAACGACGGGGGGAAATAGTGTCAGAGTCAGAGCTTTGCTACATGTCGGCCAGCGAGGCGCTGGCGCGCTTCAAGGCCCGGAGCCTCTCTCCCGTCGAGCTGATGCAGGCCATCGTCGCCCGGGCCGAGGCGGTCAATCCCAAGGTCAACGCCTTCACCTACAGCTTCTTCGACCGTGCCCTGGAACAGGCGAAGAAGGCCGAGGCGAAATACCTGAAGACCGACGGGCGGGTGCGGCCGCTCGAGGGCATCCCCGTGGTCATCAAGGACGAGACCACCATCAAGGGCGAGCGCACCACCTTCGGCTCGCTGATCTACAAGGACAATGTCGATACCACCACCGCGCCGCCGGCGGAGCGCATCCTGAAGGCCGGCGCCATCGTCCATGCCCGCTCGACGGCGCCGGAGTTCTCCTGCTCCGCCGTCACCCGCTCCCGGCTGTGGGGTGCCACCTCGACGCCGTGGAACCTCGACTATACCAGCGGCGGCTCGTCGGGCGGCGCCGCGGCCTCGCTCGCCGCGGGCACCACCACGCTCGCCAACGGCTCGGACATCGGCGGCTCGATCCGCATCCCGGCCTCGGCCTGCGGCGTCGTCGGCTTCAAGCCGCCCTATGGCCGCAACCCCGACGCCTCGCCGTTCAATCTCGACTGGTACTGCCATTCCGGCCCGATGGCGCGCAGCGTCGCCGACGCGGCGTTGCTGCAGAACGTGCTGGTCGGGCCGCACCCGGCGGACATCGCTTCGCTCCGGCAGAAGCTGAAGATCCCCGCCAAGCTCGGCGACATCAAGGGATGGAAGATCGCCTACTCCATCGATCTCGGCCACATCCCGGTCGATCCCGAGGTACGCAAGAACACCCTCGACGCCGTGCAGGCCTTTCGCGACCTCGGCTGCACGGTCGAGGAGGTCGACATCGGCTGGGACGCGAGCGCGCGCAAGGCGGCCTGGGCCCATCTCGCCGGGCTGTTCGGCGCCTGGGTCGGGCAGTTGCTGCCCGAGCACGAGGGAGAGATGACCGACTACGCGCTGGAGTTTGCGCGCCGCGCCCAGCACGTAACCCTGAAAGACTTCCTCGACGGCATGACCATCGAGGGCGAGATGTACAAGTCGCTGGGCAAGATCCTGCAGAAGTACAATCTGCTGCTCTGCCCGACGCTCGCCGTGCCATCGGTCAGGACCGACATCGATTTCGCCGACAAGAACTTCCGGGTGAACGGCGTGGTGGTCGATCCCTATCTCGACTGGTGCATGACCTATCCCTTCAACTCCATGAGCCGCTGCCCGGTCATGTCGGTGCCGTCGGGCTTCGCCGCGAACGGCGTGCCGACAGGATTGCAGATCGTCGGCCGCACCTTCGACGACGTAGCCGTGTTCCGCGCCGCTGCCGCCTTCGAGAAGGCGAGACCCTGGCTCGACACGCCGGCGCGCCGGCCGAAGCTGTAGAGGAGCAGAGAATGACAATCGCAAAGAACACGATATGCGTCTGGTACGACAGGGACGCCGAGGCCGCGGCCCGCTTCTACGCCGAGACGTTTCCCGGCAGCTCGGTGGGTGCCGTCCATCGCGCGCCGAGCGACTACCCGTCGGGCAAGACGGGCGACGTGCTGACGGTTGAGTTCACCGTCGCCGGTATCCCGTGTCTCGGCCTCAATGGCGGGCCGGCCTTCAAGCACACCGAAGCCTTTTCCTTCCAGATCTCCACCGAGGACCAGGCCGAGACCGACCGCTATTGGAACGCGATCATCGGCAATGGCGGCCAGGAAAGCGCCTGCGGCTGGTGCAAGGATAAATGGGGCATCTCCTGGCAGATCACGCCGCGGGTGCTGATGGAGGCGCTGGCGGCGGGCGGCGCAGAAGCGAAACGCGCGTTCGACGCTATGATGGAGATGGGGAAGATCGACGTGGCCGCGATCGAGGCGGCCCGGCGCGGCCGATAGTGCACGGCCGGAACGCCCAGGTTCTCAAGCCTGCTTCTGGAGGCAGTAAACGAATGCTCGACTCCGCGACCACCACCAAGATTCTCGACGCCGTCGATGCGCGCTTCGACGAGCAGGTGCAGTTCACCGCCGAGCTGACCGCGTTCCCCTCGCTGCGCGGGCAGGAGGCGACGGCGCAGGATTTCATGGCCCGCGCCTATCGCGACCGCGGGCTTGCCGTCGACCGCTGGAAGATCGAGGTCGACGACATCAAGGGCCTGCCCGGATTCTCGCCGGTCGCGGTCTCCTACGACGATGCCTGGAACGTGGTCGGCGCCCACCGGCCGACCAGCCCCAAGGGCAAGTCGCTGATCCTGAACGGCCATATCGACGTCGTGCCGACCGGGCCGTTGGAGATGTGGACTACGCCGCCCTTCGCGCCGCGGATCGCGGACGGCTGGCTATACGGCCGCGGCGGCGGCGACATGAAGGCGGGGCTGGCGGCGGCGCTGCACGCGTTCGACGCCGTGCGCGCGGCCGGCTTCCGGCCTGCCGCCGAGGTCTTCCTGCAATCGGTGATCGAGGAGGAATGCACCGGCAACGGCGCGCTCGCCTGTTTGCAGCGCGGCTATCGCGCCGACGCCGCGATCATCCCGGAGCCGTCGGGCGACCGGCTGGGCAGCGCCCAGGTCGGCGTCATGTGGTTCCAGGTCAAGGTGCAGGGCCGCCCGGCCCATGTCGCGGTCGCCGGCTCCGGCAGCAACGCGATCGAGGCCTGCTTCCCGCTGATCCGCGCGCTGCACGAACTCGAGCACGCCTGGAACCAGGACAAGCACCCGATGTTCAAGGACGAGGCGCACCCGATCAACTTCGTGGTCAGCAAGATCGCCGGCGGCGACTGGACCTCGAGCGTGCCCTCGTGGTGCGTCTTCGACATGCGCATCGGCATCTATCCCGGCCAGGACCTGGCCGATGTCCGCCGCCAGGTCGAGGAAGCCGTCGGCGGCGCCGCGCGCGGCGATCCCTTTCTCTCCAACAACCCGCCGCAGATCGTCTATCACGGCTTCCAGGCGGAAGGCTACGTGCTGGAGAACGCCGACGCCCCGGCGGGACTGCTCGAGGAATGCCACCGCAGAGTCTACGGCGCCGAGCTCGAACGCCGGATCTTCACCGGCACCACCGACGCGCGATTCTTCGGCCTCTATGCCGGGATTCCCGCCATGGTCTACGGCCCGAAGGCCGAGGACATCCACGCCTTCGACGAACGGGTGAACCTGGAATCGGTGCGCAAGGTGACCCAGGCGATCGCGCTGTTCATCGCCGACTGGTGCGGGTTGGAGGGGCTACAGGCGGAAATCTAGACAGTTGCGTACATGTACGTATTTCTGTACAGTGGCGCACTACGCAATAACTTGGATCTCGGAAATGAAGGCCGTTACCTATACCGCAGCCCGCGCCACTCTCGCCCAGACCATGGACGAGGTGACGGACGATCATGCGCCGGTACTCATCACGCGTCAGAAGGGCGAGCCGGTCGTGATGATGTCGCTGGCCGATTACGAGGCGCTGGAGGAGACCGCGTATCTTCTCAAGAGTCCGACGAACGCAGAGCGTCTGCTCAGATCGATGAAGGCTGTCCGAGCCAAGAAGGTGACCACCCGTAAGCTGCTTCGCGATGACGAAGCGGAGGGCTGACCCCGCGATCAGCTTCACTGCCGATGGATGGGAGGACTACCTCTACTGGAATGAAACCGATCGAGCGATGCTCCAACGCATCAATCGATTGATTCGCGAGACGTTGCGCGAACCTTTCAGTGGCATAGGCAAACCGGAGCCGCTCAAGCATGCGCTGGCCGGTTGCTGGTCCCGCCGCATCGACCAGGAACACCGCTTCGTCTACTCATTCGAGGATGGGCACCTGATTGTCGTTCAATGCCGCTATCACTACTGAACTTCTCACCCGGTGATGCGGGGCGCTGCCGAGTCAGCCGGACCCGGATAGTCCGGCTGATGCTCGGGCCGGGCGCGGCGGAAGGCGTCGAGCCCGACGCAGCACGACTCGACGCCGGTCAGCAGCGGATAGGCGCCGAGGTCGCAGTCGAAGCGCCGGGCGTTGCCGAGCTGCGGCACCAGATGCAGGTCGGCCCAGCCCGGCGCATCGCCGGAGCAGAATTTCCATGGCTTGCCGCGCCTCGCAAGGGCGGCTTCGAGCGCCTCGAATCCGACCGCGATCCAGTGGCGGTACCAGCCCAGCACCTGCGGCTCACGGGCGCCCAGCTCCCGCTCCAGAAACACCCGGACGCGGTGATTGTTGAGCGGATGAATGTCGCAGGCGATGAGCTGCGCGAACGCCCGCGCCTCGGCCCGCAGAATCGGGTCGCCGGGCAGTAGCTTCGGCTCGGGGTATCGTTCCTCGATGTACTCGAGAATGGCGGTGGACTGCGCGATGACGCGGCCGTCGACTTCCAGAGCCGGCATCAAGCCCTGCGGATTCACCGCGCGATAGGCGGCATCGCCGAGCGTCGGCACCGACACGTACTCATAGGGCAAGCCCTTGAGGTTGAGGCCGATCCGCACCCGCTCGCCGGCAGAATTCCGATGATAAGTGTAGAGCTTCATGATCCTGGCCAGCGATCTCGAACCGGCACGACGTTTGGCTAGAAATCCCTCCCGTTGAACGGCGTCAGGGTGAGCGTCGCGACGTCGACGTCGTCTAGGCAGCGCGCGTTGACCGCCGCCATTTGCGCACCGCCCGGTCCCTCGCCGGTGGCGAAGGATTCGATGCCGCAGTCGCGGCAGAACAGGTGGCGGATCTTCCCGGTGTTGAAGAGGTACTCGGACAGGTCGTCGCGGCCGGCCAGCAGCCTGAACTGGGCGGCCGGCACGAAGGTCAGCAGGGAGCCGCGCTTCGAACAGTGGGAACAGTTGCAGGAGATCACCTTGGCGAGGTCGGTCGTCACCTCATAGCGCACCTTTCCGCAATGACAGCCGCCGGTGTATGTCTTGGCCTCTGGCATGGGGTCGCCTCCAATGGCTGCGTCGCCGCCATTCTTCCCCACATCGAGGCGAACAGGAAGGCGTCATGGAATGGCTGCTTGCGGTGCTGGGCTTCGCCGTCACGATGTCGATCACGCCCGGGCCGAACAACATCATGGTGACCGCGTCGGCGACGAGTTTCGGGGTCGCGCGCACCCTGCCGCATATGATGGGGGTCTCCATCGGATTTCCCGTGATGCTGGTGGCGCTCGGTCTCGGCCCGGGGCAGCTCCTGGTCGCCTTTCCCGACGCCCATCTGGTCCTGAAGATCGCCGGCGGCGCCTATCTCGTGTTCCTGGCCTGGAAGATCGCCACCGCGTCGGGCACCGGCCGGGGCGACGCCAAGGGCCGCCCCCTCACCTTCCTGCAGGCCGCCCTGTTCCAGTGGCTGAACCCGAAGGCCTGGGTGATCGCGCTCGGCGCGCTCACCGCCTACACCACGGTGGGCGGGGCGGTGGTGTGGGAGACCCTGATCATCGCCGCGATCTTCGTGCCCACCTGCGTCCTCGCGCTGGCGGTCTGGGCGGTCGGCGGCGTCGCGCTGCGCCGGGCGCTGCAGTCGCCCAGGGCGCTCAGGATCTTCAACGTGACGATGGCGCTGCTGCTGCTCGCGACCCTGGCGCCGATGCTGACGCAATGAGTCCCTGCCGAGGAATCTGAGGCGGTTGCCTTGAACCACGAAGGCACTAAGAGCCGATCCCAGAAGTTGAGATTCAAGAGCAAGGGATTGGCCGGGTCAAGCGGCGGAGCATGACGCGGATCATGGCGAGGCGGACGAAGGCGGCGACGGTTCGCGCGTAGCGCTCGAAGTCGCGGGCGAGGCGGCGGTTGCGGGCGATCCACGCGAAGGTGCGCTCGACGACCCATCGTTTGGGCAGAATGACGAAGCGATGCAACTCGGTGCGTTTGACGACCTCCAGTTTCCAGGCGCCGGTTCTTGCGACGATTGCGGCCATCTTCGGCCCCTGGTAGCCGCCGTCGGCGAAGATGGTCTCGATGAACGGGAACAGGCGGCGGGACCGGCGCAACAGCAGATAAGCGCCATCGCGATCCTGCACGCAGGCAGGATGGACCACGACGTTCAGGAGGAGACCGAGCGTATCGACGAGAATGTGCCGCTTACGGCCCGTGACCTTCTTGCCCGCATCGAAGCCTTGCGGATCGATCGACGCCCCCCTTTTTGCGCCGCTTTGGCGCTCTGGCTGTCGATCACCGCGGCCGAGGGACTGGCCTCGCGTCCTTCCTTCTCGCGCACT
This sequence comes from uncultured Rhodospirillaceae bacterium, assembly GCA_964372215.1. GTDB lineage: Bacteria > Pseudomonadota > Alphaproteobacteria > Dongiales > Dongiaceae > DAIMFL01. Next base: position 13,534 of record CAYJQC010000052.1, read on the forward strand.
GCCACGTAGAGTGTGTGATGGATGCGCGCGAGCGTGCCGTCCCAGTCCCACAGCATGAAGTAGTTGTGCGCCGTGCTCTTCGGCGGCAGATCCTTGGGCAGCGCTTGCCACTGGCAGCCGGTCGACAGCACGTAGAAGATGGCGTTCACAACCTCGCGCACGTTGACCTCGCGGTGCCGTCCGCCATGTTTGGCCGGCGGGATCATCGGCTCGACCAGCATCCATTCGGCGTCGGTCAGGTCGCTCGGATAACGAAGACCGCGATGGTTGGCCGCAACACGGTGTTCAGGCGTCCACATCGGGCACCCCATGTTAAAGTTCCGGGTGCCCGACAATGAATCACAACCGATTCAACCGAATCAACATCTTTCAGGATCGGCTCTAAGGCACAAAGAACAGGATGATTGCGCGAGCAAGGCCCGCGCGGAAAAACCTTCTTCCTGCCTTCTTCGTGACTTCGTGCCTTTGTGGTTCAGGGACCAATCTCAAGTCCCTGCCGCCCTACTTCCTGAGCAGGAACTCGCGGCCGACCTTGACCTGGGGCTTGCCGTCATAGGCGATGATGTCGGCGGTGGCGTAGGTCTCGGTCCAGCGCTGCGGCAGGTACGAGCCGGTGCCGACCACGTCGATCGGCGCGCCGGCCTCGGCCATCACCTTGCACTTGGCCGGGTCGAAGCCCGAGGAGGCGACGATCTTCACGCCGCGGAAGCCCTCGCGGTCGAGGGCATCGCGCAGATGATAGATCGCGGCGGCCGAGACCCCGGCGCCGACCAGGTAGCGCAGCTCGGATTCGTTGCGGTAGCCGCGGATCGCCTGCGGCGCGTGGCGCTCGAGCATCGCGTAGGAGGCCGGCGGATCGAGGCCTTCGACGAAGCGGCTGCCGGGCGTGTCGACCCGCACGCTCAGCCGGCCGGACTGCGCGAGATCGGGAAAGCGCCGGCAGACCTCGAGGGAGTCGGTGACCTCGCGCCCGAAATAGTCGACCAGCGCGGTCATGTCCTCGTTCGGGAAGGTCTCGTGGAACATCTCGGCGGCGCGCAGGGTCGAGCCGGCATAGCCGATGAAGGCGTGCGGCATGGTGCCCTTGCCACTCAACTGGCCGAAGAAATGGGCGGTGGCGTCGGTGGCGTTGGCGACGAAGCCCTTGGCGCCGTGCTTGCGGCGCGCGCGGCCCGAGCCGACGCTGGCGGCGTAGGCCATGATCTCCGCCATTTCCAGGCCGGCGCAGTGGCGCGCGTCCATCGCCAGGAAGGCGGCCTTCTGCAGGTCGGCGCACATGGTGTAGGCGTTGAAGGCGGCAACGCAGGCCGGGCCCAGCTTCTGCAGGAGCAGGGTCTCGAGGTCGACCAGGTGGAACAGCGAGCCGGAGATGTAGAGGATCGGCTCGCCGGCGCCGACCCACCTCCCCTCGGCGTAGTTGACCTCGATCTCGATCTTGGCGCCACGCGCCGCCGCCACCTGGCGCAGCCAGTCGACGGCGAGGCGCGGGGCCGAGATCACCGGCCGGCGCATGAACACCGCATAGGTCACGGACTTGTCGCCGAAGCGGCCGACGGCGGCCTTGGTCTTCAGGAAATACTGATCGGTCCAGGCCGGCAGCTCGTGGAGATCGGGGTGCATGGCCGTGCCAGCCTGCCTGGCGGCGGAGCCGCGCGCAAGCGGCGCCGGATCGGCCGGGGCTGGGCCGCCATCGCGCGGCGGGTGGGACATGCCGGTCCCCGCAATGCCCTGCGGGCGGCTGTGCTTACGACGCCACGGCGGCGAGGCGCCGGCCGCTGTTGGCCTGGCGCTCGGCCTTGAGCTGCTCGGCGATCAGGAAGGCGAGCTCGAGCGCCTGGCTGGCGTTGAGCCGCGGGTCGCAATGGGTGTGGTAGCGATCGGCCAGGGCCTGCTCGGTGATCGCCTGGGCGCCGCCGATGCATTCGGTGACGTCCTGGCCGGTCATCTCGAAATGGACGCCGCCGGGATGGGTGCCCTCGGCCCGGTGCACGGCGAAGAAGGCGCGCACCTCGGCCAGGATGCGGTCGAACGGCCGGGTCTTGTAGCCGGTCGACGACTTCACGGTGTTGCCGTGCATGGGATCGCAGGCCCACACCACCTTGCGGCCGGCGCGGGCGACGGCGCGCACCAGCTTCGGCAGCTGGGCCTCGACCTTGTCGTGGCCCATGCGCGAGATCAGGGTCAGGCGGCCGGCCACGTTCTGCGGATTGAGGATGTCGATGAGCTGCAAGAGCTCGTCGGGCGTCATGGTCGGCCCGCATTTCAGGCCGATCGGGTTCTCGACCCCGCGCAGGAACTCGACATGGGCGCCGTCCGGCTGGCGGGTGCGCTCCCCGATCCAGACCAGATGAGCCGAGCAGTCGTACCACTTGCCGGTCAGGCTATCGACCCGGGTCAGCGCCTGCTCGTAGGCCAGCAGCAGCGCCTCGTGGCTGGTGTAGAACGAGGTCTCGCGGATCTGCGGCGTGGTCTCGCCGGTGACGCCGCAGGCCGCCATGAAGTCGAGCGATTCCGCGAGCCGGGTCGCCAGCTCCTGGTAGCGGTGGCCCTGCGGGCTGTCGCCGACGAAGTCGAGGTTCCACTGATGGACCTTGTGCAGGTCGGCGAAGCCGCCCTGGGCGAAGGCGCGCAAGAGGTTGAGGGTCGCGGCCGACTGGTTGTAGCCCTGCACCAGGCGCTCGGGATCGGGGATCCGCGCCTCCGGGGTGAAGTCGATGCCGTTGATGATGTCGCCGCGATAGCTCGGCAGCTCGACCCCGCCGATCACCTCGGTCGGCGCCGAGCGCGGCTTGGCGAACTGGCCGGCCATGCGGCCGAGCTTCACCACCGGGCAGGCGGCGCCATAGGTCAGCACCACCGCCATCTGCAGCAGCACCCGGAAGGTGTCGCGGATGTTGTCGGCGCGGAACTCGGCGAAGGATTCGGCGCAGTCGCCGCCCTGCAGCAGGAACGCCTTGCCCTCGGCGACCTCGCCCAGGGCGGTCATCAGGCTGCGGGCCTCGCCGGCGAACACCAGCGGCGGATAGGTCTTGAGCCGCGCCTCGACCGACGCCAGCTTGGCCTTGTCCGGATAGTCGGGGACCTGGGTGACCGACTTCGATCGCCACGTTTCCGGGGTCCATTTCGCGCTCATGACCTGCCTCGCATCGCTTCCATGGGGCCCGGCCGAATGCCGGCCGTCCCGCAGGGAAGGACGGGTATACGCCCGAACCGACTCGGGTTTCAACCGACCCGGCCGGCGCCCTCGCCCGACGGGAGCCGCGCCTTGAATAGGCACGGAATCGGGCAGCCACAAGCGCCTCGCTTGTAGACACCGAAAATCTAGTCTATTATTCTAACTGGTTTAAATTTCGGTCTAGATCTTGTGATGATCACCGTCGGCGCCTTCGAGGCCAAGACCCATCTCTCCGCCCTTCTCGACCGCGTCGCGCGCGGCGAGGAGGTGCTCATCACGAAGCACGGCAAGCCCGTCGCGCGTCTGGTAGGCGCGCGCCAGTTCGACCGCGAGCGGGTGAGCGAAGCAGTGGAGAAGCTGAAGCTCCTGCGCCGAGGCACGACCCTGGATGGCCTGTCCTGGAAGGCGCTCCGGGACGAGGGAAGGCGTTGACCGCCGGCGTTCTGGATTCTTCGATCGCGCTGAGCTGGTGCTTCGAGGACGAGGCCTCCCCGGAAGCCGACGCGCTGCTGGACCGGATCCGCGACCAGGGTGCGGTGGTTCCCGTGCTCTGGTACCTCGAACTGGCCAATGTGCTGTTGCAGGCCGAAAAGCGCGGCCGGATCGCGCCAAGCGACGTGACGACGCGGCTCGAGCTCATCGCCGCGCTTCCCATCGCGGCAGACGACGAGACACCTGCCCGGGCCTGGCGCGAAATCCTCGCCCTGGCGCGCGCGCAAGGGCTCACCAGCTACGACGCAGCCTATCTCGAGCTTGCGGTCCGCCGCGGCGTCCCGCTGCTGTCCAAGGACAATGTACTCGCCGCGGCCGCCCGGCGCCTCGGGGTGGCAGTTCTTCCCTGATCCCGGCCGCGATGCTGGCGAGGGCCTGCCCCTACTCCGCCGCCTCCTTGATCGGGTCCGCCACCTTGCTGCGGAGCGTCACGAATTCCTCGGCGGCGCTCGGGTGGATGCCGATGGTGGCGTCGTACTGCGCCTTGGTGGCGCCGCAGGTATAGGCGATGGCGAGGCCCTGGACGATCTCCGCCGCGTCCGGGCCCACCATATGCGCGCCGACCACCCGGTCGCTCTTCGGCTCGACCACCAGCTTCATCATCATGCGCTCGTCGCGGCCCGTGAGGGTGTGCTTCATCGGCTTGAACGAGGTGCGGTAGACGTCGACCGCGCCGTATTTCGCGCGGGCGTCGCGTTCCGACAGGCCGACGGTGCCGACCGGCGGCTGGCTGAACACCGCGGTCGGCACGGATGTGTAGTCGGGCTTGCGCGCGCTGCCGCCGTACAGGGTCTCGGCGAAGCACTGGCCCTCCATGGTGGCGACCGGGGTCAGCATCAGCCGGTCGGTCACGTCGCCGAGCGCGTAGATGTTGGGGACGCTGGTCTTCAGCCAGTCGTCGACCACGATGCCGCCGCCCCTGGCCGTCTTCACCCCGGCGTCCTCGAGCCCGAGACCGTCGGTGTTGGGCGTGCGGCCGGTGGCGAACATGACGAGGTCGGCCGACAGCTCCTGGCCGAGATGGTTGGTGAGGGTCGCGCCGCCCCTGCCCGCCTCGATCTTCTCGGGCCGGCAGCGGGTGTGGATCTCGACGCCGCGCTTGCGCATCTCCTGGGCCAGGGTCACCCGGACGTCGTCGTCGAAGCCGGTCAAGAGCTCCTCGCCGCGGATCATCATGGTGACTTCGCAGCCGAGGGTCTGGAAGATGCCGGCGAATTCCACCGCGATGTAGCCGCCGCCGACGATGATCAGGCGGGCCGGCAACGCCGGCAGGTCGAGCGCCTCGTTCGAGGTGATGGCGTGCTCGATCCCGGGGATCGCCGGCATCCGCGGCCGGCTGCCGGTGGCGATCAGGATGGTCTCGGCCGAGACCGCGTGCTGGCCGATGCGCACGGTGTGGGCGTCGATCAGCCGCGCCCGGCCCTCCAGGATCTCGACCCCGGCGTCCTTCAGGAGCTTGATGTAGATGCCGTTGAGCCGGTCGAGCTCGCGGTTCTTGTTGGCGATCAGCTTGCCCCAGTCGAAGGTCGGCAGATGGGCGTCCCAGCCGAAGGCGACCGCGTCCTCGAAGCCGTCGCGGAACTGCGACCCGTAGACCAGCAGCTTCTTCGGCACGCAGCCCCGGAGCACGCAGGTGCCGCCGACCCGCAGCTCCTCGACGATGGCGACCCGGGCGCCATAGCCGCCGGCCAGGCGCGCCGCGCGCACCCCGCCGGAGCCGGCGCCGAGCACCAGGAGGTCGTAGTCGTAGCTGGCCATGGCGAGCCCTCCTTCTGCTAGGCCGCGCGCGGCACCGCCGCCCCGGCCGGCATCGGCCGCGCCGCCGCCATGCGCCGGGCGAGCAGTACGATGACCGCCGCCGCCTGCAGCAACGGCGGCAGGATCGCCATCAGCGGACCGGCCCCCGGGGTCGGCAGGAACAGCGGCAGCAAGAGGTCGCCCTCCAGCAGCGCGGCCAGCGCCGGCAGCGGCACGTAGAGCACGACCAGGTAGATGAAGGCCGCGAGGTCGGCGCGCCGCCGCTTGCTGTTGAAGTTCAGGAACAGCACGAAGGCGATGTCGCGGGCCATGAACAGCAGGGCCGCCAGCGCCATCGAAGCGCCGCCGCGCCGGAACTCGGCGAATTCGGGGAGGTTTTCGATCGCGGCCGGCAGGCGGAGGATGTTGCCGGTGACCAGGACCACGAGCCCGAGAACCAGCGCGACCGCGATCGCGAAGGTCGGCAGCCACAGCGGCATCAGGGCGAGCACGCGCCGCAGGTCGCCGCCGGCGGCCGACGCCGCCAGCCAGCGATAGCGCACGATGTCCTTGGGCTGCAGGAACAGCACGAAATAGGTGAGCGCCGTGGCGATCACCGCCGGCACCACCAGCCAGGCGAAGACCGGCACGTCGGGCTCGCGCAGCTTGGCGAACAGGAACCCCTCGGCATACAGCATCAGGAACAGGACCATCAGCAGCCAGACGAAGGGGTAGGAGCGGTACTGCAGCTCGATCCGCATCAGCCGATAGCCGCCGACGAGGGCCCAGGCGAGGAATGCCGCCAGGGAGGCCAGCGCGAAGGCCGGCGTGTGCGCCGCGACGCCGTACCAGGTAACCTCTGCATTGGTGTTGAACGTGGCCACGTCGAGGCCCTCGCCGAACGGCACCAGCGCGACCACCAGCAGGCCGACGATCTGGCTCATGGTGACCGGCAGGCGGCGGCCTTGCGCGCCGCGGCCGAGGATGGCGAGGCAGGACGCCATGGCGACCGCCTGGCCGAGCAGCCCGGTGCCGACGCGGATCGCCAGCTCGAACAGCAATTGGCCGAACGACACGCCGGGCCACGCGGCGTAGGCATAGACCGCAAGGCAGAGCGCCGCGCAGTACCAGACGAACACGGTGCCGCCGAACAGCTTGCCCCAAGTCATCGACCAGGCGCCGAGCGCCGACATGCGCTGGGCGTCCCAGGTGCCGCCGGCGACCTCCTCGGCGACCGCGTCGGCGGCCCGGCGGGTGCCCCAGAAGGCGACCAGGGCGTAGAACAGCCAGCTCGCGGTGCCGGCCAGCCGCTCGCCGGTATAGCTCTCGCTGTACAGCGCGAGGGCGAACAGCAGCCCGATCACCACCGGCGCGGCGATCAGGCGCTGGAGCGAGAGCTGGAGCCAGAGGTTGCGCTGGAATTCCGGATTGAGGCTCATGCGCCGCCGCCGTTCTCGTTGCCGCGGTTCTCGGTTCCGGCCCCTCGCATGCGCGCCAGGTAGGTGTCCTGCAGGCTGGTCTCGGCGACCGCGAAGCCGGCCACCGGCAGCCCGGAGTCGATCAGCGCCTTCAGCGCCAAGTGCTGCTCCGCCGCGCCGCCGGCGAGATGGAAGCGCGCGGTGACGCCGTCGAGCGCGACCGCGCTGACCCCGGACATGGCCGCCAACACCGGGCCGAGCCGGTCGCTCGCCGCCGCCAGGGTGAGCAGGATCGACAACGCGCCGCCGCCCTCCGCCGACCTGCCGACGGCGCGGTGCTCGACCACCCGGCCGCGGTCGATCATCAGCATTTCCGTCGAGTAGTCGGCGAGCTCGGTCAGGATATGGGAGGAGACGACGAGGGTCATGCCCTCGGCCCGGAGCTGGCGCAGCACGTCGGCGAGGCCCGCCCGCGCCTCCGGGTCGAGCCCCGAAGCGGGCTCATCCAACAACACCACCTTGGGCTCGTGGATGATCGCCTGGGCGATCGCGAGGCGCTGTTTCAGGCCGCGCGACAGGGTGCCGGCCTTCTGCCCCAGGCGGTCGGCGATGGCGAGGCGCTCCGCCACCCGGGCGACCAGGCGCGGCCGGTCGGACGCCGGCACGCCCTGGGCGCCGGCCTTGTAGGCCAGGCACTGGGCGACCGTCAGCTCGTCGTAGAGCCCGTAGAAATCCGGCAGGAAGCCCATGCGGGCATGGGCCCGGCGCGGCGCCAGGTGGACGTCGATGCCGTCGACCGTGACCCGGCCGGAGAACGGCGCGTCGAGTGCGGCGATGCAGCGCATCAGGGTGGTCTTGCCGGCGCCGTTGGGGCCGACCAGGGCGACCACGGCGCCGGACTGGATCGTCACCGACACGTCGTCGAGCGCCCGCAGGCCGGGATAGTCGAAGACCAGATGCTCGACGACGATCATGGGGGAGGTCCGGCTGGATGGCTCAGAGACAGGCCCTCACCCACCCCCCCCCATCTGCGCGGGGGCCCACCCACACCCCACCCGGGGGGGGGGCGCCGCCAATCTGGTGGGCGGCGAAGAAGATCAGGTGGGCCAGCAACTGGCGGCGGTGC
>CAYJQC010000053.1:0-20016 GCA_964372215.1 uncultured Rhodospirillaceae bacterium
CCAAATCGATCATCCATGACTACTCACCCCTGTCCAGATACAAGGGTGCCGAGCGCAGCGAGGCGGGTGAGGGCCTGCCTGCAACAGCGCCAATCGCCGCAGGAGTCTAGGTCATGCCCACCTACAAGGCGCCGCTGCGCGACATGCGCTTCGTGCTGCACGAGCTGCTCGAGGTCGAACAGATCTCGAAGCTCGGGGGATACGAGGAGGCGACGCCCGACCTCGTCGACTCCATCCTCGACGAGGCCGCGAAGCTGTCCGAGGAAGTCCTGGCGCCGCTCAACCGCGTCGGCGACGAGGAGGGCTGCCATTACGAGAACGGCGTCGTCACCGCGCCGCCGAGCTTCAAGGCCGCCTACAACGCCTTTGCCGAAGGCGGCTGGACCTCGCTCGCCGGCGATCCCGACTATGGCGGGCAGGGCCTGCCGCAGGTCGTCAACCTCGCCTTCGAGGAGATGATCTGTTCCGCCAACCTGTCCTTCGGCACCTATCCCGGCCTCAGCCACGGCGCCTACAACGCGATCCACCTGCACGGCTCCGACGCGCTGAAGCAGCTCTATCTGCCCAAGCTGGTCTCCGGCCAGTGGTCGGGCACCATGTGCCTGACCGAGCCGCAATGCGGCACCGATCTCGGCCTGATCCGCACCAAGGCGGAGCCGAACGGCGATGGCAGCCACAAGATCACCGGCACCAAGATCTTCATCTCCGCCGGCGAGCACGACCTGACCGAGAACATTCTCCACCTGGTGCTGGCGCGCCTGCCCGACGCGCCCAAGGGCATCCGCGGCATCAGCCTGTTCCTGGTGCCGAAGTTCCTGCCCAAGGCGGACGGCGCGCTGGGTCAGCGCAACGGCATCATGTGCGGCGGCATCGAGAAGAAGATGGGCCTGCACGGCTCGGCCACCTGCGTGATGAACATGGACGACGCCACCGGCTGGCTGGTCGGGCGCCCGCACAAGGGCATGTCGGCCATGTTCACCATGATGAACACCGCGCGCCTCGCCGTCGGCATCCAGGGGCTGGGGCTGGGCGAGATGGCCTATCAGGGGGCCCGCGATTATGCCCGCGACCGGCGCCAGGGCCGCGCGCTGAAAGGCGCCGCCGAGCCCGACAAGCCGGCCGATCCGATCCTGGTGCATCCCGACGTGCGGCGCATGCTGCTCACCATGCGCGCCTATACCGAGTCGGCGCGGGCGCTCGCCTATTGGGTCGGCATGGAGGCCGATATCGCGCTGCGCCACGACGACGCCGGCCGGCGGCAGGAGGCGGACGATTTCGTCGCCCTGATGACGCCGATCGTGAAGTCGTTCTTCACCGACTTCGGCTTCGAGGCCGCCAATCTCGGCGTCCAGGTCTGGGGCGGCCACGGCTATATCCGGGAGAACGGCATGGAGCAGCTGGTGCGCGACGCGCGCATCGCCCAGCTTTATGAAGGCGCCAACGGCATCCAGGCGCTCGATCTCGTGGGCCGCAAGATGGGACAGAGCACCGGGCGCCTGCTGCGGCGCTTCTTCCATCCGGTCTCGGCGTTCCTCGAGGCGCAATCCGAAGACCCTGACATGGCGGATTTCGTGCTGCCGGTGATGAAGGCCTTCGCGCGGCTGCAGCAGTCGACCGCCTGGCTCGCCCAGCAGGGGCTGAGGGATCCGGAGGAAGCCGGCGCCGCCGCCAGCGATTACCTGCGTTTCTTCGCCCTGGTCGCCCTCGGCTTCATGTGGGCGCGCATGGCGCGCGTCGCCCTCGACAAGCTGAAGGCCGGGACCGACGAAAAGGAATTCTACGAGGCGAAGCTGGCGGTGGCGCGTTTCTACATGGCGCGCATCCTGCCGCAGCACACCTCCCTCGCCGCGGCGATGATCACCGGCAAGGCGCCGATCATGGGACTGGCCGAGGCGGCGTACTGAGGCAGCGAGTCCCGCGCAGCTCCAGCAAGTCCTTCACGGCAGGAACAGGATCGCCAGGTTCCAGCCCGACAGCAGGATGATCGCGATCGCCACCGCATAGGTGAACGGCCGCGCCGGGATGTGCTTGCCCAGGAAGCCGGCGAACGGCGCCGCCACCGCCCCGCCGGCCAGCAGCCCGACCACGATCTCCCAGTGCTGGAATCCGATGGTGGCGACGAAGGTGAGCGAGGTGGCCAGAGTCACGAAGAATTCCGCCGCGTTCACCGTGCCGATGCTGTAGCGCGGCGTCACGCCGCGCCCGACCAGGGTCGAGACGACGATCGGGCCCCAGCCGCCGCCGAGCGCATCCAGGAGTCCGCCGACGAAGCCGAGCGGCGCCACCGGCATGTCCTTGGGATCGCTCCGCACGCGCCACAGGATCGCCCGCCTCAGGATGACCACGCCCATCAGCCCGAGATAGGCGGCGATGAACGGGCGCACCGCCGAGGACGGCACGCTGGACAGCAGCACGGCGCCGGTCGCGCCGCCGACCACGCCGGCGCAGGCGAGGCGCAGGAACAGCCGGCGGTCGATGTTCTTGAAGTAGGCATGCGACAGGCCGGACAGCCCGGTGGTCACCACCTCCGACGCATGCACCGCCGCCGAGGCCGCCGCCGGCGGAATGCCGGCGCCCAGCAGGAACGAGGTCGACAGCACGCCATAGGCCATGCCGAGCGCGCCGTCGACCAGTTGCGCCAGGAACCCGATCGCGGCGTACTGCCCGAGCTCGAGCCACATCAGTCGCGTCTCCCCGCGGCCAGCCTGCCACGCCACCGCAATTCGTCTTCAGGATGCATAGTGAAGACCAGGATTTGCGTCCCGGTCCGTGTCAATCCGAGACCATCCAGGTCTAGCGCCAGAGCGCCTGCGGGTTGTTCAGCACCTCGGGCCGCAGCGCCAGACAGTAATGCCCCTGCTCCCAGAGATGCCGGCAGGCGGCGGTCGCCTGCTCCTGCTCGAGCCCGACCAGCAGCGCACTGTACAGCGTCGTTCCCTCCTGGGTGCGCTGGATCGACAGCGGATGGCCGCCGCTCATCACCGGCTTCAGCAATCCGCGCATTTCCTTGATCACCGCCTGGGCCTTGGCCTTCTGCGGGAAGGCGCCGAACACCACGCCCCAGCCCGGCAGGGTGCCCGTGCCGTCGGCCACCGAGGCCGCGCCGGGCACGCATTTGTCCGGGCCGAGCTGTTTCGGCAGCGGCGCGTCCGAGGCGGCGGCGAGATCGTCGAGGGTGGTGCCATCGCCGTCGAGCTTGCCGGCGAACCCGTCGTTCAGCAGCGCCGCCACCTTGGCGTTGCGCACGCCGTTGCTGAGGCCGCCGAGATAGACCGCGACCAGGCGCCGTTCGCCGCGTACCGCCGACGCCACGATGTTGTAGCCGGAATCGCAGGTGAAGCCGGTCTTGATGCCGTCGGCGCCGTCGTACGACACCAGCAGGCCGTTGTAGCCGGACAGCGTCCGGTTGCCGTAGCGCAGCTGCGACAGCGCGAAGAAATGATAGTGCTGCGGAAAGTCGTTCATCAGCGCGAGGCCGAGCAGCGCCTGGTCATGGGCGGTCGTCACCTGTCCGGGATCGGGCAGGCCGCTGGCGTTGCGGTACACCGTCGCGCGCATGCCGAGGCGCTGGGCTTCCGCGGTCATGCGCCGGGCGAAGCCGTCCTCGTCGCCGCCGATGCGTTCCGCGAGCACCACCGCGGCGTCGTTTGCCGAACGCACGATGACCGCCTCGATCGCCTTCTCGACGGTGATCTTGTCGCCTTCGTCGAGGCCGATCTCGGTCGGCGGCTGGGCGGCGGCGCTGTCGGAGACCACCAGCGACTCGTCGAAGGCGAGGTTGCCGGCCTCGATCTCGGCGAAGGTCAAGTAGAGGGTCATCATCTTGGTGAGCGAGGCCGGCTGCCAGCGCGCATTCGCTTCGCGGGCGCGCAGCACCTCGGCGGTGCCGGCATCGATCACCAGCTCGGCGTGCCGCTCCGCCGCGCCGGCGGCCGGCCCGCAGCAGAGCAGCGCCGCGGCGGCGATCGCCGCCAGCCTGGTGAACCCCTTGCGCATGCGGATACCGCCCGACCCTTGTCCCTGGCGTGCCGCCATCCCGTCTCAGTCGGAGCCGGGATGGAACACGTCGTCGGGATAAGGATACCACCAGCCCTGGATTTTCGGATCATGGTCGATGATGATCATCTTGGGCTGGCGGAAGGCGTTGAGGCCGAGGCGCCCGAGCTCGCGCCCCAGGCCCGACAGCTTGCGGCCGCCGAACGGCAGGGCATCGTTGTCGATCAGGGGGTTGTTGACCCAGACCATGCCGGCCTCCAGGGTTTCGGCCGCCTTCATCGCCTCGTCCAGCCGGGTGGTGAAGACCGAGGCGCCGAGGCCGTAGCGCGAGCGGTTGGCGAGGCGCAATCCCTCGTCGAAGCTCGCGATCTTGCAGATCGGCGCCACCGGGCCGAACAGCTCGGTGTTCATGATCGCCATGTCCGGGGTGACGCCGGTCAGGATCGTCGGCTCGTAGAACCAGCCGGTGTTGTGGCCGGGCGGCACCCGGCCGCCGCATTCGATCCGGGCCCCCGCCGCCACCGCCTGGTCGACCAGCGCCATCACCTTGTCGCGCGCCGCCTGGCTGACGAGCGGCCCGATTTCGGTTTGCCCCATGCCGTTGCCGATGCGCAAGGACCGCGTCATGGCGACGAAGTCGGCGACGAAGGCGTCATGCACCTTCTCGTGGACAAAGAGCCGCTCCGCCGAGGTGCAGATCTGGCCGGACAGGTGGAACGTCGCGGTCACCGATCCGGCGACGGCGACCTCGAGCGGCGCCGCGTCGGAGACGATCAGCGGATCGTTGCCGCCGGCCTCGATGATCGCCGGCTTCAGCAGGCGACCGCAGCGCTCCGCCACCTTGCGCCCGGTCTCGACCCCGCCGGTGAAGGCCACGACATGGGTCCCGTCCGACTCGATCAGCCGCTCGGCGACATCAGCGCCGCCGGGCAGGCAGGCGACCAGGCCGGCCGGCAGCAGGCGGAAATGCTCCATGAACTTGAGCGTGCACAACGCGGTCGACGGCGCCGGCTTGGCGATGACGCCGTTGCCGGCCGCCAGCGACGCCGCGCAGGTCCAGGCGAACAGCAGGATCGGGAAGTTGAACGGCATGATGTGGACGCTGACGCCACAGGGCTCCCAGCGGCTGAACTGGAACGAGCCGGCCTGGGTGGTGCCCGCCACATGGCCGCCCTCGTCGCGCGCCATCTCGGCGCAGTAGCGGAAGATCGGCGCCACGTTGGCGAGCTCGCCGACCGCCTCGGCATAGGGCTTGCCCATGCCTTTCACCATCAGCTCCGCCGTGTCGCGGAACGAGCTGCGCTCGATGGAATCGGCGAGGCGGTGCAGCACGCCGGCGCGGGTCTTGAGGTCGAGCGCCGCCCAGTCCTTCTGCGCCGCGTTGGCCCGCGCGATGGCATGGTCGATCTCGGCCGCGCTCGGCTCGGCGATCGTGCCGACCGTGTCGAGGGTGGCGGGATCGACGATGTCGACGCTGCCGCCTTCGCTGCGGACGAATTCGTTGTCGAGAAAGAGCTGGGGAATGGTCGGATCGAAGGCGGCCATGACTCACCCCGTCAACGGATCATGTAGACCTTGCGCACGGTCTCGTGCACCCGGCAGGTGCCCTTCCAATCCCGGGGGAAGAACGCGACGGTGTCGGAGCGGATCTCGATCACTTCGCCCGACTCGTGGGTGTAGGTGCAGCGCCCGGCGATGAAATGGCAGTACTCGTCGCTGGTGACGTGGCAGTTCCAGAAGCCGGGGGTGCAGACCCAGATGCCGGTCTCGCTGCGCCCGCCCGGCCCCTTGTGCAGCAGCTTGCCGGAGGTCACCGACTGGCCCTCGATCATGGTCGGCACCGGGCCCCAGTCGACCAGGTTGCCCTGGTTGATCGGATTGCGCAGGGTCGGCGAGGCGCCGCGGTCGATCGTGGTCGGCGTGACGTTCAGCATGTAGGTGTTGCGCAGGGTCTCGCGCACGTCGCAGCGCCCGGTCCAGCCCGACGGGAAATGCACGACGGTCTGCGGGCCGACCTCGATGGTCTCGCCGTTATGCTCGGTATAGGTGGCGCGGCCCGACAGGAAATAGCAGATCTCGTCGCCGGGAATGGCGAGCCGCCAGGAGCCCGGCGTCACCACCCACAGCCCGCTCTCGACCTGTTTGTCGTCGCTCTTCCACAGCAACAGGCCGCTGCTCTTCGAGTTCCCCTCGATGGCGTCGGGCTGGTCGCCCCAGTCCTTGAGCTCGCCGACGGTGGCGGCGTCGTAGATATGCGGCGCGGAGCTGGTCATTCGGGCGTCTTCCTGTCGGTGGTCTCGGGCCGTGATCGCAGCGGGTTTCACCACACTTCCTTGTCATGCGCGGACTTGATCCGCGCATCCATGGCGCCGTTCGCGTGGCGGTGCCGTGGATCGCCGGGTCAAGCCCGGCGATGACAATGAAGCCCGTGGCAGACGTTGGGGCTGGGCGATTCGTCCTCGCCTCAACTGCCCGCGATGCCGGCGATGATCCGCGCCGCCTTCTCGCTGCCCTTGGCCGCCTTCATGCGGGCGGACACCACGGCCAGGCGGGCGTGCATCAGGCGGTCGTTGAGCAGCCGCTCGATGGCGCCGACCATCTGCTGGTCGGTCCAGGTGTAGCGCGCCAGCTCCTCGCCGTAGCCGGTGTCGTGGATGCGGGCGGCGTTGTCGAGCCCGTCCCAGCAGAACGGCATGATGATCGCCGGCTTGCCGAAATACAGCGCCTCGTTGAAGCTGTTGTTGCCGCCATGGTGGATGAACAGCTCGACATGGGGGATCACCGCCGGCTGCGGGTACCAGGTTCCGAGATGCACGTTGCCGGGAACCTCGCTGTACTGGTGCCGGTAGTCGCCGACATTCATCAGGAAGCGAAACGGCAGCTTGCCGAACAGGGCGATCATGCGCTTGTACAGATTGACGTCGGCCGCCCCCAGGCTGCCGAAGCTCACATAGATCAGCGGCTGCTCGTCATGGCCGGGGAAGTTCGGCACGACGTAGCTGCCCTCGTCGCGCACGCAGCCCTCGAGATATTGGAACTTCGCGGGGTTGAGCGGCGTGCGCCGCTTGAACTGCAGCGGCTGCGGATAGAGCAGCAGGTTCATCCAGGGCGAGGTCTCGAAGAACTCGCCGAGCGGATAGGGCTGCTCGCCGACCTTCTGCAGGAACGCGTTGAACCGTGCATGGGTCGGCGCGACCTGGCGCAGGAACGCATCCTCGAACGCCCGGAAGCAGGCCTTGTCGGTTTCGTGGCAGCCCGACAGATGCGGCGGGATGTCGGGATCGGGCACCTCGTTCTCGGAGCAGGAGATGATGCGGACCCACGGCCGCCCGGTGCGCTTGATCGCCGGGAACAGCACCACGTTGTCGACGCAGGTGACGTCGGGCTTGATGCGCTGCAGATGGGCGTTCAGCCCGGCCTCGGCGATGATCGCGCTGTCGACGATCGCCTCCCACACCGGCACCACGTAGGTCGGGATCTGCTCGATCGGCGACAGCCGGAAATGCGGCAGATGGCCGGCGATGAAGTTGGCCCAGAACTTCGCCACCTCCTCGTCCGACAGGCCGCCGGACATGTCGACCAGGTTCTCCTCGAACCCGTACTTTTCGAACACCCCCTTGAAGCCCTTGTCGCAGACGAAGACCGGGTTGTGGCCCATCGATTTCAGCTGCTGGGCGACGCCGACGCAGTTGAGCGCCGGCCCGAACGCCGCCTCGGGAAACAGCACCACGGTCTTGGCGCCCGAACGCGCCGGGCGCATCGCCGATTTGGCGGCCGGCTTCGGCGCGGCCTTCGGCTTCGGCGCCGGCGTCGGCCTGGCGATCGCTTTCTTGACCGGCGCCTTTTTCGCGGGCGCCTTCTTGACCGGCGCCTTCCTGGCGGGAGCCTTCCGCGCCGGCGCCTTGGGCTTCGACTTGGCCTTGGCCTTCGGCGCCGCCTTGCGCTTGGTGGGACGCTTGGCCTTGGGGGTCGCCCGGCGCTTGGTCCGCGCCTTGGTCTTTGCCTTCGGCGCCGCCTTGCGCTTCGCCTTGGTCCGGGACTTCGGCGCCGTCTTGCGCTTCGCCCCCACCTTGTGCTTCGTCATGGTCTTGCGCTTCGCGGGCGCCTTGCGCCGCGATCTGGACTTGGCGGTCGCCTTCTTCGGCGCCGTCTTGCGCTTGGCGAGGGCCTTGCGCTTCGCCTTCGTCTTGGCCCCGGATTTGCCCCGGGACTTGCCCGCCGCCTGCTTCTTGCGTGTCGCTGCCATGCTCGCTCTCCCCTGTTCCTGCGCCCCGGATCCGCGCGCCTCAGTCCGGCAGCACCCGCGCATGCTCGGCCGGCCAATCGCACCACACCTCGACGCCTTCGGCCAGTCCGCCGGCGATGGCGTGGCCGGCGCCGAGCCGCGCGATCAGCGGTGCCTCGAGCCCGGCGACGGCGAGATGCACCATCAGATCCTGCCCCATATAGGCGATGCTGCGCACCCGTCCGCCGATCGCGCCGCCGTCCGGCTCGTCCCCCGGTCCGTCCCCCGGGCCGTCCGGGGGGTTGTCGCCGAGCACGGCCGGCTTGGCAAGGGCGACCCGCAGCCGCTCGGGCCGCACCGCGAGCGCGGCCGGCGCGCCGGAAACGGTGGCGGCGCCTTCGGCCAGGGCGCCGCGGAACCGGCCGAGGCCGTCGACCTCGACCAGACCGTCCGCCGCCAGCCGGCCCGGCAGGAAGTTCATCACCCCGATGAAGCCGGCGACGAAGCGGTTGGCCGGGTGCTCGTAGAGCGCCTTCGGGCTGCCGAGCTGGGCGATCCGGCCGCGCTCGATGAGTGCGATCCGGTCGGCCATCACCAGCGCCTCCTCCTGGTCGTGGGTCACCACCAGGAAGGTGATGCCGGTGTCGTGCTGCAGGCGCTTCAGCTCGAGCTGCATCTGCTCGCGCAGCTTCTTGTCGAGCGCGGCCAGCGGTTCGTCCAGCAGCAGCACCCGCGGCCGCTTGATCAGGGCGCGGGCCAGCGCCACGCGCTGGCGCTGGCCGCCCGAGAGCTGCTGCGGCTTGCGCGCCGCTTCGGCGCCGAGCTGCACCATGTCGAGCGCCTCGGCGACCCGGCGCTTGAGCTCGGCCCCCTTCACGCCCTCCATCTCCAGCCCGTAGGCGACGTTGGCGGCGACGCTCAAGTGGGGAAACAGGGCATAGGACTGGAACATCATGTTGACCGGCCGGCGGTTCGGCCGCATCTCCGTGATGTCGGCGCCGTCGAGCAGCACGCGGCCGCGGTCCGGCCGTTCGAACCCGGCGATCATCCGGAGCAGCGTGGTCTTGCCGCAGCCCGAGGGCCCGAGCAGCGCGAAGAACTCGTTCTCGGCGATGGCGAGCGACAGATCGTCGACCGCCGTGATCGGGCCGAAGCGCCGGGTCGCCCCGCGGATCTCGATGACGGCGCGGCTCTCGCTCATGGCTCGGCCTTGCGCTGCAGGCGCTGCGACAGGATCACCAGGAAGAAGCTGACGCCGATCACGATGGTGGCGACGGCGTTGATCTCCGGCGTCACGCCGAAGCGGATCATGGCATAGATCTGCATCGGAAAGGTGGTCGAGCCGCTGCCCGGCGCGGCGGTGAAATAGGCGATGATGAACTCGTCGATGCTGAGGGTGAAGGCGAGCAGCGCGCCGGCCAGCACGCCCGGGAAGATCACCGGCAGCACGATGCGGAAGAAGGTCCGGATCTCGCCGGCGCCGAGGTCGATCGACGCCTCGACGATCGACTTGTCGAAGCCCTTGAGCCGGGCCCGCACCACCGCGCAGACGAAGGCGATGTTGAATACCGTGTGCGACAGGATGATCGAGTGCAGGCCGAGGGTCACGTCGAGCAGGGTGTAGAACGACAGGAGCGCGATCGCCAGCACGATGTCGGGAATGATCATCGGCACGAACACGAGGCCGTCGAGCAGCGCGCTCGGGCGCAGGCGCTCCAGGCCGAGCGCCAGCAGCGTGCCGATCGCGCTGGCGATCAGGGTCGAGGTGACCGCGACGACCAGGGTGTTGCGGACCGAGGACAGGATCGCCTGGTTGACCGCGAGCTTGCCGTACCACTCGGTCGAGAAGCCGGTCCAGGCGGTCGGCAGCCCGCTCTTGTTGAAGCTCAACACGATCAGCACCACGATCGGCCCGTACAGGAACAGATAGACCAGGCCGAGATGGGCGCCGAGCCAGCGGCGCTCGGCCGGCACATGGCGGCTCATGGCGCGCACTCGAATCGCCCTCCCCCGCAAGGGCGGAGGGAGCGGATGGGTGCAAGGGTCCTACGCATCTTTCGGCCGCTCCCCGCCGCGCCCCGTGCCCCAGGCCTGGGCGAACAGCAGCAGCAGCATGACCCCGATCAGGATGAAGGCGAGGGCCGAGCCGAACGGCCAGTCGCGCGCCTTCAGGAACTGGTCGTAGATCAGGTTGCCGACCATCTTCAGGCGGCCGCCGCCGAGCAGATCGGGGGTGATGAAGTTACCGATCGACAGCACGAACACGAACACCGAGCCGGCGGCGATCCCGGGCAGCGTCAGCGGCAGGATGATGCGCAGGAAGGTCTTCCAGCCGGGCGCGCCGAGATCGGCCGAGGCCTCGCGGATCTCCGGGTTGAGCCTGGAGATCGAGCTGTAGAGCGCCAGGATCATGAACGGCAGGTAGCCGTAGACCAGGCCGACGACGATGGCGAACTGGTTGTACAGCAGCGGCAGCGGCGCATCGATCAGGCCGAGCCCGGCCAGCGCGCGGTTGATCAGCCCCTCGTTGTTCAGCAGCACCATCCAGGCATAGGTGCGGATCAGGTAGTTGCTCCAGAACGGCAGCATGGCGAGGATCAGCAGCGGCACCTGCCAGGATTTCCGCGCGGTCGCGATCAGGTAGGCGGCGGGATAGCCGACCACCAGCGCCACCAGGGTGGCGATGGCGGCGATCCGGGCCGAGGTCAGGAAGATCGAGAGATAGAGCGGATCGATGGCGCGGGCGTAGTTCTCGAGGGTGAAGACGTAGTCGATGCCGCCATAGACGCCGCGCTCGAAGAAGCTGAAGGCGAAGACGACCGCGCAGGGCACCACCAGGAACACGAACAGCCAGCCGATGCCGGGCCCGAGCAGCACCAGCCGGCGCAGAAGGTCGGTCCGGGACGCGGTCATCGCGGGGCGCGGGGCAAGGCGGGGGCCGAACGACGAGGGGCCGCCGCCGCGAAGCGACGGCCCCCGGAGCTCACGGCGCTACTGCGCCGAGGTGATTTCGGTCACCGCCCGCGTGTAGTCCTTCTGGGTGTTGCCGAGGTCGCGCAGCAGCTCGCCCTGCATGATCTCGGCCGGGGTCATCGCCATGTTCGGGAAGGTTTCCAGCAGGCTCGGATCGACACCTTCCATGGCCGCCTTGTTGGGCACCTTGTAGAGGATGTTCTCCGCCACCCAGCGATGCACCTCGGGCCGCAGCACGTAGTTGACGAAGGCCTCGGCCGCCGCCTTGTTCTCCGACGCGGCGGTCACCACCATGGTGTCGACCCACATGTCGGTGCCTTCCTTGGGGATCACGTACTTGATGTCGGCGTTCTCGGCGATGCCGTAGTTGCACCAGCCGTCCCAGGCATGCACCAGGGCGGCCTCGCCGGACACCAGCTTCGAATAGAAGGTGGTGTCGTCATAGGCCAGCAGGGTCTTCTTGGCCTCGATCAGCAGGTCCCTGGCGGCCGCGATCTCGCCCGCGTCGGTGCTGTTCACGGAATGGCCGAGCGCCTTCAGCCCGGCCGCCATCAGCCAGCGGTCGGTGGCCAGCATGGTGACCTTGCCCTTGAGGTCGTCGGACGGCTTCAGCAAGTCCATCCAACTGGTCGGCGCGGTCTTCACCAGGTCGCTGCGGTAGCACAGGCCGGTGGTGCCCCAGGCATAGGGCACCGAGTGCTTGTTGCCGGCGTCGTAGGCCAGGGTCTGCGCCTCCGGATAGAGGTTCGCCAGATTGGGGATGTTGGCCGGGTCGAGATCGGCGATCAGGCCGAGATGGCCGAGCGCCTCGACGAACGGCGAGGAGACGAACAGCACGTCGTAGCCCTTGCCGCCGCCGGCGGTCACCTTGCCCATGATCTCTTCGTTGGTGGCGTGGACCGACAGCTCGGCCTCGATCCCGGTCTCCTTGGTGAAGTTCTCGAGCAGGTCGGCCGGCATGTAGCCGTCCCAGTTCGAGATCACGATCTTGTCGGCCGCCAAGGCGGTGCTGGCGCCGAGCGCGAGCGCCAGCGCGACGCCCGCGGCGACGGCGGGCAGAGTCCTGCTTGTATCAGACATGTCCGGTGTCTCCCATTTCGTTGGCGGCGTCCGGTGGCGGACCCCGCGGCGGCGGCCGTCGTTACCTGGGCGCGTTGGCCCGGCCGCCGCTCGATGCCCCATTATCGAGCCTGGTAACATCCTCCGCCCCGCCCCGCACGGTCAACCCGGATTGCGGCGGGCGCGAACGCGGGTGCCGATCGGTCAGCCGGCGGCGGCCCCCGACCAGGGCGAGCCGATATCGGCCATGCCCTGGTTCTCGGGCCCGCGCCGCAGCACCGCGCTGGGCGAGGCGAACAGCACGGGATAGGCGGCGGTTTCCGCCACCATGACAGGCATGGACGCGGCGACCGCGTCGAGCGTGGCGCGCGCGAGCCGGACGTCGAGCGTGGCGCCGGCACCGCCGGAGACGTCGAGCCGCGGGCAGTGGAACGCATCCTCCAGCGTCATGCCGTAGTCGATCAGGAACGACAGCACCTGCGCCACCGCCGGCAGGATGCGCCGGCCGCCCGAGGCGCCGAGCGCGACCCTGGCGCCGTCGCCGAGCCGGGCGATCGCCGGGCACATGTTGGAGAGCGGCCGCGCGCCCGGCGCGATCGCGTTCGGCCGCCCGGGCCGCGGGTCGAACCACATGATGCCGTTGTTCATCATGATGCCGGATTGCGGCAGCAGCGCCTTCGACCCGAAGCGCGACAGCAGGGTCTGGGTCAGCGCCACCATGTTGCCGTCGCGATCGACCACCGACAGATGCGAGGTGCAGGAGGCATTGGCGGTCGCCACCATGTCGGCGTCGTCGCCCAGCCCGGCGAGCCGCTCGGCATAGGCGGTGGCGAGGGACGCGGCGAAGGCGGCGTAGCCGGCGGCGCCGGGCCGTCCGGCGGCGCGTTCGGCCGGTGCCGGGCCGGCGTCCAGCAGCCCGAGCACGCGGGCCAGGGTCGGCCCGGCGGTCAGACCCGGCGGCGCGGCCACGCTGGCGCCGCGATAGGCGATCTCCAGGGGGTCGACCAGCCGTGCGCGATAGCCGGCGAGATCGGCCGCCGACAGCCTGCTGCCGCCCGACTGCAGGTCGGCGACGATCGAGCGGGCCAGCGCGCCGTCGTAGAAATCGCGCGGGCCGGCCTGGGCCAGATGGCGCAGGGTCTTGGCGAGGTTGCCGAGCGCGAGGCGCGGCAGCGGTCCGTCGCCGCCCGGCGCCGGCGCCATGCCGTCCGGCAGGTAGACCGCGCGCGAGGCCGGGAACTCGGCCAGCTCGCGCGCCGCAACGGCGATCGACAGGCTGCCGAACCAGTCGAGCGGCAGGCCGGCCTCGGCCAGCGCGATCGCCGGCCGGATCACCTCGCTCCAGCTCTTGCTGCCGAAGCTCTCCAGCGCCAGGCGCAGGCCGTCGACCTGGCCGGGCACCGCGATCGACTGGTAGCCCTTGACGTTGCGATCGCCTTCCACGGCCGGCCAGCCGAACAGCGCCGAATCGGTGCCGCCGGCCAGCGGATAGTCGGCCGGGTCGAGGGCGGACGGCGCGATCATGCCGAAATCGACCACCCGCACCCGGTCGTCGCGGGCCGTGTAGACCAGCATGTAGCCGCCGCCGCCCAGCCCGCTCATCCACGGCTCGGCGGCGGCGAGGGCGAGGCTGGTCGCCACCGCGGCATCGACCGCGTTGCCGCCGGCGGCCAGGATCTGCGCCCCGGCACGGGCGGCGTCGAGGCTCTGCGACGCGACGATGCCGTGGGCCGAGACCACGGCCGGCTTGCGGATCTGCCAGTTCTGGAGGCGATGGTCGGTCATGCCGTGCTGCTCCCGATCGAATCGAGCGAACCCTAGACCAAGATCGCCTCGGAATGAATCGATCCGAGGCGTGAATCTTGCTCTACCTTTTTGAAGTAGAGCATGATTCAGGGATCGCACTGTTTCAATGCGATCCGACCATGCGCCAGCAGCGGCGCTTGCCGGCGACGAGTCCGGCCAGTTCCGGTGGCATCGCTGCCGGCCATGCTACACTCGGCCGCGTTGCGCCCACCCCTGCCCGGCCGTTCATGTCCCGCTGGCTCGATCTCCTCATCCCCGGCCTGCTGCTCGTCCTCGCCATCGTGGTGCGGGTGAACGAGCCGCCGCTGGTCGAGCAGATGCGCAACCTGGTGTTCGACGAGTATCAGCGCCTGAAGCCCCGCGAATACACCCCGCAGCCGGTCAGGATCATCGACCTCGACGAGGAGAGCCTGCGCCGCCTCGGCCAGTGGCCGTGGCCGCGCAATCTGCTGGCCGAGCTGGTCGACCGGCTGACCGCGAGCGGCGTATCCACCATCGCCTTCGACGTGATCTTCGCCGAGCCGGACCGCATGGCGCCGCGCAACTTCCTGGCGCTGTGGCCCCAGGCCGCCAGCGACCCCGAGCTGCGCTCCGAGCTGATGCGCCTGCCGGATCCCGACGAAGCGTTCGCCGCCGCCTTGTCGCGGGTGCGCTCGGTGACTGCCTTCGCGCTCCTCAACAGCGAGGAGGCGCGCCAGCAGGCCAGTGTGCCGCCGCCCAAGGCGGTCGCCGGCTTCGCGGAGGCCGGCGACCGCGCGGCACCCTTCGTCGCGCAGTTCGCGGCCGCGGTGCGCTCGCTGCCGATCCTGGAGTCGGCGGCGACCGGCAACGGCAGCGTCAACACCATCCCGGACTCCGACGGCGTCATCCGCCGCATTCCGCTGGTGCTGGGCGTCGGGGAACAGTTCTTCGCGACCCTATCCGCCGAGGCGTTGCGCGTCGCCCAGGATGCCGGCAGCTACATCATCAAGTCGTCCGGCGCCAACAAGGAGCGGAGCCTCGGCACGTCGACCGGCATCAACAACGTGAAGATCGGCGCGATCGTCGTCCCCACCGACCAGCACGGCAATCTCCTGCTGTACGACACCGGCCATGTCCAGGAACGCTTCATCCCGGCCTGGGAGGTGCTGGCGCCGGATTTCGACGCCGGCCGCGTCGCCGGGCAGATCGTGCTGCTCGGCACCACGGTCGAGGGCCTGAAGGATCTGCGCTCGACGCCGATCGAGCGGGTGGTCCCCGGCGTCGAGGTGCACGCCCAGGCCCTGGAGCAGATGATCGCCGGCGAGTTCCTGCAGCGTCCCGACATGGCCAAGGGCATCGAGATCGTCTATCAGACGCTGATCGGACTGACCCTGATCTTCGCGCTGCGCCGGGTCGGCGCGCTGCTGACCCTGGTGATCGCGCTGACCGCCAGCGGCGGCGCGGTCGCCGCGTCATGGGTGGCGTTCGCCCAGGCCGGCTGGCTGGTCGATCCGCTGTTTCCGTGCTTCGTCGTGCTGCTGGTCTACATGTCCGGCACGCTGATCGGATACCTCCGGACCGAGCGCGAGAAGCGCTTCGTGCGCAGCACCTTCGGCCGTTACCTGTCGCCGGTGGTGGTGGACCGCCTGACCCGGAATGCGGGACCGATCAAGCTGGGCGGCGAGATTCGCGAGCTCACCCTCATGTTCTGCGACATCCAGGGCTTCACCCGCATCTCGGAACAGCTCGACCCGGAATCGCTCACGCAGCTGATCAACCGCTTCCTCACCCCGATGACCACGGTGATCGAGAACCGCCATCACGGCACCGTCGACAAGTACATCGGCGACTGCATCATGGCGTTCTGGAACGCGCCGCTCGACGATCCCGAACACGCGCGCCACGCGCTCGAGGCCGCGCTCGAGATGCGGGCCGAGCTCGCGCGCCTGAACGGGTCCCTGCATCGGGAAGCGGTCGCCGCCGGCAAGACGCCGGTGCAGATCGCCGTCGGCATCGGTCTCAACACCGGATCCGGCTGCGTCGGCAATTTCGGCTCCGAGCAGCGGCTGGGATACTCGGTGCTCGGCGACTCCGTGAATCTCGCCTCGCGGCTCGAGGGGCTGACCCGCGCCTACGGCGTCGACATCGTGCTCGGCGCCGAGACCGCCGGGCAGGCGCCGGGCTTCGCGCTCCTCGAACTCGACCAGGTCCAGGTCAAGGGCCGCGACGCGCCGCTTCGGATCTACACCGCGCTCGGCGGGCCCGAGCGCGCCGCCGACCCGGATTTCGCGCGGCTGGCAGAAACCCACGCGGCGATGATCGCCGCCTATCGCCGGCAGGACTGGGATGCGGCGACCGAAAGGCTCGCTGTGGCAAAGGGGCTCGATGTGACGCTCGTCAAGCTCTACGAGGTTTACGCGCGGCGCATCGCCGACTACCGTGCCGCTCCGCCGGCCGCCGGTTGGGACGGCGTCTACCTGGCCCACAGCAAGAGCGGCTAGCGCCCGCGGGGACCGATGAGGACCGCATGAACCTGTCGTTGCGCATTGCCGCCGTCATGGCCGTCGCCGGCGCGGCCTGCCTCGCCGCCGCGGCGCCGGTCCGGGCCGAGCCGGCGGTCGGCACGGTGTTCCAGCGCCCCTACATGGGCGCGACCGGCGCCCGCACCGCCGGCCGGTCCGAGCCCCTGTACTTCAACACCACCATCTACGAAGCGGAGACGGTCAGCACCGACCGCCACGGCAGCACCGCGCTGCGCTTCCTCGACGGCAGCAGGCTCCAGGTCGGCGGCAATTCCACCGTAGTGCTCGACCGCTTCGTCTACGACCCGGATGCCGGCGCCGGCGCGGCGGCGATCAGCTTTGCCAAAGGGATCTTCCGCTTCGTTTCCGGCGATCTCGGCGAGGACGGCCTGCGTCTCGAGACCCCGTCGGCCACCCTCGCCATCCGCGGCACCAAGTTCGTGCTGTCGATCGACGAGGGCGGCAATACCGACGTCTGGGTGATCGAGGGTGCGGTCGAGGCGACTCCCCGGGCCGGCGCGCCGGGAACCGCGCGCGCCGGACAGTCGCTGGTGATCGCCAGCGGCACCCCGGGCGTGGCCGTTGTCAACGGCCGCACCGCGCCCCGGGACCCTGCGGTCGAGGACGATCTGTCGTTCTTCGGCCCGCCCGGCATCGGCGACCGCGATCGGGAAAGCGGAAGCCCCGGCAACAACCACAACTGACCGCGGGCCCGGGGCCGCAGCCGGCTTGCCGGCCCCGTACGGCCCCGTTACGGTTGGCGCACGGAGCCTTTGCTCCGTGCAGGGCCTTGGGACGTGCCCTGGATCGGGATCGTCCAGGACAGGTTCAGCTTGGGACGTGAATCCTGGTCTTCTCTGCTGAAGCGAGAGCATGAGTCGCCGATCGCACTGCTTCAGCGCGATCCGACCATGCCCTAAGGGCCGACCCGGCATGCAGGACATCGCGATCACGGTCTTCGGCCTGGCCGGCCTTCTGGCGCTGGTCAGCTTTCTGCCCCCGCTCGCAAACCGCCTGACCCTGCCCTACACCGTCCTGCTGGCCCTGGTCGGCTGTGCGCTCGGCGCCGTCACCGCCACGGTTCCCGACGACGCCGGCATGGGCATGGCCGGCGATTTCATCAACGCGCTCAAAGGGTTCGACATCTCGGCCGAGGTCTTTCTCTATGTCTTCCTGCCGGCGCTGCTGTTCGAGGCCGGGCTGGTGATCGACGTCCGCCGGCTGATGGACGAGTTCGCCACGGTGCTGCTGATGGCGGTCGTGGCGGTGCTGGTCTGCACGGTCGTGGTCGGCATGGCGCTGGCGCCGTTCGCGCCGGTCGGGCTCGCCGCCTGCCTGCTGCTCGGCGCCATCGTCGCCACCACCGATCCGGCGGCGGTGATCGGCATCTTCCGCGATCTCGGCGCGCCGCGCCGCCTGTCGATCCTGGTCGAGGGCGAGAGCCTGTTCAACGACGCCGCCGCGATCGCCCTGTTCACCCTGCTGCTCGGCATCGTCAGCAGCGGCGCCGACGGCAGCCTGTTCGGCACCGCGGCCGACTTCACGGTCAGCTTCCTGGGCGGCGCGGCGGCGGGCTATGTCGCCGGCCGGGTCGCCTGCGCGGTGGTCGGGGTGCTGCGCGGCCTGCGCTTCGCCGAGGTCACCCTGACCGTCGCGCTTGCCTACACCTCCTATGTCGTCAGCGACCGCTATCTCGGGGTTTCCGGTGTGGTCGCGGTGGTGACCGCGGCCCTGGTGATCAGCTCGGTCGGACGCACCCGGCTGACGCCGTCGACCTGGGACAGCCTGATCGAGACCTGGGAACAGCTCGCGTTCTGGGCCAACTCCCTGGTGTTCCTGCTGGCGGCGATGCTGGTGCCGCGGCTGCTGACCGAGATCGGCGGGCGCGACGCCTTGCTGCTGGCCCTGCTGGTGGCGGCCGCGATCGTCGCCCGGGCGCTGGTGCTCTATGGCCTGCACCCGGCCCTGACCGCGATCGGCCTGGCGAACCGGGTCAGCCCGGCCTACAAGGCGGTCGTGGTCTGGGGCGGCTTGCGCGGCGCGGTGTCGCTCGCCCTCGCGCTCGCGGTCACCGAACACCAGGCGGTTCCCGCCGATATCCGCCAGTTCGTCGCGGTGCTCACCACCGGCTATGTGCTGTTCACCCTGTTCGTCCAGGGCACCACGCTGCGGCCGCTGATCCGCCTCTTGAAGATCGACCAGCTGTCGCCGGCCGAGCGCGCGGTGCGCGACCGCGCCTTGGCGCTGGCCCGCGACTCGATCCGCGAGCGCATCGAGACCGTGGCGGCCGCCGACCGTATCGCGCCCGCCGTCGTCGCCGAGGTGACCCACGAGCTGGAACAGCGTACCGGCAGAAGCGACGCGACCACGCCGGCGGCCGCCCTGTCCGAGGACGACCGGGTCTATATCGGGCTCGCCACCCTGGCGAACCGCGAGAGCGAGCTGGCGCTGGCGCGGTACGAGGAACGGCTGATCGCGCGCCGGGTCGCCCATACGCTGATGGCCCAGTCCGGGCGCCTGCTCGACGGCGTCAAGACCGGCGGGCGCGCCGGCTACGAGGCGGCGGCGGCCAAGGCGCTCGCCTTCCCCTTCGGATTCCGGGCCGCCCAGATCATGCACCGGCGCGTGCGCGTGATCGGGCCGCTCGCCGATGCGCTGGCCGACCGCTTCGAGACCCTGCTGGTCGGGCAGATGGTGCTGCGCGATCTGGTGGCGTTCAGCGACCGCCGGCTGACACCGCTGCTCGGCGGCGCCACCGGCGAGAGCCTGGCCGCCATCCTGGCGGCGCGCCTGGCGGCGGCCGAGCAGGCGCTCGAGGCCCTGCGCCTGCAATATCCCGAGTACTTCGCGGCGCTGCAGGAGCGCTATCTCGGCCGGCTGGCCCTGCGGCTCGAGGAGGACAGCTATCGCGCCATGCTGGCGGAATCGGTGGTGAGCCAGGAGATCTTCAACGATCTCGACCATGGCGTCGCCCAGCGCTGGCGCGCGCTCGATCGCCGGCCGGCGCTCGACATCGCCATGAAGCCCGAGGACATGATCGCCCGGGTGCCGCTGTTCGCCGGGTTGGCGCCGAACCGCGTCGCCGGGATCGCCCGGCTGCTGCGACCGCGCCTGGCGGTGCCGGGCGAACGGATCATCGCCGTGGGCGAGCGCGGCGACGCCATGTACTTCGTCGATTCCGGCGCCGTCGAGGTCAGGCTTCCCGGCCGCCCGATCCGGCTCGGCAGCGGCGAATTCGTCGGCGAGATCGCGCTGCTCACCCACAACCCGCGCAACGCCGACGTGGTCGCGCTCGGCTATTGCCGGCTCCTGGCGCTGAGCGCGGTCGATTTCCGCCGCCTGCTCGACGCCGACCCGGAGATGCGGCGCACCATCGACCAGGTCGCCCGCCGGCGGCTGGGCCAGCGGGTGGGATCAGCCTAAGAGTCCGACTCGAAACTCATGGTGAGCGTGCCAGGCGTCGCGTGAGCAGCA
>CAYJQC010000054.1:0-19981 GCA_964372215.1 uncultured Rhodospirillaceae bacterium
GCGCAATATCGCGATCATCGCCCATGTCGACCACGGCAAGACCACCCTGGTCGACCAGCTGCTGAAGCAGAGCGGCGCCTTCCGCGCCAACCAGCAGGTCGCCGAGCGGGTGATGGATTCGAACGAGCTCGAGCGCGAGCGCGGCATCACCATCCTGGCCAAGTGCACCTCGGTGGCCTGGAAGGACATGCGGCTCAACATCGTCGACACCCCCGGCCATGCCGATTTCGGCGGCGAGGTCGAGCGCATCCTCTCGATGGTCGACGGCGTGGTGGTGCTGGTGGACGCGGCCGAGGGGCCGATGCCGCAGACCAAGTTCGTGACCGCCAAGGCGCTCCGCCTCGGCCTCCGGCCGATCGTCGTCGTCAACAAGGTCGACCGCCCGGACGCGCGCCCGCACGAGGTCCACGACATGGTGTTCGACCTGTTCGCGGCCTTGGGCGCCAGCGACGAGCAGCTCGACTTCCCGACCCTGTTCGCGTCGGGCCGCACCGGCTGGGCGGCGACCGATCTCGACGCGCCGCGCACCGACCTGGCGCCGCTGTTCGACCTGATCGTGCGCCACGTGCCGGCGCCCAAGGCCGATGTCGACGCGCCGTTCGCCATGCTGGTGACCACGCTGGAATACGATCCCTATCTCGGCCGCGTGCTCACCGGGCGCATCCATTCCGGCCGCGCCAAGCTCAACATGTCCGTGCACTCGATCCACCAGAGCGGCGAGGAAGTCGAGACCGCGCGCCTCACCAAGCTGTTGTCGTTCCGCGGCATCGAGCGGGTGACCATCGAAGAGGCGCTGGCCGGCGACATCGTCGCCATCGCCGGCCTGCCGGACACCACGGTGGCCGACACCATCTGCGCGCCCGAGGTCGAGACGCCGATCCACGCCCAGCCGATCGATCCGCCGACCATCGCCATGACCGTGTCGGTGAACGATTCGCCGCTCGCGGGCCGCGAGGGCGACAAGGTGACCAGCCGCATGATCCGCGCGCGCCTGCTGCGCGAGGCCGAGGGCAACGTCGCCATCAAGGTGCGCGAGGCCGAAGGCCGCGACGCCTTCGAGGTGGCGGGCCGCGGCGAATTGCAGCTCGGCGTGCTGATCGAGACCATGCGCCGCGAAGGCTTCGAGGTGTCGATCAGCCGGCCGCGGGTGCTCTATCGCACCGATCCCGAGACCGGCCAGCGCCAGGAGCCGATCGAGGAGATCCAGGTCGACGTCGACGACGAGTTCACCGGCGTGGTGGTCGAGGCGCTCGGCAAGCGCCGCGGCGAGCTGACCGACATGCGCCCGTCCGGCGGCGGCAAGACCCGCATTTCCTTCCTGGTGCCGTCGCGCGGCCTGATCGGCTATCACGGCGACTTCCTGACCGACACCCGCGGCACCGGCATCATGAGCCGGCTGTTCCATTCCTACGCCCCCTACAAGGGCCCGATCGAGGGCCGGCGCAACGGCACGCTGATTTCCAACTCCACCGGCACGGCGGTCGCCTACGCCCTGTGGAACCTGGAGGAGCGCGGGCCGATGTTCATCACCCCGGGCACCGAGGTGTACGAGGGCATGGTGATCGGCGAGCACAATCGCGGTTCCGACCTCGAGGTCAATCCGCTGAAGGGCAAGCAGCTCACCAATATCCGCACCACCTCGAAGGACGAGGCGATCCGCCTGACCCCGCCGCGCGCCATGACGCTCGAGAAGGCGATCGCCTACATCGAGGACGACGAGCTGGTCGAGGTGACGCCGAAGTCGATCCGCCTGCGCAAGCGGCTGCTCGACCCCAACGCCCGCAAGCGCGCCAGCCGCACCGCCGAGGCCGAGGCGAGCTGATCCGGCGGCGCGTGCCGTCCGGCGGGTGGCCCGCGTTGCCGGCGCCGATTCGCTGTGCTACTTCCTCGCCGTCGCGCCAGCGGGCGTGACGGCGACGGAGTCTCGGGCGCGGATGCCGATCGGAATCCTCGAGCGCAACGGGCTGACGCGGTGAGCCAGCGGCGGGATGCTGCGGCGCCGGCGCGCTGGCGCGGCCTGGCGGGGGTCTACCTCAACCGCCGGATCCTGATCGTCCTGCTGATGGGATTCGCCAGCGGCCTGCCGCTGCTCCTCACCCTCTCCACCCTGTCGATCTGGCTGACCGAGGAAGGCGTCACGCTGACCAGCATCGGCCTGTTCGCCCTGGTCGGCGCGCCCTACTCGTTCAAGTTCCTGTGGGCACCGGTGATCGACCGGGCGCCGATTCCGCTACTGACCGCCTGGCTGGGCCGGCGGCGCTCCTGGCTGCTGGTGATCCAGGTCGCGCTGATCGCGGCGATCGTCGGCCTGGGCGGCTCGTCGCCGGCGATGGCGCCGTTCTGGACCGCGTTCTGGGCGGTCCTGGTCTCCTTCCTGTCGGCCAGCCAGGACATCGTCATAGACGCCTATCGCATCGAGATCCTCGAGGCCGACGAGCAGGGCGCCGGGGCCGCGGTCACCCAGTTCGGCTACCGCGTCGGCCTGCTGGCGAGCGGCGCCGGCGCGCTGTTCCTGGCGGGGAACGCGTCCTGGTTCGCGGTCTACGCGGCGATGGCGGCGTTGCTGCTGATCGGCGTCGCCACCACGATCCTGTGCGTCGAGCCCAAGGTCGCGCCGCCGCCGCCGGGCCGCGGCCTGCTGGCGACGATCGAGCAGGCGGTGGTCAATCCCTTCGCCGAGTTCATCCAGCGCAGCGGCCTGCGCTCCGCGCTGCTCGTGCTCGCCTTCATCCTGCTGTACAAGTTCGGCGACGCCTTCGCCGGGGTGATGGCCAATCCGTTCTACATCCAGATCGGCTTCACCAAGGCGGAGATCGCCAGCGTCAGCAAGGTGTTCGGGCTGGTCGCCACGCTGCTCGGCGTGTTCCTGGGCGGGCTGGTGGTCGGGCGCTACGGGGTGATCAAGGCGCTGCTGGTCTGCGGCATCCTGCAGATGGGCTCCAACCTGATGTTCGCGGTCCAGGCCGCCGCCGGCGCCGATCTGACCCTTTTGTTCGCCACTATCGGCATCGAGAACCTGTCGGGCGGCATGGGCTCGGCGGCCTTCGTCGCCTATCTGTCGGTGCTGTGCAACGTCGCCTATACCGCGACCCAGTACGCCCTGTTCTCCTCGTTCATGGCGTTCGGTCGCACCCTGCTGTCGTCGTCGAGCGGCTGGGTCGCCGACCATGTCGACTGGGTCACGTTCTTCATCGTGTCGACCGCGGTGGCGATCCCCGGCCTGCTCATGCTGATGTGGATGATGAAGCGGTTCCCGTCTGCCGGCCAGCCGAAGGCGGAAGCGGCCGCCTCGCCCGCCCAGTAGGGCGGGCCGGCGACCGGACCTCGCAACCTCACGCGCGGGAGAGCTCGCATGGACGTCTCCAAGATACCGATCGGCCGCAACCCGCCGTTCGAGGTCAACGCGATCATCGAGATCCCCCTGGGCGGCGAGCCGGTGAAGTACGAGCTCGACAAGGCGTCGGGCGCGATGTTCGTCGACCGCTTCCTGCACACCTCGATGACCTATCCGGCGAACTACGGCTTCATCCCGCACACCCTGTCGCTCGACGGCGACCCCTGCGACATCATGGTGGTCGGCCCGACCCGGGTGGTGCCCGGCGTGGTCATTCGCTCGCGCCCGATCGGCGCCCTGATGATGGAGGACGAGGCCGGGCTCGACGAGAAGATCCTGGCGGTGCCGAGCGACGACCTGCACCCGTTCTACAAGGACGTCTCGTCCTATCGCCAGCTGCCCACCATCCTGATCGAGCAGATCGGCCATTTCTTCACCCACTACAAGGACCTGGAGAAGGGCAAGTGGGCGAAGGTCGCGCGCTGGGCCGAGGCCGACGAGGCGACCAAGCTGATCGCCGAGGCGATCGAGCGGGCGCAGGGCGAGAAAGGCTAGCAGGGCGCGATGGCCACCGCCGTCGCGATGGAGGTCATCGAGGGCGACATCACCGCGCTCGATGTCGATGCCATCGTCAACGCGGCCAACGGTGCGCTGGCGCCGGGCGGCGGCGTGTGCGGCGCGATCCATCGCGCGGCGGGTCCGGAACTCGCCGCTTCCTGCGCCGCCCTGGGCGGCTGCCCGACCGGAGATGCCCGCGTCACCCCCGGATTCAAGCTCCGGGCGCGCCATGTCATCCATGCCGTCGGCCCGGTCTGGCAGGGCGGCGGGGCCGGCGAGGACGCCCTGCTTGCCGCCTGCTACCGCGCGAGTCTGCGGCTGGCCGGCGAGCACGGCCTAAAGTCGATCGCCTTCCCGGCGATCTCCACCGGCATCTACGGCTTCCCGCTCGAGCGCGCGACGCGCATCGCCGTGGCGGCCGTGGCGGCGGCCGCGCCGGCGGCCGGCGTGACCCGCGTGGTCTTCGCCTGCTTCGGCGCCGAGGTGGCGGCGGGCTACCGAGCGGCGCTGGCCGGGACCGGGTGAGGCGCCGCCCAGAGCGTGATCCGATCAAGCCGAGCCAGCTTGATCGGCCGCCGGGCGTCCGCGTTGTGCCTCTCGACAAAATGTAGTACTATCGCGCTACATTCGCTCCGGAGAGGCTGCCATGGCCAAGACCGTCACCCTGCGCGATGCCAACCAGAACTTCGCGAAATATGTCCGCGAGGCGGAATCCGGCCAGGAGCTCGTCATCACGCGGCGCGGCGTGGCGGTGGCGAAGCTGGTGCCTGCCGGCGGCAAGCGCGTGCTGACCGCCGAACAGCAGGCCGCGCTGGAGCGGACGCGCAAGCGGATGAAGAAGGGTTGGCCATTGGGCATCGGCAAGCTGGATCGCGATTCGCTTTATGAGCGGTGAGCGCTTCACTCTCGACACCAATGTGCTCGTCTACGCGGCCGACCAACTTGCGGGCAGAAAACACGAGCTCGCGACGGAACTCATGGATCGGGCTGTGTCTCGCGACTGCGTCCTCACCCTGCAATCGCTCGCGGAGTTCTATCACGCAGCGACCCGCAAGGGAGTCGTGCGGGCAAGCGAAGCGGCCGACCAAGTGCGCGACTGGATGACGCTGTATCCAGTGGCTGTTGCAGACGAAGCAGCCTTCGGCACTGCAGTTCGAATCAGCGCGTCAAGAAAGCTCAGTATCTGGGATTCGATGATCGTCGCAACAGCAGCGGCTGCCGGGTGCGCCGTCGTCGTCACCGAAGATATGCAGGACGGCCAAAAGCTCGGCGGCGTTCGCCTGTGCAATCCATTCGGACCCGACGCCTTGTCGGACGACGTGCTGCGGCTCCTGGATGATGTCCCGAACTGATCCTACGACGCCCGGTCGAGCGCGTAGCCGGCCGAGCGCACGGTGCGGATCAGGTCGGCCTCCTCCTCGCCGTTGAGCGCCTTCCTGAGCCGGCGGATATGGACGTCGACGGTACGCGGCTCGACATAGACGTCCTGGCCCCACACCAGATCCAGCAGCTGCTCGCGGCTGAACACCCGGCCCTGATGCTCCATCAGGTGGCGCAGCAGGCGGAACTCGGTCGGGCCCAGATGCACCTCGCGCTGGCGGCGCCGCACCCGGTGCGACGCGAGGTCCATGGTCAGGTCCTCATAGGCCAGCACCTCGCCGTCGAAGGCCGGCCGGGTCCGGCGCAGCACGGCGCGCACCCGGGCGATGAGCTCGGTCGGGCTGAACGGCTTGGTGACGTAGTCGTCGGCGCCGCTGTCGAGGCCGCGCAGCTTGTCGCCCTCCTCGCCGCGCGCGGTCAGCATGATGATCGGCATGCTGCGGGCTTCGGGCATGCGCCGGAGCTGGCGGCAGACCTCGATGCCCGAGAGCAGCGGCAGCATCCAGTCGAGCAGTACCAGGTCTGGCTTCTGCTCGCGGGCCAGCAGCAGCGCCTCCTCGCCGTCGCGCGCCGCGACCACGCGGAAACCCTCGCGCTCCAGGTTGTAGCGCAACAGCGTCACCAGCGCGGCCTCGTCCTCGACCACCAGAACCAGCGGATTCATGCTCAGGCCTTGTTTGAACGCTCGCCGTCGGTCTCGGGCGTGACCACGGTGAAGCTCGACGTGTCGCCCTTTGGCCGCGCCGCCTCCAGGGGCTTGCCATGCACCAGGAAGTGGATGATCTCGGCGATGTTGGTGGCGTGGTCGCCGATGCGCTCGATGTTCTTGGCGATGAACAGCAGATGGGTGCAGGGCGTGATGTTGCGCGGATCCTCCATCATGTAGGTCAGCAGCTCGCGGAACAGGCTGGTGTACATCTCGTCCACCTCCTCGTCCCGTTCCCACACCCGGATCGCCTTGTCGGCATCGTGCTCGACATAGGCATCCAGCACTTCCTTGAACAGCTCCTGTGCCAGCTTGCCCATGCGCGGAATGGCGTGCAGCGGTCGCACCTGCGGCAGCTGGGCGAGCGCCAGCACCCGCTTGGCCACGTTGGCCGCGTAGTCGCCGATGCGCTCGATGTCGCTGGAGATCTTCAGCGCGGCCACCACTTCGCGCAGGTCCTGGGCCATCGGCTGGCGCAGCGCCAGCATCCGGACCGTCATGACGCCGATCTGGTCCTCGAGCTGGTTGATGCGGGCGTCCTGCTTGACCACGTCGCTGGCCGCCTCGGTGTCGCGGCGTGCCAAGGCCTCGATCGCCATCTGCAGCTGTGCCTCGGCCAGTCCGCCCATCTGGGCGATCACCTGGTTGAGGTGCTTCAGCTCTTCGTCGAACGACTTGACGATATGCTCGGAACCGACCGGCATGACTCCTCCTGATCTCGAACTGCCCGGCTTCGTCGGGGCGGGGCTCAACCGAACCGGCCGGTGATGTAGCCCTGGGTACGCTCGTCGC
Organism: uncultured Rhodospirillaceae bacterium; assembly: GCA_964372215.1. Lineage (GTDB taxonomy): Bacteria > Pseudomonadota > Alphaproteobacteria > Dongiales > Dongiaceae > DAIMFL01. The sequence goes on from CAYJQC010000054.1 coordinate 6,771, forward strand.
GCGGGCTGGTGAAAATCTCCTCCGTGTCGCCGGTCTCCACCAGCTCGCCGAGGTGGAAGAACGCGGTGCGCTGCGACACCCGCGCGGCCTGCTGCATCGAATGGGTGACGATCACGATGGTGAAGTTCTCGCGCAGCTCGTCGATCAGCTCCTCGATCCTGGCGGTGGCGATCGGGTCGAGCGCCGAGCAGGGTTCGTCCATCAGGATCACCTCGGGATTGACCGCGATCGCGCGGGCGATGCACAGGCGCTGCTGCTGGCCGCCCGACAGGCCGGTGCCTGGCTCGCGCAGGCGGTCGCTGACCTCCTTCCACAGCCCGGCGCGCTCCAGGCTGGTCTCGACGATCTCGTCGAGCTCGGCCCGGCTGGCGCCGATGCCGTGGATGCGCGGGCCATAGGCGACATTATCGTAAATCGACTTCGGGAACGGGTTCGGCTTCTGGAACACCATGCCGATGCGCGCGCGCAGCATGACGACGTCGAGACCCTTGTCGTAGATGTCCTTGCCGTCCATCGTGATGTTGCCCTCGACCCGGCAGCCCTCGATGACGTCGTTCATCCGGTTGAGGCAGCGCAGGAAGGTCGACTTGCCGCAGCCCGACGGGCCGATCAGCGAGGTCACCTCGTTCTCGCGCAGGTCGAGATCGATATGATGCAGCGCCTGCTTCTCGCCGTAATACACGTTGGTGTCCCGCGCCGACATCTTCACGCGATGGCCGGGACGCGCCCCCGGCATCGGCGAGGCGCCGAGCCCGACCTGTTCTGCGATCGCCATCATTTCTCTCCTACCAGCGGCGCTCGAACCGGCGACGCAGCACGACCGCCAGCGCGTTCATGATGACCAGGAATCCCAGGAGCAGCATGATCGCGGCGCTGGTGCGCTCGACGAAGGCGCGCTCCGGGCTGTCGGCCCACAGATAGATCTGCACCGGCATGACCGTCGCCGGGTCGGTGATGCCATGGGGAATGTCGACGATGAAGGCCACCATGCCGATCATCAGCAGCGGCGCGGTCTCGCCCAGCGCCTGGGCCATGCCGATGATGGTGCCGGTCAGGATGCCCGGCATGGCGAGCGGCAGCACATGGTGGCTCACCATCTGCAGCTTGGAGGCGCCGACGCCGAGCGCCGCCTCGCGGATCGACGGCGGCACCGCCTTCAGCGCGGCGCGCCCCGAAATGATGATCGTGGGCAGGGTCATCAGGGTGAGCACCAGCCCGCCGACCAGCGGCGCCGAGCGCGGCAGCCCGAAGAAGCCGAGGAAGACCGCGAGCCCGAGCAGGCCGAACACGATCGACGGCACCGCCGCCAGGTTGTTGATGTTGACCTCGATGACGTCGGTCCAGCGGTTCTTCGGCGCGAATTCCTCGAGATAGATCGCGGTGGCGACCGCCAGCGGGAAGGACAGGGTCAGCGTCACCAGCATGGTGAAGAAGCTGCCGACCATGGCGCCGAGCACGCCGGCCAGCTCCGGCTCGCGGCTGTCGCCGGCGGTGAACAGCGTGGTGTTGAAGCGTTTCTCGATGCGGCCTTCGGCGGCGAGCACGTCGTACCAGGCGATCTGCGAATCGGCGACCCGCCGCTCGGCTTCCGAAACGTCGCGCGGGATGGCGCCCTTGGCGAAACTGTCGATGTCGTCCGACGCCTTGACCCAGACGCGCCGGGTGGTGCCGATCAGCGACGGATCGTCCAGCACCATGTTGCGCAGCGTGAAGAACGCGCCGCCCGAGATCATGCCGTTGAGCTTGCGGCGCTCCTGGCGGCCGCTGACCTCGGGGAACAGGCCGGCGAGCGACTCGCGCGCCAGCTTGTCGAAATTCGCCTGGCCGATCACCGCCGGATCGCCGGTGCGGTCGGGGTCGATCACGTCGGGATCGAAGGTGATGTCGAGCGCCAGGTGGGTCTGCACGAACGCGGGGTAGCCGCGGCCGACCACGCTCACCACCAGCGCCAGCAGCATCAACCCGGCGATGGCGATGGCGGCGGCGCCATAGAACCGGAACCGGCGCTCGGCGGCATGGCGGCGGCGGACCCGCGCAGCGCTCAGGTCCGGGCGGCGGATGATGGCGCGAGGCGCTGCCGCGTCAGTCATATTTTTCCCGGTACTTGCGCACGATGCCGAGGGCGATGACGTTGAGGCCCAGGGTCACCAGGAACAGCAGCAGGCCGAGCGCGAAGGCGGCCAGCGTCTTGGCGCTGTCGAACTCCTGGTCGCCGACCAGCAGCGTCACGATCTGCACCGTCACCGTGGTCACCGCCTCGAGCGGATTGACGGTGAGGTTGGCGGCCAGGCCGGCGGCCATCACCACGATCATGGTCTCGCCGATGGCGCGCGAGACGGCAAGCAGGATGGCGCCGACGATGCCGGGCAGGGCGGCCGGCATCACCACCTGGCGGATGGTTTCGGACTTGGTGGCGCCGAGCGCGTAGGAGCCGTCGCGCAGGGTCTGCGGCACCGCGTTCATCACGTCGTCCGAGAGCGACGACACGAAGGGAATGATCATGATGCCCATGACGACGCCGGCGGCGAGCGCGCTCTCCGAGGCGACGTCGAGGCCGAACGCTTCGCCCCAGCCGCGGATGAACGGGGCGACAGTCAGCGCGGCGAAGAAGCCGTACACCACGGTCGGGATACCGGCCAGGATCTCCAGCATCGGCTTGGCGACCGCGCGCACCTTCGGGTGGGCGTAGTCGGCCATGTAGACCGCCGACATCAGCCCGATCGGCACGGCGACCGCCATGGCGATGACGGTGATGAGGACGGTGCCGGCCAGCAGGGGAATCGCGCCGAACGAGCCGGAGCTGCCGACCTGATCCTCGCGGATCGCCGTCTGCGGGCTCCAGTCCAGGCCGAACAGGAAGTCGGCCACCGGCACCTTGGCGAAGAAGCGCAGCGATTCGAACAGCAGCGACAGGACGATGCCGATGGTGGTGGCGACCGAGATGGCGGAGCATATGACCAGCGCCGCCATGATCGCCTTCTCGACCCGGTTGCGGGCGCGCAGGGTCGGCGAAATCCTGCGCCAGCCCCAGACCAGGCCGGCCGTGGCGGCGGCGAGCGCCACCACGCCAAGCGCGACAAATCCGGTGGTCCTGAGCGCGGCCAGCCGCTCGGCCGCGGCGGCGACCGTCGGATCGGCGTCGGCGACCGTGCGCAGCCCGGCGGCAAGGTTCCGCACGTCGTTGATCAGCAGGCCGAGCTGGCTGCCCGACAGGTCGGCGGCGCCGGGGATGCCGGAGATCACCATCGCCTCGATGATGCGAGGTTCGAAGATCGTCCACAGGATGAAGATGATGAAGCTGGGGACGCCGCACCACAGGGCGACGTAGAGGCCGTGATAGGCCGGCAGCGAGTGAAGGTCCTGGGCGCGGCCGCCGACGGCGGCGATGGCGCGGGTGCGGCCCATGAAATATCCGGCGAGGGAGAGCAGCAGCAGGGCGACGACGAGGTACATGGGCTGCATGACGGGGCTCTCGATGGCGGAGCTTTGGGCCGGCGTCTCAGTTCATCGGCACCAGCTTGGTGGCCCTGGCCAGCACTTCCTCGTGCTCTTCGGGCGGCAGCGGGATCAGGCCCTTGTCGGCCAGATAGCCCTCGTCGCCGCTGGCGCGATCGCTCAAGAATTCGGCGACGAATTCCTGGATGCCGGGGACCAAGCCGACATGGGCGTTCTTCACGTAAAAGAACAGCGGGCGCGACACCGGATAGGAGCCGTCGGCGATCGCGTCGAAGGTCGGCGCGACGCCGCCGATGGTGCTGCCCTGGATCTTGTCCGCGTTCTGGTCGAGGAAGCTGAAGCCGAAGATGCCGAGCGCGGTCGGGTTGGCCTCGAGCTTTTGCACGATCAGGTTGTCGTTCTCGCCGGCCTCGACGAAGCCGCCGTCCTCGCGGACGGTCCGGCAGGCGGCCTTCATGGCGTCCTTTTCGAGCGCCTTCACTTCGGCGAACGATTCGCAGCCCTTGTCCATCACCAGTTCGACGAAGGCGTCACGGGTGCCGGAGGTCGGCGGCGGACCGAACACCTCGATCTCCTCGGCCGGCAGCGCCGCGTCGATCTCGTTCCACATCTTGTAGGGGTTGGCGGCCAGCTTGCCGTTGACCGGCACTTCCTTGGCCAGGGCCTGCCAGACCTGCTCGACCGTCAGGGCGAAGGCGGGCGCCTTCCTGGAGTTGGCGACGACGATGCCGTCATAGCCGATCTTCACCTCGGTGATCTCGGTCACGCCGTTCTCGACGCAGGTCTTCACCTCGGACTCCTTGATGGCGCGCGAGGCGTTGGTGATGTCGGGATCGTCGACGCCGGCGCCGGCGCAGAACAGCTTGAAGCCGCCGCCGCTGCCGGTCGACTCGACGACCGGGGTCTTGAAGCTGCTGGTCTTGCCGAACTGCTCGGCGACCGCGGTCGAAAAGGGGAACACGGTGCTCGAGCCGACGATGCGGATCTGGTCTCGCGCCTCGGCCGTGGCCGCGAAGGCCAGCGATGCTAATGCCGCGATGGCGAGAGTGCGTTTCATCCCGGGGGATCTCCCGTTGCCACGAATGTCATGGGTGCCAGCCCAGTGATTGATCGAGGGGGCCGATCGGTCGCAGGCGAGGACGCCTCCGCCGATGGCCGGACGGTAGCGGGCGATAGGGGCGTATTTACTACAGGGATATGACAGTTATGTGACGGCCACCTGACTGAGCCGGTTCAGGAAGCGTCACGGCCCGGTGACGGTGCCGTCGCGCCCTCCGCCGTTCCTGCGTCGCGGGGCGCCGGCCGCTGGACCTGGCCGGCCGCTGCATCGGGCAAGTCCGGCCGCCCCAGCTTTTCACGCGCCGCCGGGCTGAGCGGCAGCAGCACGGTGAACTGGCTGCCCTTGCCGGGCGCGCTTTCGATCTGCAGTCCGCCGCGGTGCCGGTTGATGATGTGCTTGACGATGGCAAGCCCGAGCCCGGTGCCCCCGAGATCGCGCGAGCGGGCCGAGTCGACCCGGTAGAACCGTTCGGTCAGGCGCGGCAGATGTTCGCGCGAGATGCCTTCGCCCTCGTCGGCGATGGCGATGGCGACCCCGAGCCGCGGCCGCCTTCCGGCCAGGCGTACATTGCGGTCGCTCGGGCGCGGGCCGGCAGCGCCGGCGGCCTCGCCCTGGGCCTGCCAGCCCGACACCCGGATGGTCGAGCCGGCGCGGCCGTACTTGATGGCGTTGTCGATCAGGTTCTGGAACACCTGGGCCAGCTCGTCGGCATCGCCCGCGACCTCCGGCAGCTCGGCGAGCTGGGCCGCGCCGACCGCGCCGCCGGCGGTCTGGGCCGTCGCATCGGCCGCCGCTTCGGCGGACAAGGGCGCGCCGAGCAGGATGGTCATGCCCTTGTCCTGGGCCTTGAGCTGCAGGATGTCGGCGACGCTGCCCAGGACGCGGTCGAGCCGCACGCTGCCCGACGGCGCGCTGTGCTCGTTGAGCTCGATGCGCGACAGCGACAGCAGATCGCCGACCAGCCGCGCCATGCGGCCGGATTGCTCATGCATGATGGCGAGAAACTTCTCGCGCGCCTCGGCATCGTCCTTGGCGGGTCCCATCAGGGTCTCGATGAAGCCCGACAGGGTCGAGAGCGGGGTGCGCAGCTCGTGGCTGGCATTGGCGACGAAATCGGCGCGCATCTGGTCGGCGCGCTTGATCTGGGTCAGGTCGTGCAGCATCACCAGGCAGACCGTGCCGTCCGAGGTGCGCTGCGCCAGCCGCTCGATGCGGGCGCTGAGCGCGCGCTCCAGCGGCACCGACAAGGCGAACTCGACCACCCGGCCGGGCCCGCCCGCCAGCACCGCGTCGACCGCCTCGACCAGGGCCGGGGTGCGCAGCACCGCGATCAGCTCGCGCCCGGACATCGGCTCGCCGAACAGCGCGTCGGCGGCCGGGTTGGCGCGGGTGATCCGGCGCTCGGCGTCGAGCAGGATCAGCGGATCCGGCAGGCTGGACAGGATGGTCTCGTTGGCGCTGACCACCGCCTCGAGCTCGCGTCGCCGCGCGGTCCAGGCCCGGCCCGCCTCGGCCACCGCCTGGCCGAGCTCCGGCGCCAGGGCCGAGGGCGCGGCGCCGCGCGGCGTCGGCGGCGCCGCGGAGGTGGCGCCGCGCTCGGTCGCCAGGTTGCGCAGATACCGGGCGACCGCGACCAGATGGGACAGGTGCTGGCGGACCAGCACCGACAGCGCCACGGCGACCGCGGCGGCGGCGATCAGCGCGGCCATCGGGTCGAGCCGGCCGGCCAAAACCAGCCCGAGCAGCGCCAGCACGGTCGGCGCCGCCACCACGGCGACGGCGAGCAGCAGGCGGCGGGGCGAAGCGCGGCGAAGCGGCATCGGCGGTTCCGGGGCGCGGGCGCGGGACCCGGGGGGCGGTCGGACGCGGCGGCGCGCCCCTATACACGGCATCGGGTGGCGCCGCGTCAACCGCGGCCATCGCGACGCGCCCGTGGCCCGACGGCGGTTGACGGCGGTCACCGTTGCTGCGGCGCGCCGGGACAGTGCAGGCGGTTCGTGCTAGATTTCGGGGATGCCGATCAGATCCATCGCGCGCGCCGCCGCCCTTGCCGCCGTCACGTCCGTTGCCGCCGGCAATCTCGCCCTGGCCCAGACCACGACCGACAGCCAGCCCCGCTACTCCGCCTGGGGCGACCAGGCCGACACCAAGCTGGAGGAGCTGCTCGACAGCCTCGACGGGCTGGTCGATGCGGCCACCAAGGCCAAGGCCGCCGATCCCGTATTCCTCCAGGACCTGCGCAATCTCTCCGCCAAGTACCGGACACCCGCCGCGCCGGTGGCGCAGGCCGCACCTGGACCGATCGTGCGGCTGCTGTCCGACAACTTCGCCGATGGCAATTACACCGCCAATCCGGTGTGGAAGGTGAGCGCGGGCAGCTACTGGATCGAGAGTTCGGGCACCTATACCGGGCTGCGCAGCTCGATCGCCGCCGCCGCGACCAGCGCGCAGAGCGGCAATCTGGCCGCCGCCGTGCTGGGCGCGATCTTGCAGCCGCAAAGCCCGGGCACCGGGAGCGGCGCCAAGCACGCCTCGATCTACACCGCCCTGCCGATCTCCAATGCCTTCACGCTGAAGCTGGAGATGAGTTCGAAGTTCACCGGCGGCCGCCTCGATTTCGGTCCCTATCAGGGGGCGTCGGGCAACTACGCCTATCGCGTCGCCTATTTCCCCGGCGCCAAGCAGAGCCTGCAGTTGCTCAAGCTGACGCCCCAGGGCTCCACCGTGATCGGCGCCTACGACAACGTGCTCAATCTCGAGGACAAGCGCCGCCACGTGATCGACTGGACCCGCGACGCCGCCGGAATGATGACCGTCGCCCTCGACGGCCGGAAGCTGATCACCGCGACCGACCTCGGCCTGAAGGACCCGTTCACCGGCTTCCTGGTCATCAACAGCGGCGGCGACTACGCGATCCGCTCGATCGCCATCGACGGCACCAACTGACGCCGGAACGCTACAGGCCGAGCCGCGCCCTGGCTGCGGCCAGGCCGTCGCCGCCGTCGAGCGTGGCGACCCCGTCGAGCCAGCGGTCGAGATACTCGGGGTTCCCGCCGATCGCCTTGGTCGCCGCATCCTTCGGCGTCAGCCCGTCATTGGTGAGATAGCCGATGCCGCGGTTTTCGAACGGCACGTCGAACACCAGGTTCTGCAGCAGCCGGGCCACGTTGGGGCATTCCGCCAGATAGCCCTGGCGCACCTGGGTGCTGACCGTCGCCGCGCCGTAATCCGGGCCGTAATAGGCGTCGCCGCCGGTCAGGTAGCGGAAGTCGAACGCCTCGTTCATCGGATGCGGCGCCCAGCCCTGGAACACGATGAACTGCTGCTTCCTGGTCATGCGGTCGAGCTCGGCCAGCATGCCCTGCTCGCTCGACTCGATCACTTCCCAGCCGTCGAGCTCGAAGGCCGGGTCGGCGACGATGTCGAACATCAGCTGGTTCGAGCCGGGCTCGATCCCGTACAGCTTTTTGCCGAACTGGTCGGCGAACTTGTGCAGGTCGGCGATGTCTTGCACGCCGGCCTCGTAGGCATAGGTCGGCACCGCGAAGGTGTACTTGGCGCCCACCAGATTCTGCCTGACGGTCTCGACGCTGTCCTTGTACGGCTCGTAATACGCGATCATCGCCGGGTCCCAATAGCCGAGGAAGACGTCGAGATCGCCGTTCTTCAGGCCCTCGTAGATGACGTTGAGCCCGATCAACTCGCTCTGCGGCTGGTACCCCAGGGCCTCCAGCAGCACGCCGGCGACGCCGGTGGTGAAGGTGAGGTCGTTCCAGCCCGGCTCCGCCATGCGGACCCGGGCGCAGCTCGCGGGATCGGCGGCCCCGGCCGCGGCCGGCGCGGCCGGAATCGCCAGGGCGGCGACCGGGAGGGCCAGGGCGAGGGCCAGGGCCAGACGACGGGCGGTGGGGCGGGCGGTGGTGCGCGGATCGGACATGGTGCGGTCTCCCTGTTGGCGCTGCTGTCTTGACCACTTAGTTTGTTGATTGACCGAATGGTCAATTCTTGAACCCAACGGACAATCCTGTCAAGATTGCCCGTCGCCGCCCTCGTTTCCGGCCGGCACCCGCGCCGCCGGCGCGGCACCACGAGGCAGCCGCGATGAGCCTGACCCCGATCAGCGAGATCCGCCGGCGCGAGCTGAAGCAGGCCGCCTTCGAGGTGCTGCAGACCGAGGGCGTGCACGGCGCTACCCTGGAAAAGGTCGCGCGCCATGCCGGCGCCTCCAAGGGCATCGTGCTGCACTATTTCCGCAACAAGCAGGCGCTGTTCGTCGAGACCATGCGCCACGCCAACGCCCTGCTGCGCCAGGAGATCGTGCGCCGGCTCGAGGAAACGACGACGCCGGCCGGGCGGCTCTGGGCGATCGTCGAGGGCAATTTCGCGCCGGCGTTCTTCCAGCCCTCGATCTGCCATGCCTGGCTGTCGCTCTGCGCCGAGGTGCCGCGCGACCGCGATCTCGCCCGGGTGCAGCGGGTGATCCACGCGCGCATGCGCAGCAACCTGGTGTCGGCGCTGGTCGATCTGGTGCCGCAGGCGGAGGTCGAGGCGATCGCGCTCGGTATCACCACCCTGATCGACGGGCTGTGGCTGCGCGCCGGGCTGCAATCCGGCGGCATCGACCGCGCCACCGCGATCGGCCAGCTGCGCGATTATCTCGGCCACCGCATCCCCGGCCTCGCGCTGCCCGACTTCGCCGCCGATGACGGCGGCCGGGCCCGGGCCGCCGGGTAGCCGCCGGAGCGCCGGCGGCCGAACTCAGCGCCTGCCGCCGACCTCGTCGATATGGCGCAGCAGGTCGGCCGGGTCCTCGTAGACCCGGTAGGCGCTGGCCCGCACCAATTCGTCGTCGCCATAGCCGCCCGACAGCAGGCCGACGCCGAGCGCGCCGGCGCGCCGCGCCGCCAACATGTCCCAGACGGAATCGCCGACCACGCAGGCATTGGCGATCGGCTGGTCGAGGGCGGCGGCCGCCGCCAGGAACAGGTCCGGGTCGGGTTTGGCGTGCTTGACCATGTCGCGGGTGATGACCGGCACCTTCGCGCTGTCGACCCCGAGATTGGCCAGCACCGGCCCCGCCGTCTCCATCCGGCCCGAGGTGCCGATCGCCCAGGGCACGCCCGCCTCGGTCAGATAGGCCAGCAGCTCGCGCGCCCCGGGCAGCGGCCGGATCTGGCCGGCGCGCCGCTTATAGGACTCGGCATGGCGTTGGCGCATGCGCGCGATCCGCTCGGGCTCGAGCGCCAGCCCGGTCTCGCGCAGCAGCATGTTGGTGAACAGGCCGCCGGACATGCCGATCCTGCGGTGGATGCGCCAGATCGACAGCTCGACACCTTCGGACTCGAGCGCCTCGTGCCAGGCCAGCACGTGCTGATAGACGCTGTCCACCAGGGTGCCGTCGAGGTCGAACAAGAATGAGGTCTGCGGCGCGGTCATCGGCGATCTCCGGAACGCGAAGGCGGGGAAGCGCCGGCCCGGCGGGCGCTCAGGCCGGGATCACGCCGGCTTCTCGGCATGGGGCTTCTTCTCCGCCACCGCGCCGCCGGCCTCGCGCCAGGCGGTGAAGCCGCCCTGGAGATGGCTGACCTTGGGCAAGCCCATCTCCAGCGCGGTCCGCGCGGCCAGGGCCGAGCGCCAAGCCGAGGCGCAGTAGAACACGAAGCGCTTGTCCTCGGCGAACACCGGCTTGTGGTACGGGCTCTCGGGATCGATCCAGAATTCCAGCATGCCGCGCGGCGCGTGGAAGGCGCCCGGGATCATGCCGCCGCGCTCCAGCTCGCGCACGTCGCGCAGATCGACGAACACCACGTCGTCCTGCCCGAGCAGCGCCTGCGCCTCCGCCACCGGGATCGCCGCCACCACCCGGTTCGCCTCCTCCAGCATCGCCTTGTAGCCGCGTTTCATGGGCGTCACCTCCTTCGAGACTCCAACAATGCGCCTTCACCCGCGCCGCCGCAGATACACGAACCAGTAGACCAGGCCGACCAGTACGCCGCCGCCGAGGATGTTGCCGATGGTGACCGGCACCAGGTTGTGCACCATCCCGGCGAAATCGATCGCGGCGTAGTCGGCCGGGGTGGCGCCGATCGAACTCCAGAAGCTCGCAGGCGCGCCCCAGTTCAGCATCATGCCGAGCGGCATGAAGTACATGTTGGCGACCGAGTGCTCGAACCCGGCGGCGACGAAGGCGGCGATCGGCAGCATGATCGCCATGATCTTGTCGGTCACCGTGCGCGCCGCCAGGGACAGCCACACCGCCAGGCAGACCAGTACGTTGCAGAGCACGCCGAGGAACAGGGCCTGGAAGAACGGCAGCTCGGCCTTGGCCCGGGCGATGCCGAGCGCGACCTTGCCGACATCGCCGCCGTTGTAGAGATACTGCCCGGCCAGGAAGACCAGCGCCGCGGTGCCGACCGCGCCGACGAGGTTGCCGACATAGACGATTCCCCAGGCCCGCAGCATCTCGCCGACGCCGATCCGGCGGTTGGCCAGCGCCATCACCATCAGGGTGTTGCCGGTGAACAGCTCGGCCCCGCCGACCACCACCAGGATCAGCCCGACCGAGAAGCCGAAGCCCGCCAGGAACCGGGCGATCCCCCACGGCGCCGCGCCGGTGCCCGACAGGATGGTGGTGGAGAACATGGCGCCCAATGCGATGAACGCGCCGGCCAGGACCCCGAGGGCGAGCAGGCTGACCAGGTCGAGCCGGGTCTTGGCGGCGCCCACCGCCTCGGCCCGCTCGGCGATCTCGCGCGGCAGCAGCGCGTCGATGCGGTGCTCGTTCAGCCCGCTCAGCAGCCGCGCGTCCGCGTCGGCCTCGATGTCGCCGCGCCGTTTACCGTCACTCGCGCCGGCCATCGCCCGATTCCCCCGCTGCGATCATGGCGCGCATGATGGCGGCCGGCGCCGGCCCGCGCAACCGCGCGCCGGTCATCGGGCGGGCAGAGGTCGGGACCGCTCACCGCGCCGCGTCGATGGCGGCGAAGGCGGCGGCGGTCACCAGGTCGTTGACCGTGGCGTTGGCCTGGACGATCTGCGCCGGCTTGGCGAGGCCGACCAGCACCGGGCCGATGACCGAGCCGCCGGCGAGCTGCTGCAGCAGGGTGGCCGAGATGTTGGCGCTGTGCAGCGCCGGCATGATCAGGATGTTGGCCGGGCCGGACAGGTGGGTGAACGGATAGAGCGTGCGCAGCAGGCCGAAGTCGAGCGCCACGTTGGCCTGCATCTCGCCGTCATACTCGAAATCGACCTTGCGGGTGTCGAGCACCGCGACCGCCTCGCGGATGCGCTCGGCCTTCTCGCGCAGGGGATTGCCGAAATTGGAGAACGACAGCAGCGCGACCCGCGGCTCGTGGCCGAGCTGGCGCGCCTTGGCCGCGGTCTGCACGGTGATGTCGGCCAGCACCTCGGCGCTGGGCAGCTCGTGCACCGAGGTGTCGGCGATCAGCACGGTGCGGCCGCGCGCCACCACGATGGTCATGCCGAACAGCTGGGCGCCGGGGCAGGGATCGAGCACCCGGGTGATCTCCTCGAAGGTGGTGGAGAAGCTGCGGGTCAGGCCGCTCACCATGGCGTCGGCGTCGCCCTCCGCCACCATGCAGGCGGCGAACACGTTGCGGTCCAGGTTCACCATGCGCTGGCAGTCGCGGTACAGCGCGCCCTTGCGCTGCAGCCGGGCATACAGGAAATCGGTGTAGTGCTTGTTCTCGCGCGACAGCGCGGCATTGTGGATCTCGATGCCGTCGAGCTCGCCCAGGCTGCCGGTCTTCACGGTCTCGGCGATGCGGTCCTCGCGCCCGACCAAGATCGGCGTGCCGTAGCCGGCATTGCGGAAGGCGATGGCGGCGCGGATCACCCGCTCCTCCTCGCCCTCGGCGAACACCACGCGCTTGGGGTTGTTGCGCACCCGCTCGAACAGCAGCTGCAAACTGGCCGAACTCGGGTCGAGCCGGGCCGACAGCTCGCGGCGATAGCCGTCCATGTCGATGATCGGCTTGCGGGCCACGCCGCTGTCCATCGCCGCCTTGGCGACCGCCGCGGGAATCGTCGAGATCAGCCGCGGGTCGAACGGCACCGGGATGATGTATTCCGGGCCGAAGCGCAGGCGCCGGCCGGAATAGGCGGCGTCGACCTCGTCCGGCACGTCCTCGCGCGCCAGCGCGGCGAGCGCCTGGGCGGCGGCGATCTTCATGTCCTCGTTGATGGTCGAGGCGCGCACGTCGAGCGCGCCCCGGAAGATGTAGGGAAAGCCGAGGATGTTGTTGACCTGGTTGTGATAGTCGGAGCGTCCGGTGGCGACGATGGCGTCCTTGCGCACGCTGTGGACCTCCTCCGGCGTGATCTCCGGATCGGGATTGGCCATGGCGAAGATGATCGGCTTGTCGGCCATCGACTTCACCATCTCGACCGTCACCGCGCCCTTGGCCGACAAGCCGAGGAACACGTCGGCGCCCTTGATCGCCTCGGCCAGGCTGCGCGCCTTGGTCGGCACCGCATGGGCCGACTTCCACTGGTTCATGCCGCTCTCGCGGCCCTGATAGATGACCCCCTTGGTGTCGCACAGGATGACGTTGTCATGCGGCATGCCCATGGCCTTCAGCAGCTCGATGCAGGCGATGCCGGCGGCGCCGGCGCCGTTCACCACCAGCCGCGTGTCCTTGATCGAGCGGCGGGTCAGGTCGAGGGCGTTCAAGAG
>CAYJQC010000055.1:0-18655 GCA_964372215.1 uncultured Rhodospirillaceae bacterium
CCCCCCCCCCCCCCCCCCCCCCCCCCCGCCCCCCCCCCCCCCCCCCCCCCCCCGCGGCCCCCCCCCGCCGCTTCCGCCGACGGCGCGCCACGATAGTGCAGCGCAAGCGCGGCACCTTTGTCCTCGATCAGCACGCCGGGATGCGCCCCCGCGAACGCATCGAGCCGGCGCCGCATGTCGTCGGGCAGCCGGTCGCCGGCAGCGCGGATCACCGTTCCGTCCGCCCGTCGCCGCTCGAGGCCATGGAGGCCGGCCGCCGGCAGGCCCGAAAGTTCGAACAGACGATCCAGGTCGGAGATCGGCCGCCCGCTGACCAGCGCGACCGCGCCGAGCAGCCGCCGGCGCAGCCGGTCGAGCACGTCATGGAGCCTGGCCTCGACCCGAACCTCCTCGGGGGTTCCGGCGATCTCGAGCAAGGTTCCATCGACGTCGAGGAACAGCGCCAAGCCCTCTGCGCTACGCGGCAGGGTCAAGGTCTGTTCGTCATCGGTCACGGGGTGATCGCTGTGGGCTTTGTTCATCCAGTGCTTCGGCTGAAACGCGCCGACGAGCCGGGTCAAGCTGACCGAGCCGATCGGGGCGACACGCCATTGTCGCGGTCGACGCCATGAATCACAACCCCCTTGGCCAAAACCGGCATTTCCGAACCGACGCGCAAGGGGTTGGTGGCCGGTATCTCCGCATGCGATAAGCGCGGTATCATGCAGGCTGCACCTGAACCGACTGTCTCCCGTTGCTTCGTCACCGCCGGCGGCCACCGCCTGTGCGTCGAACGGATTGGACGCGGCGCCGCGCCGGCCGATCTGCCGACGCTCGTGTTCCTGCACGAGGGGCTCGGCAGCATCCTGCACTGGCGCGACGTGCCGCGCCGGCTGGCGGACGCAACCGGCCTGCCGGCGCTGGTCTACGACCGCTGGGGCTTCGGCAACTCCGAGCCGCTGCGGCTGCCGCGCCCGGATGACTATCTCGAGCGCGAAGCCGGCGAAGCCCTGCCCGACCTGCTCGCCGCCTGCGGCGTCGGCCGCCACATCCTGATCGGCCACAGCGACGGCGGCACCATTGCGCTGCTGCACGCGGCCCGGCAGCCCGCCGGCCTGCTGGGGGTGGCGACCGAGGCGGCGCATGTGTTCGTCGAGGACTGCACGATCGAGGGAATCGAGAGCGCCGTGACCGCCTGGCGCGAGACCGACCTGGCGCGCCGCCTGGCCCGCTATCACGGCGACAAGGCCGAGAGCGTGTTTCGCGGCTGGGCGGAGACCTGGCTGCGGCCCGGCTTCCGCGGCTGGCGGATGGTCGACCGCCTGCCGGCGATCGATTGTCCCTGCCTGGTCATCCAGGGCATCGACGACATGTATGGCACCCGGGCGCAGGTCGAGGCGATCACCGGGGGCGTCGCCGGCCCGGCAGAGGCCCTGCTGGTGCCGGATTGCGGACATGCCCCGCATCTCGAGGCGCCCGACGTCGTGCTGCCGGCGATCGCCGGCTTCGTACATCGCCTGCTCGCCGGCCGGCACGGCGCGGGCTAGCGGGTGCCCGGCGCCAGCGCGCGCCGCGCCCGGAATTCGTCGAGTCCTTCCACCAGGCCAGCGGCGATGATGAGTACGCAACCCAGGGCTTCCCTCAGCCCGAACGGCTCGTCGGTCAGCAGAGCGGCGCTCGCCGCCGCAGCGATCACCTCCAGCAGCAGCAGGATGCCGACCCGGCCGGCGTCGAGCCGCGCCGCCCCCCAGAGCAACATCCAGGTCACCGGGATCTGCCAGGCCAGGCAGGCCAGCAGCGGCAAGGCCGACCGGTCGAGCGACAGCCCGGCAGGGAGTGGCCCGGCCGGCAACAGCAGCGCCAGGCCGAGGGTGGCGATCCCGGCGAAGACGCAGTTCAGGAAGGTCTTCTCCAATCCGCCGACGCCCAGCGCCCTTCGACTGCTGACCGCGGCGAACGCAAACAGCAGGCCCGACGCCAACGCCAGCCACTCGGCGGACGAGCGCGGCAGCGGCACGCCGCTCTCCAGACCGAGGACGACGGCGGCGCCGGCAAGGCCGAGCAGAATCGACACTGCGCGCAGGAGGCGCACCGGATCGCGGAAGAGCAGCGCCCCGAGCGCGGTGCCCCAGATCGGCGAGAGATAGAACAGCAGGGTGACACGAACCACGTCGCCGGCAATGAGCGCGTGGTTCCAGGCGGCGAAGGCAACGCCGGAGAACAACCCGATCAACAGCAGGTCGCGGCCGCCGCGCCGCAGCCGCCCGCGGTCGCGCAGCATGAATGGCGCCAGCACCGCGGTGGCCACGCCGAACAGCGCGACACCGGCCCAGTCGCCGCGGAGGCCGCTGCTCTCGAGCCAGCGCAGCGGAATCCACCAGACTCCCCACAAGACGCCGGAGCCGGCCACGACCAGCGAAGGGACGAGCGTGTGCACCGGCAGCATGAAAATACGCGGGCTCAGGAAGCGTGGCTCTAGAGACCGAGCGGGCCGCCGGGCTCGAGATGGCCCCGTATGGCGCGGAAGGTTCGCGACGGGAGCTGGCGACGCAGCAGCACCAGCATGGTGGTCGACGCAAAGAACGACACGCCGTGCATGAGGTTGCCGCCCAGGCTGGCATCGGCGATGCGGTTCTCGCGGCCGAGCATCTGCACCATCCAGCCCGTGCGGACGTCCTTCATATACTGGTTCAGTCCGACACGGCCGCGCAGCAGCCGGTCCATCACGAGGCGGTAGCCGGCCCATACGGCAAGCAACCAGGCCAAGGCCGCCAAGTCGATCGCGGGAATCTCGTCCAGCACCACACACCCCCTCCCACCCGTCGACGCCAGTATGGCGCATCTCTCGAGTCGGCGGCCAGCGGCCGCGGCACCGGCACGACGCAAAATGCCGCCCCGAATGAATATCGGGGCGGCATGCCGGAGCCAGCTTCGACGCGTGGCGGAGCGGAGACTATTTCGCCTTGATCGAGATCTTCTTCGCCTGGCTCGCGGCCTGCGGGCTCTTTGGCAGGGTGATCTTGAGGATGCCCTTCTCGAACTTCGCGTCGATCTTGTTCTCTTCGACGCCATCGGGCAGCCGGAAAGAGCGCTGGAACGAGCCGTAGCGCCGCTCCGACAGGTAGTACTGCTTGCCCTTCTCCTCTCGTTCGTCCTTCTTCTCGCCCCGCAGGGTGAGCACGCCGTCCGACAGGCTGACGTCGATGTTGTCCTCGCTCATGCCGGGAAGCTCGGCGGAGATTTCGAACGCCTCGTCGGTTTCGGCGACGTCGACGCTCGGGGTCATCGCGCCACCCCCGGCTCCAAACAGCGGCTCCCAATCGACGGCGCGCCGGCCGAACGGAGACAGCGCGAACCCGCGCGAGAAGTCGTCGAACAGGCGGTCGATCTCGCGGTGCAGGGAGCCCAGCGGGAAACCGCCGCGCGCCGGCTCAGGCGCCTTGCCGGGAGACGCCGCTGGAACCTTGGAGCCTGGTTCAGCCATCGCCTGTCCTCCTCCAGATTTCGGTCTGCAACGTCTGGCGCACCGCCTCGCAGACCGCGTCCATCCCATGGCAGTTTCATGGGTTCAAGAGCTCATTGCCTTGATCCAAATCAACCCCAGGCGGCCGCGGCGAGGCGCGCTGGCGGCACGATCTCCGCCTGCAGCTTCTCCAGCGCCCGCGCCTCGATCTGGCGCACCCGCTCGCGCGAAATCCTGTAGCGCTGCGAGAGTTCCTCGAGGGTCAGGGGCTCGTCACGCAACCGGCGCTCCCGTACGATATCGCGCTCCCGCGGGTTCAGCCGATCGAAGCCCCGGGTCAGCATCGAGCGTCGCTTGGCCAACTCGTCACGCTCGGCGACGATCGACTCCGGATCCGGACCGTCGTCGACCAAATGATCCAGCCACTCGTCCGTGCCGTCGATGCCGATGGCGCGATTGAGCGAGGCGTCGCCGGCCAGCATGCGACGATTCATCTCGACGACATCGGTTTCCGGCACGTCCAGCTGCCGGGCGATTTCGGCCACGGCGTCGGCCGGGAGATCGCCCTCGCCGAGCTCGCCGAGCTGCGCCTTGGTCCGCCGCAGGTTGTAGAACAGCTTCTTCTGCGCGGCCGTGGTGCCCATCTTGACCAACGACTGCGAGCGCAGAACGTAGTCCTGCACCTGGGCCCGGATCCACCAGGTCGCATAGGTGGAGAGCCGCACGCCGCGCTCGGGGTCGAAGCGATCGAGCGCCTGCATCAACCCGAGATAGCCTTCGGCGACCAGCTCGGCCAGCGGCAGGCCGTAGCCGAGATAGCCGCGCGCGATGCGGATCACCAGCCGGATATGGCTGCCCACCAGCCGCTCGGCCGCGGCCGCGTCACCGTCGGTCTTGAACCGGACCAGCAGTTCGCGCTCCTCTTCGGGCGCCAACATGGCGTGGCGCCGGGCAGCCGCGATCAGCGGCCCGAGATCGTTGGCGGGACGCGAGGCAGCGGCAGCCGGGCTGCGGGTGGCGGTGGCGTTGGTCTGCACGGTCATTTGCTCTCTCCCGTCTCGGGTGCCGATACTTCCCGCGGAGAACCGTCGACCGACGCCTGTGTGTCGATTCGCGTTCCCCGCGGTCTTGCTCTTGGAAGGGCGCCGGATCGCTGGCCCCCATGGCCCCTGCCCGCTCCGGCACTTATATAGGTTGGAACGGAGGGCGAACATTTCAAGCGTTATCCACAGGCGAATCCCGGGCTGCGCCCCTGCTGCTGCCATCAGCCGCTGAGGCGGTTCACTCCAATGCGGCAGGAACCCGGCCGGCATACTCGACATCGAGCCGCCCATCGCGGACCGAGCACCAGGCATTCGCCGGATCGATGGCGACCGCCTCGCCCAGCGACAGGGCGTCGCCGACATGGAGCTCGCTGCTGGCGATCAGCCGCTCCTGGCGCGTGCCATCGTCGCTGTCGCTGTAGACCACCGCGATGCGCTCGAACGGTTCGGGCAGTGCGATGCGCAGGGTGATCGGCCCGTCCGGGCTGTCCTGGCGACGATCGATCACTTTCGGCAGATCGACAGGATCGCCGTAGGCCGGGAACACGGCGCCGTCGCCGACCCTCACCGCCCATTGCTTCGGCGGTTCCACCAGCTCGCCGCAGAACGGCATGCCGACGCCCGGCGCCGCCCAGATCTCCAGGTGATCGTCGAGCACCCAGTTCGACGCCCCGCTCTGCCAGCGGTCGTCGCCGACGGTGACCAGCAGCTCGGACTCCGAGACGGCGAGCAGAAGCATCCAGGCATCTTCGGGATGGCCGTCCTCGCCGTGGACCACGAAGCCGCGCCAACCGCTGGAATCGACGAGTGTGGCGCAGCTGCCGAGCTCGGGCAGCGGCGTCAGCGCGCTGCTGGGCAGGCTGACCAGCGGAATCGGGTCGTGGGCATGGCTGGCCTGATCGAGCGGACAGCCGAGCGCGATCCCATTCTCCGGAGCCGGTTCGACAGGCTCGCCGTTCGCATCACAGAGATCGCCGCGCGCCTGCACGCGGCCAGCGAATTTGCGCCAGTCCCACTGCCAGTGGTCGAACATGGTGGACAGGGTGTGATAGCTGCAGCTTTCCTGGGTCAGCTCGAAGAACGGCGACAGGCTGTATGCGGTGGTGTTTTCCCAGCGCCAGGCCGAGCCACCGGACTGGACATGGGTGAGCCGATTGTCGCGGATCGCGACCTCGTCCTCGCCGATCTGCGCTGCGCCGTAGCCGTCGTTGCACAGCTCCAGCACCAGCCGTCGCTCGGCTTCGGCGGCCTCGTCGCGCACGATCAGCCAGAACTGCCGGCGATAGGGCGTGCAACCGAACCCGTCGGCATTGCCCCGCTCGTCGATGGCCAGTTCGTACACGGCGAGCCGGCGGTTCTGTGCATCGCGTCCGGCGGCACTGACCTCGATCAGACGGCAATCGTCGCGCCCCGCACAGAGCTCCCGGGCCACCTTGCGGTCCGCGAATGTGGTGCCGGCGTTGGCAACATCGAGGCAACTCAACAGAGCCAATGCGGCTACGGCGGAAAGCGTGGCAGCGGTGTGACGCATGTCTTCTCCACGAGATCGGCGATCTTGCCACGACTGCGGCCCGGCCCGCGTCGGAGGCGGCAGGCAACAGCCGTGGCTCTACCGCTACCCCAGCCGGGCGGTGGGCCGCCGGGGTCGCCAACGACAACGCGGCAACTCCGGCAGCGGCCACGCTGGCGATGACGGTGGCGACGATCGGCACGGCCGACCAGGGTCCGGGGGCGACGCGCCCGGCACCATTCCGTCGGTCGACGATGACGGCACGCCGGACCAGGGTAGCGGCGACTTCTAGGGCACGATCCGATCAGGATGAATCGACCTGATCGGTGAATCGTGCCCTTCCTTCGATAGAGTAGAGCGTGATTCACCGATCGAACCGAGCGGGTTCGATCGGATCACGCTCTAGGCTGCCCCGTTCAACCGACTGCCAGGTAACGCCGGGCCGCGATCACGCCAGGGCGCCCATCCTCGGCCCACGCTACGCGACGCATGATGGGCGGCAGTGCACAAGGGAGGGCCCCGGCCCTCCCTTGTGGTCGCGAGCAGACCCACGGCGGCCTCAGTGCTTGCCGACCAGCGGAATTCCGGTCGCCTCGGCGGTCGCGATCGTGATGCTGCGCAGGTCCTCGGGCTCGACATTCTCCAGCCGGGTCTTGCCGGTGCAGCGCGCCATGATCGAGGACTCCGCGGCGATGCTCTTGATCAGGTTCTCGGCCGCATGGGCGCGGTCGTCCGGCGAGCGATCGCCGTCGAACGCCATGCCGCCCGCGACGATCCGGCCGCCGACGGCGAGACCCATGGCGACGCCGACCACCGATGCCTTGGCGCCGAGCCCGATCAGCTTGGCCACATCGGTGCCCGAGCGGACGCCGCCGAGATAGAGCAGATCGATCGATTCTTCCTTGTTGAGCCGGCGCAGAATCCTGACCGCGTCGCGCAGCACGGCGAAATCGGGGCGTCCGTCCAGCTCCGGCCACGGCCGGCCGACGCCGCTGCTGCCATCGAGCAGCAGCAGATCGAAGCCGTGCGAGAGGGCGTATGGAATCACGTCCTCGAGCGCGGTGCGCTGCACGGCGAGGCCGAGCAGCTGGTCCGGACGGGTGCGCTGCGGCAGGAACGGCACGAAGCGACCGCCCACCAGGAACACGGCGCCGGCAGCCGCCGGATCGGGTTGCTCGCCCGGCTCCAGCAATTGCAGCCAGGGCACCGAGGAGTCGATCGGCCGCATGCCGACATAGCCGCAGCCGCTCGCCGCCACGCCCTTGGCCACGCCGGCCCGCACCTGTTCGGGCGCGTCGTCGAAGCCGGTGACCAGCACCGGAAGCGGCAGGGCGAGGCGTCCGCCGAGCGCAATGTCGGTGCGGCAGGCCTCGCGATAGGGATCGATCACCAGGCGCGACAGATTGGCCGGCAGGAAGACGATGTCCTCGAGATTGGCCGGATGGTCCGGCGCAAAGGGCAACGGCCGCGGCGCCAGGCGCTTCTGCAGCATGGCCTTGAGCCGCGGGCCGTCGGCGATGTTGGTGCGCGCCATCTCGAAGATGTCCTCGCGGGTGCGCACCGAATAGTCCGCCGTGCCGGTCTCGGCATCGCAGCGATAGCAACGCGCAGCCTCGTTCCTTGCCGTCTCCAGGTCGTAGTCGGATTCGATTTCCGGGAAATCCACCGGATTGCGCCCCAGGCCATGGAACTCCTGTTCCTGGCGCGGGAACTTCTCCCACATGATGTCCTGGGCGACGGTGACGCGCCGCGTGCGATAGGGCGTTCTATAGGGCAGCGGGTCCGCGACCCCGTCCAGGAACGACTGGATGCAGTATGCCGCCTTGTGGCCGTGATGCATGGCCACGACGATGGTCGACCCGCCGAAGGCACCGTCCCCGGCCGCGAACACCTTGGGATCCGGCGTGCGCATCGACGCGAAGTCGGCGTCGATGCGGTCCCACTTCATCATGCCGCGCTCGCGCAGCTCGGCGCTGTCGGCGGTCTGGCCGACCGCCGCGATCACCATGCCGCAGGGAATGTCATGCTCCGAGCCCTCCACGGCCCGGAACTGGCGTCGGCCATCGGCGCCGGCCTCGCCCAGTTCGGTCTTCACGCAGCGCAACGCCATGCGGTTGCCTTCGGCGACCACGGCCACCGGCTGTTCGTGATAGACGAACTCGATGTCTTCCTTGTGCGCGCCCTCGAGCTCGTCCCGGCGCGCCGGAATCTCCTTCGGGCCGCGACGGTAGATCACCTTCACGTGCTTGCAGCCGGGCAGCCGCTTGGCGACCCGGCAGGCATCCATGGCGACGTCGCCGCCGCCGATCACCAGCACGGTCTCCGGCATCTGCGGTCGCTCGCCGCGATTGATCCGGCGCAGGAAGCCGACCCCATCGACCACCAGGGGATGGTCATCGCCGGCCACGTCCATGCGCTTGCCCCAGGATGCGCCGATGGTCAGCAGCAGCGCGTCGTGGCGCGATTTCAGCTGGTCGAGGGTGACATGGTCGCCGAGCGCGTGATCGAGATGGACCTTGATGCCGGGGCAGCGCCGCAGCATCCGGTCGATGTCCTCCTGCAGGATGCGCTGCGGCAGGCGGAAGGCCGGGATGCCCCAGGCCATCATCCCGCCCAGGCGGTCGGACATTTCGTAGATATGGACCTCGAACCCGACGAGGGCGAGATCCTGGGCGCAAGTCAGCCCGGCCGGACCGCCGCCGACGATGCCGATGGTTTCCTTGCGGCTCACCTCGGCCGGCGGCAGATGGATCCTGGTGCCGAGGCGGTCCATGACGTAGCGCTTGAGATTGCGGATCGCGATCGGCCCATCGCTCACGGTGCGCCGACAGGCCGGCTCGCAAGGTGCGTCGCAGACCCGGCCGCAGACCGAGGACAGCGGGTTGGTGGCGGTGATCGCCTCGAACGCCTCCTCGAGCTTGCCCTCCCAGATCATGCCGATATAGGACGGCGCATCGGTGCCGATCGGGCAGGCCTGCTGGCAGGGCGCCGGCACGAAATGCAGGTCGTCGGTGTCGTCGCGCAAGGCGGTGGCGAGCGTCACGGCGCCGCCGGCAAAGGGCTGGTTCATGCTCGTCCCCGGGCCACCGCGGCCGGCAGGGATTGGCCGCGCTCGCGATACTCGGGCGCGTAGGGCAGCCCGGTGATCGCCGCCGCCTCCGGCGTGGTCGCCACCAGGTCGTCGCGCGACAGCTTGTGAATGTCGTCGATCCCGTGCGCCTGCGCGATCGCCGCGATCTGCCAGCGCATGATTTCCAGGAAGCGATGAATGTTCATCGCCTCGCGCTCGGTGTCGTAGCGCTTCTCGTGCTCGGGATCCTGGGTGGCGATGCCGACCACGCAGTTGCCGATATGGCACTGCATGCAGGCGATGCAGCCGCCGGCGATGATCGCCGAGGTGCCGACCGATACCGCGGTGGCGCCGAGCGCGATCGCCTTGGCGGCGTCGACACCGTCCTTGATGCCGCCCATCAGCACGATCGGAAGCTTGCCCGCCATGCCGATATCGGCGAGCGCGTCGAGCGCCTCCTGGATCGCCGCCAGGGTCGGGATGCCGACATACTCCAGCACCTCGTTGCCGGCGGCGCCGGTCGATCCCTGCAACCCGTCGAGCTGCACGTAGTCGAAGCCGTCCTTGAGGGCGATCTTGATGTCGTCGCGCACGCGCCCCGCCCCGAGCTTGACCGAAACCGGGATGCGGTAGCCGGTGGCCTCGCGGAACTCCTCGACCTTGATCACCAGGTCGTCGGCGCCGAGCACGTCGGGGTGGCGCGACGGCGAGCGCAGGTCGATCCCGTGCGGAATGCCGCGCACCCGCGCCAGTTCCGGCGTCACCTTCTTGGCCATGAGCTGGCCGCCGAGGCCTGGCTTGGCGCCCTGGGAAATGTAGATTTCCAGCCCGTTCGCCCGCTGCATGTCGTGCACGTTCCAGCCGAGTCGTCCCGCCAGGCACTGGAAGATGAGCTGGGCCGCCTGCTTGCGCTGCTCGTCCATCATGCCGCCTTCGCCGGTGTTCTCGGCGATGCCGGACAGCCGCGAGGCGATGGCGAGCGCCAGCTTGGCGGATTTCGACAGCGCGCCGTAGCTCATCGGCGCGATCATCACGGGCATGGAGAGCTTCAGTGGGTCGGCCCCGTGCTTGCCGCCGATCTCGGTGTAGAGATTGACCTTCTTGGCCGCGTCGGGGTCACCGCCGGCCTGCGACAGGTCGCGCTTGAAGGCAAGGTCGGTCAAATGCGGCAGCGGTCGCGCCGCGCCATAGCCACGGATCCGGTAGCGGCCGATCTGCGACTTGATATAGAGGTCCTCCTGCACCTTCTCGTTCCAATAGGACGAGCCATCGGAGAAGGTGAAGAATGGGATGTTGCGCCGCATCGGCTCCTGGGTCGCGTAGCGCAGCTTCTTGCCGGCGTTGACGATCTTCTTGAAGGTCCCGTCGAAGGACAGGCCATAGCGGCCGAGGAACTCGCGCACCGAGGCGATGTCGGCCTCGGTCGGGTCGGCCAGCATGGCGTCCGAGCCCAGCGAGTGCACCTCGCCGCCGACGAAGATTTCGCCGCCGGTCATGTCCTCGCCGACCTTCTCGCCGGAATTGCCGAGGATGATGATGCGCCCGCCATACATCATGTAGCCGGCCATGAAATTGGCGTTGCCGGCGCAGCACAGCGTGCCGGCCTTCATCACCTGGCCGGCGCGCGAGCCGACATTGCCCTTCACCACCACCTCGGCGCCGCGGATCGCGACGCCGGCGATGGCGCCGGCATTGCCGCCCACGACCACCGCGCCGGCATACATGTTGTCGGCCAGGCCCCAGCCGACATTGTGCTCGATCTCGAAACGCGCGCCGTCGGTCAGGCCGGCGCAGAAATAGCCGGCGGAGCCGTGCACCTTGACGGTGATCGGATGCACCAGGCCGACGCCGATATGGTGGCGCGCGTCGGGGTTGAGGACTTCGACGTCCTCGCCCCGCTCGCCGCATTGTCGGATGAGTTCGTTGGCCTTGCGGACCGGTATGCTGGCTAAGTCGATCTTGACCACGTGGCGTACGTCCCCGGCGGCGGTTCTCTGGTGTCGAGGGCACGACCCGGGAAGAGCTTGTTCAGCGAGACTTCCTCGGACGCGATAGCGATCAGGTTGTCGTCTTCGTACATGACCATCGGCTTGGCCGCCAAACGGTCCTTGGCGAAGCCGATCTCGTCCTTGGTCGAGACCAGGAAGGAGAAGGTGCCGTCGAGATCCTCGATGCAATCCCTGAGCGCGTCCTTGAGCGTCACGCCCTGGTCGAGCTTGTCGGCGAGATAGACGGCGATCAGCTCGCTGTCGTTGTCGGTATGGAACTCGAAATCGCGGCGCTCGAGCCGGCGGCGCATCTTCCAGTAGTTGGTGATCTGGCCGTTATGCACGATCGCGACGTCGGCGAAGCCGGTCGCCCAGAACGGATGCGCCGCCTCGGGCTTGACGTCGGATTCGGTGGCCAGGCGCACATGGCCGATGCCGTGGGTGCCGTCGAACTTCCCGACGTGATAGAGATCGTCCACGTCATGGGCGCCGCCCACGTCCTTGATGATCTCGAGGCTGGCGCCCACCGACATCAGCTTCGCGGCGTCTTCCATCGCATAGGCGAACTTCTGCAGGTCGCCGGCGAAGCGGACGCGCACCCGGTAGTTGTTGCCCACAGTCTCCTCGTCGACGATCCGGGCGTCCTGGTGGTGCAGCGTCGTCTTGATGTGATGGATGGTCTGCTCGACCTCGGGACCCTGGCCGACGAAAAAACGCAGCACGAAGCCGCCCTCCTCCACCGGGTTGTAGAGCGCGAACCCGGTCGAATCGGGGCCGCGATGCTGGCAGCCGTCGAGCATGTCGATCAGCGCCTTCCCGACATGGCCGCCGCTCATATCCTTGTAGAGAATCCCAGCGATTCCGCACATGCTGACCTCTCCCGGGCCGGCGCCATCGCCCCCCGTTCCGCGGCGCCCCGGAGGGCAAGCGCAGAGCCGGGAACGGACGGCGCAAGACCAAGTCCTGTTCAACGCGCCGCTATAATGCCCGGAAAAAATGTTTCCTGTAAAGAATTGATAGCGCCGGCGCCGCGCCATCAATTGCGCAGCGTTGGAATCCGTCGGACTGATCCGGCTTCCGTCGACGGCGCAATCCTCAGGTGGCCGGCGAGAATGCGAGGCTCATCGCTCCTCGCCGTCCAATATCGGTTTTCTGTCGGCCACGGTCATGTGCCCGGCGCCGATCCGCCCGATAGTCGGTCCCTATGGCAGGATCGAGGGCTGACCCCGGCCTGGATGAGCGCCGGCACAAGGCCAGATGTGAACCAAGGAACCACGCGATGACAAAGTCCGACGCCGCGCCACGCTACGACGCGGTCGCGCTGATCGCCTTCGCCCGGGCGCTGTTCGGCGCCGCCGGCTGCGACGCCGACAAGGCGCGTGTGCTGGCGGAAGTGCTGGTCGAGGGCGACCTGCTCGGCCACACCACCCACGGGCTGCAGCTCGCCGCCGGCTATCTCGAGGAGATCGCCAACGGCACGATGACCGTGGCAGGCGAGCCGGAGACGGTGTCGGACCGCGGCGCGGTGGTGACCTGGGACGGACGACGGTTGCCGGGCGTATGGCTGACCGTGAAGGCGCTCGATCTCGCCGCGGAGCGGGCAAAGCGCCTGGGGCTCGGCGCGGTTGCGATCCGCAACAGCCACCACATCGCCTGCCTGGCTGCGTATCTGGAGCGTGTGACCCGCCAGGGCCTCATGGTCATGATCGCCAGCTCGGACCCGTCCGAGGCGACCGTCGCGCCGTTCGGCGGGCGCGGCGCGGTGTTCACCCCCGACCCGATCGCCGTTGGCATCCCGACCACAGGCGATCCGATCCTGATCGACATCAGCGCGTCCATCACCACCAACGGCCTGACCAACCGCCTGCGCCGCGAAGGCAAGCGCTTTCCCGGTCCCTGGGCGCAGGACGCCGACGGCAATGCGACCGACGATCCCAACGCGCTGTTCACCGCGCCGCCGGGGACGCTGCTGCCGACCGGCGGGCGGGACCACGGCCACAAGGGCTATGCCCTCGCCCTCACCGTCGAGGCGCTGACCCAGGGCCTCTCCGGCTTTGGCCGGGTCAAGCCCCCGAAGAACTGGAGCGCCGGCGTGTTCGTCCAGGTCTGGGACCCCGAAGCCTTCGCCGGCCTGCCGCATTTCCAGGGCGAGATGCAATGGATCGCCGAGGCCTGCCGAAGCACGCCGCCGGTGCCGGGCGTCGACGCGGTGCGCCTGCCGGGCGAGCGCGGGCTGGCCAACAAGCGCGACGCGCTGGCGAACGGCGTGCCGCTCTATCCCGGGATCATGACCGCGCTAAAGCCCTGGGCGGAGAGGTCCGATGTTCTCTTTCCCGCCCCGCGCGCCTGAGAAAGCTCACCCCAGCCTGAGCTCCTGGAAGAAGTCGTTGCCCTTTCCGTCGATGACGATGAAGGCCGGGAAGTCCGCGACCTCGATGCGCCAGATCGCCTCCATGCCAAGGTCGGCGAAATCCAGGGTCTCGACCTTCTTGATGCAGTCCTGGGCGAGGCGCGCGGCGGGCCCGCCGATGGAACCCAGATAGAACCCGCCGTGTTTGGCGCAGGCCTCGCGCACCTGCGGGGACCGGTTGCCCTTGGCCAGCATGACCATCGAGCCGCCGGCCGCCTGGAACTGCTCGACGAAGCCGTCCATGCGCCCGGCCGTGGTCGGGCCGAAGGAGCCCGAGGCGTAGCCGGCCGGGGTCTTGGCTGGGCCGGCGTAGTAGATCGGGTGATTCTTGAAGTAGTCGGGCAGCGGCTGTCCCGCCTCGAGCCGTTCGCGCAGGCGCGCATGGGCCGCGTCGCGGGCGACGATCACCGGTCCGGTCAGGGACAGGCGGGTGCGGATCGGGTGCCGCGACAAGGTCGCGAGGATTTCACTCATCGGACGGGTCAGATCGACCTTCACCACCTCGCCGCCGAGTGAGTCGGCGGCGATCTCCGGCAGGAAGCGCGCCGGGTTGGTCTCCAGCTTTTCCAGGAAGATGCCGTCGCGCGTGATCTTGCCGAGCGCCTGGCGATCGGCCGAGCAGGAGACGCCGATGCCGATCGGCAGGCTCGCCGCGTGGCGCGGCAGGCGGATCACCCGGACGTCGTGCACGAAGTACTTGCCGCCGAACTGGGCGCCGATGCCCATCTGGCGGGTCATCTCATGGACCGTGGCTTCGAGCTCCAGATCGCGGAACGCATGGCCCGTCTCCGAGCCCGAGGTCGGCAGCCCGTCGAGATAGCGGCAACTCGCCAGTTTCACCGTCTTCAGCGTCTGCTCGGCGCTGGTGCCGCCGATCACCACCGCCAGGTGATAGGGCGGGCAGGCCGCGGTGCCGAGGGTGCGGATCTTCTCGTCCAGGAATGGCAGCAGCCGGTCGCGGGTCAGGGTCGACGGCACCGCCTGGAACAGGAAGGTCTTGTTGGCCGAGCCGCCGCCCTTGGCGATGAACAGGAACTTGTAGGCGTCCTCGCCCTCCTCGTAGATGTCGATCTGCGCCGGCAGGTTGGTCTTGGTATTTCTTTCGTCGAAGGTGCCGATCGCCGCGAGCTGGCTGTAACGCAGGTTGCGCTTGAGATAGGCATCGGCGGCGCCGGCGCCGAGCGCCGCCTCGTCACCGCCCTTGGTCCAGACCCGGCGGCCCTTCTTGCCCATGACGATGACGGTGCCGGTGTCCTGACACATCGGCAGCACGCCGCCGGCCGAAATGTTCGCGTTCTTCAACAAGTCGAAGGCGACGAAACGGTCGTTCGCCGACGCCTCGGGATCGTCGAGGATGTTCCGGAGCTGCTGCAGATGGCCGGGCCGCAGCAAGTGGTTGATGTCGATGAAGGCCTGCTCGGCCAGGAGCCGCAGGCCTTCCGGCGCCACCTTCAGCACCTCCTCGCCGTCGAAGCGTTCGACCGAGACATGTTCAGCCGTGAGTAGCCGGTATTCGGTCCGGTCGACGGAAAGCGGGAACAAGCTGGAATCGGTCGTGCCGACCGCGGAATCGTCCGGCATGGGTTCTCGGTCCTGAGAGATGCGAGCAAAGAATGGGCGGAATTTCCGGTCCCGGGACCGCCTTGCGCCGAATCGACCACGACAGCGCCGGCGGCGCAAGGCCGTTGCACCCGGCACCCCGCCCCTCGGGGAGCAGCTGGACCGGCAATTGACCAGAGGTCGTACGGTGGTGGTTAACAGCGAGTCAGGCAAGTGTTCAGAAGTGAAACACCCCACGAGATTCATACTGCTACAGCCTCGTTAAGCTTGACTTTATTGGCTTTTCCAAACGATAATTATTAAAAGTTGGTTAACCATCTCGCGAATGGCGTGGGGAATTGGATTTAATAAACAAATTTGAATCGGCCTGTTTCTCTTCCGTTTGACTATCCTAGTCTTTCGGAACATGGCTGATCGACAGGAGCGGTCATGTTGGAAAGCGAAGGCGTCAGCGCCGAATCCGGGCGTATATCGGTGGGTGAATCTGATCCCGGCGCCGAATCGATCCAGCTCTCACAGGCAACGCCCGCCGGCGATCCGATCGGCCGGGTCGAGGAGCTGAACGGCAGCGTTTCCCTGACCCATTCCGATGGCAGCAGCGCCACTGCGGCGGCCGGCGACCCCGTGTATCTCGATGATGTCGTGACCACCGGGCCGGGCAGCTCGGTGGAAATCGATTTCGTCGACGGCACCCGCTTCTCACTCGGCCAGGACGGCCAGATGACTTTGGACACCCTGGTCTACAACCCGGGCGGCGGTGGCAACGAGCTCGACCTGTCGGTGGTCCAGGGCGCCTTCACCTTCGTCACCGGCGCGATCGCCGGCGCGCCCGGCGAGGGCATGGAGGTCCGCGTGCCGGTCGGCACGATCGGCATCCGCGGTACCGCCGTGGGGGGCGGGCCGGATCTGAGCACGCCCGATCCGAACGACTACACCGTGGTGCTGCTGCCCGAGCCCGGAGGTGTCGGCCGCGTCGTGCTGACCGACCTCTTCGGCCGGTCGGTGCTCCTCGATCAGGCGCTCGCGGGCAAGGAACTCGGCCCGCTCGGATTGTCGCCGGGCGAGCCGGTTCGGCTCACCCGCGACCAGGTACTCGATCTGCTAGGCCCGGCGGTCGAGAACATCGAGGACATCCTTGACGAGATCCAGAATTTCGAACCGCCGGAGGATCAGACCAACCCCGAGGCCGGCGAGCAGCAGGGCGAGAACATCCCCGGCGCACCCAACAGCGGCGCCGGCTACACGCAGCTGGGCGAGACCCTGTCGCTCGATGAACTCACTTCGCTGTCAACCCTCGGCGATGCCGACGGCTTGAGTGCGTCCGGCGGCCTGGGCGACAGTGAAGCAGGCGGTGCGAACAATGGCGGCCTGGGATCGGGGCCGCAGCAGACCTTTGATCCCTTCGCACTTGCGGCGCGCCTTGGACTGATCGCAATCTCCGGCGGACCGGGAGATGACGTAATCGACGCCAGCGGAGTCGGGAGCGGCGCGCTGATTGTCGGCCTCTCCGGCAACGACACGATCATCGGCACCCAATTCGACGATATCCTGATCGGCGGTGACGGCGACGACATTCTCGACGCCGGCCCTGGCAACGACCTGGTCTTCGGCAACGGCGGCAACGATACATTGATCGGCGGCTCCGGCGAAGGCAACGATCGGCTCGACGGCGGCATCGGCACCGACACTGTCACGTATTCCAGCGCCACCCAGGCGGTCGTGGTGAATCTCACCAGCGGCCTCGCCTTCGGCGACCCCGCGATCGGCAGCGACACACTGGTCGACATCGAGAACGTCATCGGCGGACAGGGCAACGACACCATCGTCGGCAACGCCGTGGCGAACGTCCTGGATGGCGGTCCGGGCGACGACATCCTGAGTGGCCTGGGCGGCGACGACACGCTGATTGGCGGCGCCGGAAACGACACCCTGATCGGCGGCACGGGCTCGGATGCCGCCATGTTCAGTGGTAACCGGGCGGACTACACTCTCCAGACCAACGCCGATGGCAGTATCGTGGTTACCGACCTGCGAGCCGACGGCGACGGCGTCGACACGCTCGCAGCGGATATCGAGATCCTGCGCTTCGCCGATCAGGACGTGCTTGTCGTCCCGACGACCACGGGCGATGCCGCCTTTGGCGACGAATGCGACCTCGAAGGCGGCGGCGACACGCTGGCAATCGCGGGCATCCTCGCGCTCGACTATGGCGCCAACGGCCCCGCGGCGAACGGCGATCTGTCCCATACCGATCCGAAGCCGAACTTTGCGATCACCGGGCTGACATTCGTCGATCCTGAAACCGCCCTGCCGGTGCCGGCCCAATCGGGCGGCGTGGCGATCGTCGTCACCCAGAGCTGGGCCGGCAGCACGCTCACCGCGACCGGCACCGCAGGCGGCGAGACCGTGTACAGTTTGTCGATCGACACGCTGACCGGCGCGTACTCCTTCGAGCTGGTGCGGCCGATCGATCACCCGGATGCCGGCGCCAATGGCGCCGATGTCGGTTCCAGTGACCAGCTTCGGATCGACGTCGCCTTCACCATCACCGATGGCACCGGTGACACATCCGCGCCGGCCGTGCTGAGCCTGACCGTCGACGATTGCGGCCCCACCGCATTTGCCGATACGGACTCCGTGGCGACCAACGGAGCGACGATCGCGGACGGCAACGTGATCACCGGTACCGGCGGGACCGACGCCAATGCAACGGATGGCGCAGCCGATGCGCCGGGGGCGGATGGTCTGGGCTCGATTGCCTGGGCCGGGGCCGTTGGCAACCAGGTGGCGGGGATCTACGGCACCCTGACGGTCGGCGCGGACGGCAGCTATTCCTACGCGCTGAACGCCGACTTGCCTGCGGTGCAGGCCCTGCCAGTGGGCGACACTCTCGCTGACGAATTTACCTACACGATCGGCGACGTCGACGGCGACACCGCCACGACGAAGCTGACCATCACCATCACCGGCACGAACGGCGCACCGAGCGATATCGGTCTCGACGGCGGCAGCGTGGCGGAGAACGCGGCAGGCGCCGTGGTCGGCACCCTCAGCACGGTCGACCCGAACAGCGGCGACAGCTTCACTTACGAGATCCTGCCCGGCAACGACGGCGCGCTGTTCCAGATCGTCAACGACGAGCTCAGGGTCGGCGGCAGCGGTCTCGACTTCGAGGCCGGGGCGACCCGAACGGTGACGGTGCGCTCGACCGATGCCGGCGGGCTCAGCACCGACAAGACCTTCGAGATCGCCGTCACCGACGTGAACGAGGCGCCGACCGCGGTGGCGTTCGCCAACACCACGCTGTCGATCGCCGAGAACACCGACACCTCGGATGGGGTGAAGGTCGCCGACATCGTGGTGACCGATGACGCCCTGGGGACCGAGACCCTGACGCTGGTCGGCGCAGATGCCGGCCTGTTCGAGATCGTCGGCAGCGAGCTGCGGCTGAAGGCCGGAGTGCTCGACTTCGAGACCAAGGCTTCCTACGCAGTCCAGGTCCAGGTCGACGACCCCACGGTCGGCGCCTCCCCCGACCTGACCTCCACCACCTTCACCGTCAACGTCACCGACGTGAACGAGGCACCGACGGCGGTGGCGTTCGCCAACACCACGCTGTCGATCGCCGAGAA
>CAYJQC010000056.1:0-18357 GCA_964372215.1 uncultured Rhodospirillaceae bacterium
CATGGAAGACCGGGATGTCCATCACCTCGCGCAGGCGCTGCTCGATGATGAAGCATTCCGGCGCCTTGATGTCCTCGAGGTTGATGCCGCCGAAGGACGGGCCGAGATAGCGCACCGAATTGACGAATTCGTCGACGTCGCGGGTGTCGATCTCGAGATCGATGCTGTCGATGTCGGCGAAGCGCTTGAACAGCACCGCCTTGCCCTCCATCACCGGCTTCGAGGCGAGCGCGCCGAGATCGCCCAGCCCCAGCACCGCGGTGCCGTTGGAGATGACCGCCACCAGGTTGCCCTTGGCGGTGTAGTCGTAGGCCAGCGCCGGGTCGGCGGCGATCCTGAGGCAGGGCGCGGCGACGCCGGGCGAATAGGCCAGCGACAGGTCGCGCTGGGTGGTCAGCGGCTTGGTGGCGCGCACCTCGATCTTGCCGGGCCGGCCGGTGGAGTGGAACAGCAGCGCCTCGTCGTCGAGATTGCCGGGGGCAGGCGTGGTCGGCTGATTCATTCTGGTCCTCTGGGCCGTCGCCGGGGCGCGCGCGAAACCGTTCCTGCGCCATGCATAGCCGCAAAGGCTGGCACGTTTCCCGGGCGAAAGAAAGTGCGGCCGGCCCCGGAGTCGAGCTATGGTTAAGGCAAATCCGCCCGTTTTCAGCCCTTTTTCGGCCGATGACCCCGATCGATCGACCCGCCGCCGACCCTGCGCGTTCCGCTGCCGCCGAGCCTTCCGCCGAGGCTGGCGCCGGCCGTCCCGCGCCCGCGCCCGCGGCGCCGGGCGGCGAGCCGGCGCCCCCGATGATGGCGCAGTATCTCGAGGTCAAGCGCGCCCATCCCGACTGCCTGCTGTTCTATCGCATGGGCGATTTCTACGAGATGTTCTTCGACGACGCGGTGGCGGCGTCGCGCGCCCTCGACATCGCCTTGACCAAGCGCGGCAAGCACGACGGCGAGGACATCCCGATGTGCGGCGTGCCGGTCCATGCCGCCGAAGGCTATCTCTCCCGGCTGATCCGCAAAGGCTTCCGCGTCGCGGTCTGCGAGCAGACCGAGGACCCGGCCGCGGCGAAGAAGCGCGGTGCCAAGTCGGTGGTGGCCCGCGCCGTGGTACGGGTGGTGACGCCCGGCACCATCACCGAGGACGCGCTGCTCGACGCCCGGTCGCACAACTATCTGGCGGCGCTCGCCGATGCCGGCGGCGGGCTCGGCCTGGCTTGGCTCGACATGTCGACCGGCGATTTCCAGGTCCAGCCGGTGACCGAGGCGGCGCTGCCGGCGGCGCTGGCGCGGCTCGAGCCCGGCGAGCTGCTGCTGCCGGAACGGCTGCTGCAGCGGCCCGAGCTGTTCGAGCTGTTCCGCGACTGGCGGCCGGTGCTCTCGCCCTTGCCCTCGCCGCGCTTCGACAGCGAGTCGGCGCGGCGCCGGCTGGAAACGCTCTACGGCGTCAAGGCGCTCGACGCCTTCGGCGCCTTCGGCCGGGCCGAGGTGGCGGCCGCCGGCGCCCTGGTCGACTATGTCGAGTTGACCCAGAAGGGCAGGCTGCCGCGGCTTGCCGCGCCGCGCCGCCTGGCGGCGACCGCGGTCATGGAGATCGACGCGGCGACACGGCGCAATCTCGAGCTCTCGCGCGCGCTGTCGGGCGATCGCCAGGGCTCGCTGCTCACCACCATCGACCGCAGCGTCACCGGCGCCGGCGCGCGCGCCCTCGCCGCCTGGCTGGCCGCGCCGCTGACCGATCCGGCGGCGATCGGCGCGCGCCACGACATGGTCGGCTTCTTCGCCGATGCCGAACGGCTGCGCGACGGCCTGCGCGAACGATTGGCGCGGGTGCCGGACATCGAGCGCGCGCTGTCGCGCCTGACGCTCGCGCGCGGCGGTCCGCGCGACCTCGCCGCCATTCGCGACGGGCTGATCGGCGCGGTCGCCCTGCGCGCGCTGCTGGAAAACGTGACGGGGCTGGCATCGCCGCCGCCCGGCATTTCCGACGCGCTCGTCGAGCTCGGCCGCCACCAGGTGGTGATCGACCGGCTCACCCGCGCGCTGGCACCCGAGCTGCCGTTCCTCGCCCGCGACGGCGGCTTCGTCGCCAAGGGCTATTCCGACGAGCTCGACCGGCTGAAGAATTTGCGCGACGACGGGCGGCGCATGATCCTCGCCCTCGAAACGCGCTACCGCGCGGCGACCGGCATCGGCTCGCTGAAGATCCGCCACAACAACGTGCTCGGCTACTACGTCGAGACCACGCCGGTCCATGCCGACAAGCTGAAGGGCAGCGTCGGCGGCCCGGACGACAGGATCGACTTCATCCATCGCCAGGCCCTGGCCAGCGCGGTGCGCTTCACCACGGTCGAGCTGGGCGAGTTGGAGCGCGACATCACCAGCGCCGCCGACAAGGCGTTGGCGGTCGAGCTGGCGCTGTTCGACGATCTGGTGGCGGAGGTGGCGGGCCGCGCCGACGAGATCGCCCTGGCCGCCGCTGCGCTGGCGCTGCTCGACGTCGCCGCAGCACTCGCCGAGCTGGCGGTGACCGAGCGCTGGGTGCGGCCCACCGTCGACGACAGCCTGGCCTTCGCGGTCACCGGCGGCCGCCATCCGGTGGTCGAGGCGGCCTTGGCCCGCGAGCAGTCGGCGGGCTTCGTGCCGAACGACTGCGATCTCGGCCCGGAGCGCCGGCTGTGGCTGGTGACCGGGCCGAACATGGCGGGCAAGTCGACGTTTCTCAGGCAGAACGCGCGGATCGCGCTGCTCGCCCAGAGCGGGTCCTTCGGGCCGGCGGCGGCGGCCCATATCGGCGGGGTCGACCGGCTGTTCAGCCGGGTCGGCGCCGCCGACGACCTGGCGCGCGGCCGCTCGACCTTCATGGTCGAGATGGTGGAGACCGCGGCGATCCTCAATCAGGCGGGGCAACGCGCCCTCGTCATCCTCGACGAGATCGGGCGCGGCACGGCGACCTTCGATGGGCTCTCGATCGCCTGGGCGTGTGTGGAGCATCTGCACGAGGCCAACCGCTGCCGCGCGCTGTTCGCGACGCATTATCATGAATTGAACGCCCTGACCGCGCGGCTCGCCGCGCTCGCCTCCCATTCCATGCGGGTCAAGGAATGGCAGGGCGACGTGGTGTTCCTGCACGAGGTGACGCCGGGTGCGGCCGACCGCTCCTACGGCATCCACGTGGCGAAGCTCGCCGGCCTGCCGGCGGCGGCGGTGGCGCGCGCCGAGCAGGTGCTGGAGTCGTTGGAGCAGGGCGAGCAGGCCGGCGCGGTCGCAAGGTTGGCCGACGACCTGCCGCTGTTCGCGCTGGCGGCGAAGCCGGCGGCGAGGAAGCTGTCGGAGCCCTCGGCGCTGGAAACCGCCTTCGCCGAGGTCAACCCCGACGAGCTCACACCGAAGGCGGCGCTGGAGCTGCTGTATCGGTTGAAGGGCTTGGCGAGAGAGGGCTGACCCTCAGGCACGTCGCTCGCGGCCAAATTATACTCGCGAACAGTTACCGCTGGCGTATCGCTGGATCATCATCCCGCGTGGTGATCGCGGACCAAAGCTCGACAGGCAGCAGCCGTTCAAGCTCCGCGAGAAAGCCATCTTGGTACCGCAGGCTTGAGAATCGGAACGTAACGCGATGTTCATCGCGCTTCCAATCATCATCCTTGGTTCCGCCCCAGGGAATATTATTGTTGCCACTCTTTTGGCTAAATTTGGCTAGCGCCCTGAGGCATCCAACGATAGCTAGATCGTCAGTGTGAACAGTGATGCTGAATTTGTGGTCAGCGTGGGTAGTCATCGTAATCCTGGGCCAGTCTGTCTAGCTTTGTGGGAGAATTTTCCCCAGTTTTGTTTCGAAGCACACCTCGCCTTCATCGGCACCAAAGTGGCGTCCGACAGACGCAAGATCGCCCTCGACACGCTCGGCGTTACGATTTGTCCTCAATCTCTCTTTCCGGGGCTGTTTCACTCTCGGTTTCCTGATGTTGGAACAAGTCCCCCTGCATTGTCTCATCGGAAAGAGGTAAATCGGCCAGCCCTATCACGGGTATATCCTCGGCAGAGGCGATTGAACGAATATCAGCGTCATCTGAATAGATAGTGGTTGCCCCTGCAACTTTCGCTATGGCAACGATCTGCCGGTCGTACTTGATCTTTGCCCAGACGCCAGTCGCCTTCCCGCGCTTCTTCCCAGTGCCGTCGAGAGCACTACGCGTCATGGCGGCGACCTCAATTGCGGCTCTTGCATCAAACGGCTCGATGCGAAACACCGCTAGACGATTGAGTTCCTCCACGATCTTCTGTGACGCCGCTTGTCCGGCTCTGACGAGGATCTCGCTCAACACCGGCGTCGGCACAAGGATCTTGGTTCGCGACTTCTCCAATTGACGAATGAGATGCTCGATCCGTTCCTTCGGAAGATCAATCCGTGCGCCACCGGGTCCGGCGGGGACGGCGATGTCCGGCCGAAAAAAAAAGCATCAGCATCGTAGCGTCAATGACGACCATTCTTGGATCGTCCGTGCCGTATGGCTGGCAATTCACTCAGGGCCTCGGGGCCCCACTCCGCTTTGATGCTGCGCAGGCTGGTCAACGCCTCAGAAAGTGGCGCTTCATTGAGAGACTCGAAACTCTCGATCTTGAAATCAAGCAACGCCCATCGTCCGTCGTTATCGCGTGTCCATCGACCACGCCCGAGTAGCCGAACGGGCTCAAATAGCTTGTGGCCGAGCTCCTTGGCAATCTGCCGCGTCGTGTAGCACCCCGTAATTTGCTCATTCTCAGACTCGAGGGTGACAGGAACAGTCTGATCCTTCCCGCCGATTCGTACGACAATGCCGTCAATGCTCCCGTACTGGCGCACGGCCGGAAATGCTTCCTCGGCTTCTTCGCGGCCCGGGAATCGAATGATAGTGGCCCCCTTCGGCTTCTCTTTGAGAAGTCCGATGCCGTTGTCTTCACGAAGGAGCTTGTTGATCGCCTTATAGGCGCGCATGCCATCGCTCGGCCCTTCGCGTCGCCGAACGGCAACGATACGTTGTTTTACCTTTGGCACGGCCTCGCGTTCGATTTTCGACACCAAGACAGTGCTGCCCGGCTCAAGACGTTCAAAGTGCACGGAGGCCGGCTCGCCCAACATGTCGGCGAGATGCCCCATGTACTCGGCAAGACGGGCCATCGGAATTGTCTGGGGACTATAGGCGTCGATGACAAGGCGATATTCCGCACCGTCGCGGCCCGGCCTGCCTATCGTCTTGCTGGAGCGCGCACGCTTCGTCATCGCGATGTATTCCAGCTTCCGCTCTGGTCGACGAGTTAGACGGTTTCTCTATGAGCTACTTTTGCACCATATCATGAATGGGGCGGTTCGTCCGCTGGGCATCACCAATGCCAAACGCGGCACGTTCGTTGGACCGGAAGTCGACTCGGCCCCCCGCGGAGCGGTGGTATGCGTGGCTGAGTTAGAAGGTTGGAGGTTCAATCGTAACCCTTTACGCTTTGACCCTCACCCCTCGGGCGGGCGCGGCGCCGGGATCTCCATCACCCGGCGGTTGGTCTCGGTGGTGCCGAGATGGAGCCGCAGGCGATAGCCGGTCCAGCCGGCGCGATAGGCCGCCATGTCCGGCACCAGGATCAGCGCCCGGCTGTCGATCACCGGGTCGGACGGCGCGCCGCTGCGGCCGACCGGGAAGTTGATGCCGACGCTGGTGCCGATCTGGCCGGACGAGCCGCCGAACACGCCGACGCCGACGCTCGGCTGCGGGCCGCCGCCCTCGTCGATCGTCTTGCTGCGGTCGATCTGGTAGGCCGCGGTCACGCTGCCGTCGGGCGCCACCAGCTCGGCGGTCTCCACCGGCTGGCTGTCGGCGACGGTGACTTCGATCCGGTCGGCGGCACCGGCCGCGAAGCCGGCCGCCACCGGGCTCGAGAAGCCGCGGTCGTCGTCGCCGGCGCAGGCGGCGACGGCGAGCAGGACGAGCAGGCACAGGAACTGTCTCATGGCGCCATTCTATAGCAAAGGCACCGCCCCGGCGCGGCGCCGGGAATGCCCCGATATTGTCCCGCCGCCCGCTGCCCCCTGGGGTCGTTTACCCCGCTGTGCCATACTGCCGGCGGCGCAAACCCCGGGAATCCCGGGATTCCGCCATTGCAACGGCCCGCAGCCGCGCTCACCTGGAGCCGCATGAACGTGCCCTTCACCACGCCGCGGAACCCGCCGTCCGGTCCCGTGCCGTCGACCCGGCCGGCTGCCGACCGGGGCGCCGCCGAGCCGTCCGGCGGCGACAGGCTGGTGCCCGACCGGCGCGCCATCGTCGACCGCCGGGCGCTGGTCGGCCGGCTGGCGGAGATCGCCGCCGCGGCCCGCGATTCGGCGGCCGAGCGGGCGGAGGTGCTGGCGCTGCTCAAGGACAGCCTGGCGGCGGGCCGGGCCGAGATCCGCCGCCGCTTCGAGGCCGGCGGCAGCGCCGCGCCGCGCACCGCGCGCTTCGGGCGCACCCGGCTGGAGGGGGCGGGCGACGGCCGCGCGGTGGCGCACGGCACCTGCTTCCTGATCGACCAGATCATCCGCGCGCTCTACGACCACGCCTCGGCCCATGTCTTTCCATTGGCCAACC
This sequence comes from uncultured Rhodospirillaceae bacterium, assembly GCA_964372215.1. GTDB lineage: Bacteria > Pseudomonadota > Alphaproteobacteria > Dongiales > Dongiaceae > DAIMFL01. The sequence goes on from CAYJQC010000056.1 coordinate 6,588, forward strand.
CGACCGCGGCCGAGCACATGGCGCTGGTGGCGGTGGGCGGCTATGGCCGCGGCGAGCTGGCGCCACATTCCGACGTCGATCTGCTGTTCGTGATGCCCTACAAGCTGACGCCGCACAGCGAGCAGGTGGTCGAGTACCTGCTCTACATGCTGTGGGACCTCGGCCTCAAGGTCGGCCACGCCACGCGCTCGGTCGACGAGTGCATCCGCCAGGCCAACGCCGACATGACGATCCGCACCGCGACGCTGGAGGCGCGCTATCTCTGGGGCGAGCAGGGGCTGCATGACGAGCTGCGCCGCCGCTTCCAGCGCGAGGTGATGACCGGCAGCGCGGTCGCCTTCGTCGAGGCCAAGCTGGCCGAGCGCGAAGGGCGCCACAGCCGCATGGGCAACACCCGCTACGTGCTGGAGCCCAACATCAAGGACGGCAAGGGCGGCCTGCGCGACCTGCACACGCTGTTCTGGATCGCCAAGTACGTCTACCGCGTCGACGACGTGGCCGCCCTGGTCGAGCGCGGCGTGCTGACCCGCAAGGAGGCGCTGACCTTCGAGAAGGCGTCGTCCTTCCTGTGGAGCCTGCGCTGCCACCTGCACTACCTGACCGACCGGCCGGAGGAGCGCCTGACCTTCGACGTGCAGCAGGAGATCGGCCGGCGCATGGGCTACACCGACCATGCCGGCACGCGCGGCGTCGAGCGCTTCATGAAGCACTATTTCCTTTTCGCCAAGAGCGTCGGCGACCTGACCCGCATCTTCTGCGCGGCGATCGAGGCGGCGCATCAGCGCAAGCCGCTGCTCGAACGGCTGCCGGCGATCGGCTTCCTGCGCAAGGACGTGGACGGCTTTCCGGTCGAGGGCGGCCGGCTGACCGTGGCGGGCGAGGACGCCTTCAAGAAGGACCCGGTCAACCTGCTGCGGCTGTTCCATTCGGCCCAGCGCCACGATCTCGACATCCATCCGGCGGCCCTGAAGCTGGTGACGCGCAGCCTGCGCGTCATCAACCGCAAGCTCCGGCGCGACCCCGAGGCGAACCGCCTGTTCGTGGAGATGCTGACCTCCAGGAAGGATCCCGAGCAGACCCTGCTGCGCCTCAACGAGGCCGGCGTGCTCGGCCGCTTCGTGCCGGATTTCGGCCGCGTCGTCGCGCAGATGCAATACGACATGTACCACCACTACACGGTCGACCAGCACAGCATCTTCGCCATCGGCATCCTGCACCGGATCGAGGCCGGGCTGCTCAAGGGCGAGGTGCCGGTCGCCAGCGGGGTCGTGCACAAGGTGGTGTCACGCCGGGTGCTCTATCTCGCCGTGCTGCTGCACGACATCGCCAAGGGCCGCGGCGGCGATCATTCCGAGCTCGGCGCCGAGGTCGCCATGAATGTCGGCCCGCGCCTCGGCTTCAGCGAAGAGGAGACCGAGACCGTCGCCTGGCTGGTGCGCCATCACCTGCTGATGAGCAACACCGCATTCAAGCGCGACATCGACGACCCCCAGACCATCGTCGACTTCGTCGGCGTGGTGCAGTCGCTGGAGCGCCTGCGGCTGCTGCTGGTGCTGACCGTCGCCGATATCCGCGCGGTCGGCCCCAAGACCTGGAACGGCTGGAAGGCGCAGCTCCTGCGCGACCTCTACTACCGGACCGAGGAAATGCTGTCGGGCGGGCTGACCAGCGAGGGCCGCGAGGCCCGGGTCGCCGCCGCGATCGGCGCGCTCAAGGCCGAGCTCGCCGACTGGAACGAGGCCGATTTCGACCAGCATGTCGGACGCGGCACGCCGTCCTACTGGCTGTCCTTCGACGCCGTCACCCATGCCCGCCACGCAAGGCTGGTGCGCGAGGCCGAGGCCGCCGGCGACCCGCTCTCGATCGATACCCGCATCGATTCCTGGCGCGCCGTCACCGAGGTGACCGTCTACACCCGGGACGAGTCCGGGCTGTTCTCGCGCCTGGCCGGCGCCATCGCCCTGTCCGGCGCCGACATCGTCGACGCCCGCATCTTCACCCTGGCCAACGGCATGGCGCTCGACAGCTTCTGGATCCAGGACGGCGAGGCCAAGGCGGTCGACCGTCCCGACAAGCTGGCCAAGCTCGCGGTCATCATCCGCCGGGTGCTCGACGGGCGCGACGACATGCTGGCCGAATTCATGCGCCTGCCGCCGGCGATCCCGAGCCGCCTGTCGGTGTTCAAGGTGCAGCCGCGCGTCCTGATCGACAACGGCGCCTCGGCCAGCCATACGGTGATCGAGGTCAATGGGCGCGACCGCAAGGGGCTGCTCTACGACCTGACTCGGGCGCTGTCGGCCCAGAAGCTGCAGATCTCCAGCGCCAAGATCTCGACCTTCGGCGAGCGCGCCATCGACGTGTTCTACGTCAAGGACCAGTTCGGCCTGAAGATCGTCAACGAGACCCGGTTGAAGGGCATCCGCGAGGCGCTGATCGAGGCGCTCAAGGACCTCGCCGACCAGGACGCCGCCGCCGCCGCGGACACCGCCGCCGCGCAGTAGGCGGACCGGCTTCCTAAATCGGCCGCAATCCTATAGAGACTGCGCCCATGGGGCTCATCCGCTCGGTCGCCACCGTCGGCGGCTTCACCATGGCCAGCCGCGTGCTCGGATTCGTGCGCGACATCCTGATCGCGCGGGTGCTCGGCACCGGCGACATCGCCGACGCGTTCTTCGTGTCGCAGCGCTTTCCCAACCTGTTCCGCAGCCTGTTCGCCGAGGGCGCGTTCAACGCCTCGTTCGTGCCGCAGTTCGCGCGGCGCCTGGAGGCGGAGGGCAAGCCGGCCGCCCGGGTGTTCGCCGAACAGGTGCTCTCGGTGATGCTGAGCGCGCTGCTGCTGTTCACCGTCGCGGCCCAGGCGGCGATGCCCTGGCTGATGCATGTGATCGCGCCGGGCTTCGCCGACAATCCCGTGAAGTTCGGCCACGCCGTGCTGTTCACCCAGATCACTTTCCCCTACCTGCTGTTCATGTCGCTGACCGCGCTGCAGGGCGGCATCCTCAACTCGCTGCAGCGCTTCGCCCATGCGGCGGCGGCGCCGATCTTGCTCAATGTGGTGATGATCGTCGCGCTGGTCGCGGTGGCGCCGTTCACCGGCCTGCCCGGCCACGTCCTGGCCTGGGCCATGGCGGTGGCCGGAATCGGCCAGTTCCTGTGGATGGTGATCGCCTGCCATCGCGCCGGCATGGCCTTGCGCCTGCCATGGCCGCGCCTGACCCCGGCGGTCAGGCGGCTCTTGAAGCTGATGCTGCCGGGCATCATCGGGTCCGGCGTCATGCAGATCAACTTGGTGATCGGCACCGTCATCGCGTCGCTGCAGGCCGGCGCGGTCTCCTATCTCTACTATGCCGACCGGGTCTATCAGCTGCCGCTCGCGGTCATCGGCTCGGCGGTCGGCGTGGTGCTGCTGCCGGAGCTGACGCGCCATCTGCGCGGCGGCCGCGACGTCCAGGCGATGGCGACCCTCAACCGGGCGATCGAGTTCGCCCTGCTGCTCACCCTGCCGGCGGCGGTGGCGCTGGCGGCGATCCCGTTTCCGATCGTCACCGTCCTGTTCCAGCGCGGCGCGTTCGGGGCCGAGGCCAGCGCGGCGACCGCCGCGGCGCTCGCCGCCTATGCGGCCGGGCTGCCGGCCTTCGTTCTGGTCAAGGCGCTGACCCCCGGCTTCTATGCCCGCGAGGACACGGCGACGCCGTTTCACATCGCCGTCGTCAGCATGGTCGCCAACACCGCGCTCAGCATCGCCCTGTTCCAGGTGATGGGCTTTCTCGGCATCGCCCTCGGCACCACGATCGCCTCCTGGCTCAACATCGCGCTGCTGACCGCGACCCTGGTCCGGCGCGGCCATCTGGCGGCCGACGCCCGGCTCAAGTCGCGGCTGGTGCGCATCGCCCTGGCCAGCGCCGGGATGGGCGCGGTGCTGTGGCTCGGCGCGGCCTGGCTGGCGCCGTTCCTGGCCGGCCCGCTGCTGGTGAAGTCGATGGCCCTGGCCGCCCTGGTCGGCGGCGGCCTGGCGCTCTATGGCCTGCTGGCCCTGGCGCTCGGCGCGGTGCGGGCCGGCGAGCTCCGGGACCGGCTGCGGCGGGGCGGCGGCCCGGCCGCCTGACCGCCCCCGGCTTGACCCTGGCCGCGGGAGCGCGCGATAACTCCGGCCGCCGCTCCGGGCCCGTGGCCCGCCACAGATGAAGCCCCCATCCGATGAACCGCATTTTTTCGGGCGTCCAGCCCACCGGCAACCTGCATCTCGGCAACTATCTCGGCGCCATCAGGAACTGGGTGAAGCTGCAGGACAGCTTCGAGTGCCTGTTCTGCATCGTCGACATGCACGCCATCACGGTGTGGCAGGAGCCGGCGGAGCTGAAGAACCAGACCCGCGAGGTGACGGCGGCGTTCCTGGCGGCCGGGATCGACGCCAGGCGCCACATCGTCTTCAACCAGAGCCAGAACCCGGCCCATGCCGAGCTCGCCTGGATCTTCAACTGCGTGGCCCGGCTGGGCTGGCTCAACCGCATGACCCAGTTCAAGGAAAAGGCCGGCAAGGACCGCGAGAACGCCAGCGTCGGGCTGTACGCCTATCCCAACCTGATGGCCGCCGACATCCTGGCCTACAAGGCGACCCACGTGCCGGTGGGCGAAGACCAGAAGCAGCATCTCGAGCTGGCCCGCGACATCGCCCAGAAGTTCAACAACGACTTCGGCGTCGCCTGCTTCCCGCTGCCCGAACCGCAGATCTTCGGGACCGCGACCCGGGTCATGTCCTTGCGCGACGGCGCCAAGAAGATGAGCAAGTCGGACCCGTCCGACTACAGCCGGCTCAACATGACCGACGACGCCGATCAGGTCGCGCTCAAGATCCGCAAGGCCAAGACCGATCCGGCGCCGCTGCCCGGGCCGGGCGCGTTGCGGACGGATGGCGGGGTCGAGGCCGCCGCCGAGGCGGCGCGGCCCGAGGCCTTCAACCTGCTCGGCATCTACGCCGCGCTCGCCGACAAGCCGCTGGCCGACGTGCTGGCGGAGTTCGAGGGCAAGGAGTTCTCGTTCTTCAAGCAGGTGCTGACCGATCTCGCGGTGGCGACCCTCGGCAAGATCGGTGCCGAGATGAAGCGCCTGCTGGCCGATCCGGCGGAGATCGACGGGGTGCTCCGGGATGGCGCCGAGCGGGCCCGCGCCCTGTCCGCGCCGGTGATGGCCGAGGTCAAGGACGTCGTCGGATTCCTGCGGCCCTGATGCCGGCCCGGGCGTCGGCCGTCGGCGCCGGCCGGGGCGGTTTCCGCGGCGGCGGGCTTGAATCGGGCGCGCGGCGGGGCAACCTGCGGAAGGCAGCCGGGAGAATGCGATGAGCCTGGACGACGATTTCCTGACCGAGGCGGGGCCCCCTGCGGAACGCGCGCGGGGCTGGCGCCGCCTGATCGGCGGGCCAGGCGGCGGACGCCTGCGCCGCACCATCGGCTGGTCGGCGCTGGTCCTGCTGGCGGCGATCCTGCTGTACTACCCGGTCGGCATGCTGTGGCTGCACAGCATCGACGACGACCAGGGCTTCGCCCCGGCAGCGGTGCCGGACGGCGGCAGCGAGGCGGTCGCGGCCGCCGCCGCGCTGATCGAGCGCGAGGTCGACACCCACCGCTGGGTCGCCAACGATCCGTTCTTCCTGCCGGGCTGGGCGCTCGACAACATGCCCAACTACCAGCAGGGCATCATCTCTTCCCTGTCGCGCTTCGCCATCGAGATGATCGACCAGATCGGCCGCACCCGCGGCTCGAGCCAGGCCGATCCCGACCTCGACAAGGCGGCCGGCCTGCTGAAGTACTCCGGCACCGTCTGGGTCTTCGACCTGTCGACCTCCTGGATGCCGACCGCCGCCTCGGACCAGCAGTACCGGGCCGCGGCCCGGGCGCTCATCTCCTACAACCAGCGCCTGGCCCGGGGCGACGCGGTGTTCGACCGGCGCTCCGACAACCTGCTGGCGACCCTGGAGCGCATCACCGCCGATCTCGGCTCGTCCTCGGCGGTGATCGACCAGCATATTCACGATACCGGGGGGGCGTGGATCGACTTCAAGGCGGACGACATCTTCTACAACACCAAGGGGCGGCTCTACGGCTATGCCCTGGTGCTGCGCGCCCTCGGGCACGATTTCAAGAACGTGCTCGCTGAACGCGACATGCAAGTCGTGTGGAGCCAGATGATCGACACTTTCTTCGCCGCCGCCGCGCTGGAGCCCTGGGTGATCAGCAACGGCAGCCCCGACGGAGCGATCCTGCCGAACCACCTGCTGGCCCAGGGGTTCTATCTGCTGCGCGCGCGGACCCAGCTGCGCGAGATCAACAACATCCTGCTGAAATAGCCGCTTCCCGCGGAAAAACCACGTTGCACCAGCGGCTTTGTCTTTCCTGGCCCGCAAGAGCGGGTGTAACGTGACGGACTGCTTCCCTGAGCGCCGAGACGAGGCGCCGCGTGGTGCTTCTGCTCGGTCGGCGGCGCGGCCCCAGCCCGTTCCGATGGTCCGAAAAAAAGAAGCGCGCATGAGCCGCCCCATGTCCGTTCCGGTTTGAGCTCTCGGCCATGCAGATCTACCTGCCCATCGCCGAGATCTCGCTGAACGTCTTCCTGCTGCTCGGCCTCGGCGGCGCGATCGGGTTCCTTTCCGGCATGTTCGGCGTTGGCGGCGGCTTCCTGCTGACGCCGCTGCTGATCTTCATCGGCGTGCCGCCGGCGATCGCGGTGGCGACCCAGGCCAACCAGGTGGTGGCGTCCTCGGTCTCCGGCGTGCTCGCCCATTGGAGCCGCGACAACGTCGACTTCAAGATGGGGCTGGTGCTGCTGATCGGCGGCTTCGTCGGCTCGACCATCGGCGTGGTGCTGTTCGGCCTGCTGCGCAAGCTCGGCCAGATCGACCTGGTGATCAGCCTGTTCTACGTCGTGTTCCTGTCGGCGATCGGCCTGCTGATGCTGTTCGAATCGGTGCGCGCGATCCTGCGGCGGCGGCGGCGCGGCGGCGCCCCCTTGCGCAAGCTGCACCAGCACACCTGGGTGCACGGCATGCCGCTCAAGATGCGGTTCCGCAAGTCGCGGCTCTACATCAGCGCGCTGCTGCCGCTCATCATCGGCTTCCTGGTCGGGATCCTGGCCGCGATCATGGGGGTGGGCGGCGCCTTCATCATGGTGCCGGCGATGATCTACCTGCTGGGCATGCCGACCTCGGTGGTGATCGGCACCTCGCTGTTCCAGATCATCTTCGTGGCCGCCAACGTCACCTTCCTGCAGTCGGTGCAGAACCAGACGGTGGACGTGCTGCTGGCCCTGCTGCTGACCGTCGGCGGGGTGATCGGCGCCCAGCTCGGCGGGCGCATCGGGGCGCGGCTGCCGGCCGAGCAGCTGCGGGTGTTCCTGGCGGCCCTGGTGCTGCTGGTCGGCGCCCGCCTCGGCTACGAGCTGGTGACCCCGCCGACCGAGCTCTACAGCATCACCGAAGTGAGGCCGGTGCAATGAGCGCGCGGCGCCTCGCGCTGGTGGCGGCGGCCCTGGCCCAGGCCGCCCTGGTGCTGTGCGGGTCCGGCACCGGCGCCCGGGCGCAGGCCCTGATCGCCGACCTGTCGAGCCATCTGATCGCCATCAGCACCGGCTTCACCGGCACCGACGTGCTGCTGTTCGGCGCGGTCGAGGAGGACGGCGACGTGGTCGTGGTGGTGCGCGGCCCGGTCGACGACGTGGCGGTTCGGCGCAAGGACCGCATCGCCGGGATCTGGATCAATCGCGGCCGCCTCGACTTCACCGACGTGCCCAGCTACTACGCGGTCGCGTCGAGCAAGCCGCTCGCCGAGATCGCGCCGCCGCCGATGCTGGCGCGCCAGGGCATCGGCCTCGACTTCCTCCGGCTGACGACGGCGGCGGAGGCATCGGAAGCGGTGCTGCAGCCCTATCGCGCGGCGCTGTTGCGCATCAAGCAGCTCGAGGGGCTGTACGCGACCGGCGCCGGCCGCGTCACCTTCCTCGGCAAGCGGCTGTTCCGCACCACCGTGTCGTTCCCGGCCAACGTGCCGGTGGGCAGCTATCTCGTCGAGGTGCTGCTGGTGCGCGACGGCGAGGTGGTGAGCGCGCAGACCACGCCGCTCATCATCGGCAAGGTCGGGCTCGGCGCCGACATCTACGACTTCGCCCACGAGCAGGCCGCGCTCCATGGCGTGGTTGCGATCTTCATCGCCCTGATGGCAGGATGGATCGCCCACTTGGTGTTCCGCAGGATCTGACCGGCATGAGCGAGCCTGACGCGCCGGCCACACCCGAACCGCCGAAATCCTCCGGCCGTGTCTTCCTGGTCGTCGTCGACGACAGCCCCGAGCTCACGGTGGCGCTGCGCTATGCCTGCCAGCGCGCCAAGAAGACCGGCGGACGGGTGGCGCTGCTCTACGTCATCGAGCCCGCCGACTTCCAGCACTGGATGGCGGTCGGCGAACTGATGCGGGAGGAGGCGCGCCAGCAGGCCGAGCAGCTGGTGCAGAAGCACGCCGCCGAAGTCCAGAAGATGTCGAACGCCATGCCGGTGCTGTTCGTGCGCGAGGGACAGCGGCGCGACGAGCTCTTGAAGCTGATCGCCGAGGAGCCGTCGATCTCGATCCTGGTGCTCGGCGCCTCGACCGGTCCGAAGGGTCCGGGACCGCTGGTCGCGGCGCTGACCGGCAAGCTGGTGGGCCGGCTGCGGGTGCCGATCACCATCGTGCCCGGCAACATCCCGGTCGAGGACATCGACAGCATCGCGTGACTGCGCGGCCGGCGGCGCGCGGCATCAGCGCGGCCCCGTCAGGGCGCGGGGTCGGGCAGGGCGTACACTTCCTGCGGGTCGGCAACGCCGCGCAGCGAATGGCACCCGATCGACCGCAGCCGCGAGCCGCAGGGCGAGGCGAAGCGGGCCGAGGCGACCAGCCGGCGGCCGAGCCCGGCGCACAGCCCCTCGAGCCGCGTCACCAGGTTCACCGCCGGGCCGATCACCGTGAAGTCGAGGCGGGCGGGCGCGCCGATATTGCCGAACATCACCGCGCCCATGTGCAGGCCCAGCCCCATCTCGAGCGGCGGCTTGCCGGCCTCGGCCCGTCCGGCATTGAGCTGGTCGAGCCGGCCGAGCGCGGCCTCGGCGGCGGACAGCGCGGCGTGGCAGGCGCGGTCGCGGTCGAGATCGTCGGCAATCGGAAAGATCGCCAGCATGGCGTCGCCGATGAACTTCAGCACGTCGCCGCCATGGGCGTGGACCGGCTCGGCCATGGCGGCGAACCAGTCGTTCAGGATGGCGATCACCTCGTCGCGCGGCAGCGCCTCGGACATGGCGGTGAAGCCGCGCAGGTCGCAGTACCACAGCGCGGCGGCGATGGTGGTGCCGTCGCCGCGCTTCACCAGGCCCGACAGCACGCGGCGCCCGGCGTCGCGGCCGAGATAGGTCTCGAGCAGCGTGGTGGCGACGCGCTGCGCTTCCTTGGCCTCGAGCACCAGGGCGAGCAGCGGCATCAGCTCTTCGAAGCGGTCGATGTCGGCGGGCAGGAAGCCGCCGGGCCGGTTGGTGGCGATCGAGATGACGTTCATCCGGTCCTGGCTGAAGGGCAGCGGCAGGGCCAGGTAGTCGGTCACCCCTTCGTCGCGCAGGTCGGCCAGGATCGGAAAGTCGAGCGCGCCGGCCCCGGCGCCGATCCGCCGGCGCACCATCGGCGCGCCCTCGAAGATCAGCCGGATCGGGCTGTTGAGGTACATCGGCGATTCCAGGATCGAGTGGGCGCGCGGCACCTCCGAGGCTTCCCGGTCGCCGCGCCGCCAGGCCAGCCCGATCGCCAGCACCTGCGGGTTCAGGGTGCGCAGGCTGACGAACAGCCGGACCACCGGGAACCCCTCGCGGCACAGCCGCTTGCCGAGCTCGCCCACCACCGTGCGGGAATCCGCCATGTCGCGCGCCTCGCGCAACAGCCAGTCGGCGATCGACTGCGGGGATTCGGCGATCTCGGACCCGGCAAACGGGATGGTCGTCGCGGCTTCGGCGTTCATCGGCGCTGACCGGTGGCTGGACGTGGGCGGCATGATACGGGAATAAGTCGAACGAGTTGAGCGTCATAGATGGGAGTCGCCGGGGGCCGTGGCAAGACGCCGCCCGCGATCCGCCCGCGACCCGCCGGCGCCGCCGCGCGGCGCCCGCCGGGGCCGGGAAAAGCCTTGTTGCAATTGGGGTTGATCCACTGCCGGCGGCGGCCCATTTTCCGGTGAGCAGCCCCCGGCAGGCGATCCGGGCGGCCGATCCAGGCCAGGGAGACCGGCAGACCATGTTCATCCAGACCGAGCAGACCCCCAATCCGGCGACCCTGAAGTTCCTGCCCGGACGCGAGGTCATGGCGCGCGGCACCGCCGATTTCCCCGACGCCGGAGCCGCCGCACGCTCGCCCCTGGCCGAGCGCCTGTTCCGGATCGACGGCGTGACCGGGGTGTTCCTCGGCGCCGATTTCGTCACCGTCACCAAGGACGACGCCAAGGACTGGATGGTGCTGAAGCCCGCCATCCTCGGCATCATCATGGAGCATTTCGCCACCAACCGGCCGGTCATCCTCGAGGACGCGGCCGAGTCCGAGGACGCCGCCGAGGACGACGAGCTCTCGGCCACGATCCGCGAGCTGATCGACACCAGGGTGCGCCCGGCGGTGGCCCAGGACGGCGGCGACATCATCTTCCGCGGCTTCGAGGACGGCATCGTCTACCTGCGCATGCAGGGCGCCTGCTCCGGCTGCCCGTCCTCGACGGCGACCCTCAAGATGGGCATCGAGAACATGCTGAAGCACTACGTGCCCGAGGTGCTCGAGGTCCGCGCGATAGCCTGACCCGGACCGCCCCGGCCGGGCCGGCCGGGCGGGGTTCCCGGCATTGGGCAGCAAACGCACCTTACCTGATGGTCGCAGCCGACGCCGCGCGCCTATCCCGCCGGCGTCCTGGGCTTCGCTCGAGTACGGCCTTGGCAAGCGGGTTCCGGATGCCCTGCGGGGGGGCGTCAGCGCCGATCTCGGCCCCCGCGGCACGGCCATTTCCTTGATCCGCAATGACAGCCTGGATACTGCGAACAGGTAGCTCGTATCCGTCACGTCCAGACGCGCGGCGGCCTGCCTGAGACACCATGAGCGGCGGGGATTGCTGCGCTCGGCTAAGACCGCGGACGGGAAGCGGTCGGTTTGGGAGTTGGCCTGAGGCGTTTGCGGCGATCGGCGGTGCGCGCCTCTACGGCAGTTTTCTCAATCTGTTTCAGCTCCTGGTCGTGTTCACGCTCCGATTGCTCCAGCTCGGCAGCCTTTCTGGCGGCGTCAAACTGGGCATATCGGTCCCCGGCAACCCGCTCCGTATGCTCATGCGAAACGCCTCCGGCATTCCGCAATACTGGCCTTTCGTTGAATGCAAGGAACCTGTCCAACTCGGCTTCCCACTCTGCCATTGTCATGGACTTGCGGCGTTCCGCTCTATCTTCCGCCACGTCCAGAAACATCGTCACAATGCGGTTCAGCTCCCTGACCTCGTCAGCCGCCAGGTAGTTTTTTGCCGTCATCATGTCGCCTTTTCTGACGCGGCTCCCCTTCCACGTCGTTAGCCCCATGTTCGGCTTTGAGGGGTCGGCTCGCGCCAGAATCAGCTCCGCCGCCGTTTTGCTGGTGACCGCGTGGAGCATCTTGTTCTGAACAGTCGCGTAAAATTTCTGGGCGCTGTCTGAGAGTCCGACTCGAAACTCATGGTGAGCGTGCCAGGCGTCGCGTGAGCAGCA
>CAYJQC010000057.1:0-17969 GCA_964372215.1 uncultured Rhodospirillaceae bacterium
TCGATCTCCTTGGCGACGGTGACGCCGTCCTTGGTGATGCGCGGCGCGCCGAACGCCTTGTCGAGGACGACGTTGCGGCCCTTGGGGCCGAGCGTCACCTTGACGGCGTTGGCGAGAATGTCGACGCCGCGCAGCAGGCGGTCGCGTGCGTCGGTGCCGAATTTAACGTCCTTGGCTGCCATGTCTTGCTAAGTCCTTCCTGAATGATGCCGGTCGGCAGCGCGCCGCGGCGCGACGGCGCGGGCGCGCAACAACCTGCCGGCGGGATTGGCGCGTGAGGGGCTTACGCAACCTTCTTCGAAGACTTCGCCTTCGCGGTACCCTCGATCACGCCCATGACGTCGGACTCCTTCATGATCAGGAGCTCCTCGCCGTCGACCTTCACCTCGGTGCCGGACCACTTGCCGAACAGCACGCGGTCGCCCGCCTTCACGTCGAGCGGGTGCAGCTTGCCGTCCTCGCCGCGGGCGCCCGGGCCCACCGCGATGATCTCGCCTTCCTGCGGCTTTTCCTTGGCCGTATCCGGGATGATGATCCCGCCGGCGGTCTTCTCTTCCTGCTCGACCCGGCGTACCAGCACGCGGTCGTGGAGCGGGCGGAACTTCATGAAACTCCTCCGTTCTGTCTCGGGTTTCAGCCTTCGGTCCCGCGCTTTTTGGGCGCCGGCCGCTGGGGCTGTTAGCACTCATCTCAAGTGAGTGCCAAGGATTTAGGGGAACGGGCCCCGGGAGTCAAGGAATTCCCCCGGCCGGGTCGCCGGGGAATCTGGCAGCAGTCTCGGAGACGGGCTGCTAACGCCCTGTTTTAATTGATTTTTAGTCCTGACGATGCAAACTGGCGGAAATGCGGCCCGGAAACCGGGCCAGGGCCCCCGGGGAGGCCGAGCGTGGAGGTGAGAACACATGTCCCATCTGGCGCTGCAGCTCAAGGACTACCGGCTGACAACCGCCGAGATCCTGTACCACCTGCCGGATCACCCGGACCTGCTGCAAACCTATCTCTGGCAGGAATACGACCTGGCCCCCGATTTCCCGGCGCTGCGCAAGTTCCTGGATTTCTGGCGCCGGAGCCTGGAGGGCAAGCTGCATTCGGTGCAGGTCGCCTCGTCCCGGCTGATCCACCCGGCCCAGTTCCGCCTGGCCAGCGCCTATATGACGCTGCACTGAGGCCGGGTCGCGCCTTGCCCTGAGGGTCGCCGCGGGCTACATCCCGATTCGTGACCCTCGCCGCCGACCAGCGCCTGAGCCGAAGCCGCCCGGCCGCGCCGCCCGAGCGCGCCGTCGCGCTCTGGCTGCTGATCTGCTGCGCCATGATCTTCGCCATGGTGGTGATCGGCGGCGTCACCCGGCTCACCGAATCCGGCCTGTCGATCATGGAATGGGCGCCGCTGATGGGCGCCCTGCCGCCGTTCAGCGAGGCCGAGTGGCAGCGAGTGTTCGGTCTCTACCAGACCATCCCGCAATACGGCGCGGTCAATGCCGGCATGGGCCTGGCCGAGTTCAAGGGCATCTTCTGGTGGGAATGGACCCATCGCCTGTGGGGCCGGCTGATCGGGATCGTGTTCCTGCTGCCGTTCCTGTGGTTCCTGATCCGGCGCCGCATCCCCGAGGGCCTGGCGCCCCATCTCGCCGGCCTGTTCCTGCTCGGCGCGCTGCAGGGCTTCCTCGGCTGGTTCATGGTGGCGAGCGGCTTCGCCGAGCGGGTGTCGGTCAGCCAGTACCGCCTGGTCATCCACCTCGCCCTGGCGCTTGGCATCTACGGCTACATGCTGTGGCTGGCCTTCGGCCTGCTCCGGCCGGCAGCCTTGGCCGGCGGACCGGCCGCGGCGGCGGTGCGCCGCCGCCTGCTGGTCCTGCTCGGGCTGGCCGTCCTGACCATCGTCATGGGCGGCTTCACCGCCGGGCTCGACGGCGGCTTCGTGTACAATACGTTCCCGCTGATGAACGGCCGGCTGCTGCCCGAGGAGTTCCTGGCCACCAGCCCCGCCTGGCGCGACCCGTTCGAGAACCCGGCGACGGCGCAGTTCATCCATCGCTGGCTGGCGGTGGCGCTGGCCGTCGCCAGCCTGGCACTGTGGGCGAGCGCCCGCCGGCGGACGCTTGCGGCCGAGGCCCGGCGCGCCCTCGACCTGGTCGCCCTGATGACGCTCGCACAGCTCGGGCTCGGCATCGCCACCCTGCTGCTGGTGGTGCCGGTGGCGCTCGCCGCCGCGCACCAGGCCGGGGCGGTGATCCTGCTGAGCCTGCTGCTTTGGGCGCTGCACCGGCTGCGGCCGGCACCGGCAAGCCGGTGACCGGCGAGGTTCCGTCCGAGCGCCTGCCGGTCACCGTGCTCACCGGCTTCCTCGGCAGCGGCAAGACCACCCTGCTGAAGCACCTGATCGCCCGCCCCGAGCTGGCCGACACCGCCGTCGTCATCAACGAGTTCGGCGAGGTCGGGCTCGACCATCTGCTGGTCGACGCGGCCCGCGAGGACACCGTGCTGCTGGCCAGCGGCTGCCTGTGCTGCACCGTGCGTGGCGACCTGGTGGACAGCCTGAAGCGCCTGCTGAAGCGCAGCGGCCGCGGCGAGCTGCCGGCCTTCCGCCGCATCGTCATCGAGACCACCGGCCTGGCCGATCCGGCGCCGATCATCCACACGCTGATGACCGATCCCTTGCTCGCCGACCGCTTTCGGCTCGACGGCATCGTCGCCACCATCGATGCGGTAAATGCCGCGGACCAGCTCGATCGCGAGGCCGAGCCGGTGAAGCAGGCGGCGATGGCCGACCGCATCGTGCTGACCAAGACCGACCTGGCCGCGGCGGAGACGGTGGCGGCGCTGACGGCGCGGCTGCGCCGGCTGAACCCGGCGGCACCGGTGCTGACCGCCGATCACGGCCGCATCGACCCCGGCGCGCTGCTCGATGCCGGGTTGTACAACCCGGCGACCAAGAGCCTCGACGTCGAGCGCTGGCTGCGCGAGGAAGCCTATGCGGATCGGGACGGCGGCCACCATCGCGACCACGACCAAGCCGATGGCGGAACCCACGACCATGACCACCCCGCGGACCATGCCGGGCACGACGTAAACCGCCATGACGACCAGATCAGGGCCTTCTGCCTGGCCTGGGACCGGCCGCTCGACTGGAACGCCTTCGTCGACTGGGCGGAGATGCTGACCGCCACCCAGGGCGACCGGCTGCTGCGGCTGAAGGGCGTGCTGAACGTCGCCGGGGTGGCGAACCCGGTGGCGGTCCACGGTGTCCAGCACCTGTTCCATCCGCCGGTCGAGCTGGCCGCCTGGCCGGACGCCGATCGCCGCAGCCGGATCGTGTTCATCACCCGCGACCTGCCGGAAGCCGCGATCCGCGAGCAGTTCGCCGCCTTCCTGGGCGGCTGAGCAAAACCCGACGACGCTTGTCTTGATTGCGGCCGGCGCGCTAGCCTCTTGACCGGGTGGTCAAGAACCGAAGAAACCAGTGCCATCCGGAACGATTCCAAAGGCGTCAATCCGAAGGAGAGAGGACATGACTGGGAAAGCCCTGCGGGACTGCTTTGCCCGCGCGACAGCCCTGACCGCCGCCAGCCTGATGGCCAGCGGCGCGGCGCTGGCCGAGCCGCTGCAGAGCATCGGCAAAGGCGAGGGCGAGGTCGCGATCGTCGCCTGGCCCGGCTATATCGAGCGCGGCGAGACCGACCCGGCCTATGACTGGGTCACCGGCTTCGAGCAGGAGACCGGCTGCAAGGTGACGGTGAAGACCGCCGGCAGCTCGGACGAGATGGTGTCGCTGATGAACGGCGGCGGCTTCGACCTGGTCACCGCCTCGGGCGACGCGAGCCTGCGGCTGGTCGCCGGCGGCACGGTGCAGGAGGTCAATACCGGCCTGGTGTCGAGCTGGAGCACCATCGATTCGCGGCTGCAGAACGGCGCCTGGCACACGGTCGGCGGCAAGCATTACGGCGTGCCCTATCAGTGGGGCCCGAACGTGCTGATGTACAACACCGGCACGTTCCCCAAGGCGCCGACGAGCTGGAGCGTGGTGTTCGAGGAGCAGACCCTGCCCGACGGCAAGTCGAACAAGGGCCGGGTCGAGGCCTATTACGGCGCCATCTACATGGCCGACGCCGCGCTGTACCTGAAGGCCCACGAGCCCGAGCTCGGCATCGACGACCCCTATGCCCTGACCCAGGAGCAGTTCGACGCTGTAGTCGCGCTCTTGAAGCGGCAGCGCGAGCTGGTGCTGAAGTACTGGAGCGACTCGACGGCGCAGACCGAGGACTTCAAGAACGAGGGCGTGGTCGCCTCCACTTCCTGGCCGTACCAGGTGAACCTGCTGGCCGGCGAAGGCCAGCCGATCGCCAGCGTGGTGCCCAGCGAAGGGGCGACCGGCTGGGCCGACACCACCATGATGCACGCGCAGGCGCCGCATCCGAACTGCGCCTATATGTGGCTCGAGCACTCGCTGCAGCCGAAGCTGCAGGGCGATCTCGCCTCCTGGTTCGGCTCGGTGCCGGTGGTTCCCGCCGCCTGCGACGGCAACGAGCTGCTGGGCGAAGGCGGCTGCAAGGCCAACGGCATCGACGATTTCGACAAGATCTCGTTCTGGAAGACGCCGGTGGCCGATTGCGGCGACGGCAAGACCTGCGTGCCGTACAAGGATTGGACGGCGGCCTATCTGGGCATCCAGAGCGGCCAGTAAGCGGCCACTGACGGGCGGGCCCGGCACCTTCGCCAGGGGCCGGGCTCGCCCCTCTCATTTTTCGATCGGGCGTCGTCGATGGAATCTCCCGCCACCGCGGTGTCGTTCCGCAACGTGAGCCGCCTCTACGGCGAGGTGCGCGCGGCCGACCGCCTGAGGTTCGACATCGCCGACGGCGAGTTCTTCGCCATGCTAGGGCCCTCTGGCTCGGGCAAGACTACCTGTTTGCGCCTGATCGCCGGATTCGAGCAGCCGACATCGGGCGAGGTCTTCGTCCATGGACGGCCGATGACCGGCGTGCCGCCCTATGAGCGCGACGTGAACACGGTGTTCCAGGACTATGCGCTGTTTCCGCACATGAACGTCGCGGACAACGTCGCCTACGGCCTGATGATCCGCAAGGTGGGCCGTGCCGAGCGGCTGCGCCGGGCCGAGGAGATGCTGGAGATGGTGGCGCTGGGCGGGCTGGGCGGGCGCAAGCCGAGCCAGCTCTCGGGCGGCCAGCGCCAGCGCGTGGCGCTGGCCCGCGCCCTCATCAACCAGCCGAGCGTGCTGCTGCTCGACGAGCCGCTGGGCGCGCTCGATCTCAAGCTGCGCGAGCAGATGCAGGTCGAGCTGAAGGCGATCCAGCGCCGCATCGGCATCACCTTCATCTACGTCACCCACGATCAGGGCGAGGCGCTCGGCATGAGCGACCGCGTGGCCGTGTTCAACACGGGTCGCGTCGAGCAAGTCGGCACGCCGACCGAGGTCTACGAGCACCCCGCCAGCGTCTTCGTCGCCGGCTTCGTCGGCGTCTCCAACATTCTCTCCGGCAAGGCCGCCGCGGGGATCGCCGGCGCGCCGCCCGCCTTCTCGATCCGACCCGAGAAGATCACGATGCTGCTCGAGGGCGACGGCGCGCCGCCGGCGCGAAGCTGCGCGGCGCGCGGGCGCATCGACAGCCTGCTCTATCTCGGCGCCGCCACCCGCTTCAATGTCGCGCTCGAGGGTGGCGGAGAGCTCACCGTGCTCGAGCAGAACCGCGACAGCCGGCGCAGCGGCGGCGACATGCAGGGCCGTGCCGTCCTGCTCTGGTGGCAGCGCGAGCATATGCAGGCGATGGCCGACGGCGACGCCGCGGGAAACGGGGCGTGAGCGCGGGGGCGGAAAACCTGCCGAACGTCGCGGGCACGCCCGCCACGCGGCTGTCCACCTTCCTCTATCTGCGGCCGTGGCTGGTCCTGTCGCTGCTGCTGGTGCCGCCGCTGCTGTGGCTCGGCATCGTCTATCTGGGCTCGCTGTTCGCGCTGCTCGTTCAGGGCTTCTTTTCGATCGACGACTTCACCGGCCTCACCGTCTACACGCCGACGCTCGCCACCTATGCCGAGCTGTTCACCGCCACCAACCTCGTCATCATCCTGCGCACCGTGCTCATGGCGGCCGCAGTCACGGCGATCTGCGGGATGATCGCGCTGCCGCTCGGCATCTACATGGCGCGCCACGCCGGCGTGCGCGCCAAGGCGGTCCTCTATCTCGCGGTCATGCTGCCCCTGTGGTCGAACTATCTGGTCAGGGTCTATGCCTGGAAGCTGATCCTGGCCAAGGAGGGCGCCATCACCTGGATCCTGGCCAAGCTGCATCTCCTCTGGCTGCTCGACGGCGTGCTGGCGATCCCGGTGATCGGTGGACCGTCGCTCTCGGTCTCCTACATCGGCACCTGCATCGTCTTCGTCTATATCTGGCTGCCCTACATGATCCTGCCGGTCGAGGCGGCGCTGGAGCGGGTGCCGCGCTCGCTGGTCGAGGCCTCGGCCGATCTCGGCGCGCGACCGCGCGAGACCCTGCGCAAGGTGATCCTGCCGCTCGCCGTGCCCGGCATCGCCGCCGGCTCGATCTTCACCTTCTCGCTGACGCTCGGCGACTTCATCATCCCCAACCTGATCGGCTCGTCGCGGCCCTTCATCGGCCAGGTGGTCTATTCCTATCAGGGCACCGCCGGCAACCTGCCGCTCGCCGCCGCCTTCGCGGTGGTGCCGGTGGTGGTGATGGCGGTCTATCTCACCATCGCCCGGCGCTTCGGGGCCTTCGATGCGCTCTAGGAAGCGCGCCGACAGCGCCCGCATGGGCGAGCGGCCGGGCCTCGGGCTCCGGCTCGCCGCGGGGTTCGGCCTCGCCTTCCTAAACCTGCCGCTCGCCTTCATCTTGCTCTACGCCTTCTCGACCGACGACCGCAGCTTCTCGTTCCCGCCGCCGGGCCTGACCCTGCAGTGGTTCGGCGTCGCCTGGGAACGGAGCGATGTGTGGGCGGCGCTCGGCCTCTCGGTCAAGGTCGCGCTCGCCGCCACCGCCATCGCCCTGGTGCTGGGAACGCTCGCCGCCGCCGCGCTCTACCGCTTCCGCTTCTTCGGCAAGGAATCGATCACGCTCCTGATCCTGCTGCCGATCGCGCTCCCCGGCGTCGTCACCGGTATCTCACTGCGCTCGGCATTCGTGCTCGGCGGCATCGATTTCAGCTACTGGACCATCGTGCTGGGCCACGCCACGTTCTGCATCGTCGTCGTCTACAACAACGTGATCGCGCGGCTCCGGCGCTCCTCGCCGGCCCTGATCGAGGCGTCGATGGATCTCGGCGCCAACAGCTTCCAGACCTTCCGCCACGTGGTGCTGCCGAACATCGCCACCGCCTTGCTCGCCGGTGGCATGCTGGCCTTCGCCCTGTCGTTCGACGAGGTGATCGTCACCACCTTCACCGCCGGGCAGCAGCAGACCCTGCCGATCTGGATCCTGGACCAGCTCCTGCGCCCGCGCGAGCGCCCGGTCACCAATGTCGTCGCGGTGTTCGTGATCGCCGTGACCTTCCTGCCGATCCTGGTCGCCTATTACCTGACCCGCGACAGCCACGACACCGCCGGCAGCGGCAAGTAGCTCAGGCCGCTTTCGGCCGCGCGAGCGCCGCGACCCAGGCCGCGAACAGCCAGAGCAGCGCCAGCCACCAGTGCTGCCAGGCGCCGCGGCTGATCTCGGTGAAGACCAGGGTTGCGGCGAAGCCGGCCAGGGCGGCCGGCGCCGCGGCGCTGCCGAGTCCGGCGGCACGGCGCCACAGGCGATAGCCGAACGCCACCAACAGCGCGACGCCGGGCAGCCCGAGCTCGAGCCAGGCCTGCAGCGTGGCATTGTGGGGATGCAGCGACATCGGCGCGTCGGCAAAGGCGGCGCCCGCGCCGGTGCCCATCAGCTCGCGCGCGGAATCGAAGCCCCAGCCGAGCAGCGGCCGTTCGCCGATCCGCTCGAGCGCGTAGCTCCAGATCTGCACCCGGTGGCGATGCGACGGCTCCAGCGCCGCGAGCTCGCTGGCGTCGTAGAACGCCGGCAGCAGGCCGGCGACCAGCGGCGGCACCAGCAGCAAGGCGACCACCAGCAGCCCGGCGCGCCCCCCCGCCGCGCGCGGGCGCAGGCGAACGGCGGCAAACACCGCCGCGCCGGCCACGCCGGCGATGACCGTCGCCTCGACCGGCTGCAGCCACAGCGCGGCGGCGGCGGCGATCAGCACGACCGGCACCGACCAGCGGCCGTACCAGGCCGGCAGCACCGCCACGCACGGCCAAAGGAACAGCGCCAGCGCGATGCCGCCGCGCGACAGCGGCGCGCCGTTGCTCAGCACCTGCAGCGCGCTTTCGTCGAGGCCGCGCAGGAAGCGGGTGAGCGCGGCGCCGCTGCCGGCCTCCACCAGCATCAGCAAGACCAGCAGCAACCCGCCCAGCGCCATGCCGCGATGGGCGACCCCGGCCTCGCGCGGCGGCATCGCCGCGGCGGCGGCCACCAGCACCAGCCCGGCCGCGAACAGCAGCGCCAGGCGCAACGCCAGGCCGAGTCCGCGCCAGGGATCGAACGACCAGAGCGCGGCGAGCGCGGCAAATCCGAGGAAGGCGACCAGCAGCCTGAGCTCGGTCGCGCTCAGCAGCGCCCGGGCGGCGCGACGATGGCCGGGATCGAGCGCCAGCGCGGCGCCGGCGAGCATGATCAGGACCACAGTCCCATTCGGCGCGAACACCGCGACCGGCGCCAGGGCGACCGCGGCGACCGCCATGACGATGCCGGGCCGGATATCGCGGGAAGTCAGGCGCGAGAGGGAAAGCGAGACTGTCAAGCTGCATCCGCCGAACCTGGCCGCCAGCCTGCGGGCCGGGCGACAGTATCGCGGCGCGGCGAAGACGGTCAACGCGCGTCCCGCGATGGCATGAGGCCGCCGAGGCGGATTGCCACGCCGCAGCCGCTCGGCGCATAATGTGCCAGCAATCAATCATCGGTTCGGGCGAAACATTCATCGTCCGGCCCGGCAGGACGGCTTGCTGGGTTTCCCTGCGTCTCTGATTGTTGTGCTGCCGCGCCTGGCGCGGAACGCGTTTGTTTGCTCAGGAGAGATCTATGGCGACCGGTACCGTGAAGTGGTTCAACCAGACCAAAGGCTTCGGATTCATCAGCCCGGACGGCGGCAGCAAGGATGTGTTCGTGCACATCTCCGCCGTCGGCCGGGCCGGCCTGCAGACCCTTGCCGAAGGCCAGAAAGTCAAGTTCGAGATCGAGAGCGGCCGCGACGGCCGCGAGTCTGCGGAGAGCCTCGTCATCGTCGAGTAGGCTAGCCTGCTCGACACGACTGCGGGGCCCGCATCCCTGGCCGGATGCGGGCCCCGTGTCTTTCCAGGGACCGACAAGGTCCCGGGCGAACTGCGCAGGGCGCCGCTACTCCGATTCGCCGGGCAGGCTGAGGTCGCCCGACGCAACGTCGAACACGTCGGCGACGCAGAGCAACGGATCATGCATGCTCGCATTCACCCGCAAGGCCGCGGTCACTCCGTCATAGCTGATGCCGCGCTGGCCACCGACCGCCGCCAGGGGTACGCGCAACTCGACTCGCGCCCCGTCGATCGCCGGCGCGAAGCCCGGGCTGTCGATCAGGATCGGCAGTCCCGGCCAGGTCTTCGGCAGCACCGGCGTCGCGCCTTCGGGGATGTCGCGCACCTTGAGGGCGCCCGGTCCGCAAGCCTCGTCGGGAACCAGCACCACCCAATGGCTGTGCCACAGCGCGCCGTCATTGCCGCGATCGCCGTCGCCGCTTTCATCTTCCAGCGGGGTATCGTCGAAATCGGGATGAGCCGTGGCGGCGAGAGCGAGGATGCCCTGCCCCGACTCGAAGCCGGCCGTGGCGGAGTCCATGCTGGTCGGCCAGACATAGGAATATACCGTGCTGCCGGCGACCTGGCCGCTGGGGGTCGGCAGCAGGGAGCCCGCGTCGCTCGCGACGTCCATGCGAAACACCAGCGCGTCGCCATCGACGGCGACCTCGGTATGAACGATGTCGAAGGCGGCAAGCTCGGCGTTGCCGCCCGGCGAGGCGATGTCGTGGGCCTGGGCCGAAACGGCGGCGAGGCAGGTTGCGGCGAACAGGCTGGCAGGACGCAGGAGTGACATGTTGAACCTTCCCGTCTGAACATTTAGTAGCGACTCGATACTTGATTCTTAGCCTGCGAGGCGGCGCCTTGCAAGTTAAATATCGAGTCGCTACCTTCAGGCATGATCAATGGCCCTGCCGACCCCGCGGCTCGGATTGCCGACCTCATCGACCGGCTCGGCCGCTACCTGCGCGGCCACGAGCATGGCGGCGGGCTGAACCCGGCCCAGTGGGAGGCCTTGCGCTACCTCGCCCGCGCCAACCGCTACTCGCGCAACCCGTCGGCGCTGACCGCGTTTCTCGGCAGCACCAAGGGCACCGTCTCGCAGACGCTGATCGCGCTCGAATCAAAGGGCCTGATCGAACGCGCCCTCGAGCCCGGCGACCGGCGCCAGTTGCGACTTTCCGTCACTGCCGCCGGTACCAGGCTGCTGGCCGACGACCCGCTCGGAATGTTTTCCGCGGCCGCCGCGGCGATCAGCGGCGCGGCGCAGCGGCAGACGGCGGAGGCGCTGGAGGACTTGTTGCGGACTCTGCAGCTCCGGCACGGGCGCAAGACCTTCGGCGTATGCCGGGGCTGCCGCTTTCTGCAGCGCGACAGTGCCGCCGCCGAGCCCGGCGGGCCGCATCGCTGCGGCCTCACCGGCGAGCCCTTGTCGTGGGCCGATACCACGCAGATCTGTGCCGAGGAGCAGCCGGCCGCCGTCGCACGCGTCACATGACGCCCAGCGCCAGCTGATAGACATAGCCGACGCCCACCGAGCCGGCGAAGGCGAGCGCCAGGTACCAGGCGAACACCGGGCGGCGCACCAGCGCGAAGACGGCCGCCGCCGCCGGGATGCTGGTGACGCTGCCCGCCACCACGAAGCCGAGTGCCGCGCCGGGCGCCATGCCGAGATCCATCAGCCCGCCGATCAGCGGGATCGCGGCATAGCCGTTGAGATAGGCCGGCACGCCGACCGCCACGGCGAGCGGCACCGCCGTCCAGGCGTTGCCCGCGCCCAGCCAGAGGGCGATCTGGTCGGCCGGCACATAGGCCACCATCAGGCTCTCCAGCAGGAAGGCGAGCGCCAGCCAGCGCAGCAGGAACCAGCCGATCCCGCCCGCCTCGGCCGCGAACTCCCGCCGCCGCGCGTCCTCGCGCCAGAAGGCCCAGACCGGGCGCTCGGCGGCGACGGCAGACTTCGCGCCGCAACCGCCGCAGCCCGAGACGCGTTGCAGCGGCGACGCGAAGCCGCCATTGCGGGTCAGCATCTGGGTCGCGAACCCGCCGCCGAGACCGAGGGCGATCGCCGCGGCGGTCTTGACCAGGGCGAAATCGAGACTGATCCCCGCCGCGGTCAGCACGAACATTTCGGGATCCATGATCGGCGAGGCAAGCCAGAACGCCATCACCGGCGCCAGGGGCACGCCGCCGGCCAGCAGCCCGGCGATCAGCGGCACCACTCCGCAGGAGCAGAACGGCGACAGCGCGCCGAACAGCGCGGCGAGCAGGATGGCCCGGGACTCGCGGCCGGCGAAGGCGAGCGCCACGGTCCGGTCGAAGCCACTGGCCTTCAACGCCGCCGCCAGCACGGCGGAGAGCAGCAGGAACGGCGCGATCCCGAGCAGCGAGTCCGCCGCGAAGCGCAGGCTTGGCCCCGCCTGGCCGGGCAGGAACATCCAAAGGCCGATCAGCAGGCCGACCCCCGCGATCAGCACACGGTCCGCGGCGAGGCCGCGAACAACGCGCCAGGCAGGCTCGAAGCGGCCGGGTCGATCCAGAAGCTCGAAGTTCACGGCAACTCTCCTATATTTCTAGTTCAATCGAATTATATGAACAAAAAAGGGGACGGTTACTGGCCAGCGCGACGCTTGCCGGCGGGGCGCCGGACGGCGCCGACGCCGCCGCAGCACTCGGCCTGCAGGAAGTCGATCACGCGCTCGAGCTGGTCATGGCGCGGCCGGCAGATCAGGGTGCGGCCCTGGCGCTCCTGGGTGACCAGCCCGGCCCAGACCAGCCGCGAGACGTGGTGCGACAGGGTCGAGCCGGGGATCTCGAGGTGATCCTGGATCTCCCCGACCGGCAGGCCGTCGGGTCCGGCGCGCACCAGCAACCGGAAGATCTCCAGCCGGGTGGTGTTGCCGAGTTCGGCCAGCATGCGGGCGGCGGCTTCGCTTTCCATCGCGCCAGACTGGAACGGTCGCGGCGGCGAGTCAACTATATTTCTAGGTTAATCGAATTAATGTGCCCGCCGGTCGGAATACCGGGGGAGTCGCGAAGTCGCGCGGCGATGCCGGACGATGATCGCCTCGGATCGATTCTATCCGGAGCGATCATGGTCTAGTCTGGCGTCCCTCGCCCCACCCGAAATGCCGGTCATGCACAGCAGAAGCGCCTCATCCGACAAGCCCGCGCCGCCGCCGCTCGACGCCTATCCGCTGCGCACCACGGACGTGCTGCGCTATGCCGATACCGATCGCCAGGGCCATGTGAACAACGCCGTCTTCGCCACCTTCTGCGAAAGCGGGCGGGCGATGTTTCTCTACGATCCCGAGCGGCCGCTGATGCCGGATGGCGCGGCCTTCGTGATCGCCCGGCTGGTGGTCGATTTCCGCGCCGAGATCAACTGGCCCGGCCGGGTCGAGATCGGCACCCGCGTCACCACCATCGGCCGCAGCTCGTTCGGCCTGGCCCAGGGCATCTTCCAGCGGCAGCTCTGCGCGGCCACCGCCGAGACGGTCATCGTCCTGATGGACGAGGCGACACGCAAGTCGCGGCCGCTGCCGGACGAAACCCGGCGCGCCCTCGAAGGGGTTTGCCGATAGACGGCGGCGCGCTCGTCAGGCCGGGAACCAGGCCCGCGTGCGGTTGGCGAAGGCGACCAGGGACAGCATGACGGGAACCTCGACCAGCACGCCGACCACGGTGGCGAGCGCCGCCCCGGAGTCGAGGCCGAACAGGCTGATGGCGACCGCGACCGCGAGCTCGAAGAAGTTGGAGGTGCCGATCAGCGCCGCCGGCGCGGCGACCGCGAACGGCACGCGCCACGCCCGGGCCCAGAGATAGCCGATGGCGAAGATGCCATAGGATTGCACGATCAGGGGGATGGCGATCAGCAGGATCACCAGCGGCTGCGCCACGATGGTGCCGCCCTGGAAGCCGAACAGCAGCACCACGGTGGCGAGCAGTCCGATCACCGCGAACGGCTTGAAGCGCGCGGTCAGGGCATCGAGCTTGGCCGGGCCGCCGGTCGCCAGCATTCGGCGGCGGGTGACATAGCCGGCAGCGAGGGGAATCACGACGTAGAGCAGCACCGAGAGCAGCAGCGTCTGCCAGGGCACGACGATGTCGGTGACGCCGAGCAGCAGTGCCACGATCGGCGCGAAGGCGAACACCATGATCAGGTCGTTCACCGACACCTGGACCAGGGTGTAGGTGGCGTCGCCCCGGGTGAGCTGGCTCCACACGAACACCATGGCGGTGCAGGGCGCCGCGCCCAGCAGGATCATGCCGGCGATGTACTGGGTCGCGTCGCGGGGGTCGACCAGATCGCGGAACAGCAGCTCGAAGAACAGCAGGCCGAGGCCGGCCATGGTGAACGGCTTGATCAGCCAGTTGACCGCCAGGGTGATGACCAGGCCCTTCGGCCGCTCGCCGATATGGCTGAGCGCCGCGAAATCGACCTGCACCATCATGGGATAGATCATCACCCAGATCAGCACGGCGACCACCAGATTGACCCTGGCGACCTCCGCCTGCGCGAGCAGGCTGAAGACCCCTGGAAAGGCGAGGCCGAGGCCGATTCCGACGGCGATGCAGAGCGCCACCCAGAGCGACAGGTAGCGCTCGAACAAGCCCATCGGGCTTCCGGCCGCCGCGCGCCCGGTGACGTCGCACTGGATGGACATGTCAGGCGCTCTTGTCGGCGAGCACCGCTTCGCCGCGGCTGCCGAGCTTCTCTACCTCGTGCTGGATGGCGAGGCGCGAGAGCCGGGCGAGCGGCAGGGCGCTGAAGATCTTGATGCGGGTTTCAATCTGCCGGAACACATCGGCGAACAGCGCGCGCTTCTCCGCCTCCGGCCCGATGAAGGCGGCCGGATCGGGGAAGCCCCAATGGGCCGTGATCGGCTGTCCCGGCCAAACCGGGCAGACCTCGCCGGCGGCGTTGTCGCAGACGGTAAAGACGAAATCGAGCGGCGGCGCACCGGGGGCGGCGAACTCGTCCCAGCTCTTGCTGCGCAGGCTCGAGGTCGGCAGCTTCAGTTTCTCCAACAGGTCGATCGTGTAGGGGTTGACCCGTCCGGCCGGATGGCTGCCGGCGCTGTGCGCCTTGAAGCGACCCCCGCCCCAGTGATCGAGCAGCGCCTCCGCCATCAAGCTGCGCGCCGCATTGCCGGTGCACAGGAACAGCGCGCTCATGACCTTCGATCCGCCCTGCCCGTCCGTCATCGCAGCCCTCCGAATCGGCGCGGTCTCCCCCGCCATGTGCCGGTCATCCCAGCTTCGCCGGTGCGCGCCGGCGCACCGGACCGCAGGCCGTCGCATCGCCGGCGCGTCGCGGCTCGACGGACGGCAGGCAGAGTTCCGGCCGCCCCTGGCAGCAATCCTGGATCAGGAAGTCGAGCAGCTCGCGCATCCCGGCGTAGTTCGCGCCGTAGATGATCGACCGTCCGGCGCGGCGCGAGACGACGAGGCCGGCGGCGCTGAGCTGGCCGAGGTGAAACGACAGCGTCGGCGCCGGGATGCCGAGCTCCTCGGCGATGGCGCCGGCGGCCAGCCCGTCCGGCCCCTGGCGCACCAGCAGGCGGAACACCACGAGCCGCGTCTCCTGCGCCAGCGCCGCCAGGGCATCGATCGCGCTGTTCGCTTTCATCCCGTTGCAACCATCGAATTGTTGGCGGGCAGACTAGCGCCGGTCCGTGACATCAATGTGACGGCGCTCGGTCTGTGATCGCTTCGGCCGGTGCGCTAGCAGCAGGCGCTGCCGGTCGCGGCCGGCGCCGGCTCGGCGGACTTTGCCGGCGCGCAGCAGCCGCCGGCAGCGGCGGCCGGCAGGGCCGCGGTGTCGATGTCGGCGCCATAGGTGGTGATCGCGCCGTGGGTGACGAAGCTCTCCCACGCGATGCCCGAGGGATCGGTCGCCCAGGCCTTGTCGGAGCGGGCGTAGCAGCACTGCGCCTGGGTCTGCTCGAACACCGCCTCGCCGGCGGCGTTCAGGCGGCCGGCGATTTCCGCCAGCTCAGTTTCGGTTTCGGTCTGGATCCCGAGATGGTCGAGGCCGGGCTTCCGCCCGCGCGCGGCGATCGCGAAATTGACCCGGGGATCGTCGAGCATCCACTTGGCGTAGTCGTCCTTGCGCACGCTCGGCTCGGCGCCGAACAGCGTGGCGTAGAAGGCGATCGAGCGGCCGAGGTCGTCGACCGAGACGTTGACATGCAGTCGCTTCATGACACGCGCTCCATGACCTGGGCCCTGGTCGGCAGGGCAATGGTCAATTTGATAGTTTTATAATTATCGAACAAAATTGCGCCTGTCAAGCCGGAGCGCGACGGCCCCGGAGCACCGCTCAGCCGGCGGCGCGGCGGCGCTCGTAGACCTGCAGGTGGCAGCGCGCGGTGCGCAGCAGCGGCACCGCCAGGTTCAGCCGGTCGGCGCGGACGACGAGGTCGCCCAGGACATGCTCGCCCTCGGTCGGGCCGCCGCGCTCGATGTCGCGCAGCATGGAGGCGGTGAAGGTCGAGCCGGGGGCGGTCAGCAGGGCGCGGGTCTGTTCCAGCGCCTTGGGCCGCGGCGCCTGGCCGGCGGCGGCGGCGATGGCGACGCATTCGTCGAGCGCCTGCCCGGTGAGCGCCGCGCCGTCGGCGGTGGCGACGATGTCGCCGACGGTCCCGCGCATCAGGCAGGTCATGGCGGCGAGCGTCGCCAGCATCACCCATTTCTCCCACATCTCGAGCAGGATGCCGTCGCTCGGCCGCGAGACGAAGCTGGCGCGCGCCATCGCCTCGTTGAGCGCGGCGAGGCGCGGCGAGGCGGCGCCGTCGCGTTCGCCATAGACCAGCTGCTGGGCGTCGTTGAGATGCTTGACCACGCCGTCGGCTGTCAATGTCGCGGCGATCTTGCACAGACCGCCGAGCACGCGGGACGCGCCGAAGCGGGCGTCGAGGGCGTCGAGATGGGCCATGCCGTTCAACAGCGGCAGCACCGCGCTCCCCGGCCCGACGAACGGCGCGATGGCATCGATGGCGGCACCGAGGTCGTAGGCCTTGCAGGTCAGCAGCACGATGTCGAACGGCGCGGCGGCGGCGCCGGCCATCACCGTCCGCGGCGCGGGCAGCACGAGATCGCCGAGCGGGCTCTCGATGACCAGCCCGGCGGCGGCGAGCTGCGCCGCGCGGCGCTCGCGCACCAGGAAAGTGACGTCCGCCCCCGAATCGGCCAGCCGGCCGCCGAAATAGCCGCCGACCCCGCCGGCGCCCAACACCAGAATCCGCATCGCCGCTCCTTCCGCTCGCGCGTCCGCGCGGCCCCAACCATGGCCGATCTTCCGCTGCGGTCAAGCGTCGACGGGAAACACAGGCGGGGGGGGGGGGGGGGGGAAAACCCCGGCCGGCTTTGCGCGGGCGGGTCGCGCACTGCAGTGCAACAGCGGCTGCAATAATAGTGCAACGCATTGTGACTTCGATTCCTTCTCCCGGCGGCAGATCGAATAGTAGTATGTGCAGCTTGAGGAGGAGTGGCCGTCCGGCAAGTCGCGGACGGCGTAACCGGTCTGAATCCCGCTATCGCGGCCTGGGCCGAGACGCACCGGCAAGGCCGTCTGCGGCCGGTTTGCCGTCCGTGCATTGCGGAACGGATTGATGGAGAGAACGTGAAGATTCTGCTGGCCGTGGACGGTTCCAGGTTCACCAGGCATGCGGTGAATTATCTCACCCGGCACCCGCGCCTGTTCGGGCCGAGGCCCGAGATTCACCTCATCCACGTCAGGGTGCCGATTCCGGGCCGGGCGGCCGTCGCGCTCGGCCGGGAAATCGTGCAGCGCCACTACAGGACCGAGGCCGACAAAGCGCTCGCTGCGGCGCGGCGCATGCTCGACCGCGGTGGGATCCGCCACCGGGAAACGGTGCTCGTCGGCGATCCCGGCGTGGAGGTGGCGCGCTTTGCGCGGAAGGGCAAGTTCGATCTGGTGCTGATGGGGTCGCACGGCCAGGGCGCGCTGGCCGGACTGGTGCTGGGGTCCGTGGCGACCAAGGTCCTCGCGCATTGCACGGTGCCCGTGCTGCTGGTGCGCTAGCCGCCCCGGGAATCGCGCAGCCCCGCTGCACGCACTGATTCACGTTTGACGGTTCTGACCAACGCCACGCCCGATATCGCCTAGGCAAGACTGAACTACTTGATGGATATGACGATACGGGGCGCTTCCCTCACGTCGGTACGGCGCGCGCTTTGGACGGGCGTGGCGCTGACCGCGGCCCTGGTCGTCGCGCTGGTCGTGTGGAACGCGGCGCAGGGACTCTCGGAGCGCATGGACGGCGCGCGGCGCGAGGGCGAGAACCTCGCACGCGCGCTTGCGGGACACGTCGCGCGCACGGTCGAAGCATCGGACCAGGTGCTGCTGGAGGTCGAGGACGATATCCGCGCCCGGGGCGGTGTCGCGCGCATCGGCGCGCAGGGACTGCACGAGCTGCTCCGCGCGCGCGCGGCTTCGAGGCCGCTCGCCTGTGCGCTGTTCCTCTACGACAACGGCGGGCGCCTGTACGCGGCCTCGACCCAGATCCCCCCGCCCCAGCCCGCGCGCACACCGGACTACGTGACGCGGCTGCTCTCGGACCCGAAGATCGGGACCTACATCGGCATGCCGGGGAAGGAGCGGACGA
>CAYJQC010000058.1:0-15832 GCA_964372215.1 uncultured Rhodospirillaceae bacterium
GGCATCGGTGGCGCCCCTGGGCGCCACCCCCCCTCGGCGCGGCGGGGGGGGGGCCTCCGGCCCCCCCCCCGCTGCCGGCCTCGTTGGACGCGGTCCTACCGACGAAGATCGTCGAACGGCGGCAGGCCGATGTCGCGCCGCAGGTGGTTGCTCATGTGGATGAACGGTGGCGCCTGCTGCCAGCGCCGCCGGCCCAGCAACGCCCTGAGGCGCTGGAGCAGTGACACCGGGATCGTCAAGAGTTCGGCGATGGCGGTGCCGGCGCGCGGACTGGTGGCGAAGACGCCGAGAAGCGACATGTTCATGGCAGTCGTCCTTTCCTGGGTTGCGGTCGGTCCTGGGTTGCAGGCGGCTTGGGTTGCGGGTGGTCGAGACATGCCTCCGCCGTTCCCGGAAGCAGGGCTTGCCGCCGGGTGCCCGCGGATGCGGGGCGAGTCGGATGTGTGATGACGATCGACGGCCAAGGGGAACGCCGCCGCGAGCGGCGAGCGTCTTCGGCAGTCGACGACGCGAGAAACCGCCGTCAGGCGGTCGCTTCGATCGTCAGTGGATGTAAGAAAATCCCCTCTCGGAAGAGAGTGGGGCGCCGTTCAGGCGTCCCCCGACGTCGATCGTCAGGCCGCGGTGCGGCTCCGGCACATGGAAATATTCATCGACGTTCCTCCTCTTCCCCTAAGGGCGAGGGCGGGAAACTACTCAAGCCGCATGAATCGGTCAACGGCCCGCGATCGTCGCCCGGAAGATTGATGGCGCGCTGTTGCGGCTGTGCCACAGGGACTGGCACGAGGTGAAGGAAGCGCTACTTCTTGCGGAACGCGTCGAGTGCCACGACCTTCGCCGCCTCGTTGTCGCCGCCGGCCGGTTCGGCCGCAGCGGCGGCCGGTGACGGCCCCGCCGGCGTCGCGGGCTCGGGCTTCGCGTTGGCGGCCTTGCCGGAGTCGAACTGCAGGCCGAACTTGACCGACGGATCGGCGAACGCGGTGAGCGCCGCGTAGGGAACCACCAGCGGCTCGTTGCGGCCGTTGAAGCTGAGGGTGACCGAGAACTTGTCGTCCTCCACCTCCAGTCCCCAGAACTGGTACTGCAGCACGATGGTGATGTCTTCGGGATAGCTGGCGCGCAGCCAGTCCGGCATGACGACTCCGCCATGCCCGGTGCGGAAGGTGATGTAGAAGTGATGCGACCCGGTCAGGCCGTTCGCCGCGACCTCGCGCAGCGCGTCGCGCACCACGTTGCGCAGCGCGCGCTCCACCATCCGGTCGTATCTCAGCGGTTCCTCGGCCATCGCCGTCGACGCGTCTCCCTGCGCTCTTCCCGTCCGCTTCCGGTCTGCCGCCGGTTCCGCGGGTCGATTCAGTGGGGGGCTTCTGTTGCCCGGTGCCCCCCGAACCGCGCGCTACTTAGCCGTTAGGCCGCAGCGCGGAGTGCAACGTTGTCGTTGGCACTTCTGGATTGGCCCGATAACGGTGGTACCATGCCGAGCGAAAATCTTGCCTTTACCACGCGCGTCGATCCTGTTTCGCCCCCAGGGGGCCCGGCCGCCGGCGACAAGACCGCCGGAAGGCCGGGAAAACTGGTGGAGGCGCCGGGTACTGCCCCCGGGTCCGCTACGCTTATGCCACAAGACGTTTATCGCCATAGTCGGTTGCCCGACCCCTGGAATATAGGGGTCCCGGTCCGATTCCGAAAGGGGGCCAGAGGGATAGGGTGCAGGCCGGTGCCCAGGGCAGCGCGTCGGGCAGCCATGCTGGTCCGGCACCACCCGGGCGGCTAGACTCCTCGCCGATTCCCCGATTCCGGCCGCCCCTGGCGGATCGCCCGGAGCCGGCTTCTTCACCTTCAGTCAAGGACGCCGAATCGACCGATGCCGCTCACCCCTGACCAGCAGGCCGAGGTCGCGACCGCGCGCGACGCCGCGCAGCCGACCCGCCGGGCCACCGTGCCGGCGCTCGAGGAGATCCTCTACCAGGCGATTCCGGTGCTCGATCACGGTTTCGTCCGGGTGATCGACTACATGGGCGACGACGGGGCGGTGGTGCAGGCCGCCCGGGTCTCCTACGGCCGTGGCACCCGCAAGGTGAGCGAGGATCGCGGGCTCATCCATTATCTGATGCGCCATCGCCACTCGACCCCGTTCGAGATGTGCGAGATCAAGTTCCACGTGAAGCTGCCGATCTTCGTGGCGCGCCAGTGGATCCGCCACCGCACCGCGAACGTGAACGAGTACTCGGCGCGCTATTCGATCCTCGACAACGAATTCTATGTGCCGGCGCCGGAACAGCTCGCGGCGCAGTCGGCGAGCAACCGCCAGGGCCGCGGCGACCTCTTGCAGGGCGACGAGGCGGCCGAGGTGCTCAGCCTGCTGCGCGACGACGCGGCGCGCAGCTACGACCACTACGCGGCGATGCTGAACGAGCGCGAGGACGGCAGCGCCATCGATCCCGGCCGCCAGGGCCTGGCGCGCGAACTGGCGCGCATGAACCTGACCCTCGGCTTCTATACCCAGTGGTACTGGAAGGTCGACCTGCACAACCTCATGCATTTCCTCAGCCTCCGCGCTGACCCGCACGCCCAGTACGAGATCCGCGTCTATGCCGACGCCATGGTGGACATGCTCAGGCGCTGGGTGCCGCTGACCGCCGAGGCGTTCGAGGAATACCGGCTGCACGCCACCAGCCTGTCCAGGAGCGGCATGGGCGTGGTGAAGCGGTTGCTGGCCGGCGAGAGCGTGACGCAGGAGACCAGTGGCATGGGCAAGCGCGAATGGCGCGAGCTGATGGCCGCGCTGGGACGTCCCGAATAGGAGCGAATCGATGCGGCACGTCCGGTGGCTGATCACGGCGACCGGTCTGCTTGTCATCGCCGGCGGAGCGGCTCTCTATGTCTACTCGGCGGCCAACCGCGATCCCGATCTGCCGGCGTCCGGCTTCACGGCCGACAAGGTGGTCGTCGACAAGAGCGACCGGCGGCTCGACCTGGTGGCGGACGGCAAGGTGGTCGCGAGCTTTCCGGTGGCGCTCGGCGGCAACCCGGTCGGCCACAAGCAGCGCGAGGGCGACCGCCGCACGCCCGAGGGCAGCTATATCCTCGACTGGCGCAATCCGAACAGCCGCTTCCATCTGTCGCTGCACGTTTCCTACCCGAACGACGCTGACCGGGCCCGCGCGCTGGCCGCCGGCGTCAGCCCGGGCGGCGACATCATGGTCCATGGCCACGGCCTGGGCTTCCCCGGCTTGCTGCCCTATGACTGGACTGACGGCTGCATCGCGGTGGCCAATGCCGACATGGACGTGATCTGGGCGGCGGTGCCCGACGGCACGACGATCGAGATTCAGCAGTAGCTGGAGCGGTGCGGGCAGCAAACCGGAGCACAGGGCATGTCCGATACGGATAAGGTTTTTGCGGGATCGATCCCGGAGATCTACGACACCTATCTCGTGCCTCTGATCTTCCAGGCGTATGCGTCCGATCTGGCGCGCCGCGTGGCAAAGGCCGATCCCCTGCAGGTTCTGGAAACCGCCGCTGGAAGTGGCGTCGTGACGCGCGCGCTGGCCCCGCTCCTCGGCAGGAATGCGCGCTACGTCGTCAGCGATCTGAACCAGCCCATGCTCGATAGGGCCGTCAGCCAACAGGGTGCGGACGACCGCATCGTCTGGCGGCAGGCGGATGCTCTCGACTTGCCGTTCGGGGACCACAGCTTCGACGCAGTCTGCTGCCAATTCGGCGCGATGTTCTTTCCGGATCGGGTCGCCGGCTATCGGGAAACGCGTCGCGTCCTCAGGCCCGGGGGTCGATTTTTGTTCAACGTGTGGGACCGTATCGAAGAGAACGACTTCGCCCGTATCGTGACGGAAGCCGCGGGCGCGGTCTTTCCCAATGACCCACCCAGGTTCCTGGCGCGAACGCCGCACGGGTATCACGAAATCGATCGGATCGACGCCGAGCTGCGGCAGGCCGGGTTTTCGGCGTTCGAGATCGTGACCCTGGAAGAAAGAAGCAACGCGCCGAGCGCCCGTGATCCCGCGATCGCCTACTGCCAGGGCACGCCCTTGCGCAACGAGATCGTGGCCCGCGACCCCGCGGCCCTGGGGACCGTCACCGACCGCGCCGCCGACGCCATTGCCAGCGCCTATGGAAGTGGACCGGTCTCCGGAAAAATCCGGGGCCATGTCATCGTTGCGCTCGCCTAGCGGGTTGCCGCCAACTTGTGAAATCCACGAGACAGGCGACAATTCAGCCCGGGAGGATGCGCTCGGTTCGCCACGCAGGTCGGATCGAGCAGGGGGATGGCATTCCTGTTGCGATGAAGTATCGTTCGCAGCCTGCGCCCCGGTGACGGGACCTCCGGGCGCCGTCGGTCGGGAGGGCTTCGTGCCGGAAGATCATCAGCAGGACTGGACGATCCGCAGCGAGGCTGTCTTGCGCGCGATGATCGGCACGGCCGAGGGCGGTGCCGTGACGAAGCTGCGCCCCGGGCTCGACAAACACAGCCGCCGGTTTATCGCGCTGTCGCCGTTCCTGACCATCGGCACCCAGGGCGCGTCGGGCAGGGCCGACGTCTCGCCGCGCGGCGACCCGGCCGGCTTCGTCACGGTGATCGACGACCACACCATCGCGATCCCCGAGCGGCCGGGGAACAAGCGGCTCGATACGCTCAGCAACATCCTGGAGAACCCGAATGTCGGGCTGCTGTTCCTGATTCCCGGTTTCGAGGACACGCTCAGGATCAACGGCAAGGCGACCCTGTCGCGCGATCCGGCGCTGCTCGCGCGCATGGCGGTCGACAACCGCCCGCCCAAAGTCGCCATCGTGGTCGCGGTGGAGGAGGCCTTCCTGCACTGCGCCAAGGCGTTCAAGCGCTCGCGGCTGTGGGACCCGGGGAGCCAGGTCGACCGCAAGGTGATGCCGTCGCTCGGCCGCATCATCCTCGAGCAGGTGGCCGAGGCCGGCCGGCCGCCGGACGAGAAGGTGGTGCAGGAGGTCGACGCCGATATCGAGGAGAGCTACCGGACCGAGCTCTATTGAGGGCGAGCCAAGTCCTCATCCTTCGACAGGCTCAGGATTCGACAGGCTCGGGATGAAGTAGTTCTTACGCCCGCCCTAGTTGCGCCCGTCCTACCAGTGTCCTCATGCTGAGCCGGTCGAAGCATGAGGCCGCTCGCCCGGTGCTACTGCACCACGATCCTCGGCGCCTGGCGGGCGCTGCCGCCGATCGATGCCTGGACCTTCTCCCAGACCCGGGCCGCGATCGCCATGTAGCTGCCGGCATGCGGGCTGTCGGGCTGCGACACCACGATCGGGCGGCCGCTGTCCGAGGTCTCGCGGATCGCCATGTCGAGCGGGATCTCGCCGAGGAACTCCATCCCCAGCTTGTCCGCCTCGCGCCGGGCTCCGCCATGGCTGAAGATGTCGCTGCGCCCCTGGCAGTGCGGGCAGACGAAATAGCTCATGTTCTCGATGATGCCGAGCACGGGCACGTCGACCCGGCGGAACATGTTGAGGCCCTTGCGGGCGTCCAAGAGCGCGATGTCCTGGGGGGTCGAGACGATGACGGCGCCGGTCAGCGGCACCTGCTGGGACATGGTGAGCTGGGCGTCGCCGGTGCCCGGCGGCAGGTCGACCACCAGCACGTCGAGCTCGCCCCAGGCGACGTCGCGCAGCATCTGCTGCAGCGCACCCATCACCATCGGCCCGCGCCAGATGGTCGGCGTGTCCTCCGGCACCAGGAAGCCCATGGACATGCACTTGACCCCGTAGTTCTCCATCGGCGTCAGGATCTTGCCGTCGGCCGAGGTCGGCCGGCCGGAGATGCCCATCATGCGCGGCTGGGACGGGCCGTAGATGTCGGCGTCGAGCAGGCCGACCGCCAGGCCGAGCCGCTTCAGGCCGAGCGCCAGGTTGACCGCGGTGGTCGACTTGCCGACGCCGCCCTTGCCGCTGGCGACCGCCACGATCGAGCGCACGCCCGGCACCAGCGGCTTGTCGGCCGCCTGGCCCTTGCCATGGCCCTGTCCCGGGCCGTGCGCGCGGCCATGCGCCGCCGGGGCCTGGGGCGCGGCGGCGGGGCGCGGATTATGGGCGGTCAGCACGGCGGTCACCGACAACACGCCGGCGAGCGCCTCGACGGCGCGCTCGGCCGCCTTGCGCAGGGGTTCCAGTCGCGGGCCCCGCTGCGGGTCGACCTCGATGGCGAAGCCGACATTGCCGTCCTTCACCACCAGGCCCGAAATCATGCCCAGCGCGACCACGTCGCCGCCGCGTTCGGGGTCGACGACGGCGCGGAGCGCGTCCAGCACCTGCTGCTCGGAAACCTGCGTCATGGTTGAAATCCCAGCGCCGCAACCAATTTTAGGGGACTGACAGGGGGACCGCAGGTTGCGGCCAACGGTCGACGTGTCATATAAGGCGTTCCCCATCCCATTGGAAGCACCGGGGGAGGGCGCGGCGCGCCGGCAGCACCAGCGAAGGATCAATTCATGTCGTGGCAGAACCAGGGCGGCGGCGGACAGGGGCCGTGGGGCCGCGGGCCCACGGGCGGCCAGCGCCCGCCCGATATCGAGGAATTGCTGCGGCGCAGCCAGGACCGCGTCAAGCGCTTCCTGCCCGGCGGCTTCGGCGGCGGGCGCGGCCTCGTGCTGCTGGTCGTCGCAGCCGTCGCCCTGTGGGGCGTCAGCGGCTTCTACAACGTCCAGCCGAACGAGCAGGGTGTCGAGCTGGTGTTCGGGAGGTATGCCGAGACCACCGATCCGGGCCTCAACTATAATTGGCCGGCGCCGATCGGCGACGTGGAGACCCCGAAGGTCACCGAGCTGAACCGGGTCGAGGTCGGGTTCCGCTCCGGCACCGACGGGACGCGCTCGGCCGGCGGGCGGGACATCGTCGAGGAGAGCCTGATGCTCACCGGCGACGAGAACATCATCGACATCCAGTTCGTGGTGTTCTGGCGCATCAAGGATGCCGGCCAGTTCCTGTTCAACGTGGCCGAGCCCGAGGAGACGGTGAAGCGCGCCGCCGAGGCGGCGATGCGCGAGATGATCGGCCAGACGCCGTTCGAGCGGGCCCGGACCCAGGGCCGGGCCGAGATCCAGGCGCGCTCGCTGGAACTCATCCAGCGCATTCTCGACAGCTACGACTCCGGCATCCTGGTGACCCAGGTGGAGATGCAGAAGGTCGATCCGCCGCAGACGGTGATCGAGGCGTTCCGCGACGTCCAGGCGGCCCGCGCCGACAAGGAGCGGCTGATCAACGAAGCCCAGCTCTACTTCAACCAGATCACCCAGCGCGCGGAAGGCGAGGCGCAGCAGCTCATCCGCGAGGGCGAGGGCTACAAGGCGCAGAAGGTGGCCATCGCCACCGGTGACGCCAGCCGCTTCCTGTCGGTGTTCAAGGAGTACAAGACCCAGCCGGAGGTCACCAAGCGACGCTTGTATTTGGAAACCATGTCGCAGGTGCTGAAGGGCATGGACAAGGTGCTGATCGACAATTCCGGCACCGGGACCGGCGCGGTGCCCTACCTGTCGCTGAACGAGCTTACCGACCGGGCGCGCAGCAACGCCGCGACGCCGGAGCCCAACTCAAGCACGACGACGGGAGGCACCCAGTGAACCGGCCCATCTTGATCGGCCTGCTGGTCGCGGTCGCCGTCGTCGTCTTCGTGGCATTGTCCTCGACGTTCGTCGTGAACCAGCGCGAGCAGGCGCTGGTGGTCCAGCTCGGCGAGCCCAAGCGGGTGATCGACGAGCCGGGCCTCAACTTCAAGATCCCGTTCGTCCAGAAGGTCTTCTACTTCGACAAGCGGGTGCTGAACTTCGACGCCCCGGCGCAGGAGGCGCCGACCCTCGACCAGAAGCAGGTCGTCATCGAGTCCTATGCCAAGTACCGCATCACAGATGCGCTGACTTTCTTCCAGCGGGTGCGTGACGAAACCGGCGCCGCACAGCGGCTGGGGCCGATCATCAACTCGACCCTGCGCGAGCAGCTCGGCGAGATCCCGATGTCGCTGATCCTGACCGCCCAGCGCGCCGAGTTCATGCAGGACATCACCAAGCAGGTGAACACCGCCGGCAAGGAGTTCGGCATCGACGTGCTCGACGTCCGCATGAAACGGGTCGACCTGCCGCCGGAGAACAGCGAGGCGATCTTCCGGCGCATGCAGACCCAGCGCCAGCAGGAGGCCGCCCGCTTCCGGGCCGAAGGCCAGCGCGACGCCCAGGCGCTCAAGGCCGAGGCCAACAAGCAGCAGGTGGTCATCATCTCCGACGCCAAGCGCCAGGCGGAGATCCTGCGCGGCGAGGGCGATGCCGAGGCGACCCGGATCTACAACGAGGCCTATGGCCAGGATCCGGCGTTCTTCGATTTCTACCGCTCCATGCAGGCGCTCACCGAGGGTCTGGCCAGCGACACGACTTCCTATGTCGGCCCGCCGAGCGGCGACTTCTTCCGCTTCTTCGGCGACGAGCAGGGGGCGGCCGCGGTGGGTGGATCGGCCCCTGCCGGGCAGTAGCCGGCTGTCCGCGGCATTGCTCGAGCGCGGCGAGGCACGATGATGGGCGGCCTCGGACTCGTCGACCTCTTGACCGCGCTCGGCCTGGTCCTGGTGATCGAGGGCCTGCTGCTGGCCGCGATTCCCGAGCTGCTGCGGCGCATGGTGGTGGCGGTCGCGAGCCAGCCCGTCGATGCGTTGCGGATCGGCGGCGTGATCTCCGCCGCGATCGGCGTGGCGATCGTCTGGCTGGCGCGCGGCTGAGCGCAGCGGACCGGCGTGCATCTGCCCGGGACCGCTTCGGCGGCCGGAGTCGCGCGGAAGTGAGCGGCGAAGCGTTACCCGTTTCGGCGCGGGCTGACGTATGATGTGCGGGAGATGCCTGACAATCGCCGCCGTGCGCTTGAACCCATTTAGATAGAACAGACGCGGAACGCTCGCGCCGGCGCGCACCGGCGCCCCACAGCCCCGTCCGCGGAGCATCCTTGGAGAAGTCATCGATGAGCGCCAAGTTCCCCTCCACGTCCCGACCCGCTTCTGGCGTCCGGGCGATCGCCTATCCGGTATCCGGCATGGCGGCCGACGGGCGGGCCTGGCGCTGGCTGCTGCTGCCGGCGCTGCTCGCGCTGGCGCTGGCCTGGGCCGGTGCGGCGCACGCGCGCTCCGCCCCCGACAGCTTCGCCGATCTGGCCGAACAGCTGCTGCCGGCGGTGGTCAACATCGCCTCCAGTCAGCAGGTCCAGGA
This sequence comes from uncultured Rhodospirillaceae bacterium, assembly GCA_964372215.1. Classification (GTDB taxonomy): domain Bacteria; phylum Pseudomonadota; class Alphaproteobacteria; order Dongiales; family Dongiaceae; genus DAIMFL01. The sequence goes on from CAYJQC010000058.1 coordinate 9,228, forward strand.
TTCGACCGGCGACCAGGACATGGACGAGTTCTTCAAGGACTTCTTCGATCGCCAGCGGCGCGAGGGACAGCCGCGCCGGGCGACCTCGCTGGGCTCCGGGTTCATCGTCGACGCCAGCGGCTACATCGTGACCAACAACCACGTGGTCGCTGAGGCCGACGAGATCACCGTGCGGCTGCATGACGACCGCGAGCTGAAGGCGACCCTGGTCGGCCGCGACGAGAAGACCGACCTGGCGCTGCTCAAGGTCGACTCGCCGGTCGACCTGCCGTTCGTGCCCTGGGGCGATTCCGACGAGACCCGGATCGGCGACTGGGTGCTGGCGATCGGCAATCCGTTCGGCCTCGGCGGCTCGGTGACCGCGGGCATCGTCTCGGCGCGCCAGCGCGACATCAACGCCGGCCCCTACGACGATTTCATCCAGACCGACGCCTCGATCAATCGCGGCAACTCCGGCGGCCCGATGTTCAACATGGATGGCCAGGTGATCGGCATCAACACCGCGATCTTCTCGCCTTCCGGCGGCAGCGTCGGCATCGGTTTCGCCATCCCCTCCCAGCTCGCCCGCCACGTGATCGAGCAGCTTCGCGAATTCGGCCACGCCCGGCGCGGCTGGCTCGGCGTGCGCATCCAGACCGTGACCGACGATCTGGTCGAGGGCCTGCGGCTCAAGGACACCAAGGGCGCGCTGGTCGCCAACGTGACGCCCGACGGTCCGGCGGCGGCGGCCGGCATCCAGCAGGGTGACGTGATCACCGAGTTCGACGGCAAGCCGATTACCGAGATGCGCAAGCTGCCGCGCATCGTCGCGGAGACCCCGGTCGAGCAGGAGGTCGCGGTGGTGGTCTGGCGCCAGGGGCGCGAGATGACTCTCAAGGTCACGCTGGGCGAGCTCGACGAGACCGAGACCGCGGCGGCGACGACCGATCTGCCCAAGGAGTCCCAGGGTCCGACCAGCGAAGGCCCGGTCGAGGCGCTCGGCTTGGTTGTCGCCGAGCTGTCGCCGGAACTGCGCGAGCGCTTCCAGCTCGGCGACGAGACGGCTGGCGTGGTGGTGACCGAGGTGGCGCCCGACGGTGCCGCGGCGGAAAAGGGGCTGCAGCCCGGCGACGTGATCGTCGAGGTCGACCAGCAGACGGTGTCGAGCCCGGCCGACATCACCGGCCGGGTCGACGAGGCCAAGGCCAACAGCTACCGGGTGGTGACGCTGCTGGTGTACCGGCAGGGCGACTACCAGTGGGTGGCGATCCGCATCGACCGCGGCTGACCGGCCCTAGAAGCGGATCTCGGCCTGGCGGTATCCCTGGAAGTACAGCAGGGCGGTGAGGTCGCCGTGGTCGACCCGGCAGGCAACGGCGGCCGCGACCACCGGCTTCGCCCGGTAGGCGACGCCGAGACCGGCGGCTTCGAGCATGGCGAGATCGTTGGCGCCGTCGCCCACCGCCACCGCGTCCGCCGGCGTGGCGCCCCGTGCGCCGGAGAGCCGGTGCAGGGCGGCGAGCTTGGCCTCGCGGCCGAGGATCGGCTCGCCGACCTTGCCGGTGAGGCGGCCGTTCTCGATCAGCAGATTGTTCGCCTCGTCGCAGTCGAAGCCGACGGCGGCGGCGATGCGCGAGGTGAACCAGCGAAAGCCGCCGGAGACCAGCGCGGTCAGCGCGCCATGGGCCCGCATGGTCCGCACCAGCTCGCGCGCGCCGGGATTGAGGCGGATGCCGGCCAGGGTCCGCGACAACGCCTCCTCCGGCAGGCCGGCGATCATCGCCACCCGTTCCCGCAGCGCGGTCGGGAAGTCGATCTCGCCGTTCATGCTGCGCGCGGTGATCGCCGCGATTCGCTCCTTCAGGCCGGCAAAGCCGGCGAGCTCGTCCAGCGTCTCGGCGGCGACGATGGTGGAATCCATGTCGGCCACCAGCAGCCGCTTGCGCCGGCCATCCGCCGGCTGCGCGAAGACGTCGACCGCCGCGCCGTCCAGGGCCGCGCGCGCGGCGATCAGCATGGCCTTAGGCTCGGCGTCGAACGGCAGGTCGCAGGCGATTCCGGTGGCCAGCCAGTCGGGCAGCCCGGCATGGACGCCGGCGGCGGTCAGCGCCTTGCGCGCCTCGGCGACATGAGCCGGGGTGAGGGCGGCCCCCGCCGGGTCGGCGACCAGGGTCAGAACCGATTGCATGCGCGGACTATGATGACGGCGATCCGGCAACACAAGCTGCCGGCGGCGCGGCGATGAAGCGGGGCGGCGACCGCCTGCCGGTGGTGCTGATCGGCGGCCCGACCGCGAGCGGCAAGTCGGCGCTCGCCCTGGCGGTGGCCGAGGAATTCGACGGCACCGTCATCAACGCCGACTCCATGCAGGTCTATCGCGAACTGGCGATCCTGACCGCCAGGCCCGGGCCGGGCGAGCTGGCGCGGGCGCCGCACCGGCTTTACGGCACGATCGCCGCCGCCGAGCGCTGTTCGGCGGCGCGCTGGCGCGACCTGGCGACCGCCGAAATCTCGACCAGCCATGGCGAGAACCGGCTGCCGGTGGTGGTCGGCGGCAGCGGCCTCTATCTGCGGGCGCTGGTCGATGGCCTGTCGCCGGTCCCCGAGGTGCCAGCGCAGACCCGCCGCGCGGCGCAGGACCGGCTGGCCGAGCTGGGCGCGCCGGGACTGCACGCGGCGCTGGCCGAGCGCGACCCGGTGATGGCGGCGCGGCTGCAGCCGCGCGACCGCCAGCGCCTGGTGCGCGCCTGGGAAGTGCTCGAGGCGACCGGCCGCTCGCTCGCCGACTGGCAGGCCGAGCCGCCGCCGGCGCGCTCCGACCGGCCAGCGCTGCGGGCGCTTTGCCTGGTGCTGGAGCCGCCGCGCCCGGCGCTCTACGCCGCCTGCGACGCCCGCTTCCTGGCGATGCTCGAGGCCGGCGGGCTCGCCGAGGCGGCGGCGCTGGGGCGCCTTGGGCTCGATCCGGCGCTGCCCGCCATGAAGGCGCTCGGGCTGCCCGAGCTGCTCGCCCATCTGCGCGGCGAGTGCGGCCTGGCGCAGGCGACGGCCGCCGCCCAGCAGGCGACGCGGCGCTATGCCAAGCGGCAGGGGACCTGGTTTCGCCACCAAATGGCGGCGGCGCGGCGGCTCTCCACGGACGGAGTCGGCGCGCAACTTTTGGAAAGCCGGCGCTCTGAAATCTTTTCGATTATTCGTCAATTCATGTTGACCCTCTAGGGGTGAGCCACTAGGGTTGCGCCGGTCGCCGGCCGAAATCGCCGGCGACGGAGGGCTTTCACGCCCTTTTCAAGCCGTCGAGCCCGGCAAAGCGCCGGAATTCGCGGCCCCCCACGGCGAGGATGGAGCCATGTCGACCCAGGAGCTGATCGGAGCGGGAATCGTCATCAAGGCCCTGGTGGACCAGGGTGTTGACGTCGTATTCGGCTATCCGGGCGGCGCCGTCCTGCCGATCTACGACGAGCTGTTCAAGCAGAACGCGCTGCGCCACATCCTGGTGCGCCACGAACAGGCGGCGGTGCACTCGGCCGAGGGCTACGCCCGCTCGACCGGCAAGGTCGGCGTGGTGCTGGTGACCTCGGGCCCGGGCGCCACCAATGCGGTGACCGGACTGACCGACGCGCTGATGGACAGCATCCCCGTGGTCTGCCTGACCGGGCAGGTGCCGACCCACCTGATCGGCAACGACGCCTTCCAGGAGGCGGATACCACCGGGATCACCCGGCCGTGCACCAAGCACAACTATCTGGTCAAGAACATCGCCGACCTGCCGCGCATCATGCACGAGGCATTCTATGTCGCGCGCAGCGGCCGGCCCGGGCCGGTGGTGGTCGACCTGCCGAAGGACATCCTGCAGGCCAAGGGCAGCTACACCTCGGGCCAGGTGAACACCCGGCACCCAAGCTACCGGCCGCAGGTGAAGGCCGATCTCGCGCGGATCGAGGAGGCGGTGGCGCTGATGGCCAAGGCCCAGCGGCCGCTGTTCTACTGCGGCGGCGGGGTGGTCAACTCCGGCTCGGCGGCGAGCCAGCTGCTCGCCCAGTTCGTGCGCATGACCGGCTTCCCGATCACGCTGACCCTGATGGGGCTCGGCGCCTATCCGGCGTCGGACAGGCAGTTCCTCGGCATGCTCGGCATGCACGGCACCTACGAGGCCAACCTCGCCATGCACGACTGCGACCTGATGATCAACATCGGGGCGCGCTTCGACGACCGGGTGACCGGCAGGCTGGCGGCGTTCTCGCCGAATTCGAAGAAGATCCACATCGACATCGACCCGTCGTCGATCAACAAGAACGTGCGGGTCGACCTGCCGATCATCGGCGACGCCGCCCATGTCCTCGAGGACCTGCTGAAGGTGTGGAAGGCGCGCCAGGCGCGGCCGGACGGCAAGGCGCTGGCCGCCTGGTGGGACAAGATCGACGGCTGGCGGGCGCGCGACTGCCTGCGCTACCGCAACTCCGACAGCGTCATCAAGCCGCAATTCGCGCTGCAGCGCCTGCAGGAGGCGATCAAGGGCCGCGACGACGTGTACATCACCACCGAGGTCGGCCAGCACCAGATGTGGGCGGCCCAGTTCCTCAAGTTCGAGAAGCCGCACCACTGGATGACCTCGGGCGGGCTCGGCACCATGGGCTACGGCCTGCCGGCGGCGATCGGCGCGCAGATCGCCCATCCCGACGCGCTCTGCATCGACGTCGCCGGCGAGGCCTCGATCCTGATGAACATCCAGGAGATGTCGACCGCGGTGCAGCACCGCCTGCCGGTCAAGATCTTCATCCTCAACAACCAATGGATGGGCATGGTGCGGCAGTGGCAGGAGCTGATGCATGGCGGCCGCTATTCCGAGAGCTACACCGACTCGCTGCCGGATTTCGTGAAGCTGGCCGAGGCCTTCGGCGCGGTCGGCCTGCGCGCGGAGAAACCCGGCGACGTCGACGGCGTGATCGCCGAGATGATCGCGGTCCACCGGCCGGTCATCGTCGATTGCTGCGTCGACCAGAAGGAGAACTGCTTCCCGATGATCCCGTCGGGCGCGGCGCACAACGAGATGCTGCTCGGGCCGGACGACCGGGCGAAGCCGGTATCGGAGGAGGGCATGGTCCTCGTCTGAGCGCCGGCCCCGACATGGCGGCCAGCGCGACGAACCGACAGCATTGACCCGGGGACGAGCGAGCAGCGGGCGTGGGGCGCAAGGCCCTCGCCCGGGTCCCCAGACCAGGACCGCTTCGGATCGGAGCGATCTTGGTCCATCTTGTTAAATAGGAGCATGATTCACGCATCGCCTCGATGCGATGCGATCATGCTCCAAGGCGGAGCAGCATCCCGTGCAGACCATCGAGAAGCATACGATTTCGGTCCTGGTCGACAACGAGTCCGGCATCCTGGCCCGCGTCGTCGGCCTGTTTTCCGGCCGCGGCTACAACATCGAGAGCCTGACCGTGGCCGAGGTCGACACCGCCCGCCATCTTTCGCGCATCACCCTGGTGACCTCGGGCACGCCGATGATCATCGAGCAGATCAAAGCCCAGCTCGCCCGGCTGGTGCCGGTCCACAAGGTCAGCGACCTCACCACCGACGGGCCGCATCTCGAGCGCGAGCTGGCGCTGATCAAGGTGCGCGGCACCGGCGAGAAGCGGGTCGAATCCTTGCGCATCGCCGACATCTTCCGGGCCCGGGTGGTCGACTCCACCATCGAATCCTTCGTGTTCGAGATGACCGGCTCGCCCAACAAGCTGAACGCCTTCATCGGCCTGATGCAGCCGCTCGGGCTGGTCGACGTCTCGCGCACCGGCGTCGTCGCCATTGCGCGCGGCCCGGAGGCGCTCTAAGACGGGGCCGGACGGCCGCCCAACCCCTCGCCGGGCCGGGCGCGGTCCGGCAATAACCGACCTAAGCCATTCTGAGACAAAGGATCTTGCCATGCGCGTGTACTACGATCGTGACGCCGACGTGAACCTGATCAAGGGCAAGAAGGTTGCCGTGGTCGGCTATGGCAGCCAGGGGCATGCCCACGCGCTGAACCTCAAGGACAGCGGCGTCAAGGACGTGCGGGTCGCGCTCAGGCCCGGTTCGGCCAGCACCAAGAAGGCCGAGACGGCCGGCCTCAAGGTCATGGCGCCGGCCGAAGCGGCGAAGTGGGCCGACATGGTCATGGTGTTGACGCCCGACGAGTTGCAGGCCGATCTCTATCGCGACGATCTCGCCCCCAACATGAAGAAGGGCGCCGGCCTCGCCTTTGCCCATGGCCTCAACGTCCATTTCCGCCTGATCGAGCCGCGCGAGGATCTCGACGTGTTCATGGTGGCGCCGAAGGGGCCCGGCCACACCGTGCGGTCGGAGTATCAGCGTGGCGGCGGCGTGCCCTGCCTGGTGGCGGTGGCGCAGAACGCCAGCGGCAACGCGCTGGAGATCGGCATTTCCTACGCCTCGGCGATCGGTGGCGGCCGCTCCGGCATCATCGAGACCAACTTCCGCGAGGAATGCGAGACCGACCTGTTCGGCGAGCAGGTGGTGCTGTGCGGCGGCCTGACCGCGCTGATCACCGCCGGCTACGAGACCCTGGTCGAGGCCGGCTACGCGCCGGAGATGGCCTATTTCGAGTGCCTGCACGAGGTGAAGCTGATCGT
>CAYJQC010000059.1:0-15796 GCA_964372215.1 uncultured Rhodospirillaceae bacterium
CGACCTTCCACCTGCTGTGGGCGCGGCGCGTGCTGTTGCTGCAGCGCCACGCCTACATCGTCAACACCTCGCGCGGCGAGGTGGTGGACGAGAATGCGTTGACCCGCATGCTGGAGCGCGGCGATCTAGCCGGCGCCGGGCTCGACGTGTTCGAGCACGAGCCGGCGGTCAACCCGAAGCTCCTGAAGCTCGACAACGTGGTGCTGCTGCCGCATATGGGCTCGGCCACGATCGAGGGCCGGCTCGACATGGGCGAGAAGGTCATCATCAACATCAAGACCTTCGCCGACGGCCACAAGCCGCCGGACCGGGTGCTCGAGACGATGTTCTGAGGGGCGGGGGTTCGCTTTCCAGCCTGAGGCCTTGAACCGCCAAGGCACCAAGGCACGAAAGAAGATTGACGGCTGTCATGCGCGGGCTTGACCCGCGCATCCATTTCGCCGTGCGCGCAATTGGCGGGATGGATCGCCGGATCAAGCCTGGCGATGACAATCCTCTCGTTCTTTCTTCTTTGTGCCTTTGTGCCTTTGCGGTTCAAGGCCACGAGGCACAGGTCACCCCGCGGCGCACACCACCTGCGGCTGATGCGCGGACAAGTCCCTGATCGTCGCCTGCGGGCCGCAGAGCGGGCAGGCATCGTCGCGCCGCACCTTGATCTTGCGGAATGTCGTCGACAGCGCGTCGTACACGATCAGGCTGCCCGACAGGCTGTCGCCGAGATCCAGCACCTCCTTCAGTACCTCGGTCGCCTGCAGCGTGCCGATCACGCCGGCGACCGCGCCCAATATGCCGGCCTCCTCGCAGCGCGGCACCAGACCGTCGGGCGGCGGCTCGGGGAACAGGCAGCGATAGCAGGGGTGGGGCGCGCCGAGATGCGCCTTGAACACCGAGACTTGGCCGTCGAAGCGCAGCAGCGCGGCGGAGACCAGCGACCGCTTGGCCAGGTAGCAGGCGTCGTTGATCAGGAACCGGGTGGCGAAATTGTCGGTGCCGTCGGCCACCAGGTCGTAGCGGCCGATGATGTCGAGCGCGTTGTCGGCGGTCAGGCGCGTCGGCCAGGCCTCGACCTTGACCTCCGGATTGATGCGCGCGACCGAGGCGCGCGCGCTCTCCACCTTGAGGCTGCCGATCCGCGCGGTGTCGTGGATCACCTGGCGCTGCAGGTTGGAGATCTCGACATCGTCGTCATCGACCACGCCGAGCGTGCCGATGCCGGCCGCCGCGAGATACTGCAGCAGCGGACTGCCGAGCCCGCCGGCACCGACGATCAACACCCGCGCCGCCAGCAGTTTCTCCTGCCCCTCGTCGCCGACCTCGTCGAGGATCAGGTGACGGGCGTAGCGCGCGAACTGGTCGTCGGTCAGCTCCAACGTGATCTCCGAGCGATGGCCTCATGCTTCGACAGGGTCGGCATGAGGCTGAAACGATTCAGCCGTATCAGACGAGCCTCGTCCTGGGCCTGTCGAAGGGCGAGGCGGTCGCGCATGCTCACTCCAGCCCGTCGAACAGCGCGGTCGAGAGGTAGCGCTCGGCGAAGGACGGCAGCACCGCGACGATGCGCTTGCCGGCCATGCCGGGCCGGCCGCCGATCTCGATCGCCGCCGCCAGCGCCGCGCCGGAGGAGATGCCGACGGCGAGCCCTTCGATCGCGGCGGCCCGGCGGGCCCATTGGAAGGCGGTGTCGTTGCCGACGCGGACGACCTCGTCGATCAGCTCGGTGTCGAGAATGTCGGGCACGAAGCCGGCGCCGATGCCCTGGATCTTGTGCGGCCCCGGCGTGCCGCCGGACAGCACCGGGCTGTCCTCCGGCTCGACCGCGACGATCTTGAGACCGGGCAGGCGCGGCTTCAGGACCGCGCCGACGCCCGAGAGCGTGCCGCCGGTGCCGACGCCCGACACGAACACGTCGAGCCGGCCGCCGCTGTCGCGCCAGATCTCCTCGGCCGTGGTGCGGACATGGACCGCCGGGTTGGCCGGGTTCTTGAACTGCTGGGGGATGACGGCGTCGCCGATCTCGCGGACCAGCGCCTCGGCCCGGGCGATGGCGCCGTTCATGCCCCTGGCGGCCGGGGTCAGCTCGAGCTGGGCGCCCAGCAGCCGCAGCATCTTGCGCCGCTCGACCGACATGCTCTCGGGCATGGTCAGGATCAGCTTGTAGCCCTTGGCCGCGCAGACGAAGGCGAGCGCGATGCCGGTATTGCCGCTGGTCGGCTCGACGATCGTGGTGCCGGGGCCGATCTTGCCGTCGCGTTCCAGCGCCTCGATCATGGAAACGCCGATCCGGTCCTTGACCGACGACAGCGGGTTGAAGAATTCGCACTTGCCGATGATCTCGGCCTTCACCCCGGCCTCGGCCGCCAGCCGGGACAGCCGCACCAGCGGCGTCGCGCCGACGGTGTCGACGATGCCGTCATAGATGCGGCCGCGAAACTCCGCCTTGCCGGCCGGACTTGCCCTCATGGTGGTCATGTCGTTCCGTCTCCTGCGGTCGCCGGCCAGCCGTTCAGATGCTGAAATCGAGCCGGCTGGCACCCTGGCTGTCGATTCCGGCGGCCTGGGCGCGCCGGCACAGATCCTCGACCGAAATCTCGTCGAGCTCGCCCATCAGCCGCTCCTGGATGCCGAGGCAGAGCGGCCGCACCACGGTGCGGGCGATCGCCGAATCCGGCGCCTCCTCGAGCGGGTCGGGCATCGCCTCGATCTCGTTCACCCGGCGCACGATCTCGCCGAGGGTGATGAGCCGGCGCTCGCGCCCCAGGCGATAGCCGCCGCGCGGCCCGCGCCGTCCGGCCAGCACGCCGCAGCGCACCAGATGCTGCAGCACCTGCTCGAGATAGCGGCGCGGAATGCCCTGGCGCTCGGCGATGTCGCCGCTCTGCACCGGGCCGGTGATGCCGTGATGGGCGATGTCGACCACCGCGTCGATGGCGTAGAGCAGCTTCTTGGAAATCCGCAGCATCGGCGGTTCAGCCCGCGGCGATGCCGGTCGAGCCGAAGCCGCCGGCGCCGCGCGCGCTGTCGGCGAGATCGCCGGCCTCGCGCCAGGCGATCCGCGTCACCGGCGCCACCACCAGCTGGGCGATGCGGTCGCCGCGCGCGATCGCGAACGCCGACGGGCCCAGGTTGATCAGGATGACCCCGACCTCGCCGCGATAGTCGGCGTCGATCGTGCCGGGGCTGTTGAGCACGGTGACGCCGTGCTTCAGCGCCAGGCCGGAGCGCGGGCGGACCTGGGCCTCATGGCCGGGCGGCAGGGCGATGGCGATACCGGTCGGTATCAGGCGGGGGGGGCCCGGGGGGCGCGCGCCCCCCGCTTTGGCCGCCCCCCGCCGAGGGCGCCCCGCGGGGGGGGCGGGGGGGGGGGGCCCCCCCGACCCCGGATTCGACCGCCGCCAGCAGATCGAGCCCGGCGCTGTCGGGGGTGGCGTAGGCCGGCAGCGGCAGGCCGGCCCCGTGCGGCAGGCGCCGGAGGGCGACATCGACCACGCTCACGAGGCTTCCCGCAGGCGGCTCGCGATGCGGGCGGCAAGCCGCTCGGCGACCTCGTCCTTGGCCAGCCGGGGCCAATCCTCGACCCCGGCGGCGCTCACCAGATGCACGGTGTTCTCGGACCCGCCGAAGGTGCCGGTCCCGTGGCCGACGTCGTTGGCGACGATCCAGTCGCAGCCCTTGGCGCCGAGCTTGCCGCGCGCGTTGGCGATCAGGTTCTCGGTCTCGGCGGCGAAGCCCACCACCAGGCGCGGGCGCCGGTCGCCGGGCGCCGACAGGCTGGCCAGGATGTCGGGGTTGCGGGCGAACTCGATCGCCGGCGGGCCGGCGTCCTTCTTCAGCTTCTGGCCGGCCGGCGCGGCCGGACGCCAATCCGCCACCGCGGCGGCGCAGACCGCGACGTCGACCGGCAGCGCCGCGGTGCAGGCGGCCAGCATTTCCGCCGCCGATTCCACGCGCCGCACCTCGACCCCGGCCGGGTCGGGCTCGGCGGTCGGGCCGGAGACCAGCACGGTCGCTGCACCCTGGCGGGCGAGCGCCGCGGCGATCGCGTGGCCCTGGCGGCCGGAAGAGCGGTTGGCGATGAAGCGGACCGGGTCGATGGCCTCCCAGGTCGGGCCGCTGGTGACCAGCGCCCGGCGCCCGGCCAACGGCGCGTCGGCGCCGAAATAGGCCTCGATGGCGGCCAGAATTGCCGCCGGCTCGGCCATCCGGCCGATGCCGCGCTCGTTGCAGGCCATGGCGCCCTCGTCCGGGCCGACCCGGCGCACCCCGCGGCGCTCCAGCAGCGCCAGGTTGGCCTGGGTGGCGGCGTGGTGCCACATCCGGTGGTTCATCGCCGGCGCCACCAGCACCGGCTTGTCGGTGGCCAGCAGCAGGGTCGAGGCGAGGTCGCCGGCGAGGCCCTGGGCCAATTTGGCCAGGATGTCGGCGGAGGCCGGGGCGACCACCACCAGGTCGGCCTCGCGCGACAGCCGGATATGGCCCATCTCGCTCTCGTCGGTGAGCGAGAACAGGTCGCCATAGACCTTGTCCTCGGTCAGGGCGGCGAGCGACAGCGGGGTCACGAAGCGGGCGCCACCCTCGGTCAGGACGGCGCGCACCGCCGCGCCGCGTTCGCGCAGCCGGCGCACCAAGTCGAGGCACTTGTAGGCGGCGATGCCGCCCGACACGATCAGCAGGATGCGCTTCCCGGCCAGCATCGTCCCAAGGACCGTCATGGTTGTGAATTTTACAGTAGCGCCACGTCTTTAATGTAGTGAAGGCCATGGGACGGCGCAAGCGCACCCGTGCCGCGCCGGTCAGGCCAGCAGCAGCGCCAGGGCCAGCACCGCGACCGCCGCCCACAGCGCCCAGATATGGGTGCGGCCGCGGGTGGTGCGGGCGAAGGCGGCGATGGTGTCGGGATGCAGCCGGAGCCCGCCATCGGCGGCCAGCGCCGCGGTCTTCTCGATGTCGGCCAGCAGGGTGGGCAGGCGCTCGGCCAGCCGGGCGAGTTCCTGGGCCAGGTCGCGCAGCCGGGCCTCCGGCCCGCGGTTCGCGCGCATCCAGTCCTCGATCAGCGGCTGCGCCAGCACCCAGATGTTGAGCCTGGGATTGAGCCGCCGGCTGACCCCTTCCGCCATCAGCATGTTCTTCTGCAGCAGCAGGAGCTGCGGCTGGGTCTCCATGTCGAACTGCTCGGTGACGCGGAACAGCTGGCCGAGCAGCCGGGCGAACGAGATCTCGTGCAGGGGACGGCCGAAGATCGGCTCGCCGATCGAGCGGCAGGCCTGGGCGAAATCGTCGAGCGAATGATGGGCCGGCACGTAGCCGGCGTCGAAATGCACCTGGGCGATCCGCCGGTAGTCGCGCTCGAGGAAGGCCAGCAGCATGTCGGCGAGGTAATAGCGGGTCGGGCGGTCGAGCCGGCCCATGATGCCGAAATCGACCGCGCCGATCATGCCGTCGGGGTCGACGAACATGTTGCCGGGATGCTGGTCGCCGTGGAAATAGCCGTCGCGGAACACCTGGCGGAAGAAGATCGCGGCGGCGCGCGCCAGCACCTCGTCGACATCGAGCCCGGCCGCCAGCATCGCCTCGCGGTCGTCCATCGGGATGCCGGTGAGACGCGCCTGGGTCATCACCCGGCGCGCGGTGCGCCGCCAGTCGATGTCCGGCACGCGATAGCTGGGATCGTCGGTGAAGTTCTCGGCCAGCTCGGAGGCGGCGGCGGCCTCCAGCCGCAGGTCCATCTCGGTGCGCACCGTGGCGGCGAAGATCGCGACCACCCCGACCGGCTTCAGGCGCCGCAGCCGGGGCTGGGTGGTCTCGACCCACTCGGCGATCCAGAACATCAGGTCGATGTCGCGGGCCAGCGCCGCTTCGATGCCGGGGCGCAGCACCTTGACTGCGACCTCGCGCAGCTCGGCGTCGGCCTCGCCGGTGCCGTCCCCGCCGTCGTCCCCGGCGGCTTCCTCCGGGAGCGCGCGCAGCACGGCGTAATGCACCTGGGCGATCGACGCGGCCGAGACCGGCGCGTCGTCGAAGCGCGCGAACAGCGTCTCGATCGGCTGGCCGAGCTCGGCCTCGATGGTGGCGCGCGCCGCCTTGCCGGGAAACGGCGCCAGGCGGTCCTGCAGCCGCGACAGGTCGCTCGCGACCTGCTCGCCCAGCAGGTCGGAGCGGGTGGACAGCATCTGGCCGAGCTTGATGAAGGCCGGGCCGAGCTCGGTCAGCGCCGCGGCCAGCCGCTCGCCCGGCCGCGATGCCCGCTCCCGCGCGGTCGGCGTGCGCGAAAACTGCTCGGCCAGGAACAGTACCGCGGGGGCCAGGCCGGAGCCCTGCAGCACGTCGCGCAACGGCGCCAGCGCGCCGTGCTTGGCCAGGGTGCGCGCGATCGTCAGCAGCCGCAGGATGTTTCGCGAGGCGCGGAGCATGATGCGAACGGCGTCGGCTAGACGCGCCAGCCCGAATGCAGCGCGGCAATGCCGCCGGACAGGTTGCGATAGCGGGTCACCCCGAAGCCGGCGGCGGCGATCAGGCCGGCAAGCTCGTCCTGGGCCGGGAAGCGGCGGATGCTCTCCACCAGATACTGGTAGGACTCGCGGTCGCCGGCGACCGCGCCGCCGAGCGCCGGCAGCACCCGGAACGAATAGGTGTCGTACAGCCGGTCGAGCAGCGGCACCACCACCCGGCTGAACTCGAGGCACAGGAAGCGCCCGCCCGGCTTCAGCACGCGCCTGGCCTCGGCCAGCGCCTGGTCGATGCGGGTGACGTTCCGCAGGCCGAACGCGATGGTGTAGGAATCGGCGGTCATGTCGGCGACCGGCAGCAACTCGGCATCGCCGGCGATCCAGTCGATCCCCGACAGCAGCCCGCGGTCGATGGCGCGGTCGCGGCCGACGCCAAGCATCGCGGGGGTCAGGTCGACCACGCTCGCCCGGGTTCCGGCATCGGCGCCGGACTGGCTGCGCCGGGCGCGCTCGAGAAAGCGGAACACGATGTCGCCGGTGCCGCCGGCGACGTCGACCAGATGCTGCCCGGGCCGCGGGTGCAGCCAGTCGATCATGGTGCGCTTCCACAGCCGGTGGACACCGCCCGACATCAGGTCGTTCATCAGGTCGTAGCGGCCGGCGACGCTGTCGAACACGCCGCGCACCAGCCCCGGCTTGTCCGCCGCGTCGACCTCGCGGAACCCGAAGGTGGCGGTCGACGACGACGCAGGTTCGGCGCTGGAGTCATGCGGTGCCGGCATGCAGCGGAACATAGCGTGGCCCGGCTACCCACGCTAGCTTTGCTCCCGGCCCGCATCCCGGCCGCGCCGGGCCGCGACAGTGCACCGCACCCGAGGATCGCCCGATGCCCGAGCTGCCCGAAGTCGAGACCGTGTGCCGCGGCCTGGCGCTGCGCCTCGAGGGCCGCCGGATCGCCGCCGTCCTGCAGCGGCGGCCCGATCTGCGCTTCCCGCTGCCGGCGCGCTTTCCGGCGCGGCTCGAGGGCCGGCGGATCGTATCGATCGGGCGGCGCGCCAAGTACATCGTGATCAGGCTCGACGACGGCTGGGTGCTGCTCTGCCATCTCGGCATGTCCGGGCGCATGCTGCTGTCCGACGGCCCGCCGCCGGAATACGGGCCGCACGACCACATCATCCTGACCGCCGATGACGGCACGGTGCTGCGGTTCAACGACGCGCGGCGCTTCGGCATGATGGACCTGGTGCCCGAGGCGGAGCTCGAGCGCCACAAGCTGCTGGCCGGCCTCGGGCCGGAGCCGCTCGGCAACGCATTCAACGGGCCGGTGCTGGCCGCCGCCCTGGCGGGCAAGGCGACCCCGATCAAGGCCGCGATCCTCGATCAGCGGGTGGTGGCGGGGGTCGGCAACATCTACGCCTCCGAAAGCCTGTTCCGCGCCGGGCTGTCGCCGCGCCGGCTGGCCCGCACCGTGCAGGGCGGCCGGGCCGAGCGGCTGGCCGCGGCGATCCGCCAGGTGCTGGGCGAGGCGATCGCGGCCGGCGGCTCGTCCTTGCGCGACTATGTCCAGACCTCGGGCGAACTCGGCTACTTCCAGCATCGCTGGGCGGTGTACGAGCGCGAAGGCGAGCGCTGCCCGGGCTGCGACTGCGATCCGGCGGCGGGCGGCGGCGTCCGCCGAATGGTGCAGACCGGGCGCTCCACTTTCTACTGTCCGCGCCGGCAGCGCTGAGATAGAAACGCGCCATGCCCCGAACGATGCCCCCGGCCGGAATTCTGCGCATCGCCGCGCTGGCGCTGCTGCTGGCCGGCCCGGCGCCGGCGGCCATCGGCGGGCTGGCCGCCGGCGACGCGGCCGAGACCGCCTTCGTCGCCGGCCTCGAGGATCTGCCGCTGATGCCCGGCCTCGCCGAGGTCGCGGGCACCGCCACCGTGTTCGACGCGCCGCAGGGCCGCATCGTCGAGACCTTCGCCGCCGGCGCGGTCAGCGCCGACGACATCAAGGCCTTCTACGGCCAGACGCTGCCGCAGCTCGGCTGGACCGCGAGCGCCGGATCGGGCGCCGGGCCGGTCGAGTTCCGGCGCGAGGGCGAGCGGCTGGTGCTGGAAATCACCCCGGGCGCGAAGACCACCGTGGTGCGCTTCACCCTGGCGCCGCAATAGAGACATCGCAAAGGCCTGGCCGGCGATCCTGACGCCGCGTCCGAGCAACGCTTCGGAGATCCCATGTCGTACCAGAACATCATCGTCGACACGCGCGGCCGGGTCGGCGTCGTCACCCTCAACCGTCCGCAGGCGCTGAATGCCCTGTGCGATGCGCTGATCCGCGAGCTCGGGCAGGCGCTCGACGCGTTCGAGGCCGATGACGCGATCCACGTGATCCTGATTACCGGCAGCGAGAAGGCCTTCGCCGCCGGCGCCGACATCAAGGAGATGAAGGATCGCGACTTCATCGACGTCTACGGCAGCGATTTCATCACCAAGGGCTGGGAGCGCGTGGCCCATAGCCGCAAGCCGGTGATCGCCGCGGTCGCCGGCTATGCGCTGGGCGGCGGCTGCGAGATGGCGATGATGTGCGACATCATCATCGCCGCCGATACCGCGAAGTTCGGCCAGCCCGAGATCACCATCGGCACGATTCCCGGTGCCGGCGGCACCCAGCGCCTGGCCCGCTTCGTCGGCAAGTCGAAGGCGATGGAAATGTGCCTGTCCGGCCGCATGATGGATGCGGCCGAGGCCGAGCGCAGCGGCCTGGTCGCACGGGTGGTGCCGGCGGCGAACCTGATCGACGAGGCGATGGCGCTGGCCGACAAGATCGCGGCGCAGTCGCTGCCGATCCTGCTGATGGCGAAGGAGTCGGTGAATCGCGCCTACGAGACCACGCTCGCCGAAGGCCTCAGGTTCGAGCGCCGGATGTTTCATGCGACCTTTGGCACCGAGGATCGCCGCGAGGGCATGGCGGCGTTCGCCGAAAAGCGCAAGCCGGACTTCAAGAATCGCTGAAAACCCCCAGGTTTCTGCGGCTTTCCGAGGGAAGAGCTTGACGGCACCCGGTCCCGGGGATATAACCCGCGGCCCATAGCAAGGCACTTTTTTCAGCAAGAGACCTAAGGTCATGGCCCACCACAAGTCGGCGAAGAAGCGCATTCGCCAGATCGAGCGGCGCACCGAGATTCGCGGCGCGCGCACCAGCCGCATCCGCACCTTCATGAAGAAGGTCGAGACCGCGATCGCCAGCGGCGACAAGTCGGCCGCGCAGGATGCCTTCAAGGAAGCGCAGCCTGAAATCCAGCGCGGCGTCATTCGCGGCGTGCTGCATCGGAACACCGCGTCGCGCAAGCTGTCGCGCCTGTCCGCGCGCATCAAGTCGCTCTGATCACGCTGCAGCGGTAAGGCGCGCGGTCGCAGCGACGAGGCGGCCGCGGCGGGAGTCGTGCGTCCCGATGTCGCGCCGCAACAGCATCCGATCGCAATGGTGATCCGACGCAACGGTGCGCGATTTTTTCGGGCCCGCGCGTTCGATCATGTTGCCAGCCTCCGCCCTCGCGAGTAGAGTTGCCGGCACGGACTTCAGGGAGGCCCCGGGCGGAAGGGTTACTTCAAGAACAAAATAAATTTCGCCCAATTACTCACGTATCTTGGTCGGTCCAAAGTAGTTATCGAAGACTCGCTTCTGGTTACGATCAGGTTCTGCATCTGAGATTGAAGGGCGTTCGGCCGGCCGGTCCGGTCGAGTGGATCGGGTTTTTGAAAGCGCCGTTCGATCCAGAGTGCCGTACGATCCAGAGTGCCGTACGATCCAGAGTGCCGTACGATCCAGAGTCTAGGGGGTTGCATCGAACATGAGCTATGCCGGGGATGTCGACCCGACCGAGGCTTGGAAGATGCTCTCCGAGGACGCGCGCGCGGTACTGGTCGACGTGCGGACCCAGCCGGAGTGGAGCTTCGTCGGCGTTCCCGATCTCTCGGGCATCGGCAAGAGTCCGGTGCTGGTGCCGTGGCAGGTCTATCCCGCGATGGCGCAGAACCCGGACTTCGTCGCGGCGGTGGCCGAGGTCGCTCCCGACAAGGATGCGCCGGTTCTGTTTCTGTGCCGCAGCGGCGCCCGCTCGCGCGCCGCGGCAATCTCGATGACCGCTGCCGGCTATCGCCGTTGCTACAACGTTTCCGACGGCTTCGAGGGGAATCCCGATGCCGGGCGGCATCGCGGCCAGGTCGGCGGCTGGAAGGTCGCCGGCCTTCCCTGGGTTCAGAGCTAGGGTTCAGGGCGGTTCGGCATGGAAAAGGCGGGATCCGACAGCCAGATCAATGCCCAGTGGGCGCGCGTTCGCGGCCGGCTGCGGGCCGAGTTCGGCGAGGCGGCGTTCCGCAGCTGGCTGAAGCCGTTGACCCTGGTCGGGCATAGCGGCGGCGAGGTCCGCGTCGCGGTGCCGACGCGCTTCATGCGCGACTGGATCCTGTCGCATTACGTCGAGCGCCTGCGCGGCCTGTGGCAGAGCGAGAACCCGCAGGTCGCGGGCGTCGAGATCGTGGTCGAGAGCGGCCGCAGCAGCCAGCGCACCGCCGGCCAGGCATCGGAGGAGGCCACGGTCGATACCGTCGACGGCGTGGCGCTGGTCCCCGAGGCGCGGTTGCCCGCGCACGAGGATGTCAGCGCGCCGCTCGATCCGCGCTTCACCTTCGAGAATTTCGTGGTCGGCAAGTCGAACGAGCTCGCCTATGCCGCGGCGCGCCGCGTCGCCGAGGCGCGCACCGTGCCGTTCAACCCGCTGTTCCTCTATGGTGGCGTCGGGCTCGGCAAGACCCATCTGATGCACGGCATCGCCTGGCACATCCGCACGGCGACGCCGAACCGGCGGGTGATCTACCTGTCGGCCGAAAAGTTCATGTACCAGTTCATCCGCGCCCTGCGGCACAAGAACACCATGGCCTTCAAGGAGCAGTTCCGCTCGGTCGACGTGCTGATGATCGACGACGTGCAGTTCATCAGCGGCAAGGATTCCACCCAGGAGGAGTTCTTCCACACCTTCAACGCGCTGGTCGACCAGAACCGCCAGGTCATCATCTCCGCCGACAAGTCGCCCTCCGATCTCGAGGGGCTCGAGGAGCGCATGCGCTCCCGCCTCGGCTGGGGCCTGGTCGCCGACATCCACCCGACCACCTACGAGCTCAGGCTCGGCATCCTGCAGGCCAAGGCCGAGCTGATGAAGGCCGAGATCCCGAGCAAGGTGCTCGAGTTCCTGGCCCACAAGATCACCTCCAACGTGCGCGAGCTCGAAGGCGCGCTCAATCGGATCGTCGCCCACACCACCCTGGTCGGCCGGTCGGTGACCATCGAGACCACCCAGGAGGTGCTGCACGACCTGCTGCGCGCCAACGATCGCCGGGTCACCATCGAGGAGATCCAGAAGCGGGTCGCCGAGCACTTCAACATCAAGCTCTCGGACATGCATTCGGCCCGCCGCGCCCGCGCCGTGGCCCGGCCGCGCCAGGTCGCGATGTACCTGGCCAAGCAGCTCACCTCGCGCTCGTTGCCCGAGATCGGCCGCAAGTTCGGCGGCCGCGACCACACCACGGTGATGCACGCGGTGCGCAAGATCGAGGAGCTCCGGGCGATCGATTCCTCGTTCTCCGAGGACGTCGAGCTGCTGCGCCGCATGCTCGAGGGCTGAAGCCTGCCGAGCGGGGTGGGGGGGGGGCGGGGGGCCTGAAAGGGCCTGTAATCAGAAGCCGTTGGGGCGCCGCGGGGGGCCCCGCGACGGCGCGCAAAACCCTTACCTTTCCGGGCACTTCTGCTACAATGTCCGACCGGTTACGCCATGCGGCCAATTGCGCCGCTGCGACCGGCGCAGGGAGTTGCGCCCGAGCCGTCTCCGGAAGCCTTGCCGACCGCCAACCCCGAGGGCCGACGTGCCATCGCCACGGGCCCGATTCCCTGGATTCAACCCCGAACCCGAACCTTGTAGCACCATGAAACTGACCATCGAACGCGGGGCCTTGCTGAAGGCGCTGGCGCACGTGCAAAGCGTGGTCGAGCGCCGCAACACGATCCCGATCCTGTCCAACGTGCTGATCGACGCCTCGGGTTCCGCGGTCAGCCTGACGGCGACCGACATGGATCTCACCATCGTCGAATCGGTGGCGGCCAGCGTCGCCGCCGCCGGCGCCACCACCGCGCCCGCGCACACCCTGTACGACATCGTGCGCAAGCTGCCGGACGGCGCCCAGGTGCAGATCGATTCCGGCGGCGACGGCAGCCAGCTCGCGATCCGCGCCGGCCGCTCGCGCTTCACCCTGGCGACCCTGCCGCGCGACGATTTCCCGGCGATGGGCGCGGGCGAGCTGCCGCACAGTTTTTCGATCGCCGCCGGCGACATGCGCGGCCTGATCGACCGCACCCGCTTCGCCATCTCGACCGAGGAAACCCGCTACTACCTGAACGGCATCTACCTGCACGCCCACAGCGCGGACGGCCCGCCGGTGCTGCGCGCGGTCGCCACCGACGGCCACCGCCTGGCCCGGGTCGAGATGCCGCTGCCGATGGGCGCCGCCGAGATTCCCGGGGTGATCCTGCCGCGCAAGGCGGTGGCCGAGATCCGCAAGCTGATCGACGAGTCCGATGCGCCGATCGACGTGGCGCTGTCGGAGACCCGGGTGCGCTTCGCCGTCGGCGACGTGGTGCTGACCTCCAAGCTGATCGACGGCACTTTCCCGGATTATCAGCGGGTGATCCCGAGCGGCAACGACAAGGTGCTCAAGGTCGACCGGCGCAGCTTCGCCGAGGCGGTCGATCGCGTCTCGACCATTTCGAGCGAGAAGTCGCGCGCGGTGAAGCTCAGCCTGAAGCCGGGCAATCTCACGCTGTCCGCCACCAGCGCCGAGAACGGCAGCGCCAGCGAGGAGCTCGAGGTGAACTACGACGGCGGCGAGATCGATATCGGGTTCAACGCCCGCTATCTGCTCGACATCACCCAGCAGATCGAAGGCGACGGCGCCCAGCTCACGCTCGCCGACGCCGCCTCGCCGACGCTGGTGCGCGACGAATCCGACGCCAGCGCGCTCTACGTGCTGATGCCCATGCGGGTCTGACGAGACGCGTCCGGAAGCGCGTTTGACAGAGGGAACGACGTCGACCTTGCCGCAGCCATCGTTCGCCCCGACACGATCCGGGCGGCCGGCGCGCGCGCTGCCGCCGTCGGCCGCGCCGATCGCCGGCGCCGGCAGCGCGGTGACCCGGCTGATGGTCAGCGCGTTCCGCTGCTATGCCCGCGCGCTGCTCGAGATCGACGGCCAGGGCCCGCGCCTGGTGGTGCTGACCGGGCCGAACGGCGCTGGCAAGACCAACCTGCTGGAGGCGCTGTCGCTCCTGGCGCCGGGGCGGGGCCTGCGCGGAGCCCGGCTGACGGCGCTCGACCGCCGGCTGCCGGGGCCGGCCGCGGGCGACGCGGCGGCGGCGACCGCCTGGGCGGTGGCGGCGCGGCTGGCGACGCCTTTGGGCGCGATCGATGTCGGCACCGGGCGCGATCCCGCGACGGAACCGCAGGCCGCCCGGGCCCGGCGCATCGTCAGGATCGACGGCGCGCCGGCCGGCAGCCAGGCGGCGCTCGCCAAGGTGGCGGCGATCTCGTGGCTGACGCCGCAGATGGACCGGTTGTTCCTGGACGGCGCCGGCGAGCGGCGCCGCTTCCTCGACCGGCTGGTGTTCTGTTTCGATCCGGCCCATGCGGCCCGGGTCGCGGCCTACGAGCAGGCGATGCGCGAGCGCATGCGGCTGCTGCGCGACGGGCCCGCCGGCGGGCGCGGCGATCCGGCCTGGCTGGCGGCGCTCGAGGAACAGGCCGCCGCCCAAGGCGTGGCGGTGGCCGCCGCGCGCTGCGACCTGGTGGCCCGGCTCGACGCCATCGCGGCGGCCCAGGACGGGCCGTTTCCCAGCCCCGCGATCGGCCTCGACGGCGCGGTCGAGAGCTGGCTCGGCGACCGGCCGGCGCTGGCCGCCGAGGACGAGCTGCGGGCCCGGCTGGCGCAGTCGCGCGGCCGCGACGCCGATTCCGGCGGCACCCGATGGGGACCGCATCGCAGCGATCTCAGCGTCTCCCATCGCGGCCGCGGCCTGCCGGCGGCGGAATGCTCGACCGGCGAGCAGAAGGCGCTGCTGATCGCCATCGTGCTCGCCCATGCCCGGCTGCAGGCCGAGCAGCGCGGCGCGGCGCCGATCCTGCTGCTCGACGAGGTGGCGGCCCATCTCGATGCCAGCCGGCGCGCGGCGCTGCACGAAACCCTGGTCGCGCTCGGCGCCCAGGCCTGGCTCACCGGCACCGACGAGGGGCTGTTCGCCGATCTCGCCGGCGCCGCGCAGTTCTTCCGGGTGCGCGACGCGGTCGTCACGCCCGGCCGATAGGCATCGGCGAGGCCCCGACCGGCATTTTCTTGAACGGATGACACCATGACCCAGAACGTTACCGACGCCACGCCGGAGGACGGCCCGGACGAAAGCTACGGCGCCGACTCGATCAAGGTGCTCAGGGGTCTCGACGCCGTGCGCAAGCGGCCGGGCATGTATATCGGCGACACCGACGACGGCTCGGGCCTGCACCACATGGTCTACGAGGTGGTCGACAACGCGATCGACGAATCCCTGGCCGGCCATTGCGACCGCATCGAGGTGATCCTGAACGGCGACGGCTCGATCACCGTGACCGACAACGGCCGCGGCATCCCGGTCGACATCCACAAGGAGGAAGGCGTCTCGGCCGCCGAGGTCATCATGACCCAGCTTCATGCCGGCGGTAAGTTCGACCAGAACAGCTACAAGGTCTCGGGCGGGCTGCACGGCGTCGGCGTCTCCGTGGTGAACGCCCTGTCCGAGCATCTCGACCTCACGGTCTGGCGCGACGGCCAGCAGTACTTCGTCCGCTTCCGCGACGGCGTGCCGGAACGGCCGCTGGCCATGACCGGCCCGGCGCCGCAGATCGACGGCAAGCCCCGCAAGGGCACCAGCATCACCTTCCTGCCGTCGCCCAGGACCTTCACCAGGACCGAGTTCGATTACGCGACGCTGGAGCATCGCCTGCGCGAGCTGGCGTTCCTGAACTCGGGCGTGCGCCTGTTCGTGACCGACGCGCGCGGCGTCGAGTCCAAGACCGTCGAGCTGCACTACGAAGGCGGGCTCGAGGCCTTCGTGCGCTTCCTCGACCGCACCAAGACCGCGTTCCACACGCCGATCTCCTTCGGGTCGGAGCGCGACGGCACGACGGTCGAGGTGGCGATGGAATGGACCGATTCCTATCACGAGACCATGCTGTGCTTCACCAACAACATCCCGCAGCGCGACGGCGGCACCCATCTCGCCGGCTTCC
>CAYJQC010000060.1:0-14848 GCA_964372215.1 uncultured Rhodospirillaceae bacterium
CGCCCGGATAGGCTTCGCGGCCCGGCGGGCGGCGCAGCAGCAGCGACATCTGGCGATAGGCGACGGCCTGCTTCGACAGGTCGTCGTAGATGATCAGCGCGTGCATGCCGTTGTCGCGGAAGAACTCGCCCATGGTGCAGCCGGTATAGGGCGCCAGGAACTGCAGCGGCGCCGGCTCCGAGGCGGTGGCGGCGACCACGATGGAGTATTCCAGGGCGCCGTTGTCCTCGAGGGTCTTCACCAGCTGGGCGACCGTCGAGCGCTTCTGCCCGATCGCGACGTAGACGCAGTAGAGCTTCTTCGATTCGTCGCTGCCGGCGTTGATGCCCTTCTGGTTGAGGATCGTGTCGATCGCCACCGCGGTCTTGCCGGTCTGGCGGTCGCCGATGATCAGCTCGCGCTGGCCGCGCCCGACCGGCACCAGGCTGTCGATCGCCTTCAGCCCGGTCTGCATCGGCTCGTGCACCGACTTGCGCGGGATGATGCCCGGCGCCTTGACCTCGACCCGGCGGCGCTCGGCGCTGTCGATCGGGCCCTTGCCGTCGATCGGGTTGCCCAGGCCGTCGACCACGCGGCCGAGCAGGCCCTTGCCGACCGGCACGTCGACGATGGTGCCGGTGCGCTTGACGACGTCGCCTTCCTTGATGTCGCGGTCGTCGCCGAAGATCACCACGCCGACATTGTCGCTCTCGAGATTGAGCGCCATGCCGCGGATGCCGTTCGGAAATTCCACCATCTCGCCGGCCTGCACCTTGTCGAGGCCGTAGACGCGGGCCACGCCGTCGCCGACGGAGAGCACCTGGCCGACCTCCGCGACATCGGCCTCGGTGCCGAAGCCTTCGATCTGCTGCTTCAGGATGGCGGAGATTTCTGCGGCGCGGATTTCCATTTATCCGACCCCTTTCATGGCGAGTTGCAGGCGATGCAGCTTGGTGCGCAGCGAGCTGTCGACGAGGCGGCTGCCGACCTTGACGACGAGGCCGCCGAGCAGGGCGGGATCGACGCGGGCGTCGACCGCGATCTTGCCGCCGATCGCCTTGCGCAAGGCCTCGGCGACCGCGTCGCGCTGCGCGTCCGAGAGCGGCCGGGCGGAGACCACCTCGGCCGTCACCTCGCCGCGGCGCGCCGCCAGCTGCGACAAATAGGCTTCGATCATGTCGGGCAGCACGAACAGGCGGCGGTTCTGCGCCACCAGGCCGATGAAGCGGCGCACCAGATCGGAGGCGCCCGCCGTCTCCAGCAGCTTGGCCATGGCCCGGCCCTGCTCGTTGCGCGCCAGCACCGGGCTGCGGAGCAGCCGGCGCAAATCGTCGCTGCCCGCGATCGCCGTCTTCAGCGACGCGAGATCGGCCGCGACCTGGTCGAGCTGCTTGCTCTCGTCGGCGAGGTCGAACAGCGCCGCGGCATAGCGCGCCGCAAGCCCGCCTGGGCCAGTGCCTCGGGCTGCCACCTAGGATGCCCCCGTCTTCTTCCGTTGAGCGCGGTTCTCGGGGAACCGCTTGAAAAACGCCAAAAATGCCGCCCTCGCCCGGGGCTCCCCGGCCGAGGGCGTGCGGTGTTTAACACAGAGAATGGGACCGCGCAACCGAGCCTTGGCGGGGTCGCGGGAACCGCACTAACGACGTGGAAATCCTGGATTTTCTACAGGAAGCTGTAGGGATCGACGTCGATCTGCAGGCGCACGCCTGAGGGCGGCTTGGCCTGGGCCAGCCAGCGCCGCACCAGACCTTGCGGCGCGATGTCGCGCCGGCATTTCAACAGGAAGCGGCGGCGGTGCTGGCCGCGCAGCACGGCGAGCGGCGCCGGCGCCGGGCCGAACACCGCGACGCCGTCCACATGGGGCGCGACCCGGGCCATCATCCGCGCCGCCGCGTCGACTGCGTCCGGGTCTGCAGCCGACAGCACCAGGGCGACCAGACGGCCGAACGGCGGCATGCCGGCGGCGCGGCGATCCTCCGCCTCCTCGGCCAGGAAGCGTTCGCGATCGCCGGAGACCAGCGCGCACATCACGGGATGCGCGGGATCGAAGGTCTGCAGCAGCACGCGGCCGGCATGGACGGCCCGGCCGGCGCGCCCCGCGACCTGGTGCAACAGCTGATAGGTGCGCTCGGCGGCGCGCAGATCGCCGCCATGGAGCCCGAGATCGGCATCGACCACGCCGACCAGGGTCAGCATCGGGAAATGATGGCCCTTGGCGACGATCTGGGTGCCGATCAGCAGGTCGATCTCGTGGTCCTGCATGCGGCGCAGGAAGGCCGCGGCGGAGGCCGGCCCGGTCACCGTGTCGCTGGTCATCACCTCGACCCGGGCCTGCGGCAGCAGCGCCGCCACCTCCTCGGCCAGGCGCTCGACCCCGGGGCCGCAGGCGGCGAGCGTGCCCTCGGCGCCGCAGGACGGGCAGGCATCGGGCAGCCGCGCCTCGTAGCCGCAATGGTGGCACATCAGCCGCCCGGCCAGGCGATGCTCGACCAGCCAGGTGGTGCAGCGCGGGCAGTGCAGGCGATGACCGCAGGTCCGGCACAGGGTCAGCGGCGCATAGCCGCGCCGGTTCAGGAACAGCATCGCCTGCTCGCCGGCGGCCAGGGTCTCGGCCAGGGCCGTGCGCAGCGTCGGCGACAGGAAGCTCTGGCGCGGCGGCCGATCGCTGCGCAGATCGACGACCGCGATCTCCGGCAGCGCCGCGCCGGCGTGGCGATCCGGCAGCCGCACCTCGTGATAGCGCCCGGCGGCGACGTTCTGCACCGTCTCCAGGGACGGCGTGGCGGAGGCCAGCAGCACCGGAATCGCGCCCAGATTGGCACGCACCACCGCCATGTCGCGGGCCTGGTAGATGACGCCGTCCTCCTGCTTGAAGGCGCTTTCATGCTCCTCGTCGACCACCACCAGGCCGAGATCGGGGAACGGCAGGAACAGGGCCGAGCGGGCGCCGACCACGACCCGCGCGTCGCCGGCCGCCACGGCGCGCCAGGCGACCCGCCGCTCGGCGCCGGTGAGCTCGGAATGCCAGACCGCCGGCGCCGCGCCGAAGCGCAGCCGGAAGCGCTCGAGCCACTGCGCCGAGAGCGCGATCTCCGGCAGCAGCACCAGCGCCTGGCGCCCGGCGCGCAAGCACGCGGCGACCGCCTCGAAATACACCTCGGTCTTGCCCGAGCCGGTGACGCCGTCGACCAGGGTTGCCGAGAACCCGCCGGCCGAAACCCGCTCGACCAGCGCGGTCGCCGCCGCCGCCTGGGGCGGGCTCAGCGCCGGGCCCGGTCGGTCGCCGTCCGGCCGGTCGAAGGCGGGCGGCGGCGGCAGGGCGACGGCCGCCAGCAGCCCGGCTTCGGCCATGCCCTTGACCACGCCGGGCCCGACCCCGGCCTCGCGCGCCAGCTCGAGGCCCGGCCGCGGCGGCCCGCCGGCGAGCACCGCCAGCACGCGCCGGCGCGCCGGGGTCAGCCTGATGCCGGACGGCGGCTCCGGCGCGGCCAGGCGCCACGCCATGATCGGGCGCGGCAGCTCGAGCGCCGCCGGCACGCTCATCGCCATGCGCAGCACCGCGCCCAGGCTCGCCATGGTGTAGTTCGCCACCCATTCGACGAAGCGCCGGCTGATCGCGGGCAGCGGCGGCGCCGGCAGCGCGCCGATCACGTCCTTGAGCCGGGCCGCCGCGACGGCCACGCCGGAGTCGCCGGCGGCGGGCGAGTCGTCCCACACCACGCCGGCGAGCAGGCGGCGGCCGAGCGGCACGGCGACGAAATCGCCGGGGGCATAGTGCTGCCCGGCCGGCACCCGATAGTCGAACGGCGCGGGAAACGGCAGCGGCAGCATCACCCGCACGCGCTCCGCCGCGGCCTCGGCGGGCAGCAGGGACGGCGCGGAACTGGCGTGGCGAGTCACCATAAGATAGACTCTAGCGGGCGCCGCGGGATCGAGCGAATCACCCGCCGCGTCGCGTGAGAAATGCGCCCGGCAGCCGGGCATCAGAGAGGCCCATGAAGTTCTTCATCGATACCGCGGATGTCGCCGAAATCCGTGATCTGGCCGCCACCGGCCTGGTCGACGGCGTCACCACCAATCCGTCGCTGGTCGCCAAGTCCGGACGCGCCTTCCTCGAGGTGGTGCGCGAGATCTGCGACATCGTCGAGGGCCCGGTCAGTGCCGAGGTCACGGCGGTCGATTTCGAGACCATGCTGAAGGAAGGGCGCAAGCTGGCGCGGCTGGCCGACAATGTCGCGGTCAAGGTGCCGTTGACGCCGAACGGGCTCAAGACCTGCAAGGCGCTCGCCTCCGATGGCATCAAGGTGAACGTCACGCTGTGCTTCTCGCCGGCCCAGGCGATCCTGGCCGCCAAGGCGGGCGCCGCCTATGTCTCGCCCTTCGTCGGCCGGCTCGACGACATCGGCAGCGACGGCATGGCGCTGATCGCCGACATCGTGCAGATCTACCAGAACTACACGCATCTCACGACCGAGGTGCTGGTCGCCTCGGTGCGCCATCCGATCCATGTGGTCGAGGCGGCGAAGATGGGCGCCGACGTGGCGACCGTGCCGCCGGCGGTGCTGCGCCAGATGTTCAACCATCCGCTGACCGAGAAGGGCCTGGCGGCGTTCCTCGCCGACTGGGCCAAGACCGGCCAGTCCATCCTGTAATTGTCGAATCCGTAACCGTTGATCGTGTAGCCTGTCGATTCGACGATGACCCCGCAGCCACCGGAAGCCGGATGAGCCAGACGCCCGAAGACGCCGCCTTCAAGGACACCGCCCTCAAGACCGGGGGGCCGCGGGTGCGCGTGACGGCGCAGCAGGTCGTCGACTACCTGCGCCGCCATCCGGATTTCCTGCTGCGCCACGCCGCCCTGCTCGACGGCCAGGTGGCGCCGGCCCGCCGGCTCGGGGTCGAGCAGCAGGGCGACCGGGTGCTCGACCTCCAGCATTTCATGGTCGAGCGGCTGCGCCGCGACATCGCGCGGCTGCGGGCAGATCAGGACGATCTGCTGGCCAACAGCCGCGACAACCTGTCGACCCAGGACCGGGTGCACCGCGCGGTGCTCGCCTTGATCGGCGCCGAGAGCTTCGAGAAGCTGATCGAGGCGGTCGCCACCGACCTCGCGGTCTGGCTCGACGTCGACGTCGCGACCCTCTGCGTCGAGGCGATCGACGATTCGATTCCGCGCTCGAACATCGAGGGCGTGCGGATCCTCACGCGCGGCACCATCGCCTCGCTGATGGCGCCGAACCGCGAGGTGGTGCTGCGCGACGACGTCCACGGCGAAGTCGAGGTGTTCGGCGAGGCGGCGGCGCTGGTGCGCTCCGACGCGCTGATCCGGCTCGACTTCGGCGAGGACAAGCCGATCGGGCTGCTGGCGTTCGGCACCCGCCATCCCGGCTATTTCAATCCAGGCCAGGGCACCGAGCTCCTGAGTTTCCTCGCCCGCGTCCTCGAACACTGCGTCCGCGCATGGCTGAAGGACGCGGGGTAGTCGGCTTCGCGGCCGCCGCCGACGCGGCCGGCCAGATCGAGGCCTGGCGGGTCTGGCTGAAGCACGAGCGGCGCGCCGCCGCCCGCACCATCGACGCCTATACCAGCGACCTCGCCGGCTTCCTGTCCTTCGTCACCGGGCATCGCGGCGCCGCCCCGACCCTGGCCGACCTGGCCGCGCTCGGCCGCGGCGACTTCCGTGCCTGGCTGGCGCGTCGGGGACTCGACGGGCTGTCCGCCGCCTCGACGGCGCGCGCACTCAGCACGCTGCGCGGCTTCTTCCGCTTCCTGGCGCGGCGCGCCGGCATCGAGAACGCCGCCCTCGCCACGCTCGGCACGCCCAGGCTGCCGCGCTCGGTGCCGCGGCCGCTGTCGGCGACCGAAGCGGAGGAGGCGATCGACACGGTGCACGAGCTCTCGGACCAGGACTGGATCGGCAAGCGCGACACCGCCCTGCTACTGCTGCTCTATGGCTGCGGCCTGCGCATCGCCGAGGCGCTGTCGCTCAGCCGCGGCGACGCGCCGCTTGGCGGGCGCGCGGAGATCGCCAGCCTGACCGTCACCGGCAAGGGCAACAAGCAGCGCCTCGTGCCGGTGCTGCCGGTGGTGGCCGCGGCGATCGCCGCGTATCTCGCGGTCTGTCCGTTCGCCGGCGACGCCGACGCGCCGCTGTTCGTCGGCGCGCGCGGCAAGCGCATGAGCCCGCGCATCGCGCAGCTTCGCCTGCAGCAGCTGCGCGCCCTGCTCGGCCTGCCTGAAACGGCGACACCCCACGCCCTGCGCCACAGCTTCGCCACCCACCTGCTGGCCGGCGGCGGCGACCTGCGCTCCATCCAGGAGCTGCTCGGCCACGCCTCGCTGTCGACCACCCAGCGCTATACCGAGGTCGACGCCGCGGCGCTGCTGACCGCCTATGACGGCGCCCACCCGCGCGCCCGGCGCGCCTGACCCTGCATGAGCGGCGCCGGCGTCGAGATCCGCGCCGTGCGCTTCGAGGATGCCGAGGCGATCGGCGCCATGATGGCCGAGTTCGCGGCCTACCTGCGCAGCCTCGGCGACGACGCTCTGCTCGAGGCCGACGCGGACATGGTGCGGCGCTACGGGTTCGGCAGCAATGCGGCTTTTACTGGACTGATTGCGGAAGTCAGAGACGAGCCCGTCGGCTACCTGCTCTATCATTTCGGCTTCGATGCCGACCGCGCCTGCCGCATCATCCACGTCATCGATCTCTATGTGCGCGAAAGCGCCCGGCGCCATGGTGTCGCCCGCGGGCTGATGGAGCGGGCGCGCGGGATCTGCCGGGATGCGGACGGCGGCGGCCTCGTCTGGTCGGTCTACAAGCCGAACAAGCTGGCTGCCGGATTCTACGAGCGCCTGGGCGCCACCTGGATCCGCGATCTCGACCTCATGTGGTGGGAGGTCGGGCAAGGCTAAGGAAACGACCCACAGAGGGACAGGGAAGGAAGCAACCTTCTCGTTGTCATCGCCGGGCCTCATCCTGAGCCTGTCGAAGGATGACCCGGCGATCCATGCATCCGTTGCGCTGGCGGCTGGATGGATGCGCGGATCAAGTCCGCGCATGACAGTTCTTCCTACGACTTCGCGCCGTCGTGCCTTAGTGATTCAGGCCGACACGCCGCCGGTTCAAATGTGGATGGCGCGCCCCGCCACGGCGAAGGCCGCTTCCTTCACCGCCTCGTTGAGCGTCGGGTGGGCGTGGAAGGCGCGCGCCACGTCCTCGGCCGAGCCGCCGAACTCCATCGCCATCACGCATTCGTGGATCAGCGTGCCGGCGTCGGGGCCGATGATGTGGGCGCCGAGCAGGCGGTCGGTCTTGGCATCGGCCAGGAGCTTCACGAAGCCGTCGGTGCTGCCGCCGCTGCTGCGCGCCCGGCTGTTGGCGATGAAGGGAAACTTGC
Source organism: uncultured Rhodospirillaceae bacterium (assembly GCA_964372215.1). Taxonomy (GTDB): domain Bacteria; phylum Pseudomonadota; class Alphaproteobacteria; order Dongiales; family Dongiaceae; genus DAIMFL01. The sequence goes on from CAYJQC010000060.1 coordinate 7,380, forward strand.
CGACGTTGTAGGCGACGTTGGCCGCCTTCAGCTCTTCCTCGGTCTTGCCGACCGTTGCCACCTCGGGCCAAGTGTAGACCACGCCCGGCACCGTGTCGTAATTCACGTGGCCGGCCTGGCCGGCCAGGATCTCGGCGATCGCCACACCCTCTTCCTCCGCCTTGTGGGCCAGCATCGGCCCGGCGATCACGTCGCCGATGGCATAGATGCCGGGCACGTTGGTGGCGAAATGGCCGTCGGTCTTGACCCGGCCGCGCTCGTCGAGCGCGACGCCGGCGGCGTCGAGGCCGAGGCCTTCGACATAGGGCCGGCGGCCGATGGCCAGCAGCACCGCGTCGGCCTCGATGGTCTGCGCCTCGCCGCCCCCAGAACTTCCCGGGGCCGGCTCGATGGTGAGCGTCACCACGCCGTTGGCCTGGGTCGCGCCGGTCACCTTGGTGCCGAGACGGAACTCCATCCCCTGCTTCGACAGGATGCGCTGGAACTGCTTGGCGAGTTCGCCGTCCATGCCGGGCACGATGCGGTCGAGGAACTCGACCACCGTCACCTTGGCCCCCAGGCGGCTCCAGACCGAGCCCATCTCGAGCCCGATATAGCCGCCGCCGATGACCACGAAGCGGCCCGGCACCTTGTCCAGGGTGAGCGCGCCGGTCGAGGTCACGATCTGCTTCTCGTCGATCTCGACGCCTTTCAGGGGCATCGATTCCGAGCCGGTGGCGATGACGATGTGCTTGGCCTCGACCGTGCTCTCGCCGCCGTCCGACAGGGCGACGACGACCTTGCCGCCGCCGGCGAGCCGGCCGGCGCCCTTGATGTAGTCGACCTTGTTCTTGCGGAACAGCAACTCGATGCCCTTGGTCAGGCCGTCGACCACCTTGTCCTTGCGCGCCAGCATGGCGGCGAGGTCGAGGTCGACATTGCCAAGCTTCACCCCGTGCTCGGCCAGGCCGTGCTTCGCCTCGGCATAGAGCTCGGAAGATTGCAGCAGGGCCTTCGAGGGGATGCAGCCGACATTGAGGCAGGTGCCGCCGAGGCTGCCGCGTTTTTCGATGCAGGCGGTCTTGAAGCCGAGCTGGGCCGCGCGAATGGCGGCGACGTAGCCGCCGGGGCCGCCGCCGACGATGACGACGTCGTAGCTGCTCATGGCTTTCTCCGAAGCTCCGCGATCGGCGACGGCGCCGCCTCCCGGACCGGGGTCGCGACATCGCGCCGGCGCACCAGCACCACCGCCCGCTCGTCCTGCTTGCCGAACCTGGCCATCGGGTCGAAATCGTCGGCGGGTATGCGCAGGTTGGTCATGTCGGCGGGAATCTTGCCGCCCTTGCGGTCGACCCAGGGATCGTTGATGTAGACGGCGTCCGCATCGAAGCCGGTCACCACCACCCAGTGGGCGACGTGGTCGCCATGGACGTAGAAGGTGCTGACCAGGACCATCGGCAGCCAGCCGGCGCGGAACTTCTCCTCGAGCTCGGCGACGCCGATCTCGCGATAGTCGATGGCGATGCCGCGCTCGTCGGCCTCCTTCAGGTCGGCCTCGTGCAGCAGCCGCATCACCTCGCGCCGGTCCTTGGTGCGGCCGCGGTCGGCCAGCAGCACGCCGCGGTGATTGACGATGACCTGGGCCTCGAGGCCGCGGCGGTCCGCGGCGATCGCCAGCCCCAGCGCGCTCGACCCGCCATGCTGCGGCCCGCCCATGAACATGGTCGTGGCCTCCTTCCACAGCAGCATCTCGAGGGTGCGGTCGAAGACGGCCGCGGGATCGAGGGTCTTCATCGCCATCAGCAGCGATGCCGGCCCGCAGGTGAAGTCGAGGCTCTGGGCGTAATGCGGCACCGCGACCGATACCGGCGCGGCGTTCACGCGGCGTCGTTGTCCCAATGTGCTCATCGGTGGGTGCTCATCGGTGGATGCTCATGGGTGAGCGCTCATGGAAGGGTACTCATGGGTCCGGCTCCGTTCCGCCGCGATGCCCGCAGCCGCGATCGCCTACATGTCGAGCAGGATGCGCTGGGGATCCTCGAGGCACTCCTTGACCCGCACCAGGAACGTCACCGCCTCGCGGCCGTCGACGATGCGGTGATCGTAGGACAACGCCAGGTACATCATCGGCCGGATCTCCACCTTGTCGCCGATGGCGACCGGGCGCTTCTGAATCTTGTGCATGCCGAGGATGCCGGACTGCGGCGGATTGAGGATCGGCGTCGACAGCAGCGACCCGTACACGCCGCCGTTCGAGATGGTGAAGGTGCCGCCGGTGAGCTCGTCGATGCTGAGCTTGCCGTCGCGCGCCTTGCGGCCGAGGGCGGCGATGGTCGATTCGATCTCGCCGAAGCTGAGGGCGTCGACGTCGCGCACGACCGGCACCACCAGCCCCTGCTCGGTGCCGACCGCGACCCCGATGTCGTAATAGTTCTTGTAGACGATCTCGTCGCCGTCGATCTCGCCGTTGACCGCCGGAATCTCCTTCAAGGCGACGATGCAGGCCTTGGCGAAGAACGACATGAAGCCGAGCTTGACCCCGTGCTTCTTCTCGAAGGCGTCCTTGTAGCGATCGCGTGTCGCCAGCAGGCTGGTCATGTCCACCTCGTTGAAGGTGGTGAGCATGGCGGCGGTGTTCTGCGCCTGCTTCAGCCGTTCGGCGATGCGCTTCCTGAGGCGCGTCATGCGCACCCGTTCCTCGCGCGAGCCCTTGGCGCGCGCGGTCGCGGGCGCCGCCGCGGCGGGGGCGGGGGCGGCGGCGGCGGGAGCGGGAGCGGCGGCCGGGGTCGCGGGAGCGGGCGCCTTCTGGCCGGCGCCCTCGACCTCGGCAAGCACGTCGCCCTTGGTCACCCGCCCGTCCTTGCCGGTGCCGGCGACGGCGGCGGGGTCGATGCCATGCTCGGCGACCAGCTTGCGCACCGCCGGCGATTGCGTCTCGGCGGCGGCGCCCCCCCCCCCCGGGGGGGGGGGGGGGTGGGTCGCCCCGGGCGTCACCCCCGCGGCGGGGTTAAACGCCCGCTTGGGCCGGGGCGGCGCGGCAGCCGCAGTCGGCTTGGCCGCAGCCCCGGCTTCGCCGATCACGCCGAGCACGGCGCCGACCTCCACGGTCTGGCCCTCCTGGACCCGGATCTCCGAGAGCGCGCCGGCCGCGGTGGCGTAAACCTCGAGCGTGACCTTGTCGGTTTCGAGCTCGCACAGGGGATCGTCGACCTTGACCGCTTCGCCGACGGATTTCAGCCACTTGGCGACGGTCGCCTCGGTGACGGATTCACCGAGCTGGGGGACGACGATGTCGGTTGCCATGATGCTAGGGTCCCATTCCATTCAGCGCCGCCAGCCCGCGCTTGGCGGCGGGCAGCGCCATGCAATTATAGTTAACGAGCCAGGCCGCGGAAGAAAAGCGCGCCGGCACGGCAGTTGCGCTACGCGACCGTGAGCGCCTCGTCGACCAGCAGCGCCTGTTCCCGGTTGTGGCGGCGCAGCAGCCCGGTCGCCGGCGAGGCCGCGGCGGGCCGGCCGACATAGCGGGCCCGCTTGGCCTTGCCGTCCAGGCCGATCAGCACGTCCTCGATTTCGGCGTGGACGGAGTTCCACGGCCCCATGTTCTTCGGCTCCTCCTGGCACCAGGCCACTTCGGCCTGGGGAAAGCGCGCCAGCTCGTTCCGGAGCGCCTTGTGCGGGAACGGATAGAGCTGTTCGAGCCGCAGGAAGAACACGTCCTTCTGGCCGCGCTTCTCGCGTTCCTCGTAGAGGTCGTAATAGACCTTGCCGGAGCACAGCACGACCCGCTTCACCTCGGCGTCGTCGCACAGCTTGGCGTCGTCGTACATCACCCGGTGGAAGGTGGTGCCCGGCCCCATATGCTCGAGGCGGGAGACGCACAGCTTGTGCCGGAGCAGCGACTTCGGCGTGAAGATGATCAGCGGCTTGCGGAAATTGCGGTGCAGCTGGCGCCGCAGCACGTGAAACAGGTTGGCCGGCGTGGTGCAGTTGACCACCTGCATGTTGTCTTCGGCGCAGAGCTGCAGATAGCGTTCGATGCGTGCCGAGGAATGCTCCGGTCCCTGGCCCTCGTAGCCGTGCGGCAGCATCATGACCAGGCCGGACATGCGCAGCCACTTGCTCTCGCCCGACGAGATGAACTGGTCGATGATCACCTGGGCGCCGTTGGCGAAGTCGCCGAACTGCGCCTCCCAGATGACGAGCGCGCGCGGCTCCGCCAGGCTGTAGCCGTACTCGAAGCCGAGCACGCCTGCCTCGGAAAGCGGACTGTCGATGATCTCGAGCTGCGCCTGGCCGGGCTTGATCGAATTGACCGGCAGGTACTTCTCCTCGGTCTCCTGGTCGACCAGCACGGCGTGGCGCTGGGAGAAGGTGCCGCGGCCGCAATCCTGGCCGGACAGTCGCACCGGCGAGCCCTCGATCAGCAGGGAGCCGAAGGCGAGCGCCTCGGCGGTCGACCAGTCGATGCCCTGGCCGGTCTCGAACATCTTGCGCTTGGCGGCGAGTTGGCGGGTGATCTTCGAGTTGGCGTGGAACTCCGCCGGCACCCGGCCGAGCGCCTGCCCGATCTCGCGCAGGGTCTCGATCGGCAGCGCGGTCTCGCCGCGCCGGTCGTCGCCCGATGCGATCTGCATCCCCGACCAGGCGCCTTCGAGCCAGTCGGCCTTGTTCGGCTTGTAGGACGAGGCGACCTCGAACTCGCTCTCCAGCCGGGCCTGGAACTCGTTCACCATCCCGTCGGCCTCGGCGGCGGAGACGGTGCCTTCCTGGACCAGGCGGTCGGCGTACAGCTTGCGGGTGGTCGGGTGCTTGGCGATCCGCTTGTACATCAGCGGCTGGGTGAAGGCCGGCTCGTCGCTTTCATTGTGACCGTGGCGGCGATAGCAGAACATGTCGATGACGACATCTTTCTTGAACTGCTGCCGGAACTCGGTGGCGATGCGCGCGACATGGACCACCGATTCGGGATCGTCGCCGTTGGCATGGAAGATCGGCGCCTGGATCAGCTTCGCCACTTCCGAGCAGTACGGGCCGGAGCGCGAGAAGGTCGGGCTGGTGGTGAAGCCGATCTGGTTGTTGATGACGAAATGGATGGTGCCGCCGACCCGGTAGCCCTTGAGGTCGGAGAGATCGAGGGTCTCGGCCACCAGGCCCTGGCCGGCGAAGGCGGCGTCGCCGTGCAGCAGCAGCGCCATGCTGCGCTCGCGGGCGAGGTCGCCCTTCTGCTGCTGCTTGGCGCGCACCTTGCCGAGCACCACGGTGTTCACCGCCTCGAGATGGGACGGATTGGCGGTCAGCGACAGATGCACGACCTCGTCGTCGAACTCGCGGTCCGACGAGGTGCCGAGATGGTACTTCACGTCGGCCGAGCCCTGGACTTCCTCGGGGTTCGCCGGGTTGCCCTGGAACTCCGAGAAGATCGCCGAGAACGGCTTGCCCATGAAGTTGGCGAGCACGTTGAGCCGGCCGCGATGGGCCATGCCCACCACCACTTCCTTGATGCCGAGCTGGCCGCCGCGCTTCAGGATCTGCTCGAGCGCGGGAATCGTCGACTCGCCGCCGTCGAGGCCGAAGCGCTTGGTGCCGGTGTATTTCCGATCGAGGAAGCGCTCGAACGTCTCGGCGGCGGTCAGCCGCTCGAGGATGGCGCGCTTGCCCTTGTCGGTGAAATGGGTCTGGTTGCGGATGCTCTCGATGCGCTCCTGGATCCAGGCCTTCTGCTCGGGATCCTGGATGTGCATGTACTCGACGCCGATGTTGCCGCAATAGGTCTCGCGTACGACCTGCACGATCTGGCGCAGGGTCGGCGTCTCCAGGCCGAGCACCTTGTCGATGAAGATCGGCCGGTCGAGATCGAACTCGGTGAAGCCGTAGCTGGTTGGGTCGAGTTCGGGGTGGCGCTCCGCCGGCCGCAGCCCCAGGGGATCGAGATTGGCCTCGAGATGGCCGCGCACCCGGTGGGCGCGGATCAGCATCAGCGCGCGAATCGAATCGCGGGCCGCGGCGCGCACGTCGGTGCCGACCGTGGCGGCGGTCGCGGCGAGACCGTTGGTCCGCCGTGCCTGGGTCTCCGACGCGTCGGCGGCGCCGTTGCTGCCGAGCATCCGCGCCTGGCGCGGCGCCCAGCTGGCGCCTCGCAGCGCCTCGAGAACCGCGCCGTCGTCGTCGTGCAGCTCGGCGAAGAAGCCCCGCCAGGCCGGATCGACCGAGTCCGGGTCTTCGACGTAGCGGGCATAGAGTTCCGCGAGGAAGGCCGCGTTGGGCCCCGAAAGGAAGGAAGTGTCGGTAGGGTGCATGTCTCTCGGTCGCTCCGACCTCACCACCCCCGGCCGGATCGGGAGCAGGGGTCCAGCCAATAACCGGGCGCCGGCCTGGTCCTTGCCGGCGGTTCCGAACGCCGTGCCGCATCAGGTGATGACGGAGCCGGCGAAGCGCAATCCGCCGCCGGCCGCATATCACCCATGCCTGACGATGCCACCCCGACGTCCGGCCCTGGAGAGTCGGTATCGCGCCGTCAGATCAATACGATAATCCGCGCTTCCGCCAACGAGCCGGAGCCGCCCGCGGGCTTCACCGCACGGCCGTCACCCGCAGACCAGAGGCCGAGCGGGGCCGCTGACACTTGACGCCGCAGGGGATTCGGCCGCCGCCACACTGGTTAGCCCAGAACCCTTAACATTGTGCTGCCGAGGCTTGCCGGCGACTCCGCCACCACGATTCCCGCCGCCTTCATCGCCTCGATCTTGTCGCCGGCGCCGCCCTTGCCGCCCGAGATGATCGCGCCGGCATGTCCCATCCGGCGGCCCGGGGGCGCAGTCAGGCCGGCGACGAAGCCGACCACCGGCTTCTTCTTGCGGGCGGACTTGAGGAAGGCCGCCGCCTCCTCCTCCGCGGTGCCGCCGATCTCGCCGATCATGATGATGCCCTGGGTCTCGTCGTCGCCCAGGAACAGGTCCAGGCAATCGACGAAGTTGGTCCCGTTCACGGGATCGCCGCCGATCCCGATGCAGGTCGACTGGCCGAGCCCGGCGGCGGTGGTCTGGGCCACCGCCTCGTAGGTCAGCGTGCCCGAGCGCGAGACGATGCCGATCTTGCCGCGCATGTGGATATGGCCGGGCATGATGCCGATCTTGCACGCCTCGGGCGTGATGATGCCCGGGCAGTTCGGGCCGATCAGCCGGGTCTTGGAGCCGGCCAGCGCCCGCTTGACCTTGACCATGTCGAGCACCGGGATGCCCTCGGTGATGCAGACCGCGAGCGCCACCCCGGCCTCGACCGCTTCGAGGATGGCATCGGCGGCGAACGGCGGCGGCACGTAGATGACGCTGGCGTCGGCCTGGGTCTTGGCCACCGCCTCGGCGACGGTATCGAACACCGGCAGGTCGAGATGGGTCGAGCCGCCCTTGCCGGGGGTCACGCCGCCGACCATCGCGGTGCCGTAGGCGATCGCCTGCTCGGAATGGAAGGTGCCCTGGGCTCCGGTGAAG
>CAYJQC010000061.1:0-14452 GCA_964372215.1 uncultured Rhodospirillaceae bacterium
CCTCGGCCTCGCGCTGCAGCCGGTCATGGGCGCTGCGGCGCTCGACCAGTTCGGCGCGATGCTCCGCCACCAGCGTGCGCAGGGCGGCGATGCGGTCGCGCGCGGTGGCGAGATCGGGCAGCGCGGCGCGTTCGTCGCGCGACTGGGCGAGCCCGGTCTCGGCCTCGGCGATGTCGGCGGCGAGGTCCGCCGCGGCCTCCTCCAGGGCGGAAAGCCTCGAGCGCGTCGCCTGCACCCGCTGCACCGCCGCGTTGTGGGCGTCGCGCGCGCGGGATGCGGCGCCGAACGCCGCTTGCAGGGCGGCCCGCCTGGCGCGCTCGGAATCGGCGGCGTCGACCGCGATGCGGCGCGCCTCGACGAAGCAGGCCTCGGCCGCGGCGAACGCCTGGTTGGCGCGGGCGAGCTCGCCGGCCAGCTCGTCGAGCCGGTTCTTCTGGGCCAGCCGGGTGGCGGCGGCGGTCGGGGTGCCGCTCCTGACCGTGAAGCCGTCCCAGCGCCACAGCGCGCCATCGCGGCTGACCAGGCGCTGGCCCTGGGCCAGAAGGCGGTGCAATGCCTCGCCCTGGGCCTCGTTCGCCACCACGCCGATCTGGCGCAAGCGGCGGGCGAGCGCTGGCGCGCCGCGGACATGGGCGGCCAGGGGCTCGAGCCCGTCGGGCAGGGCCGGCGCGCCGGCATCCTCGCCGAGCGCGTCCCAGAACACCGGCGCGCCGGTGTCGGCCGAGGCGGTCAGGTCGTCGCCGAGCGCGGCGCCGAGCGCGGTCTCGTAGCCGGCGTCGACGGTGATCGAATCGACCAGCGGCGGCCACAGCTCGGAATCGGTGGTGGCGAACAGGCTGGCCAGGGCGTCCGACTCGGCGGCGACCCGGGCGCGGGCCGACTGCGCGGCCTGGAAGCCTTCGCGCACCTCGCCTTCGGCGGCGACCGCCGCCAGCCGGGTCTGCTCGGACTCGGTCGCCTCGCGCTGGGCGCGCTCCAGGGTCGCCTGGGCCTCGTCGGCGGCGCGGCTCGCCGCCAGCACCTCGAGATCGGCGTCGGTCTCTTCCGCCAGCCGGGCGCGTTCGGCCGCGACCTCCGAGCCGCGCGCCTCGAGGCGCTCGATCCGCGCCTCGAGCTCGCCGATGCGCCGGGCCAGCGCCGCCGCCCGCGCCTCGTCGGCGGCGACCTGCTGGGTCAGCTCACCGAGTTCGCGCTCGTGGCGGTCGACGGTGGCCTGCGCCTCGGTCGCGATCCGGGCGGCGTCGGCGATCGCCTCGGTCTCGCCGGCGGCGGCGGCGGCCAGTTCCTGGGCCTCGCCGTCGAGCCGCTGGTCGGCCGCCGCCGCGTCGGCGGCGAGCGCCGATTCGCGCGTCCTGTCGCTGTCGATCTGGGCGAGGCGCGTGCGCATGTCGGCGAGCGCCGCCTCGACCCGCTGCTCCTCCTGGTCGAGCGCGCCGCGCGCGATGGTGTAGCGCTGCAGCTCGGCCGCGGCTTCGGCCTCGGCCTGGCGCAGGGGCGGCAGCTCCGCCACCGCCTCGCCCTGCGCGGTCGCCGCCGCGGCCGCCGTCGCCGTCGCCTCGACCACCGCGGCCTCGGCCGCCCGCAGGGCCGCCGCCGCCGATGCCACGCGGGCGTCGAGCTCGATCCATTGCTGGTGCAGCAGGATCGCCTCGGTGCGGCGAAGCTGGTCGTTGATGTTGCGATAGCGGACCGCCTGGCGGGCCTGCTTCTTGAGCGCGTTGAGCTGGCTCTCGAGCGTCACGATCACGTCGTCGAGGCGTGCCAGGTTGGATTCCGCCGCGCGCAGGCGCAGCTCGGCCTCGTGCCGGCGGGAATGCAGCCCGGTGATCCCGGCCGCCTCCTCGAGCAGGCTGCGCCGCTCGGTCGGCTTGGCGTTGATCAGCGCGCCGACCCGGCCCTGGCTGACCAGGGCGGTGGAATGCGCGCCGGTCGCCGAATCCGCGAACAGCAACTGCACGTCGCGGGCGCGGTAGTCCTTGCCGTTGATCCGGTAGTTGGAGCCTTCGCCACGCTCGATCCGGCGGTTGATCTCGATCTCGTCGAAATCGTTGAACTGGGCCGGGACCTTGCGGTCGTCATTGGCCAGGGTCAGCGCCACCTCGGCGACGTTGCGCGCCGGCCGGTTGGCGCTGCCGCCGAAGATGACGTCGTCCATCTCGCCGCCGCGCATGCGCTTGGCCGAGGTCTCGCCCATCACCCAGCGCAGCGCCTCGACCAGGTTCGACTTGCCGCAGCCGTTCGGGCCGACGATGCCGGTCATGCCCGGCTCGATCAGCAGCTCGGTCGCGTCGACGAACGACTTGAAGCCGCTCAGCCGGAGTTTCGTGAACTGAACCAAACCCTTCCCCTGCAGGGTCTCAACGCGCTTCCGGCCGGAAGATCATGATTTCGGCAACAGGTCCTTGAAGATCGTCTCGAGCTGTTCGAAGCTCAGCCCGCCCGGATGCTTCACGCCGTTGATGATCAGCGTCGGGGTCGAGTCGACCTGGAACTCGTCCTGCGCCGTCTGGATCCCGGCGATGATCTTGTCGGTCTCGGCCTCGTCGTTCAGGCAGCCGTCGACGGTGGTCTGGTCGAGGCCGGCGGTGCGCCCGATCTGGGCCAGCGCCGCCACCGGATCGGCGGCCCGTGCCCATTCCCCCTGGCTGCGGAACAGCACGTCGAGCATGGCGAAATAGCGCTCCTGCGGCATGCAGCGGGCGAGCAGCGAGGCCTTGAGCGCCACCCGGTCGAGCGGGAAGTCGCGGAACACCAGACGCACCAGGCCCTCGTCGATATAGCCCGCCTTCACCTGCGGCAGGGATTCCTGATGGAACGCGGCGCAATGCGGGCAGGTCAGCGAGGCGTACTCGATGATGGTGATCGGCGCGTCGGCGCTGCCCAGAATCCGGTCATCGGGGTGGATCTGCGGCTGGTCGGCGGCGGCCAGCAGGATCTCGTCCCGCGCCACCGCGTCGGGCGCGACCTGCGGTAACGATTCGACAACCGCCGGCGTCGCGGCCGGCTGGTCGGCGGCGCGCCATTGCTGGTATCCGGCGCCGGCCGCGGCGGCCAGCAGCAGCGCGACACCCGCGATGATCGAAATCTTGCGCAAGGGGCAACCCTCCTGCACGGCTTGGGGACGGCCGAGTTTTGGCGGCCAATATGGCCGCTATGTGGCAGGATTCGCCGGCCGGCGCAATGACCCTGTCGCCATCGGCGGGCGGCGTTCAGGACTTGCGGCCGCGCAGCGCCCGCCCCAGCCCGGCGAGCGCCGCCCTGAGGCCGGGATCCTCGATCGGCGCCACCGCCGAGTCGACCGCGCGCTCGGCCGCCGGATCGGGCGGCGGCGCGGCGCGGCGCCGCCGCCGTCGCGGGATCGGTCCCTGGCGGATCTTGAGCCGCGCCACCGCGCGATAGCCGAAATAGCCGTTGATGCGCTCGATCACCACCGGCTCGAGATGCTGCAGCTCGAGCGCCAGCGCGCCGGCGACCCGCACCTGCAGCGTGCCGTCGGCGCGCGTGCCGGGCAGGAAGGCGAGGCGTTCCGGCAGGCTCTGCGCCGCCAGGTCCGGCCCGACGATATCGGGCCAGTCGGCGACGATGCCGCCCTCGGCGAAACCGCGCTTGCCGAGCACTGCGCGGGTCAAAGGCGGCAGCAGCCGCGCCAGGTGGCGCACCCCGCCCTTGCGCGGCGCGGATGTCTCGCGCGCTGTCGCGCTGTCGCGCCGTGCGTCGGGGGCGCCGTCGGGCGTTGCCTGCTTGCCGGCCATCGGCGCATTGTAGCCCGCGCCATGACGAGGCTCCATCACGACGCGAAGCCGCCGGCACTCGCCGGCGCGCTGCTCGCCTGGTACGACCGCCATCGCCGTGCCCTGCCGTGGCGCGCCATGCCCGGCGCGGCCGCCGACCCGTACCATGTCTGGCTCAGCGAGATCATGCTGCAGCAGACCACGGTGGCGACGGTCGGGCCGTATTTCCGGAAGTTCCTGCAGCTCTGGCCGAGCGTCGAAGCCCTGGCCGCGGCCGAGCTCGACGAGGTGCTGCATGCCTGGGCCGGCCTCGGCTACTACGCCAGGGCGCGCAACCTGCATGCCTGCGCCAGGCTGGTGGCGTCCGAGCATGGCGGGCGGTTTCCCGACGACCAGGACGGGCTGCGGGCGCTGCCGGGGATCGGGCCGTACACGGCGGCGGCGATCGCCGCCATCGCCTTCGACATTCCCGCCACCGCCATGGACGGCAATGTCGAGCGGGTGATCGCGCGGTTGCGCAACGTGACCACGCCGCTGCCCGTCGCCAAGCCGGAGCTTCATGCCCTGGCGGCGGCGATCACGCCGCGCGCACGCGCCGGCGACTACGCCCAGGCGATCATGGATCTCGGCGCCACCGTCTGCAGCCCGCGCAATCCGCGCTGCGGGCTCTGCCCGTGGTCGGCGGCGTGCGCGGCGCGCGAAGCCGGCACCGCCGAATCGCTGCCGGCCAAGACTCCGAAATCGGCCCGGCCCCTCCGCCACGGCATCGCCTTCTGGGCGGTGCGCGGCGACGGCGCCGTGCTGCTGCGCCGGCGCGCCGAGAAGGGCCTGCTCGGCGGCATGATGGAGCTGCCCTCGACCGAGTGGCGGTCCGCGCCGTGGGATCTTGCCGAGGCGCGGGTCGCCGCGCCGCTTAGGGGCCGCTGGCGGCTCATCGAGGGCGCCGTCGACCACGTCTTCACCCATTTCGCCCTGGAGCTCAGGATCGCGACCGCCAGCATCGCCTTTGATGCGGAGTCGGGCGGGATCTGGGCGCAACCGGGCAGATTTTCCGAGCATGCCCTGCCGACCGTCATGAAGAAGGTGGCGCGCCACGCGATGGCGGAGGGTTGAGGCACGGCGCACTGGCAAGGCGTCGATACAGAGTCTCACCTGCTGTCATCGCCGGGCTTGACCCGGCGATCCATGGTTCCGTCCGCGCGGACGGACTAATGGATGCGCGGATCAAGTCCGCGCATGACAGTGTTGTAGCTGCTTCTGCTGCACTTCGGTCGAGACTCAGTTCAGTTCCGCCCGGAGCTTCTGGCGGAACACGTCGATCGGCACCAGCTTGCCGTCGACCGGCAGGCACCAGAAGGTCCAGCCGTTGCAGGCCGGCGCGCCCTGGACATGGGCGCCGACCTTGTGGATCGAGCCCTTGAAGTCGGCGGTAATGAGCGTGCCGTCGGCGCGCACCTTGGCGCTCCAGCGCTGGTTGGGACTGACCAGCACGGTACCGGGCTCGAGCATTCCGCGCTCGACCAGCCAGCCGAACGGGATGCGCGGCTCCTCGCGCTTCGACGGCGTGAAGATGGCGTCGGGATCGGCGACCGGGGCCACCTTGGACAGCCGCTCGCGCGCCACCGCGAGGTAGCGCGGATCGCGCTCCAGCCCGATCCAGCGGCGGCCCAGGCGCTTGGCGACCGCACCGGTGGTGCCGCTGCCGAAGAAGGGATCGAGCACCACGGCGCCGGGCCTGGTGGCAGCCAGGATCACCCGGTGCAGCAGGGCCTCGGGCTTCTGGGTCGGGTGCGCCTTCTTGCCGTCTTCGTCCTTCAGGCGCTCGGCGCCGCTGCAGATCGGGATCAGCCAGTCGCTGCGCATCTGCAAATCGTCGTTCAGCGCCTTCATGGCGTCGTAGTTGAAGGTGTAGCGCGCCGCCTTGTCCTTGGCACACCAGATCATGGTCTCATGGGCGTTGGTGAAGCGCCGGCCGCGGAAGTTCGGCATCGGGTTCGACTTGCGCCAGACCACGTCGTTCAGGATCCAGAAGCCGATGTCCTGCAGCCTGGCGCCGACCCGGAAGATGTTGTGGTAGCTGCCGATCACCCAGAGCGTGCCGTCGTCCTTCAGCAGGCGGCGCGCGGCGGCCAGCCAGTCCGAGGTGAAGCGGTCATAGGTGGCGAAGTCGTCGAAGCGGTCCCAGGATTCGTCGACGCCGTCGACCTTGCTGTTGTTCGGGCGGGTGAGATCGCCGTCGAGCTGCAGGTTGTAGGGCGGATCGGCGAAGATCAGGTCGACCGAGCGCTCCGGCAGGCGGCGCATGGTCGCGATGCAGTCGCCGACCAGGATTCCGTCGGCGGGCACTTGGTCCAGGGCGATGGGGGCGGTCGGGAGATCGCTCTTCGGGCTCATCGGCCGGAGGATGAGTCACCCGAGTCGCGCCGTCAATAGCTTTCGGATTCAAGCCTTTAAAGTCAGTAGTTCAGAAATCGGCCGAAACGAGCGCCGATGCTCCGGGCTGACCCCCAGCCGGGCCAGCGCGGCGCGGTGCTCGGCGGTCCCATAGCCGGCGTTGCGCTCCCAGCCATAGCCGGGATGAATTTCCGCGAGTTCGGCCATCTGCCGGTCGCGCGCCACCTTGGCGACGATCGAGGCGGCGGCGATCGAGGCCGAGCGGCCGTCGCCGCCGACCACGGTCTCGACCGGGCAGGCCAGGCGGGGCGCCCGGTTGCCGTCGACCAGGGCGTGATCGGGCGTGGCGCCGAGCGCCGCTTCCAGCGCCGCCATGGCGCGCGCCATGGCCAGCAGGCTGGCCTGCAGGATGTTGAGGCGATCGATCTCCGCGACCGTGGCGGCGCCCATGCCGACCGCCGCATGGGCGCAGATCACCGGCACCAGCGCGGCGCGGATGGCGGGCGACAGCCGCTTCGAATCGTCGAGCCGGGCGATCAGATCCGCCGCCGGCGCCCGGTCGTGGAACACCACGGCCGCCGCGACCACCGGCCCGGCCCAGGGCCCGCGGCCGACTTCGTCGACCCCGGCGATGCGGGCGCCGGGCCCGAGCCGGGCGATGCAGCGCCGCTCGAGCGCCAGGTCAGGCATCGCCCCGGTCGGGCCGCCCGTCGCCGCCCGCCGGCCGAAATCCTGCGGAGTCGGGAGAGTCGGACGCGGCGCCACGGTGCGCGGCCGGGCGCAGCCGCGCCGCGGTCCATTGCCGCGCGCCGCGCAGGGCGTCGGCCAGATAGGCCAGGCCGTGCATCACCGCCCGGGTCTCGCCGCCATAGAGCAGCCGCAGCATCTCGCGCTGCGAGGTGACGCCGAGCAGGCCGATGCGGTGCAGCCGGCGCGCGGTCTCCAGCCAGAACGGGCTGAGCGCCAGGGACAGCACGGCGGTCGAGACGATGAGCCCGTGGCCGTAGGGGCCGATCAGCCCGCCACCGAAGCCGATGGCCGCCAGCAGGAACGAGAACTCGCCGATCTGCGCCAGCATCACGCCGGCGATGGCGGCGCGCGCCCAGTCCTGGCCGAGCAGGCGCAGGGTCACGATGTTGAAGCCGCTCTTCACCAGGGTGACGGCGACCAGCATGACCAGCACGACGCCGAGATTGTGCCAGATGAAGGCGAGGTCGAGCAGCAGGCCGATCGACAGGAAGAACACCATCATCAGGATGCTCTGGATCGGTGCCGCGGCATGGATCATCGGTTCGCGCACAGCAGAGTTGCCGATCAGCACGCCGGCGACGAAGGCGCCATAGGCGGGCGACAGCCCGAGCAGCCCGGAGATCGTGGCGGCGCCGAAGCACATGACGATGCCGGCCAGGGCGCGCAGATCGGCGCTCTGCTCGAACAGTTCGGCGAAGGGCAGGCGCACCTCGTCGCGGCGGCTGAGATAGAACACCAGCCACGCCAGGAAGCCGACCGCGAGCACGACGCGGAAGACGCCGTCGACGCCGATGCCGTCGCCCGACATCGCGCTCACCACGATCATCATCGGCACCACGGCGAGATCCTGGGCGATCAGGATGCTGACGGTGATCTCGCCGGCCGGCGTCTTCAGCTCGCCGGAATCCTCCAGCATCTTGATGGCGACGGCGGTCGACGACAGGGCGATGGCGAAGCCGAACAGCACGGCGACGCCCAGAGGCCAGCCGAACAGCGGCGCCAGGATCAGCATGATGCCGAGGCTGCCGCCGATCTGCGCCAGGGTGGCGAAGGTGGCGGTGCGCCAGACCGCCTTGAAACTCTTGATCGACAGTTCCATGCCGACCAGGTACAGCAGCATGAGCACGCCGAGCTCGGCCAGGAACTGCACCGACTCGCGGTTCTTGACTAGCCCCATGACCGACGGTCCCAGGATCACCCCGGCCAGGATGTAGCCGACCACCGCCGGCTGCTTCAGGCGCGTCATCGCCATGCCGCAGGACAAGGCGGCGAGCACGACGATGGCGAGGGCGGTGAGGGCTTCGTTACCGTGCATGGCTCATGCGCGAGTCTAACACGAGATGGCAGGCGCGCATCTGCCGCGTGACCTCACAGCTTGCGGGCGACGGTGACGATCTCGTAGCTCGCGCTGCGCACCGGGCCGCGGTCCCAGTCGCCGTACTGCGCCAGCACCGCGAAGCCCTCGGCGACCAGATGGCGGGCGAGTCCGTCGGGCGGGGTGTAGCGCAGGGTGATGCGCTGGCGGGTCTCGCCGCGCGCGCCCTTGGGCGCTCCCGGCCGGCGCCGGATCACGGTGTAGTGCAGCAGCTGGCGCGCCGCGTCCCAGCGCGATTCGGTGAAGGTCTCGCCGGGCTGGCCGTCGGCGCCGATATAGCTGTGCCAGAACTCCTCGCCCGTGCTGTCGTAGGTCTCCTGGCCGTTCGGGTTGCGGCTGTCGAAGGCGAACAGCCCGCCCGGCGCCAGATGGCGGTGGACGCAGCGGAACAGGGCGCGCTGGTCGGCGTCGTCGAGCATCTGCTGGAAGGCGTGGCCGGCCATGGTGGCGACGCGGAACGGCCCCTCGTGCAGCGCGAAGTCGCGGACATCGGCGATGTGCAAGGTCAGCGGCAGCCCGGCGCTCTGGGCGCGGGCATGCTCCAGCATGTGCGGCGAGAGATCGATCCCGGTCACCCGGATGCCGGCGCGGGCGAGCGGCAGGGCGATGCGGCCGGTGCCGCAGGCGATGTCGAGCGCCGGCCCGCCGGTCGCGGCGGCAAGCGCGACCATGAACGCGCCGTCGGCGTCGAGCGCGCCGTGCTCGGCGTCGTAGGCCTCCGGCGCCCGGAACTCTTCGAGATTGTCGTGGTCGAGGAGGGCGTCCTTCATGGCGGCGCGCAGCATAGGCGATCGTTTCAATGCGGAGAAGAGTGCTTTGGGGCCTCTGGAAAAGCGACTTCCGAATCCCCCTCCCCTTCCCGCGAGGGGAGGGGGTTGGTAGTTACAACAGCAGCGAGAGCTGGCGATCGTCGGGCCGCGGCAGCGCGGCCGGCTTCGCCGGCCGCTTGAACAGCGTGAGGTCGTAGCGCCAGTCGCGCTCCACGAGGCCGAGCTTGCGGGTCGCCAGCTCGAAGCGCTGGCCGATGAGCGCGGCATAGTTGCCCTGGCCGGTCATGCGCCGGCCGAAGCTGGCATCGTTCAGGCGCCCGTCGCGGGTCTGGCGCACCAGCTCGAGAACGCGCTTCGCCTTGTTGGGGACGTGCGCCTCCAGCCATTCGGCGAACAGGTCCTTGATCTCGAGCGGCAGGCGCAGCAGCACGTAGCCGGCGCTCGACGCGCCGGCGTCCTTCGCCGCCTCCAGGATCGCTTCGATCTCGGGATCGGTGAGCGCCGGGATGATAGGCGCCACCATCACGCCAACCGGCACGCCGGCCGCGGCGAGCGCGCGGATCGCGTCCAGGCGGCGCGCCGGGGTCGGCGCCCGCGGCTCCAGCCGGCGGGCGAGATCGCGATCCAGCGTGGTGATGGAGATGCAGGCGCGCGCCAGGCGCCGCGCCGCCATCGGCGCCAGGATGTCGGCGTCGCGCGCGATCAGCGCCGACTTGGTGACGATGCCGACCGGGTGGTGGCAGGCGGCCAGCACCTCGAGCACCGCGCGGGTGATGCGCCGCTCGCGCTCGAGCGGCTGATAGGGATCGGTGTTGGTGCCCATGGCGATCACCGCCGGGCGATAGCCGGGCCGCGCCAACTCGGCGGTCAGCAGCAGCGCCGCCTCTGGCTTGACGAACAGCCGGGTCTCGAAGTCGAGGCCGGGCGACAGGCCGAGGAAGGCGTGGGTCGGCCGGGCGAAGCAGTAGACGCAGCCATGCTCGCAGCCGCGATAGGGATTGATCGAGCGGTCGAACGGCACGTCCGGCGACTGGTTGCGGGCGATGATGCTGCGGGTGGAGTCGACGGTGACGGTGGTGCGGAGCGGCGGCAGGTCGTCGGCGTCGCCGGCCCAGCCGTCGTCGACCGCCTCGGTGGTCGTGGGCTCGAACCGGCCGGCCTTGTTGGTGACGGCGCCGCGGCCCTTGCGCGCCCGGGCCGGGATGCGGTCGCTCGGCTGGTCGTGGGCGTCGGCGCGGTCGATCTCCATCGCCCGAAAGTACGCTCGGCCAACGGAACAAATCAAGAACAAGAATCCACATGGCCGGCCCGCCGGCCGGTCAGAGCAGGGTTTCGAGCGGGCTGTGCTCCTGCCATTCGGCCCGCACGCGGGCGATGGTGGCGGGGTCGGTGAAATCGTCGATGCGCGCCAGCATGTGCGCGACCCGGTCCTCGGGGAGACGCGCCCGCGACCACGGGCCGAGGGCGGGATCGTCCGGCCGCGCCGCCGAGACGGCGCGCCAGCGGATCATCCAGGTCAGGGTGCGCAGCCAGGTGATGCGGCGCATCGGCAGCAGCCAGGGCCGGAGCGCCGCCGCGGCGTCGGGCGTCAGATGTTCGAGATAGGCGCGGTAGAAGCGGGCGATCTGCTCGACCGACAGGACCGCCGACACTTGCGGCTCCCAGGTGGTCGAGGTGTAGAGCGTGGCGTGGGCGAGGTCGATCGCCGGCGACCCGTACAGCATCTTCTCGAGGTCCACGAAGATCGCGCATCCGTCGTCGCGGATCAGGAAGTTGCCGGGATGGGTGTCGGTGGCGACCAGGGCGACCGGCTGGGCCGCCTTGATGATTCCGCCGGCGATCTCGCCGGCGAACTGCCGGACCCAGCCGATCTCCTCGGCAACGATGGAAAGCGCGTCGGGCCTGAGACGCGCGTCGTGCAGATGCTCGGCCTGGGCGAGGATCACCTTCAGCGTCTCCGCCACGGGATCGCGGTGGTCGCGCAAGGGGGCCCGTGCCGCCGGCTCGGGCAGCGGCAGCGCATGGATGCAGGCGAGGGCCTCCGCGATGGCGGCCAGATCGTTGGGCAGGCGCGGATACCGGCCGACGATCTCCTCGACAACGAGGCCGCCGTACGGCAGGTCGCGGGTTGGCTCGAGAACAGCAATGAGCCGCGGCGTGCGGGCGCTGGCGTGGGCGCGCTCGAAGGCCGCCGCCTGGTAGGCCAGGTTGTCGGCGGGCGCCAGACCGAACTGGCTGAGCCGAGGCACGCGCAGCACGGCGTCGCGCCCGGCGATCCGGTAGTGCTCATGGGCGATGCCGCCGCTGTCGATCGGCGTCAGGTCGGTGTCGGGGGTTTCTGCGAAATCGGTCAGGCGGCGCACTGCGTCCGCGAGCGCTGTGATGCGGCCCTCGTCCTTCGACAGGCTCAGGACGAGGACTCCAGCACCGGCAACCTCATGGTGAGCCTGTCGAACCATGAGGGGCAGCGCTCCAGCCCGTTGCTATTCACCGGCCTTCAGATGCTCGGTCAGGCGCGGCATCAGCTCGGCGAGGTTGCAGGGCTTGTGCCGGATGTCGAGCTGCCAGCGCAGGATCTCCTCCCAGCCGTCGCGGCAGGCGCCGGGCGAGCCGGGCAGGGCGAACAGATAGGTGCCGCCGGCGACGCCGCCGGTGGCGCGCGACTGCATGGTCGAGGTCTTGATCTTGTCGTAGCTGATCATGCGGAACAGCTCGCCGAAGCCCTCGATCTCCTTCTCGTAGACCGCGCGGAACGCCTCGGGCGTCACGTCGCGCCCGGTGAGGCCGGTGCCGCCGGTCGAGATGATGCAGTCGATTCCGGGGTCGGCAATCCAGGCCTGCAACTGGGCCACGATCCGCGGCACCTCGTCCTTGACGATGGTCTTGGCGACCACGCGGTGACCGTCGCGCTGGGCCAGCTCGGCCAGGGTCCGGCCGGACTTGTCGTCGGTCTCGTGGCGGGTATCGGAAACCGTCAGGACGGCGATATTGACCGCGCGGAAGGGCTTCGATTCGTCAATTCGTGACATAGCGGCGGGTCTCGTCGGAGGCATCTTCCTGCCGATCGTAGACCGGCCACGCGCCCGACGCGATAGCGTCGAGCGAGGGAGTCGCCTGCCCGAGCCGCTGACGATAGATCCATAGATTGGCCAGCACCCGCTCGATGAACAGCCGGGTCTCGCGCGACGGGATGCTCTCGATGAACAGCAGCGGATCCTGGTCGTAGCCGGCGCCCTTGCGCCACTTCGCCAGGTTGCCGGGTCCCGCGTTGTAGGCGGCGGCCAGCAGGAACAGGTCGCCCTCGACATTGCCGTCCTCGAGCAGCCGGCCGACATATTCCTGGCCCAGGGTCATGTTGATGACCGGATCGAGCAGCGCCGCGCCGGCCTCGCCGTCATAACCCTCGACGTCGGGGGCGATATAGGCCGCGGTCGCCGGCATGATCTGCATCAGGCCGCTGGCGCCCGCGCCGCTGCGGGCATCCGGGTTGAAGCCCGATTCCTGGCGCATCAGGGCGTAGAGCAGCGCGCGGTCGACCTCGAAGCCGCCTTTCGGCTGCCAGCCCGGTACGGGATACAGCGCGGTCGGGATCATGGTGCCGTACTGCACCTCGATCGTGGTGCCGAGCTTGAGGGCGAGCGACGGCAGGTTGGCGAGCTGCGAGACCGAGACCAGTGCGCCGGCCAGCTCCGGCCCGGCGGTCGCCAGCAGCGCCTGCATCTCGTCCTCGGCCAGGCGCAGCTTGCCGATCTGCAGCAGGGCGAGGGCCCGGGCCCCGGTCTTGGTCTTCTGCAGATCCACGGCCTCGCTCTCGGTCAGCGGCCGGACCGACCAGTCGAACGCCGAGTCCATGCCGAGCGCGCGGCGCGCCAGCTGGCCGTAGAAGGTGCGGGGGTGTTCGGCGGCGACCTTGAGCCACTTGCTCACCAGCTCGGGGTGGCGCGCCTTGAGGTGGGCGCGCGCCGCCCAGTAGGCCGCGCCCGAGACGGTCCAGGGCGTGCCGTCCTGGTCGGTGGCGGCCTTCTCGAACTCGCCGGCCGCCCGCGTCATGTCGCCCTTGCGCCAGGCGCCGATGCCGGCCAGCCAGTGGGCGCCTTCGTCGCCGAACGCCGGGTCCGGGCTGCCGACCTTGTGGATGGTCGGCACGCTCGGCTGCTTCGGCGCGGCGGCGTCGGCGGGCTGGCGCCGCAGGGCCAGCGCGTAGATGCGCGGCGCTTCCGGATGGTCGGCATACTTCGCCAGCCACTCCGACAATTCCTTGAACTTGGAGCGGTAGGCGGTCGGGTGGAGATAGCGCTGGGCCAGCACATGGCCCATGAGGCGGGTATCGCCGAGCTTTCCGATCAACCGGTCGGCGTCCGCCCAGCGGCCCGTTTCCTGCAGCATGAAGATCTGCCGGTAGCGGTCGGCGTCGACGTCCTCGAGCGGCTTGGGCAGGTCCACCGCCGGGCCGTGCGCGCCCGCGGCGGGCGGCAGGGCGGCGATGGTCGGCGCCGGCATCTGGTCGGCGCGGGCGGTCGTCGCCGGCATCAGCATCGCCAGGCCCGCCAGCGACAGCGCGGCAAGGCCGAGCGCCGCGCTGCGCGCAAACCCCTGGCCGGCTTCTCGGCCGGCAGGAGCACGACGGGACCCGAACGGTGAAGAATCGGTAAACGTCATTCGGCGACTCTTATCCGAACAGATGCCCTCCGGCAAGCGCGTTAAGACATGGTTAACACTAAGTATTGGGTATAGAATTCAGCCCACCCCAATATTGAGCGTGTGTCAAAATAATGTTTTGGTTTATACAAACAAGTTTACGCGTTTACCATGGTGTTTTCTTGGTTAAGGTCATCGATTGCTTCAGCTAGCGTCAGGAGATCTTTCCAGGCCTCGCGCTTCTGCGCGGGCTGACGCAGCAGAAAGGCCGGGTGATAGATCGGCAGGGCGGGCACCGGGCGCGGCATGCCGGTACTTTCGTACTGGAACCACCGGCCGCGCAGCCGGGTGATGCCTTCGCTGCGGGCGAGCAGCGTCTTGGCCGAGGCGCCGCCGACCAGCACCAGCAGATCCGGGGCGACCAGCTCGATATGTCGCTCGACGAAGGGCAGGCAGGCGGCGACCTCGGCGGGGGTCGGCTGGCGGTTGCCCGGCGGGCGCCAGAAGATCACGTTGGTGATGTAGACGCTGGTGCGGTCGAGCCCGATCGCCGCCAGCATGCGGTCGAGCAGCTGGCCGCTGACGCCGACGAACGGCTTGCCGATGCGATCCTCGTCGCCGCCCGGCGCCTCCCCGACCAGCATGACCCGCGCCGCCGGGTTGCCGTCGCCGAACACCAGGTTGGTCGCCGTGCTCTTCAGGGCGCAGCCGTCGAAGGCCCGCAGCGCCGCTTCCAGCTCGCCGAGGGTGCGGGCCGCCGCCGCGGCCGCGCGGGCCGAGGGATTGCCCGCGCT
>CAYJQC010000062.1:0-13931 GCA_964372215.1 uncultured Rhodospirillaceae bacterium
TGGTCAAGGCCGGCATCATCGACCCCACCAAGGTCGTGCGCACCGCGCTGCAGGACGCAGCCTCGGTCGCCGGCCTGCTCATCACCACCGAGGCGATGGTGGCCGAGCGTCCGAAGAAGGAAGCCGGTGGCGCCCCCGACATGGGCGGCGGCATGGGCGGCATGGGCGGCATGGACTTCTAAGTCCGGCCAACCAGACGCTCCAAAACGATCGGGGCCGCAGCGCAAGCTGCGGCCCCTTTCTTTTGGCTGAGGTACAGAAGAGAGCGACTGGCGACCTCGCCCTTCGACAGGCTCAGGGTGAGGTCGCCGCTGTCTTCGGCAGCACGATACGCCTCATCCTGAGCCTGTCGAAGGATGCGGGTCCCGGTGCGACGGCGGCCGCCGCAGCCGGCCGTCTCAATCCCGGTAGATCTTGATCAGCCCGGCATGGTCGAGATCGCCCCAGCCGCGCTCGACCATGCGGTCCCACAGCTCCATGTTGCGGGCGGTCGAGGGCAGCGCCATGCCGACCGACTCGCCCAGATCGAGGGCGAGCTGCACGTCCTTGCGCTGGATGCGCGCCCGGCCGCCCGGCGCGAAGCTCTCGTCCACCATGCGCTGGCCATGGAGCTCGAGGATCCGGGAATCGGCGAAGCCGCCGGCCAGCGCGGCGCGGAAGGTGGCGCGTTCCACCCCGGCCTGCTCGGCCAGCGCCATCGCCTCGGCCACCGCGCCGATGGTGAGCGCCACGATCATCTGGTTGCCGATCTTGGTGACCTGGCCGCAGCCGACCCCGCCGCAATGGGTGATGTTGCGGCCGAGCAGGTCGAGGATCGCCCTGGCGCGCGGGAACACCGCATCGGCCGCGCCGACGAAGATCGCGAGATCGGCGGCTTCCGCCCCGACCACGCCGCCGGAGACCGGGGCGTCGGCGTAGCAGGCGCCTGCCGCCTCGACGGCGGCCGCCAGGCGGCGGGTCTCCGCCACGCCCGAGGTGCCCATGTCGATGACGAGCTGGCCGGGCCGCAGCCCGTGCAGCAGCCCGGCCGGCACCGGCCCCTCGATCGCGGCGGCGACCGCCACGGTATCCACCAGGTTGACGACGATGGTGTCGGGCCCGGACGCGGCCACCTCCGCCGGGGCGGCGACGGCGCGCACCCGGCCGGGATGCTCGGCCGCGAACCCGCGCGCGGTCTCGGCGGTGCGGTTGTAGACCACGAGCTCGGCCCCCGCCGCCAGCAGGTTGCGGCACATCGGCCGGCCCATCAGCCCGAGCCCGACGAAGCCGAGGCTGCGGCCGGCAAGCGGGCCTGCGGTGCGCCGGGCGTCGGTCATCGCGCCGCCCGGCTAGATCGTGGTGTGGCGCGCCTTGGCGCCGCGCTCGATGGCGGCGGCGGGCAGCCGGCCGATCTCCAGCTCGTGGCGCAGCATCTCGAGGATGCGGGCCTCCTCCTGGGTCACCTTGTTGTCGGCGGCGGCCACGTCGCAGGCCAGCGCATAGGCGGTCTCGCGCAGCTTGGCGGGCAGGCCGGCCTTGATCTGCTTCATGATCTTCTTCAGCCCGTCGCCGTCGGCCAGCAGCTCGGCGCAGGCGCTGGTGGCGCTCAGCAGGTCCTTGCGGTCGAAATCGCGGAAGATCGGCAGGTGCAGCACGATGTCGCCCATCGAGTGCATCTCGTTGTCGGTCATGTCGCGGTCGGCGGCGGACACCAGGACCATGGTGTAGATCAAGGCGGCGTGGTGGGAGATCATGCGTCGTCCTTCGGGGGCGGGAGGGGGAAGCGGCGGGTTGGGCCGGACTTTAGGCCCTGGATGGTGGCCGGCTCAAGCCCGGGTGCGGGAATCGCCGCAATGTGACCGGTCCCGGTCGGGGCAGGCTCCCTCAGATGGCCCCTCGGCCCGCCCCGCTCAAGGGCAAGGCCGACGGCGTCCAGCGGCAGGACGGCGCGCCGGACGCATCGGCGCTGGACGGCGGCGCCCGCGGCCGCCAGATTGCGGGCCATGAACCCGCCCTCGCGCCGCAACCGCCGGTGATGGATCTGTTCGGCTCCGGCGCCGTCGCCGGCGCGGTGCTCGACGTCGTGCTGCCGATCTTCGGCATCATCCTGGCGGGCTTCCTGTGCGGACGCTCCGGCCTGCTCGGCCAGGCCAGCAGCGAGGCGTTGAACCGCTTCGTGTATTTCGTCGCGCTGCCGGCCCTGTTCTTCGTCGCCATGGCGCGGGTGCCGGTGGCCGACGTGCTCAACCTGCCGTTCCTGGCGGCCTTCGGCGGCGGGGTGCTGATCGTCTCGGCGATCGCGCTGCCGGTGTCGCGGGCGGCGTTCGGCAATGGCCTCGGCCCCTCCGGTCTGCACGCGCTCTCCGCCACCTTCGCCAACACCGGCTACATGGGCATTCCGCTGCTGCTGACCGCCTTCGGCGAGGCCGCCGCGCTGCCGGCGATCATCGCCACGGTGCTGAACGGCGCCGTCGTCATGGCGATCGGGATCGCCGTGATCGAGGCCGACCTGGCGCGCGGGCGGGGACTCTCGCGCATCGTCGTCGACATCGCGGCCGGCGTCGCCCGAAGCCCGCTGGTGCTCGCCGCGGTCGCCGGCATCCTGGCGTCGGCCGCGGGGCTGGCGCTGCCCGGCGCGCTGGTCACCTTCTGCGACATCCTGGGCGCCGCGGCGCCGCCCTGCGCGCTGTTCGCCATCGGCCTGTTCATGGTCGGGCGCGGCATCACCACCGGCATGGCCGAGATCTCCTGGCTGGTGGCGCTGAAGCTGGTGGCGCAGCCGGCGGTCACCTGGGTGCTGGCGGTGCCGATCCTCCGACTCGATCCGGTCTGGGCGGCGGCGGCGGTCACCCTGGCGGCGCTTCCCACCGGCAGCCTGGTGTTCGTGCTGGCCTCGCAATACGGCGTCTACACCCAGCGCGCGACCGCGGCGATCCTGGTCTCGACGGTGCTCTCGGTGGTGACGCTCTCGGTGCTGCTGGCGCTGCTCGGGGTCGGGTAGGGCGCCTCGGGCGCCTCACAGCATGCTTTCCCACAGCCGCGAGAAGAACTCGTCGAGCCGCTGGCCGAACGGCCGCTGGCGCCAGGTCGCGAGGTCGATCGGCCGCGCCGCCTCGGTGTCGGCCTGGAACATCGCCTCGAGCTGCGCCGCCGTGTCGCTGCCCAGCACCACCGCGTCGATCTCGTCGTTGAACAGCACGCTGCGGTGATCGAAGTTCGACGAGCCGATCACCGACCACACCCCGTCCACCGTCGCGGTCTTGGCGTGCAGGATCACGTCATGGGCCTCCCAGATCTTGACCCCGGCCTCCAGCAGGTCGCCGTAGTGCGACTGGGCGACGTTGATGGCGTCCTCGGAATCGCTCACCCCCGGCAGCAGCAGCCGCACGTCGATGCCGCGTTCCGCCGCCTCCTCCAGGTCGTCCAGGGCCTGTTCGGTCGGCACGAAATAGGCGGCGGTCAGCCAGACGTTCTTTTCCGCGGTGCGGATCGCCGACAGCAGCGTCAGGTAGTAGTTGGGCAGGCCCTGGTCGGGCGAGCTGCCGATGATGCGCACCACCTCGTCGCTCTCTGCCTTGATCTCCGGGAACAGTGCGAGCTCGCCGAGCCCCCGCCCGCCCTGGACCTCCCAATGCTCCAGGAACACCGTCTGGATCTGCGCGACGATCGGGCCGTCGAGTTCCAGCGCGGTGTCGCGCCAGTGATAGCGCGGCTCGCCCTCCGGCGCCTCGGGCAGGGACGACAGGCCGGGCGCGCGGCTGGAATAGTCGGCGCTGAGATTGACCCCGCCGATCACCGCGCGCCGGCCGTCCGCCACCAGGATCTTGCGATGGGTGCGCGCGTTCGGCGCATAGCCTTCGCCGGCCTCCAGCGGGTTGATCGGGTTGTAGGCGATGACGGCGGCGCCGGCGTCGCGCAGCCGGTCGAAGAATTCCACCGGCGTCTCGATGCTGCCGTAGCTGTCGTAGATGATGTTGACCGCGACGCCCTGGCCGAGCTTGGCGGCCAGCAGGTCGCCGAGACGCGCGCCGTCGCTCTCCACGTCCTCGAGGATGTAGTACTCCAGGTTGACGTGGTCGCGGGCCGACCGGATCGCCGCGAAGATGGCGCGGAAGCTGTCCGGCCCGTCGCGCAGCACGCGGGTGCGGTTGCCGGCGACCAGCTCGGTGTCGGCCACCGCCTGCTCGATCGCGGCGTGGCGCTGCAGCAGGGTGGCGTCGGCGGTGTTCTCGGCCAGGCGCGCCAGCACCGCCTGGCTTTCGGCCGCCGTCAGCGGCCCGCGCGTGCCCAGCACCCGCGGCGTCTCGCCGTCCGCCGGGGTGGCGATCTGGTCGTCGGCGGCGGGCACCGCACAGGCCGCCAGCGCCGCGGCCATCACCACGGCTATCACTGGGGCCGGCGCCAGGCCACACAGGCGGCGCCGGCCGCGCCCCGCCCGGATCGTCGGATCGGCCGGCCGGCCCGCGCTCCGCCGCGGCGCCGTGTCGTCGGGAATCCTTGCCATCCGTCTCGCGCGACCTCTCGACCGGGGCTCGCCAGGATCCACCCGATCCGGAACGCGGCCCGCGGTCAACCCTTTCGGGCAAGAGAACGATCGCGGGACCGCAAGGTTGCATGGCGACCCGGCCAAGCGCCGGCGGATCGTTTGCCGCCAGCCCAGCCTGCCGCCCGGCCGGAGGAATCGCAATGGGCGGGGCCTGCCAGCGGCAACGCCGGCCTCAGTAGCTCAGGGTGTCCAGCAGGTCCTCGGGCGCGCCGCGCGCCGGCGCGCCGGACAGCGGGCAGAACAGGCCGCCGAGCTGGTTCTTGTAGCCGGTGCTCGCCGCATAGCCCCATTGCCGCAGGAACACGTAGCAGGACAGCGGCCGGTCGATCTCCTCGAACCGGCTCTCGACGGTGGTCAGCTCGTACGCGCCATGGGTGCCGGCGTCGACCCAGTCGCCGCCCTGGTCGAGCAGGTACCATTCGGCGAACTCGCGCGGGGTGGTGTCGCCGATGGTGGCGTATTGCCCGGCCTCGATGCGCACCAGGCTGAACAGGGCGGTGGCGCGGCTGTCGAAGCCGTGGCCGACGCTGACCGTGACGTTGTAGTGCCGCCCGCCATCCTTGCCGCGCACCCGCACGCTGCCGTGCTCGCAGTCGTCGAACTCGCGCGCGCCGTCGACGCCGAAGCCGATCGCCGCGCAATCCGCCGGCTCGATTTCCGCACGCGCCGCCGGCGCGGCGAGGAGGAGGGCGGCGAGCAGCCCGACGGCGGCGAGCGCGCCGGCGACCCCCGCGGCCCGTGACGCCGCGGCCGGCATCGGCTTGACCGGGAACGGCGCGATCCGCGCCGGCGCAGTCGATTTCCGCATGGTCGGCTCCCCCGCCTGGATGGCTGCGCCGCGCGCGGCGGCGACCAGTTTCTACGAAAGCCGCCGCAACCGGCAATCGCAAAACCCGGCGACCCAGGCCGCATGCGCAGGCAGGCAGCGGCGCACCACGTCCTTGGACAAGCAAAGGGTCTCGGCTGTGATCCCCTCGGCCTCGCTCGCGGTGCTGCTGGCGCTGCTGGGAGTGGGTCAGGGGGCACATTGATGCTTGATCGCCTGCCGCCACTCGTCTGTTGCTTGTACGCCTTATTTGCGAATCGTGCTTCAATTGCCGCTCGTACAAAGTTAAGTGCGTGGATCGGACGATGTTGCTACTGACGTAGTAAGCAAGAAATTCTTGCGCCGCGATATATTCTTCAAGCGCAGCCGACGAAGCCTCCGCAGTGTTTGATTTTCAGATGCTTAAGAGAACTTGGAAAGATCCGGTTTGGAGTAAAGTAATCGCCACCGCAATTGTGGCGGGGGGTGCCGCAGCCATCGGCTATTTTGCCGGCTGGTGGCCTGACGTCGTTGGACTCGGGAGAGGTTTCGTCACGTTCAGCATGGCTGAGACAGCCATACCAAATTGGCTGTTGATACTTCTAAGCCTCTGCACGCTTGGCGTCGTGGTCGTTGTGGCAATTGTGGTTTGGGAAATTGCCGTTCCTTCACGAAACCAACCGTCGTTCCGGAACTACAAAGTCGACGAGTTCTTTGGCATTCGATGGCGATGGCAGTACAACTCCTCCGGGCAAATGCACAGTTTATTTTCATTTTGCCCTGTGTGCGATCTTCAGGTCTGGCCGCAACACGCAAGCGCGTACGATGTGATCGACCGGTTCGACTATCGGTGTGATGATTGCTGCACTGTTCTCCACAGATTCGACAAGTCGCCATCCGAGGTGGAAGATCTCGTTACGCGGCAAATCCAGAGGAAGCTGCGCAACGATAGCCAGCGTATGCAGGAATAGGCATGCGGCAGCACGTGACAGCCCCGACTCCTATCCACTGCCCGTTCACCAAGGGCGGCAAGACCGATCCTGCGAATATGCGCGCCGTCGTCGCCCCGGTCTGTAACGTGTCGCGTGACAACCTGCTCTATACCGACGAAAGCCGCCACTACACCAAGGGCGGCGCCGAGTTCGCCGGGCATGAGACGGTCAAGCACTCCAAGGGCGAGTACGTTCACGGCATGGCCCACAGCAACACGGTCGAGAACGTGTTCTCCGTGTTCAAGCGCGGCAAGAATGGCGTCTACCAGCACTGCGGCGAAGCCCACCGGTTCCGCTATCTCGCCGAGTTCGATTTCCGCTACAACCACCGCGCCGGTCTAGGCATCACCAATGCGGAGCGCGCTATCCAGATCGTCAAGCAGATTGGCGGCAAGCGGCTCACCTATCGGCGGACTGGTGAAGCCGCGCACGCCTAAGCAGAAGGCGCGGGCGTTCCTGCGCTGGCGGAAGGGGAAGCCTAGTGGAGGTATTTAAGACCTACGTGTTCTTCAGTGACCACGACCAAGGCTTGCCATATGAAATTGAAACCGTCGAACAAGGTGGCCAATGGTGGCTCGTTGGATCGTGGCGGCGAGACACCGCCACAGGAGAGCGAATCCCAAAGCGAATAGTTCTCCTTAGCGCGCTTCCCCATCAGGAAGTGGAAGGCCAGTCGTTCCGGTTCGTGCTGAACCAGCCAATACCCAAAGCCGTCCTCGATGGTGAAGCACGAACCGGATATGTGGCCGCAACATATCGGGCGCGCGTCGGTAGCCCGGCACCGAAACCTGATCGGCTTCACTAGCTTGGCGCATGATTGTCTACTATGACAAACCATCCAAAATCACGCCGAACGCTGGATTGGATCAAGACTGCCGAGCAGTTGGAGCGGGGCGCCCAGGACGAACGCGCGAAGCCGGAAACCAGGGAGAAGGCTGCCAGGGCGGCGCGGCTACCGCGGGCGCCCGACGCTCGAGATAAGCGGCGCAAGAAGACCTAAGCTTTCTTACGTTTCGGTCGCTTCGCAGTCGCGCGCCTCTCGGCCTTGGGAGCCTCACGTGGCTTAGGCGGAGTTGCCAGCAGCCGCTTCGCCAGCCGAGTTTCGTCTTGATCTTTGGGGCCAGTTGCCATGCCATCCATCATACTGATGCCGCGATCAGATCGTCACAGACTAGAAACTGACCTCACGATGGAGGAGCAGGCTGCGATCGGCTATGTCACCGTCTGCTGGGCCCAACTGGAGCATTTGCTGCTTCACGTGACGGTAGACATTGCGGAAGCCGCGAAAGTCCCGGTTCCAGAACATGCCACTTCGTTGTCATTTAAGAAAAGGCTTCGGGCGCTGCGCACCTTAATCAAAGAGACAGGCGGAGCGGCTAAACGTCAGCAAGCGCTTCTAGGGCTGCTCACCAAAATTGGAAACGCTGAGCGGAGCCGCAATCGAATTACTCACGGCCTGTGGGATTGGAACCAAACCAACCCGGACGGCCTGATCGCGTCTAGCTATCGAATGCCATTCGATTTTGAGGAACGCTTTGACTTCCAGAAGCTCATCAAACTTGCCCAGCAAATTGGCGAGATCAATTTCTCCTTAGCATTCCCGAGGGGTGAGAAACAAGCATTGGTACATTGTGCGCGGCACGCGAGAAGGATAAGTAGACTCGGCGCACAAGCTCTTCGGGGGAAAGTGCTATTTCCGCCTCATTCCCCTCTTCCCAAGATTCCAGAAGATACGTGAACTCAACGCGCATTGCGATAGCTACGCGACGCCTCCATTCTCGGTTCGCCTCGGGTGTCATCTCAATGGCGCCAGCCTGTCCCTTTTCAGATACCGCGCTCATCCTACTTTGTCATCTATGTAGTTAGGATTATTATCCCCGCTAGTCAACTCTGTCGTGCGTCGCTGTCAGGAACCCCCGCACCCCCTCCACCGCCTCCCTCAGCCCCACCCTCGCCGGCACCACGCCCTCCGGGAACGCGCCGAACAGGCGTGACGGCATCATCGGGTCGAGCAGCACGAAGGCGCCGTGGTCGTCGGCGCGGCGCACCAGCCTTCCGAAGGCCTGCTTGAGCCGGAGGCGCGCGGTGGCGTCGTCATAGGCCTTGCCGCCGAATTCCCGGCGCCGCGCCTTGTGCAGGATGTCGGGCCGGGCCCAGGGCACCCGGTCGAACACGATGAGGCGCAAGCTCCGGCCGGGCACGTCGACGCCATCGCGCACCGCATCGGTGCCGAGCAGGCAGGCATCCTCCTCGGCGCGGAAGATGTCGACCAGGGTCGAGGTGTCCAGCCCGTCGACATGCTGGGCGAGCAGCGGCAGGTTGGCCTGCTCCATGGCGGGCGCGATCTTTCGGTGCACCGCGCGCAGGCGCGAGATCGCGGTGAACAGGCCGAGCCCGCCGCCGCCGGATGCCAGGAATAATGTCCGATAGGCGGCGGCGACCTGGTCGAGATCGTCCTTGCGCACGTCGGTCACGATCCACACCCGGGTCTGGGCCGGGTAGTCGAAGGGCGACAGCACGCGGGCGCGGATCGCGGGCGCCGCCAGGTGGCGGGCGCCGGTGCGGGTCTCGGCGCTGGCCCAGAACGCGTCGGCGTCGCTGTCGGGCACGCCGCCATCGGTCAGGGTCGCCGAGGTCACGACGATGCCGTGGGCCGGCTCCGCCACCGCCCGGGCGAACGGCAGCATGGGGTCGACCCAGTGACGATGCAGGCCGACATCGAGGTCGCGGCCGTCGCTGCGCGCGACCGCGGCCCAGTCGACGAACTCCGCCGGGGTCGCTTGCCCCAAGGTCTTCAGCATGGCGCGCCAGGCCGCCAGCTCCATCTCGGCGCGCCGCCGCAGGCTGCGCACGATCGCCTCGATGCGGATCCGGGTCTGGCTGTCGAGCTCGTCGGCGTCGTCGTCGAGCCGGTGGGCGAGCCGGCGGGTCAGCGCCGCCATCGGCCGGGCCAGCTCGCCGAGCGCGGCGTCGAGCGCCGCCGCCGCGGCCAGCAGGTCCTCGGGCGGCGCGGTCACCTCGGCCTCGATGCCATAGGGTCCGTCGCTGCCGCGGGCGCGGGCGTAGACCAGGCGGCGCAGCGCCGCCAGGAACGCCTCGGCCGGGCCGCTCGGCCGGTGGTCGGCGATGCGCTGATGCCAGGACTCGGCGGGCAGGGCGCGCGCCGCGTGCAGGGTGTCGTCGAGCGCGCGCGCGGCGGACGCGTCCTCGCCGAGGAGGTCCTCGACCCGGCGCTTCAATCCGCGCGCCCGGCTCGGCCGCGCCCCCGCCTCGGCCCCCAGGATCCAGCGCCGCAATTCGGCGGTCTCCAGCCCCGACAGCAGGCTGGAGAACGCGCCGTCCGCCGCGTGGAACAGGTGATGCCCCTCGTCGAAGACATAGCGGGTGGGGAGCTGACCGGTATCCTCGCCGGCGTCGCCGCCGCCGGTGGCGCCGTGCAGCGCCGCCTGGATCATCACCAGGGCGTGGTTGGCGACCACGATGTCGGCGCGCCGCGCCCGGCGCACGCTGCGCTCGATGAAGCAGCGGCGATAATGGGTGCAGGCGGAATAGACGCATTCGCCGCGCCGATCCGAGAGACCAAGGCTGCGCGGCCGGCCGATCAGGTCGGGCAGCCAGCCGGGGAAGTCGCCGCCCACCATGTCGCCGTCGCGGCTGGCGAGCGCCCAGCGCGCCATCAGGCCGAGCGCCACCGCATCGATCGGCCGCTGCCCGACCGCCCGCGCGTTGTCCTCGAGATTGAGCAGGCAGAGATAGTTCTCGCGGCCCTTGCGGATCACCGCGCGCAGCGCCTTCAGCCGGCGGTCGGGGTAGAGCCGGTCGAGCTCGCCGTCGATCTGATGCTGAAGATTGCGGGTATAGGTGCTGATCCAGACCGCGCCGCCGTTCTTCTCCGCCCACAGGCTGGCCGGCGCGATGTAGCCGAGGGTCTTGCCGACGCCGGTGCCGGCCTCGGCCAGCACCACATGGGGTTCGCCCTGGACTGCGCGCGGCTGGAAGGCGGGAGTGATGGCCGAGGCGTAGTCGGCCTGCTGCGGCCGCGGCTCGGCGTCGTCGCCGAGCAGCAGGGCGAGGCGCTGGCGGACCTCGGCCGGATCGACCGGCTCGGCGCCGGGCGACGGCTCGGGCGCGTGCTCCGACCACTCGTCCAGCTCGGCCCAGACGTCCAATCCACTTCCCCCGCCGGTCGCCTCGCCGGCGCCGAGCGCCGCCAGTACCGACGGCCCCCACAGCCAGCCGCTCTTGGCCATGGTCCAGGCGATCGCGCGGATCCGCCGGCCCGGCCGACCGGCCGCCAGTTCCGCCAGCAGGGCCCGCGCGCCGCGCTGCAGCGCCAGGGCCTCGCCGGCCAGGCCGTCGGGCACCGGCAGGTCGAGGGCGCGGGCGATGCCCTTGGGGGTCGGCAGGCAGAACCGCGCCGGCCGCACGAAGGCGAACAGCTCGAGCAGGTCATAGGCCGGGAAGCGCTCGGTATCGAGCCGGCGCGCCAGGGCCGGGGCGTGGGCGACCAACGGCGGCTGCGTCCTGGCGCGCGCCGCCGCGTCGCGATGGCCGGTCTCGACGATCTCGCCGGCGGCGTCCACGAACACCGCCGCGCTCAGCCCGGCGACCAGCGCCGGCGCCGCCGGCGGGCGGATCGCCGGCGCCGAGGACGGCGTTGCAGAGGCGGAGAGACTCATCGGTGATTCCGGGTCATGGACGGGTCGCAGTATATCGGTGGCGCGGGAGCGTTGACGACCATCCCGGGCCTCCCTAGTGTCCGGCCCCGAAACCCCAAGGGTGCGAGATGGATAGCGGAAGCGGCGAGCGGGAACTGGCGTTGCAGGCGCGGGCCTGGCCCTTCGAGGAGGCGCGCAAGCTGGTCGCCCGCTATGCTGGGAAAGCGCCGGACAAGGGCTACGTCCTGTTCGAGACCGGCTACGGCCCCTCGGGCCTGCCCCATATCGGCACCTTCGGCGAGGTCGTGCGCACCACCATGGTGCGCCAGGCGTTCCAGCGCATGTCGGACCTGCCGACCCGGCTGTTCGCCTTCTCCGACGACATGGACGGCCTGCGCAAGGTGCCGGACAACGTGCCGAACCGCGAGATGCTGCAGCGTCATCTCGGCAAGCCCTTGACGAAGGTGCCCGACCCGTTCGGCAAGTTCGAGAGCTTCGGCCACCACAACAACGCCATGCTGCGCGGCTTCCTCGATTCCTTCGGCTTCGAGTACGAGTTCCAGAGCGCCACCGACTGGTACACCAGCGGGCGTTTCGACCAGGCGCTGCTGCGGGTGCTCGCCTGCTACGACGAGATCATGGCCGTCATGCTGCCGACCTTCCGCGAGGAACGGGCCCAGAGCTACAGCCCGTTCCTGCCGCTCTGCCCGCGGACCGGGCGGGTGCTGCAGGTGCCGGTGGTGGCGCACGACGCCAAGGCCGGCACCATCGTCTACCAGGACGAGGATGGCGCGAAGATCGAGGTTCCCGTCACCGGCGGACGCTGCAAGCTGCAATGGAAGCCGGACTGGGGCATGCGCTGGTACGCGCTCGGCGTCGACTACGAGATGTCGGGCAAGGACCTGATTCCTTCGGTCGATCTCGCGGGCAAGATCTGCCGCATCCTCGGCGGCCCGCCGCCGGAAGGCTTCAACTACGAGCTGTTCCTCGACGACAAGGGCCAGAAGATCTCCAAGTCCAAGGGCAACGGGCTCTCGGTCGAGGAATGGCTCGCCTACGCGCCGCCGGAGAGCCTGAAGCTGTTCATGTTCTCCAAGCCGCGGGCGGCCAAGCGGCTGTATTTCGACGTGATCCCGCGCGCCGTCGACGACTACCTGACCTTCCTCGGCAAGTTCCCGGACGAGGCGCCGGCGGCGCGGCTGGAGAATCCGGCCTGGCACATCCATGACGGCAAGCCGCCGCGCGAAGATTTCCATCTCACCTTCGGCATCCTCCTGAACCTCGCCAGCGTCTGCAACACCGAGGACAAATCGGTGCTGTGGAGCTTCATCTCGCGCTATGCGCCGCAGGCGACGCCCCAGGCCTCGCCGTTCCTCGACCGCCTGGTCGGCCACGCCATCGCCTATTACCGCGACTTCGTGAAGCCGGCGAAGAAGTACCGCGCGCCGAGCGCGATGGAACGCGCGGCGCTGGCCGAGCTGCTGGCGGCGCTCGACGCAGCTCCGGCGGACGCGACCCCCGAGGCCCTGCAGTTCGAGGTCTACGAGATCGGCAAGCGCCATGCCTTCGCCGACCTGCGCGCCTGGTTCAAGGCGCTCTACGAGACCCTGCTCGGCCAGGACCAAGGCCCGCGCATGGGCTCGTTCATCGCGCTCTACGGCAAGGCCGAGACCGCCACACTGATCCGCCGCGTGCTGGCCGGCGAGGATTTGAGCGCGGCGTAGGGCTATGGGGGCTGTTGCCCACCCCCACGGCTGATACTCACCCCCACCCCGACCCTCCCCCATCGAGGGGGAGGGAGTCCATCGAGCGCGCCATGGAAGTCCCCTCCCCCCTTGTGGGGGAGGGTTAGGGTGGGGGGTGCCGCAGACTCACCCGCCGTGGGCGAATTCCCAGTACAGCTCGCGGGCGCGGGCGTAGACCGGGCCGGGCTGCAGGTCGCGGGTTTCGACCTTGTTGAGCGGCAGCACCTTGCCGTAATTGCCGGTCGAGAACAGCTCGTCGGCCTCGATCAGGTCCTTGGGCGTCAGGGTGCGCTCGTGGACCTCGATGCCGGCTTTCCGCAGCAGCTTGATCACCCGTTGCCGGGTGATGCCATTGAGGAAGGTGCCGTTCGGCACCGGCGTGTGGGCGGCGCCGTCCTTGGCGATCCACAGATTGGAGGCCGAGAACTCGGCGACGTTGCCCATGGGGTCGAGCATGATCGCCTCGTCGAAGCCGCGCGACTTCGCGTCGGCGCTGGCGCGTCCGGCCTGGGCATAGAGACACACCGCCTTGGCGTCGGTCGGCGCGCTCTCGGGCGAGGGCCGGCGCCACTTGCTGACCGAGGCGCTGGTGCCCTTGGGCTCGGGCAGCGGCGCCTCGACCACCGAGACGCAGATCCGCGTCGTCGCAGGGTCCGGCGCCATCCAGCCGTCCTCCGACCACAGGAACGGCCGCAGATAGAGCGGGGTGTTCTTGGGGAACATGGCGATGCCGTCCTGCAGGAGCTCGCGGATCTTTCCGGCCGGCATCGGCGATTTCAGGCCGAGCGCCTCGGCCGAGCGGATGGTGCGCGCACAGTGGAGGTCGAGATCGGGGGTCACGCCCTCGAACGCGCGGGCGCCGTCGAACACCGCGGCCCCCATCCAAATCGCGTGGCTCCACGCCGCCATCAGCAGCGGGTTGCCCTCGACCCACTTGCCGTCGAGGAAATGGCGGCCGTTGACGTCCGGCGCGGCATGGGCGTGCTTGCTCGTCATGAGCGCATGTCTCCCTTCGGCAGGTGCCGGGCCGACGCCGGCGCCGGAAAATGGCGCGGCTCGACGGCAGGCCGCTGCCTGTTCGGTGTTTCGCAAGGCGGCTGATGGCCGCCAGCATAGCGGCCGGCGCCGGCTTGGCAACCGCAGCCGGGCAGGGTGTAGTTAGCTCGTGATCTGTCCTGGCTATGTAGCTCGTGACCTGACCGGTTT
>CAYJQC010000063.1:0-12844 GCA_964372215.1 uncultured Rhodospirillaceae bacterium
GCCCAGTCCGGCAGCGGCGCCGGCTCGGCGGCGGCGAATCCGGCGCGCGCGCGCCGCTCCTCCGCCGGGTCGCGCTGCGGGCGGGCCAGGCGCAGGCCGGGGCCGGCCCAGCCGTCCTCCGGCCCGATCTCGGCGCCGCCGTCGAACGCGAACGGCTCGGCGACCTCGCCCAGCCCGTCGCGGATCAGCTCGTGCCAGTTGCCGCCGGTCGGCGCCTTGGCGCCGTGCCAGCCGCAGACATAGAGCCGGTCCTCGGCGCGGGTCACGGCGACATAGAGCAGGCGGCGATACTCGCGCAGTTCGGCGGCGTGGCGCTCGGCGCGGGCCGCCGCCGCCTGGGCTTCGTCGAAGCCGCTCCGCGGCGACCAGATCGGCAGGTCGACTTCCGCGCCGTCCACCGCGGCGCGGCCCCACAGCAGCCCGCCCCTGGGCAGCGGCACGCCCATGGTGTCGGGCAGGAACACGATCGGCGCCTGCAGCCCCTTGGCGCCGTGCACGGTCATGATCCTGACCTCGCCGCGCGTGCCCTGGTCGAGATCGCGCTTGATCTCGCTGTCGCCGGCGGCCAGCCAGTGCAGAAAGCCCTGGAGCGAGGGCGCATGGCCGCGCTCGTAGGCGAGCGCCAGGTTCATGAACTCGTCGATCGGATCCTCGGCCTCGGGGCCGAGCCTTCCGGTCAGCGCGCGCCGCCCGTCGAGCCGTCCCAGCAGGTCGGCGTAGAGCTCGTAGGGCGGCACGAAATCGGCGCGCCCGAGCAATTCGGCGAGCAGCGACTCGGCGCGCGCGAACTCGGCGCGCTCGGCGCGCCGGCGCCGCAGCTCGGCCCACAGCCGCCGCGTGCCGCGGGGATGGGCGAGCTCGAACAGCGCATCGTCGTCGAACCCGACGAGCGGCCCCTTCAGCACGGTGGCGAGGGTCAGGTCGTCCTCCGGCAGCAGCAGGAACTGGCCGAGCGCCACCAGGTCCATGACCGCAAGCTGGTCGCTCAGCACCATGCGGTCGACGCCCGCCACCGGCACGGCGCGCGCCTTCAGCTCGCGCACCAGCTCCTCGAGGAAGACGTTGCGCCGGCGCACCAGCACCATGATGTCGCCCGGCCGGATCGGGCGGCCCTGCGATTCCAGCAGCTCGCTGCCGTCGGTCAGCCGCGCGATCCGCGTCGCGATGGCCCGGGCCAGGCGGCGCATCGGCGAGGCGCTGCCGCTGCGCGTGATCGGCGGCGCCCAGCGGTCGGGCAGCTCCGCCGCGTGCGGCGCCACCGGCGGCCACAGCTCGACCAGGCCGGCCTGGCCGCTGCGGATCGCCTGGTGCGCGATCGGCGCGCCGTCGAGCGCCACGCCGTCGCGCGCCGCATCGCGGGCGAAGATCGCGTCGACCGCCGCCAGCACCGGCGCGGTCGAGCGGAACGAAACGGTGAGCGGCACGTCCTGCAGCCGCGCGCCCATCGCCCGCAGCGCCGCCGCGAAATGGCCGCGCATGCGGGTGAAGCCTTCCGGGTCGGCGCGCTGGAAGCTGAAGATCGACTGCTTGGCGTCGCCCACCGCGAACACCGTGCGCGGTCCCGGCCGGACGCCCTCGCCGCTGAAGAACTCCTGCGCCAGGATGCGCACCACTTCCCACTGCTCCGGGTTGGTGTCCTGGGCCTCGTCGATCAGGATGTGGTCGATGCCGCCGTCGAGCTTGAACAGGACCCAGGGCGCGATGCCCTCGCGCTGCAGCAGCGCGACGGCGTGATTGACCAGGTCGTCGTAGTCGAGCAGGGCGCGCAGCTCCTTGTGGCGCCGGTAGGCGTCGAGCATGGCGGCCCCGAGGCCGAGCAGCGACGCCGTCGCCGCGAACACGATCGCCGCGCGCAGGCGATCCTCGAGCGCCAGCAGCCGTTCGGCTTCGCTCTCCAGCACTTCGAGCACGCCGGCGATCTTGGCAGCCTCCTTGGTGGCCAGGGTCTTGCGGATACTGCCGTCGGTGGCGGTCAGGTAGACGTTGCGATAGTCGTCATAGAGCGCGGCGCGGTTCTGCGGCTCGGCGAGCCAGCGGGCGAGCACGGCGGCGCGCGCCTTGTCGGTCTTGCTGCCGGTCGCGAGCGCATCGGCGGCGAGCCTGAGGCCCATGAGATCGAGCGCGGCGTCGTCGCAGCCGGCAGCGCGGATCGACTCCGCGGTTTCGCCGGCACCGACGCCGAGCCGGCGGCGCAGCAGGGCGACCGCGCCGGTCAGGCCGCCGGTCGCCGCAAACAGCCGCGCCAGGCGGTGGCGCTCGGCGGTCAGGCTCTGCATCAGCTCGGCGAAGCTCTCCTCGCCGGCATGGGCGGTGACGCCGGCGAGCGCGGTCGCGAGCGCCGCCCCGGTATCGTCTCCGCCCCGGTCGCCGGGCCCGGCGCCGCGCGCCGCCGCCAGCACTTCCGCGCGCGCATCGGCCAGGAGCTCGCCGGCGCTGCGCTCGTCGAGCAGCTCGAAATGCGGTGCCAGCTCGGCCTCCAACGGGAAGCGCCGCAGCAGCGACTGGCAGAAGGCGTGCAGGGTCTCGATCTTCATGCCGCCGGGCGCGTCGAGCACCCGGGCGAACAGCTGGCGGGCGAGCCGCCTGGTATCGTCGTCGGGATAGCGCCCGGTGATCTGGCGCACGTCCTTGGCCAGCTCGTCGTACTCGGCGGCGGTCCATTTGCGCAGCCGCTCGGCGATGCGGTTCGCCATCTCCGCCGCCGCCGCGCGGGTGAAAGTCAGGCACAGGATGCGCGACGGCTCGACCCCCGCGAGCAGCAGGCTCAGCACCCGGTCGCTCAGCACCTTGGTCTTGCCGCTGCCGGCCGAGGCGGCGACCCAGACCGACTGCGTGGGATCGGCGGCACGTTGCTGCGCGCTGTCGGCCTTTTGCTGGGCGGCCGCGCGCTCGGGGTTCATCCGGACGTCGTCCGCGCCGATCACGACTCGGCTCCAGTCGCCGACCATTCCTTGATCCGCGCCAGATGGTCGTAATCGCCGAAGCGCGGCGCGAAATCCGGGCGCGGCCGCGCGGCATAGGGCGTCGCTGCATCGTCGAAGGTGGCGATCAGGCGTTCCAGCCCTTCGCGCGCCTCGGCGGCGAGCGTCGCGGCGTCGGCCTTGATCTCGCGGATCTCGCCGGGCGCGTCGCCGCTGCCCGACAGCCGCCAGTAGGCAAGCGTCGCGGGCGCCGTCGCCGGGATGTCGGCGAAGCCGCCGGCGGCGGCGATCGCCGCCTCGAGCGGGAGCTGGGGCGAGAATCCGAGCGCGACATGCTCGGCCTTGGGCAGCACGCCGGTCTTGTAGTCGATGATCGCGAGCCCGCCGGTCCGCAGCGCATCGATGCGATCCGCCGTCGCGCTCAACAGGAAGGCGCCGGCCGGCCCGGCCAGCTCCAGCGTGCCACGCCGCTCGGTGAAGCTGGCGGCGATGCCGGCGCGCCGTTCCGACTCCGTCGCGACGAACCAGCGCGCGATCCGCTCGAAGCGCGGCCACCAGAACGCCCAGACGGCGGGCCGGTCGAGCACCGCGCCGAACGCCGCGCGGCCGCACTTGAGCAGACGCTCATGGCCGTCGGCCGGCAGCGCGCCGGGATTGTCGTGCACGAAGCGATGCAGGGCCTCGTGGATGAAGCTGCCGCGCTCGGCGGCGCCGGGATCGGCGTCGATCGGCTCAAGCGCCTTCAGCCGCAGCACGTGCCGCGCATAGACCGCATAGGGGTCGCGCATCCAGGTCTCGACCTGGGTCACCGACAGTCGGCGCGGCCGCGCGGCCACTGGCGGGCGGGGGGCGGGCGGCGCCACCGGGCGGATCGCGGCCGGCAGGTCGAGGCCGGCCTGCCAGCCGAGCGGCAGGGTCGGGCGCGCCAGGGCATCGGGCAGGCCGATGCTCTCCAGCAGGCCGTCGAGCCGCTGCAGCCAGCGCGACGGCACCGTCGGGGTGCCTTCGACCCGGAGCGAGCGGGTCAGCACCACCTCGGCGGCGCCCAGGGCCTGGGCGAAGTCGTGGGCCGCCAAGCCGATGCGCCGCTCCGGCGGCGGCAGGCCGAAATCGCGTCGCATCGGCCGGCTGAGCCAGGGATCGACTGCCGGCTCCGGCGGCCAGGTGCCCTCGTTGAGCCCGCCCAGGATCAGCAGGTCGGCATGCTGCAGCCGGGCCTCGAGCGGACCCCAGATGGCGAGCCGGGGATGGCCGCCATGGCGCGGCCGCACCACCGCGCCCGCCATCAGCCCGGCGACCAGGGCCGGGTACTGCCGGCCGGGCAATGGCGCGAAGGCGCGCGCCGCCTCGCCCAGCTCGGCGATGAACCCGGCCGCGGCCTCGCCCGCCTCGCCGGCCCACAGCCGCGCCGCGCCGCTTTCGTCGGCGCTGGCGGCCAGCGCCTCGGCCAGGGCGACATGGGCCTGCAGCAGGGCGGCGATCTCGGCGCGCGGGCCGCGCAGCAGCCGGCCGAACGGCGCCGCCAGCCGCTCGAGCTGCTGGACGAGCGCGGCCAGGCTGCGGCGCTCGGCGTCGTCCGCCAGATGGGCCGCCGCGCCGGCCAGGCCGTCGAAGCCGGCGGCGGGGCGGGGGCCGCGCAGCAGCGCCAGCTCCAGCCGCCGGACCAGGGCGCGGAAGGCGCCCGGCTCGCGCCCGGCGGCGGCGAAGGGGTGCTTGAGCGCGGCCAACAGCGGCACCGGCGCGGCGCCCTCGGCCACCAGCTCGGCGACCAGCCGCAGGAAGCTGCCGGGCGCGGTGTCAGCCAGCGGTCGGCCGGCGGAATCGTCGATCTCGATGCCCCAGCGCCGGAGCTCGCCGGCGACCCGGCGGGCGAGGTCGCGGTCGGGGGTGACCAGGGCGGCGCGCCGGCCCGGGACCTCCAGCGCCTGGCGCAGCATCAGGGCGATCACCCCGGCCTCTTCCTGGGGGCCGGGGGCGTCGATCCGCTGCACCCCGCGCAGGGCCAGCCGCCGGCGCTCGGGGTCGAAGCTGCCGCGCAGCTCGCGCCAGCCCTCGGTGGTCGGCGCCGGGCGCAGCGCCTCGGCGACCAGCAGCGCCCGGCTGGCCGGCGCGGCCGGCAGGCCGTGCCCGGCCGCGAGCCAGTCGCCGACCGCGGCGCGATCGAGACCGAGCCGGCGCAGCAGCAGCGCCAGGCCGTGCTGGGGATGGGCCGGGTCGTCCAGAATCGCCGCCCACTGCGCCTCGTCGGCGGCGCGGTCGAGGCCGGGCAGCACGACGCGCCCGGTCGGCAGCCAGGCGACCACCTCGATCAGGTCGGCGGTGGCGGGGATCGAGCCGGTCGAGCCGGCGACGATCACCGGGTCGGCGGGCGGGTTGCGGCGCCAGGCCTCGGCCTGGGCCGCCAGCAGCCGGTTGCGCCGCTCGGCCGGATCCAGGCAATCCTCGGCCTCCAGGATGCGCGGCCAGCGCTCGCGCAGCAGCGCCAGGAAATCGAGGGTGCGCTGCCAGTGCCGGGCATAGTCCTCGGGCACCAGCCGGTCGAAGCGATCGAGCGACAGCCGCTCGGTCTGCACCTGGTCGAGCAGGCGGGCCAGCTCGGCGGCGAGCCGCGCCGCCTGCTCGGCGGTCGGCGGCGCGCCGCCGGTCGCGCCGCCGGTGATGATCTCGCGGGCGAGGCGGAGCTGGCGGCGCAGCCCCGGCATGGCGGGCGGCAGCTCGGCGCCGCCGGCGCCTTCGGCCAGGTCCTCGCCGCCGCCGACCAGCTCGTCCGCATCGAGGTCGCCGAGCGGCTTCATGCGCGGCAGCAGCAGCGGCCGGCCCTCCCCGTCCAACCCGGCAGCGCGCCGCAGGAACGCCTCGTGCAGC
Organism: uncultured Rhodospirillaceae bacterium; assembly: GCA_964372215.1. GTDB lineage: Bacteria > Pseudomonadota > Alphaproteobacteria > Dongiales > Dongiaceae > DAIMFL01. Next base: position 5,787 of record CAYJQC010000063.1, read on the forward strand.
GCCCTGCAACCGCGCCGGGTCGGCAGCAGCACGGTCATGCGGGCGAGGGCCAGGGGGTCGTCGCCGGACTCCGCCATCAATCGCGCGGCCAGCGCGTCGACGAACGAGATCCCCGGCGGGATGGTGAAGACGGCGGGCGCGCCGCGTGCTGCGGGCGGCGCGCCGGACTCCCCGGGGCTCATCGCTCCCTGAGCTTGAGCCCGGCGCGGGCCAGGTAGGACTCGACCTCGATCAGGTGCTGCGGCGTGCTGACGTGGAACCACTCGCCGTCATGGCGCAGCGCCTGGAGCCGGCCGGCCTCGATCAGGCGGTCCCACAGAACGTTCATCGAGAAGGCGCCGTCCGGGCTGTCGGCGAACAGCCGGGGATGGACCAGCTGAATGCCGCTGTACAGGAACGGCGCCACCTCCCAGTCGCGCCGGCGCCGCACCAGGCCGTCCTGGGCGATGAAGAAATCGCCGGGCCCGTCATAGCCGACCGCGCTGACGGTCGGCTGCAGCAGCAGCAGCGCGTCCATGGTCGCGTCGTCCCAGGCTTCGGCCAGGCGCACCAGCGCGTCGGTCTTGCCGTTGAGCCAGACGATCTTGGCGTTGACCGAATAGAACGGCTCGGACCCCAGCAGCGGCAGCGCCCGCTTGATGCCGCCGCCGGTCTCCAGGATCGCATCCTCGTGGGAGAACTGCAGACGCGGCCGGGTCCGCTCGGCGAGATGGGCGCGCAGCACGTCGGCCAGGTGATGGGTGTTGACCACCGCCTCCTCGATTCCCGCCGCCTCCAGGCGGTCGAGCACGATGTCGATCATCGGCACGCCGGCGAGCTTCACCATCGCCTTCGGCACGGTCTCGGTGATCGGCCGCAGCCGGGTGCCGAGCCCGGCGGCCAGCACCATGGCGCGCTTCGGCACGGCGATGCCGGCGCGCCGGCGCGCGAGCTTGGGTTCGGCGTTCATGCGGCGGCTCCGGAACCCGGCGCGCCGGCATCGGGGTTGCCGCGCCGCTCCGGCGGCAGATGGGCGTCGAACCAGCGCGCCAGCGGCGCCAGCGCGGGATGGGCGATGTCGCCGGCGATCAGGCGCCACACCCGCGGCATCCAGCCGAGATAGCCGGACTTGCCGTCGCGCTTCCACAGCCGGGTGAAGGTGCCGGCGATCCGGCAGTTGCGCTGGGCGCCGATCACCGCATAGGCGGCGGCATAGGCGTCGCCATCGATCGCCGGAAACGCCGCGAGGTAGCGCGCGATGCCGGCCGCGGCGATCTCCGCCGGCACGTCGCGGCGCACATCCTCGAGCAGCGACACCAGGTCGAAGGTGACCGGCGCGATCACCGCGTCCTGGAAGTCGAGCAGGCCGCAGGCGGCGACGCCGGCGCGCTCGGGCAGCCACAGCAGGTTGTCGACGTGGTAGTCGAACAGCGCGATGCTGTGCGGCACGCCGTCGGCGCCCGTCAGCACCGCCGGCAGCACCCTGCGCCAGGCATCGAGATAGGCGTCGCGCACCGGTGCCGGCGGCTCCGCGCCGAAGACCGCCGGCCAGTACCAGTCGAGCAGCAGCGCGACCTCGCGCAGGGCGCGCGGTTCGTCGAAGCGCGGCAGCTCCGCCATGGCCGCCGCCGGCATGCGGCGATGCAGCTCGATCAGGGTGTCGATCGCCAGCATGTACAGCATGCGCTCGTCGGTGCCGCCGGCGATCAGCCGGGTATAGGTGTCGTCGCCGAGATCCTCGAGCAGCAGCAGCCCGGCCGCCTCGTCGGCGGCGAGGACGCGCGGCGCGCTCAGCCCCATGTCGGCCAGCAGTCGGGCGACCCTGAGGAACGGTCGCACGTTCTCCTGCGGCGGCGGCGCGTCCATCAGCACGGCGCGCCGGGCACCGTCGATCAGCCGCTCGTAGCGGCGGAACGAGGCGTCGCCGGCCAGCTTGCGCCGGCCGGCCGGGTCCCAACCCTGGGCGACCAGGAAGCCGGCGATGGCGGCGTCGCGGGCGTCGCGCGAGGCGGCGGCGGCCGGACAGCTCATATGGACCGAGGGCCCGCTCACGTCAGGCCAGGCTGCGCCAGCCGGCCGGCCCAGCCGCCATGGCCGGTCAGCCGCGCGGTCCGGCGTTCGCCGGACTGGCCGTCGTCGGGACCATGGTCGAGCGCCAGGTCGAGCCGCTCGCGCGGCAGCAGGCCGCCCAGCCGGTCGGGCCATTCGATCAGGGTGATGCCCTCGGCCAGGGCGTCCTCGAGTCCCAGCTCCATGGCCTCGTCGGGCACCGTCAGGCGGTACAGGTCGAAATGCCAGACCGTGCCGGCCGGGGTGTCGTAGGTCTGGACCAGGGTGAAGGTCGGGCTCGGCACCTCCTCGCCGGCGCCGCACAACGCCCCGATCAGCGCCCGGGCGAAGCAGGTCTTGCCGGCGCCGAGATCGCCCCACAGCGCCACGACATCGCCGGGCCGCAGGCGCGGCGCCAGCCTGCGGGCGAGCGCCACCGTCGCCGTCTCGTCGGCAAGCTCGAGGCGGCGCGAGGTCTCCGGCGCAAGGTCCGCGATCATGACGGCAGGTTGTAGCGGGCGGCCGGGAACGGGGCAACTGCGGCGGCTTGCCGGCTGCACCGGGCGCCGGGCGATGGCGGCGGCAGGACAGTATGCTCCGCCGCCGGGGTTGCTGCGGACCCGGAAAGTCCGCATCCTGACGCCCGATTTCCGCGGTATTCCGCGGGTGATTCCGTTGCCGGGGGCCGCCCATGCCGCACCACGTCCACAGCACCGACGTCGCCGTCATCGGCGCCGGCCCGGTCGGGCTGTTCGCCATCTTCGAATGCGGCATGCTGAAGATGCGCTGCCACGTCATCGATTCGCTCGACGCCATCGGCGGCCAGTGCATCGCGCTCTATCCGGAAAAGCCGATCTACGACATCCCGGGCTACCCGACGATCGACGCCTCAGAACTGGTGCACAAGCTGGCGGCGCAGGCGGCGCCGTTCGACCCGGTCTATCACCTCGGCGCGCAGGTGACGTCGCTGACCCCGAGCGGGGACCGCTGGCGGGTCGAGACCGGCAACGGCACCGTGATCGATGCCCGCGCGGTGATCGTGGCCGCCGGCGTCGGCGCCTTCGGCCCCAACCGGCCGCCGCTCGCGGACATCGAGGCGTATGAGGGAAGCAGCGTCTTCTATCTCGTGAACCGGCGCGAGGATTTCCGCGGCAAGCGCATCGTCATCGCCGGCGGCGGCGATTCGGCGCTCGACTGGACCCTGGCGCTGGCCGACATCGCCGCGCATATCTACGTCATCCACCGTCGCGCGAAGTTCCGCGGCGCGCCGGAGAGCGTCGCACGGATGGAGGCGCTGGCCAAGGCCGGCAAGGTCGAGCTGGTGGTGCCCTATCAGCTGCACCGGCTCGAAGGCCAGGGCGGCCAGCTCGCAGCGGTCGTCGTCGCCACCCTGGAGGGCGAGGAGCGGCGGCTCGAGGCCGACATGCTGCTGCCGTTCTTCGGGCTGTCGATGAACCTGGGGCCGATCGCCGGCTGGGGCCTCAATCTCGACCACAGCCACATCGTCGTCGACCCCGCGAGCTGCGCCACCAGCCGCCCCGGCATCTTCGCCATCGGCGACATCGCCCACTATCCCGGCAAGCTCAAGCTGATCCTCTCGGGCTTCGCCGAGGCGGCGATGGCGGCGCATGCCATCCACCCGCTGGTCCATCCCGGCGAGGTGCTGCATTTCGAGTACTCGACCACCAAGGGCGTGCCCGGCACCTGACGGTCAGGCCGATGGGGCCTGCTGCGCCTCGGGCGCCGGCGGCAGGGCGGAAACCGGCCCCTTGATCGGGATGCGGCAGGTCACCGTGGTGCCCTGGCCGGGCGTCGAGTCGAGCGTCACGCTGCCGCCATGCAACTCGATCAGGCTCTTCACCAGCGCCATGCCGACCCCGGCGCCGCCATGGCGCTGCGCACTGCCGGTCTGCGCGAACTTCTCGAACACCCGGGACTGGTCCTCCGGCGCGATGCCGATGCCGGTGTCGACCACCTGGATCGCGACGTCGTCGCCGCTGCGGGTCGCGCTGACGCCGATCCGGCCGCCAGGCGGGGTGAACTTGATGGCGTTGCTGATCAGGTTGTAGACCGCCTGTTTCAGCCGCCGCTCGTCGGCCGTGACCAGACCGACATCCGGGGCCGGCGTGAATTCCAGGCCGAGCTCGCAATTGCGCGCCCGCTCGCCGGTCAGTACCAGCAGCGCCCCGAACAGCGCCCTGAGATCCACCGGCGCCAGCTCGAGCTGCAACTGCCCGGCCTCGATGGTGGCGATGTCGAGAATGTCGTTGATCAGCGCGAGCAGGCGCTGCGAGGCCTCGACGATGCCGCGGGCATACTCGACCTGGCGCTCGTTCAGCGTGCCGAAATACTGCAGGTTCAAGATCTCGGCGAAGCCGATGATGGCGTTCAACGGAGTCCGCAGCTCGTAGGAGACATTGGCGATGAACTCCGACTTCAACCGGTCGGCGGTCTCCAGCGCGGCGTTGCGGTCCCTGAGCGCGCGCTCGACCCGCATCGAATCGGTGACGTCGATATAGGTGACGAGGCAGCCGCCGTCGGGCAAGGGCACGCTGACATAGTCGAGCACCGAGCCGTCGGTCCGCTCGATCCGGCCGTCGCGCACCTCGCGGTCGGAGACCAGGGCGATCATGCGATTCTTGATCCCGTCCCAGTCGCGGCGCGGATCGAACAGCGGGCGCGTGCTCTCGACGATCGCCGAGATATGCGGCTCGCCGGCCAGCTCGTCGGGCCCCAGGCCCCACATGCGCGCGAATGCCGGATTGCTGAGCTTCAGCCGCCCGTCGCTGCCATAGACCGCGATGCCTTCGTACATGTTGTCGAGGGTCTCGCGCTGCACTTCGATCAGCGTGTTGTAGTTGCGCTCGAGCGCCAGGCGGTCGGTGACGTCTTCGTAGACGATGAGCACGCCGCCGAACGGATGCGGGGCGGCGAGCGTCCGCAGGGTCGAGCCGTTGGGCAGGTGCAGCAGCTCCTCGAGCGGCCCGATCAGACCCATGAGATGCTTCTCGCGCTCGCGCTTGTAGGCCGGGAAATTCGGCACCTCCTCGGTGCGCCGGCTCTCGCGCATCGCCTCCAGCACTTCCGCCATGGTCGGCTCGCTGTTGAGGAAGTCGGACTCCAGCTCGAACAGGTCGACGAAGGCGTTGTTGAAGAACTTCACCCGCGCGTCGGGCCCGTAGATGACGATGCCGGTGCTGAGATTCTCCAGCACCTCGGCATGGGCGGCGATGTGGCGCGCCAGCTCGGACTGGGTGTCCTCGAGTCCGGTCAGGTCGAGGGCGTGGCCGGCCAGCCCGCCGCCCCTGATCGGCTGCTCGACGAAGTCGAACAGCCGGCGGTCGCCGCCGACCACCACGTGCTGGCTCTCCGATTGCGCCACCCTGAGGTCGCGCGCGCGGGCCGCCAGCGCCCGGGCGCTGGCGGCGATCTCGACGCCCTTGGCGATGACCGCGGCCGGCGCGGCGTCGGCGGCGCGGGCGAAGGCGGCGTTGCAGAACGCCAGGCTGAGATCCTTGCGCCGGCTCCAGACCGGCATCGGCAGGCTGTCGAGCGCGGTGCGCAGCCGGTCATTCGCGGCGGCGAGATCGGCGAGCGCGTCGGTCAGCGCGCTGTCGTCGACCATGGCGAGCGTATCGACCGGCATGGGGTCCTGCACGCGGCGGCCGAGGACGCGCAGGCTGCGGTCGTCGGCGGCGAGGCGGAAGCGCAGGTCGAACGCCGTTCCCCGGCGGCGCAGGCCGTCGAGCGCCGCGTCGAGCGCGGCACGGTCGGCGTTCACGGCGAGCGCCAGCAGGCGGTCGCGGTCGAATGGCGCGTCGGCCGCCGATCCGATCAGAGCGGCCAGCCCGGCGCTCAGCCGCGGCTCGGCCGCGTCGCCGATCCAGGAGACCAGCCCGGCTGGGCTGGCGGCGAGCATGGCGGCGAGCCGCGCCCGCTCGGCCTCGGCGGCTTCGTGGTCGGCGCGCAGCCGCTCGGCCCGGCGCCGGCCGTCGAACCACAGGGCGACCGCGACGGCCGCGGCGAGGGCGGCGACGATCCAGGGCAGCATCTGCAGGGTGGCGCCGATCGCCGCCTCCGGCGCCTGGGCCTGGGCGCGCTGGGTCAGCGCCGGGCCGGCGAGGAACAGGGCGAGGGCGAGCCCCCGGGCCCGACCGGCCGAGCGGGATGCACGCGGCCCGGCACCGGCGGCCGGATCGATTCCGCTGCCGCGCCTCGCGACGCGCCGCTTCAGCGCTTGGAGAACTGCCCCCACGGGCCCGAGTCTACGGGCCTTCGCGGGGGCGAACAAGCAGCAGAATCAGACGATTAGTAGCGGTAGTGGTCGGGCTTGAACGGGCCCTGCTGGGGCACGCCGATATAGTCCGCCTGCTTGTCGCTGAGCTTGGTGAGTTTGGCGCCGATCTTGGCCAGGTGCAGCAACGCGACCTTCTCGTCGAGATGCTTGGGCAGCACGTAGACCTTGCGCTCGTAGGTCTTGTAGTTCTTCCACAGCTCGATCTGCGCCAGCACCTGGTTGGTGAAGGACGCGCTCATCACGAAGCTCGGATGGCCGGTGGCGCAGCCGAGATTGACCAGCCGTCCCTCGGCCAGGACGATCAGCCGCTTGCCGTCGGGAAACTCGATCTCGTCGACCTGCGGCTTGACGTTGTGCCACTTGTAGTTCCGCAAGGACCCGATCTGGATCTCGGAATCGAAGTGGCCGATGTTGCAGACGATGGCGCGGTCCTTCATCTGCCGCATGTGCTCGAGGGTGATCACGTCGACATTGCCGGTGCAGGTCACGAAGATGTCGCCGCGCGGCGCGGCGTCGTCCAGGGTCGTCACCTCGTAGCCTTCCATCGCCGCCTGCAGCGCGCAGATCGGATCGATCTCGGTCACCATCACCCGGGCACCCTGGCTGCGCAGCGAGGCGGCGCTGCCCTTGCCGACGTCGCCATAGCCGGCGACCACCGCGACCTTGCCGGCGATCATCACGTCGGTGGCGCGCTTGATGCCGTCCACCAGCGACTCGCGGCAGCCGTAGAGGT
>CAYJQC010000064.1:0-11506 GCA_964372215.1 uncultured Rhodospirillaceae bacterium
CATCTGAACCCGGCCATCCACCCAAAAAAACCGAGTTTCAAGACAGCCTCTGAGTGAGAATCATAGTCGACGCTCGTGGCATAAACCTCTCTGATTTTTTGATAAAATCGCTTTTCCGACGCGCGTATCTCGCGGATTTTCTCAAGGAGCTCGTCGAAATAGTCGAAGCGCTCCATGGATTTCAGCCGGGCGTCGTCGATCACGAAGCCTTTCACAAGGTATTCGCGGAGTCGGCTAGTGGCCCATTGTCTGAACTGCGTTCCGCGCGGGGAGCGGACTCGATAGCCGACTCCCAAAATCACTTCTAGGTTGTAGAACTTGATGGGACGCTTCACATCGCGTGTGCCCTCCAGTCGAACTTGTAAGAGTTCCTTACATGTTGCGGACTCAACCAGTTCGCCTTCGCCATAGAGGGTCTTGATGTGCTGAGTTACATTCTGCGGAGTTGTTTGAAACAACTCAGAAATTTCGGCCTGGGATAGCCAAACAGTACCACCCTCGGCGCGGAGCTGGATCTCTGAAAGGCCATCCTCCGACTGGTAAAGGATGATTTCACCATCTGACATTGAATTACGTTCTCCTAATGTTCCGGGCCAACGTACCGCAAATGGCGGAATGCCGCGAGTAACTTGAGCCGCCCGCTGCCAGTATCCCTTCCACATCCGCGACCCGTCATGGCCGAAGGCAGCGCCGGCAACCATCAGGTACAGGGTGCCGTTCGGCTGGCGGCGGTAGTTCTCCCGCCCCGCCATTTCGTTCGCATACTGCTGTAGGTACTTGCCGCTGATGTGGTGATGCGCGCCAGCTCCGGCATTGCGTCGACATGGGCTGGCAAGATCGCCTTGAGAGCAATCTGAAAGCCGAGATGAAGCGCCAAAACCTCTGCTGCTAGCAACTGGTCAAGCGGCTAGAGGCCCTAGGAATTCATGAAAGGGAAAGGAACAGAAATATTAATAACAAGATCAGCCGTGAGGGGTACGGCTATCTTTTTGGTACAATGTTTGCTCGCGATCGGTTGCCGGAGTGTTTCTTTGGTCGATCCTGAATAATATCCCATTCGGATCGGGATGTGTCTTTCAAATGAATGAATGTATGATCTTCTTTTAGAGTTACTATAAATCTCGCGTATAGCGGCGCTGTGTTTCTCGCTAATATTTGTAGATATAGGTACTGTCCATTATTCTTCAATAAACCAGATTTTCTGTTATCGCGGCCTGTAATTATAAGAGCCATCGGCTTTGATATTTTCTTCAAACCTTCTATATATTTTGCATCATCTACCATAATGGGCGCGGCTGGAACCATAGAATCAAAGGCATATTCCCCGAGCTTAAAAAACAAACGTCCACCGGGATCTATAGAATAGCTTGTGTTATGTGGCCACGTTGGTAACGACAAGTTCATACTCTCAAGTGGTCGGCCGCCATACGAAACTATAACCTTAACATCATCTATAGTCGATCTCGATTTATTGTGTATAGAAATGCAAATAATTGCCAAGTTAAGATTAATTTTTGGATCGTCTCGCACGGCTAGCCATTGGTATTGCTTATATGGTTCAGCTACCTTGTTAATTAGATTGGCTTCTTCAGGAAATTCAATCTCTAACGGACCCCAAAATTTGAGCCGTAACCAGAGGCGGAGTGATCTGTTGTCGATCCAGACCAGCCATGCGGTAACCAAGACGGCATAGGCAATGAGAAGGGCTTCCCTTGTCATGAATGCGACCAAGGGCTGCCAGGCTCTGAGAGCCTGGGGCAACTGAATCGTGTCCGCGGGCATCCAAAGAATGCCCAGCAAGACCATGATTGCCGAGAATCCGCGCCAGAACCGCCGGACATTTCCCCACATGAGACTACCATACCGCGAGTTCCGCGCGGCGGAAGTGCTAGCTCTGGGGAAGGTGCGTTTCTGACACAAGGCCGGGAATTCCTTGGTTAAATCGCGCAGATTCGCCATTCCGGCTTCGAATCCGACGATTGCGCCGCATTTTAGCCATGTTTGAGGCTTGATCCGGCCATCCGGACCGCGTTGACTCCCGCGCCTGTCGCCCGCCCCTCCCTGGCTGCCCGCTGCCGGGCATCCCGCACCCAGGAGCAGCCTCCGACATGCGCCCGATCTCCCGCCATCGCCGCGCCTTTCATCCGGTCGCCCGCCGCCGCGCCACCCGGCCGCGGTTGTCGGCTGCCATGCTGGTCGCCGCCCTCGCCGGCGGCCTCGGCCTCGCGCTCGCCATCCCCGCGCTGCTTCCTGGCCCGGCGCCCATGGTCGAGGTGGCGACCGCCGAGGAACTCGCCGACCTGTTCGCGGCCCAGGGCTATGACTGCGATTTGCCGGGCGCCAAGGCGGTGGCGGTGCCGCGCATCCTGCTGGCGGCGGTGCCTGCCGATCTCGACGCGACCGCCACCCCGGCCGAGCGCAAGGACCTGTTCCTGCGGCTGATGCTGCCGCTGGTGCTGACGGTCAACGAGGAGATCGCCGGCGACCGCGCCCAGCTCGTGGCGCTCGCCGGTCTGCGGGACGCCGGGGAAGATTTCAGCGGCGAGCAGGCCGACTGGCTCGCGGCGCTCGGCCGGCGCTATGGCATCGCCGCCGGGGCGCCCGACGCCGCCGAACTCGACGCCGACGCGCCCGACGCCGAAGAACTGGTGGCCGAGCTGCTGCGCCGGGTCGATATCGTGCCGCCGTCCCTGGCGATCGCCCAGGCGGCGCTCGAATCCGGCTGGGGCACCTCGCGCCTGGCGCGCGAGGGCAACGCCCTGTTCGGCGAGCGGACCTGGAGCGCGGCCGGCCTCGAACCGCTGGCGCGCGAGGCCGGCACCCGCCACCGGGCGCGCAGCTTCGCGCGGCTGCTCGACGCGGTCGCCGCCTATATGCGCAACCTCAACACCCACGACGCCTATGGCGAGTTCCGCCGGGTGCGGGCCGGGCTGCGGGCCGACGGCGCGCTGCCCGCCGGCGTCGCCCTGGTCGGTCAACTCGCGCGCTACTCCGAGCTCGGCGACGCCTATATCAAGGCGGTGCGCGGCCTGATCCGCAGCAACCGGCTGCAGGGCCTGGACCGCGCCGCGCTGCTGCCGCAACCCGGCAGCATCTGAGCCCGCGGGCGGCTGCCTGCCGCCGTCCGCCGCGCCGGCCCGGCCCCCCTTGCCCGGGCCCGGCCGGCGCGCCATGGTGGCGCCAGCCGCGACCGCCGGGAATTTTCGCCATGAGCCGCATCCGATGAGCAAGGCAATCGCCGACGGCGCGCTCGACCAGCTGTTCCGCGCCGCGCGCACCCATCGCTCCTGGACCGCCGAGCCGGTGTCCGAAATCGTGCTCGCCGCCGTCTACGACCTGGCCAGGATGGCGCCGACCAGCGCCAATTGCTGCCCGGCGCGGTTCGTCTTCGTGCAGTCGGCGGCGGCCAAGGCGCGGCTCCGGCCGGTGCTCGACCAGGGCAACGTCGACCAGACCATGGCGGCGCCGGTGACCGCGATCATCGCCCACGACATGGAGTTCTACGAGCTGATGCCGCGGCTCCACACCGCGGAGTCGCGCGGCTGGTTCGCCGGCAAGCCGAAGGCGATCGAGGCGACGGCGTTTCGCAACGGCACCCTGCAGGGCGCCTATCTGATCCTGGCGGCCCGCGCGCTCGGCCTCGATTGCGGGCCGATGTCGGGCTTCAACCGGGCCAGGCTCGACGCGGAATTCTTTCCCGACGGGCGCTGGAAGTCGAACTTCCTGTGCAATCTCGGCTATGGCGACGGCCAGCGCATGCGACCGCGCGCGGCGCGGCTCGAGTTCGACGAGGCGTGCCGGATCCTGTGAGCCGCGCGGCGCCGGTTCCGGCCCGCCCGGCCGCCGGTCATGTCAGCCGCCGGCGACATCAGTCCCTGGCTACATCAGCCCCTGGGCCAGGGCCGAATCGCTGTACAGCGGATAGCGGCGGGAATTGAACAGCTGGTAGTGCCACCACTCATTGCGATAGAAGTCCCAGCCTGCGGCGGTCATCAGGCCGAGCAGGATGGCGCGGTTGCGCTGGGCGTCGGTCGAAATCTCGGCATTGGCGTGGTGCGCGCGCGGCGAGAAATCGTCGAAGCCGGTGCCCATCTCCAATTCCGCGCCGCCGCGGTCGATCAGCGTCAGGTCGACGGCGACGCCGCGCGAATGCGGCGAGCCGCGGCGCGGGTCGGCGACGAACTCGGGATCGGGAAACTTGTTCCACAGCACCCACTGCGCCTCGGCCGGGCGAAACGCATCGAACAGCTTCAATCGCAGGCCGATCCCGGCGGCGAGCGCGATGGCGCGCGCGAGCGCGGCGGCCGCATCCTCGTGCAGATAGCAGCGGGCATGGGCGTAGATCGGCTGGCCCGTCACGTTGTCCGGGGTGGCATAGGCGAGCGCCGGCTCGATGTCGTATTCCGGCGCCCCGATCGGCACGAGAGTCATTTGGCAACGGTCCCTTGCACGGATGGCATTGCCATCACTCCTAGCACGGCGCGGTCCGGATGCAATGTCCGGCGGCGGGTGCGCCGATGAGCCGCGCCGCGCCGGTGATCCTGGCGCTCGACTGCTCGGGCGCCGCCTGCTCCGTGGCACTGTGGCGCGACGCGGCGCTCGCCGGCCATCGCTTCGAGGCGATGGCACGGGGCCAGGCCGAGGCGCTGATGCCGATGGTCGCGGCGACGATGGCGGCCGCCGCCTGCGCCTTCGCCGAGCTCGACCTGGTGGCGGTCACGGTCGGTCCGGGCTCGTTCACCGGGCTGCGGATCGGCCTCGCCGCGGCGCGCGGCATCGCGCTGGCCGCCGGCGTGCCGGCGCTCGGCGTCACCAGCTTCGCGGCGATCGCCGAGGCGCTGCCGCCGCTCGACGCGGCGCGCGCGTTCGCCATCGCCATCGACGACCGCCGCGGCGGCGCGTACTGGCAGGTCTTCGATGCCGGGCGAAGCCCGCTCGAGCCGCCGCGGGCGCTCGCCGCGGAAACCTTGCCCGAGGCGCTCGCCGCGGCCGCCGAGGGACGCGCGCTGCTGGTCGCCGGCGACGGCGCCGCGCGGCTGCGGGAGGTGCAGGCGCGGGCCGGCGCGGCGGCGGCAGCTCTGGAGATCGATGCCGGTCGCGCCGGGCCGATCGATGCCGCCGACGTCGCGCGGCTGGCCGCCCGCCTCGCGCCCGATCGGCTGCGCGCGGGCGCTGCCGGCATGGCGCCGATGGCGGCCCCGACGCCGCTCTATCTGCGCGCGCCGGACGCGCAATTGCCCGACCCTGCGATCCCGGGCCGATGAGCGCGGCCGCCGGAACCACGCTGCGGCCGATCGATCCGTTCGACCTCGACAGCGTCGCGGCGCTGCACGCGGCCTGCTTCGACGATGCCTGGTCGCCGGCGGCGATCGCCGCGGTGCTGGCGATGCCCGGGAGTTTCGGACTCCTATATAGTACTTGCGAAGAACTGTCCGGTTTCTTGCTGGCCCGGGTTGCCGCCGACGAGGCGGAGATCCTTTCGCTCGGCGTGCCGGCGCCCTGGCGGCGCGGCGGAATCGCCCGGATGCTGGTCGCGGCGGCGACGGAACATGCCGTCGAGCGCGGTGCGCAACGCCTGTTTCTCGAGGTCGCCGCCGACAACAGCGCGGCGCGCGCACTGTATCTTCGCCTTGGGTTTCAACAGGTTGGACGTCGGCCGGGATACTACCAGCGGGGCGGCGGGGCGATCGACGCCCTGGTGCTGGCGCGCCGCCTCGCGGCCGGATCGGACGCCGCCGCCCGATCGTGAAATCCGGCCGCCGCGGATTGCCGGGCCAGTTCTCCGGCGATTCCTCGGCTATGTCTTTGACCTGCGATAATCTATCGCAGCCAGATCAAGGACACGCGATTATAATCGCCGCACTCGCCTTTACAAATCGACCATGATTATAACCTCATAGTATTGCCATCGCCCGGCGATTCTTTTACATGTGTGCCCAGGCCAACACCGGAGTGACCAAGTCTCATGTCAGAGCAGACAAGACCGTCGGAGCTGCTGCCGCTGGTGACGGACATCGTCGCGGCGCATCTGTCGAACAACACCGTGCCGATCACCGAGCTGCCGGACCTGATTCGCGACGTCTACAACGCGCTGGCCTCGGCCGGCGGCAACGCCGCACCGCAGCCCGAGCGGCCGACTCCGGCGGTGGCGGTGAAGAAGTCGATCACCCCCGACTACATCATCTGCCTGGAGGACGGCAAGAAGCTGAAGATGCTGAAGCGCCATCTGCGCACGGCATACGGCATGTCGCCCGAAGACTATCGCGAGCGCTGGGGCCTGCCGCCGGACTATCCGATGGTGGCGCCGAACTACGCCAAGCAGCGCAGCAAGCTCGCCAAGGAAATCGGACTCGGCACCCAGTCGCGCCGCCGGCGCGCCTGACCGGGGCATCGTCGCGCCCATGTCCGGCCGGACGCCTCGGCGCGACCCCGAGGCGTCGGCCGGCGACCGGCCCCGGCGCCCGCGCCTGCGGCCCGGATCGCCGGGGGAGCCGGATAGGCTCGGCCCCCCCTTTCGGCTATATTGCGCCCAAGCGAAACGCTAACGGGAACCCGCGCGCGATGGCGTCGCGACTCGAAAAGCTCTGCCAGGACAAGGGATTGAAAATGACCGGGCAGCGCCGGGTGATCGCCCGCGTGCTGTCGGACGCGACCGACCATCCCGATGTCGAACAGCTCTATCGTCGCGTCACCGAAGTCGACCCGCGCATCAGCATCGCCACCGTGTACCGGACCGTGCGCCTGTTCGAGGAGGCGAACATTCTCGAGCGCCACGACTTCCGCCGCGGTCGCGCCCGCTATGAAGAAATTCCCGAGCGCCATCACGACCACCTGATCGACGTCCAGTCCGGCGACGTGGTCGAATTCCGCAACGAAGAGATCGAAAAGCTGCAGCGCCGGGTCGCCGAGGAACTGGGCTACGAGCTGGTCGATCATCGCCTCGAGCTCTATGGCCGGCGCATCGCCGGGCGCGCGGCCAAGGGCGGGCGGACCGAGCGCAAGCGAACCGCGGAGACCCGGCAATGACGGCACGCGATCGACCGCGGCCGCCGGCCGCCGCCCGCCGCGGGGCGCGCCACTGATGGCGCTCCCCAGCATCGCCGCCACCCGGCCGGTCGACATCCGCGCCGGCGATCTCGAGCTGCGGCTGGCCGAGAGTCCGGACGAAGTCGCCGCCGCGCAGCGCCTGCGCTACCAGGTCTTCTACCAGGAGATGGCGGCGCAGCCGAGTCCGGAAATGGCTGCGGCGCGGCGCGATTTCGACATGTTCGACGGCTTCTGCGACCATCTCCTGGTGATCGACCACCAGATCGGGGCGGGCGCCGCGGGGGTGGTCGGAACCTATCGGCTGATGCGCCGCGCCGATGCCGCGCGCGCCGGGCGCTTCTACTCGATCGACGAGTACGACATCTCGACCCTGGTGGCGTCGCCGGGGGAGATTCTCGAGCTCGGCCGTTCCTGCATCGACATGGCCCATCGCACGGGGACCGCGATGCAGCTGATGTGGCGCGGCATCACCGACTACGTCATGCATTACGACGTCGCGGTGATGTTCGGCTGCGCCAGCCTGCCGGGCACCAACCCGGCCGAGCTCGCGCTGCCGCTGTCCTATCTCTACCACTATCACCTGGCGCCCGAGCAGCTGCGCACGCGCGCCCTGCCGCACCGCCGTGTCGACATGAACATGCTGCCGCGCGAAGCGGTCGACAAGAAGGCGGCGCGGGCGCTGCTGCCGCCGCTGATCAAGGGCTATCTGCGGCTCGGCGGGTTCGTCGGCGACGGCGCCGTGGTGGATCACCAATTCAACACCACCGATGTCGGGGTGATCGTCAAGACCGACTGGGTGACCGCGCGCTACTTCCGGCACTACACGCGCGAAGACGGCGCCGCGCGCCGGAACCGGGCGCCGGGCTGATCGCCGCGCCGCGCCTGAAATGCCAGTAACCGACGGCGCCGCGGCCCGCACCTCCGGCCGCTCCAGGCGGCTGTTCCGCCCGATCGAACCGGTCGACGAGCCGCTTGCCGCGCGCCTCGGCTCGCCGTTCCGACCGTATCTGCGGCTGCTGATCTACGGCCTCCTGGTGCTGCTGCTGATCCCGGTGCAGGCGATGGCTGTGGCGTTCCGGATGCGCCGCCTTGCCGAGGGCGTGCCGCTGTTCTTCCACCGGACCTGCCTGCGCGTGCTCGGCATGCGGATCGATCAGCACGGCGAGATGTCGCACGCACGGCCGACGCTGTTCGTCTGCAACCACGCCTCCTATCTCGACGTCACCGTGCTCGGCGCCCTGATCGCGGGCTGCTTCGTCGCCAAGGCCGAGGTCGCGCGCTGGCCGGTCTTCGGCCTGCTGGCCAAGCTGCAGCGCACGGTGTTCGTCGATCGCCAGCGCAACTCGGCGCATCGCCAGCGCGACACCATCGCCGGCCGGATCGTCGCCGGCGACAACCTGATCCTGTTCCCCGAGGGGACCAGCAGCGACGGCAACCGCACCCTGCCGTTCCGCAGCGCCCTGCTGTCGGTGGCGGAGCCGGGGCGCAACGGCGCCGGCGCCCCGCCGCTGGTGGTGCAGCCGGTCTCGATCGCCTACACCATGCTGAACGGCATGCCGATCGGCCACGGGCTGCGGCCGCTGGTCGCCTGGTATGGCGACATGGTGCTGGCCGACCATCTGTGGCAATTCCTGCGCCTCGGCAAGCTGACCGTGGAGGTCCGCTTCCATCCGCCGGTGACCCTCGAGCAGTTCGGCTCGCGCAAGGCGCTCAGCGACCACTGCCACGACGTCGTCGCCGAGGGCGTGACCGAGGCCCTGACCGGCGGCCGCCAGCGCCCGGCGGCGGCCAGCGCGGCGCCGGACCCGTCACCCGCGGAACCCGAGGCGTGAGCGGCCGCCCGGCGCCACGGCGTCCCGGGGACCGGCGCGCGGCCGTTGCGGCGGCCGGAATTTGGGTACCCGGCCGGCGGCGTTGATGCTAGGCTCGATCCATGCCTGGGAAGCTGCGGAATCGTTGAACGTGCCGGCCCACCTCAGTTTTCTGAGCGACGTGGCACGCCGGTAGCCGCGCGATCTTGGCCAGAAAGCTCTACATCAAGACCTACGGCTGCCAGATGAACGTCTACGACTCCGGTCGGATGGCGGAAGTGCTGGCGCCGCACGGCTTTGTCCCGGCCGACGGTCCGGACGGCGCCGACATGGTCGTGCTCAACACCTGCCATATTCGCGAACGGGCGGCGGAGAAGGTGTTCTCCGAGCTCGGGCGCCTGAAGCGGCACAAGCAGGCGCAGCAGGCGCGGGGCCGCGATATGGTGATCGCCGTCGCCGGCTGCGTCGCCCAGGCCGAAGGCGCCGAGATCCTGCGGCGGGCACCCCAGGTCGACATCGTGCTCGGACCGCAGACCTATCATCGCCTGCCCGAACTGGCCGCCGCCGCCGCGCGCGCGGCGCAGGACGCCGCGCCGGGGGCGCCGCCGCGCGGCGTGCTCGACACCGAGTTCCCCGCCGAATCGAAGTTCGACAGCCTGCCCGAGGCGCGCCGCGCAAGCGGGCCGACGGCGTTCCTGTCGGTGCAGGAAGGCTGCGACAAGTTCTGCAGCTTCTGCGTCGTGCCCTATACCCGCGGCGCCGAGTTCTCGCGGCCGGCGGCCCAGATCCTGGGCGAGGCGCGCGGCCTGGCCAGTCAGGGGGTGGTCGAGATCACCCTGCTCGGGCAGAACGTCAACGCCTATCACGGCGCCGCCCCCAGGACCCTGGCCGGGCCGGCAGGCCCGGGCCCGGCGAGCTGGGGCCTGGCGCGGCTGATCCGCGCACTGGCCGAGATCGACGGGCTGCTGCGCATCCGCTACACCACCTCGCATCCCTGCGACATGGATGACGCGCTGATCGCGGCCCATGCCGAAATTCCGGCGCTGATGCCGTATCTGCACCTGCCGGTGCAGTCCGGATCGGACCGCGTGCTGGCGGCGATGAACCGGCGGCACCGCGCGGCCGACTATCTCGAGATGGTCGAGCGGCTGCGCCGGAGCCGGCCCGATCTCGCGATGTCCGGCGACTTCATGGTCGGCTTCCCCGGCGAGGACGATGCCGATTTCGCCGCCACCCTCGAGCTGGCGGCGCGGGTCGGCTATGCCCAGGCCTACTCGTTCAAGTACAGCCCGCGCCCGGGCACCCCGGCGGCGCGCGCGGTCCAACTGCCCGAGGCGGTGAAGGAGCAGCGCCTGGCCGAGCTGCAGGCCCTGCTGAAGGCGCAGCAGGACGCCTTCAACCGGGCTTCCATCGGCCGCGTCCTGCCGGTGTTGCTGGAGCGCGACGGCCGCCATGCCGGGCAGCGGATCGGCCGCAGTCCGTACATGCAGGCGGTGCATCTCGAGGCGCCCGACGCTGCCCTCGGCCGCATCGTCGATGTGGCGATCGTGGACGTGCAGCCCAACAGCCTGGTCGGCCGGCTGGCGGCGCGGCCGGCCGTGCCGGCGGCGGTGCAGGCGCAGAGGATTCGCGCGTGAGCGTGCTCTCGGGCGAAGTGGCAAAGCCGGTGTTCCTGCAGTTCGACGACAACCGTCTGCTGCCGATGCTGTTCGGCGAGCACGACCAGAACCTCGCGCGCATCGAACAGGAGCTCGGCGTCTCCCTGGTCTCGCGCGGCAATCAACTCGCCATCTCCGGTCCGGCCGACCAGGTGACGCGGGCGCGCGCCGCGCTGACGGCGCTCTACCAACGCCTCAAGGGCGGGTTGATGGTCGAGCGCGGCGAGGTCGACGCCGCGCTGCGTCATGTCCGCCACGACGATGCCGGCGAGCCCGGCCTGTTCGGCAATGGCGGCGACGGCAGCGCGATCCGCACCCAGCGCCGCCACATCACGCCGCGCTCGCCGGTGCAGGCGGCCTATCTCAAGGCGATGCGCGACCACGACCTGGTGTTCGGGCTGGGCCCGGCGGGCACCGGCAAGACCTATCTGGCGGTGGCCGTCGCGGTCGCCATGCTGACCAAGGGCACGGTCGATCGCATCGTGCTGTCGCGCCCGGCGGTCGAGGCCGGCGAGCGGCTGGGCTTCCTGCCCGGCGATCTGCGCGAGAAAGTCGACCCCTATCTGCGACCGCTCTACGATGCGCTCTACGACATGCTGCCGGCGGAACAGGTGGTGCGCCGCCTGTCGAACGGCGAGATCGAGATCGCGCCGCTCGCCTTCATGCGCGGCCGGACCCTGGCGAACGCGTTCGTCATTCTGGACGAGGCGCAGAACACCACGCCGGTGCAGATGAAGATGTTCCTGACTCGGCTCGGCGAGAATGCCCGCATGGTGGTGACCGGCGATCTCTCCCAGGTCGATCTGCCCAAGGGCGTGCGCTCCGGGCTGCACGACGCGATCGATACCCTGGCCCAGGTCGAGGGCATCAGCATGGTGCAGTTCAGCGACGCCGACGTGGTGCGCCATACCTTGGTGTCCCGCATCGTGCGCGCCTATGCGGCGCAGGATGCGGCCCGCCGCGAGGCCGAGGCCGGCGGGACCGGCGACC
>CAYJQC010000065.1:0-10174 GCA_964372215.1 uncultured Rhodospirillaceae bacterium
CCCTTGGCGGCGTGATGACCAAGTTGATTGAAAAGAACACCACGATTCCAACCAAGAAGTCGCAGACGTTCACCACGGCGGCCGACAACCAAGACTCCGTTGAGATTCACGTGCTGCAAGGCGAACGTGATTTCGCCAAGGACAACAAGACCCTGGGCAAATTTCATCTTTCGGGGTTGCCCCCGGCGCCCCGCGGCATGCCCCAGGTTGAAGTGACCTTCGACATCGACGCCAACGGCATCGTCAACGTCTCGGCCAAGGACAAGGCGACCGGCAAGGAGCAGCAGATCCGCATCCAGGCCTCGGGCGGCCTGGGCGACGCCGACATCGACAAGATGGTCAAGGACGCCGAGGCCCACGCCGCCGAGGACAAGAAGAAGCGCGCCCTGGTGGAGGCCCGCAACCACGCCGACGCCCTGAGCCACAGCACCGAGAAGACGCTGAAGGAACATGGCGACAAGATCGCCGCCGGCGAGAAGCAGGCGATCGAGGACGCCCTCGCCGGGCTCAAGACGGCGATGGAAGGCGACGACGCCGAGGCGATCAAGGCCAAGACCGACGCGCTCGCCCAGGCCTCGATGAAGCTCGGCGAGGCGATGTACCGCGCCCAGCAGGGCGCCGGCGAGGGTGCCGAGGCCGGCGCCGCCGGCGACCAGCCCGGCGGGCCTGGCGCCGGCGCGGGCGGCGGGTCCTCGGAGGAAGGCGTGGTCGACGCCGATTTCGAAGAGGTCGACGAGAACCGGCGCGACAAGTCGGCCTGAGGCCGGCCGCGAATGACGACCGGCCGGCCGTGGCGGTCGCGCGTCTGCGCGATGCCTGCGGCCGGCCGCCGTTCTGCCGCGGGGGCGGCCAGGCGGTTGCGGACGGATCGGGAATGCGGGCGGGGGCGCGGCGGTTAGACGATGGCGAAGCAGGACTATTACGCCACCCTGGGGATCGAGCGCGGTGCCGATCCCGAGACCCTCAAGAAGGCTTATCGTAAGCTCGCCATGCAGTATCACCCGGATCGCAATCCGGGCGATGCCACGGCCGAGCACAAGTTCAAGGAAGTCAGCGAAGCCTACGACATCCTGAAGGACGAGCAGAAGCGCGCCGCCTATGACCGCTTCGGCCACGCCGCCTTCGAGAACGGCGGCGCCGGGCCGGGACGCGGCGGCTTCGATTTCACCGGCGCCGGCTTCGCCGACATCTTCGACGAAATGTTCGGCGAATTCATGGGCGGCGGGCGGCGCGGGACCCAGTCGCGCGGCCGCGGCGCCGACCTGCGCTACAACCTCGAGATCACCCTGGACGAGGCCTTCGCCGGCAACCAGGCAGCGGTCAGAGTGCCGAGTTCGGTCGCCTGCGACGCCTGCCAGGGCTCGGGCGGCGAAAAGGGCGCGCAGCCGGTCGCCTGCCCGACCTGCGACGGCCATGGCCGGGTGCGCGCCACCCAGGGCTTCTTCACCATCGAACGCACCTGCCAAGCCTGCAACGGCGCCGGCAAGGTGATCGAGAAGCCGTGCAAGGTGTGCCAGGGCGCCGGACGCGTGCGCAAGGAGCGCACGCTCAACGTCAACATCCCGCCGGGGGTCGAGGAAGGCACGCGCATCCGCCTGGCCGGCGAGGGCGAGGCCGGGATGCGCGGCGCGCCGGCCGGCGATCTCTACATCTTCCTGTCGATCGCGCCGCACCGGGTGTTCCGCCGCGACGGCGCCGACATCCATTGCCGGGTGCCGATCCCGATGACGACAGCGGCGCTCGGCGGCGGCATCGAGGTGCCGACCATCGAGGGCGCGCGCGCCAAGGTCAACGTCGCCGCCGGCACCCAGACCGGCCAGCAGTTCCGCCTCAAGGGCAAGGGCATGAGCGTGCTGCGCTCGGCCGCGCGCGGCGACATGTATGTCGAGATCATGGTCGAGACGCCGGTCGCGCTGACCAAGAAGCAGCAGGAGATCCTGCGCGAGTTCGAGAAATCCGGCGGCGGCAAGAAAAACCACAGCCCGGAATCCGACGGCTTCTTCGCCAAGGTCAAGGAGCTCTGGGACGACCTCAAGGAATAGCCTAGACTCCGCCCCTGGAGGCGCGTCGGCCCTCGTGCTTCGACAAGCTCAGCATGAGGGCCTCACCCTGAGCCTGTCGAAGGGCGAGGCCCGAATGCGCCTTTCGTGACGGCGCTTTCCGTCGTGGCGGCGGAGCAGGGGGACTCGACATGACCGACTACCGCATCGGCGTGGTGGGCTGCGCCGGCCGCATGGGCCGGATGCTGGTGGCCACCATCGCGGGCACGCCGGGCTGCGCGGTGGCCGGCGGCAGCGAGCGGCCGGGCAACCCGGCGGTCGGCCGCGACCTCGGCGTGGTGGCCGGGCTCGAGCCCCTGAAGCTGCCGGTGCTGGACGACGCCGGCGATCTCTTTGCCGCTTCCGACGCGGTGCTCGACTTCACCGCGCCGGCGGTCTCGGTCGCCCATGCCGCCCTCGCGGCGCAGCACCGCAAGGTCCACGTGATCGGCACCACCGGCCTCGAATCCGACCAGATCGCCCAGCTCGAGCGCGCCGGCCGCGCGACCGCCATCGTGTTTGCGCCCAACATGAGCCTGGGCGTCAACCTGCTGCTGGCCGCGGTCGAGCAGGTGGCGCGCAGCCTCGAATCCGACTGGGACATCGAGATCGTCGAGATGCATCACCGCCACAAGGTCGACGCGCCCTCGGGCACCGCGCTGGCGCTCGGCCGCGCCGCCGCGGCCGGGCGCGGCGTGAAGCTCGACGAGGTCGCCGTTCGCGTGCGCGACGGCATCGTCGGGGCGCGGGCCCGCGGCGAGATCGGCTTCGCCACGCTGCGCGGCGGCGACGTGGTCGGCGACCACACCGTCATCTTCGCCGGCGAGGGCGAGCGGGTCGAGCTCAGCCACAAGGCCGGCAACCGCACCATCTTCGCCCGCGGCGCGATCCGCGCCGCGCAGTGGGCGCGGGGGCGCAAGCCCGGGCTCTACGGCATGAAGGACGTGCTGGGGCTGTAGCGGAAAACAGCGCTTCGGCGTCGCCTCAGGAGCTGACCGTCACCGGCAGCCCACGCGCCAGCGAGTTGGCGACGGTCGAGACCTCGCTGGCGCGCCGGACGATCGCGTCGGTGTCGGCCGGCTATTGCGTTTCGATGTCGACCCGCATCGCCGCGCGCGTCGCGATCAGCGGGCTGCCCTCCAGCGTCAGGCGCGCATGGGGCCCGGGGCAAGGCGCGGCGCGGCCAGAGTCAGCGCCAGGGCGATGGTGATGGCGATGGCGATGCCGACGCCGACATTCGCCCACGAGTCCGGCCGCACCACCCCGCAATAGACGATGACCGCGAACAGCGGCAGGTCGAGGAAGTGGGTCAGGCGGCCGACCAGGCTCTGGGACGCGAACTCGGTCGGTGTCGCCGCGTCCAGGGCGGCCTGCGCCTGCCGCATGGTGCGGCGATAGACCAGGCGGGTGATCGTGTTGCCCTCGACGAACTCGAACACGAACAGGCCCCACATGCCGACCAGCCACGGCGCCTCGAAGAAGCCCAGGGCCAGCGCATGGATGAGGGCCAGGCCGGAGGCCGCGACCAGGATCGCGCCTGGCACCACCAGCCCGTCATAGAACAGCGCGGTGAAGCGCGCCGCCTCGGCGAATGCCCGCGCGTCGCGGGCCCGCCGGCCGCGCCAGTCGGCCAGGAACACGGCGGCGAGCCCGCCGCCCAGCAGGACGAAGCCGAAGACGTGGCCGAGCCTGGCCATCAGGTAGAGATCCATGCCTCAGTCCTCCTGCGCCGTACGGTCGAGCGCGTCGCCGAGCCGGCGCAGCACCTCATGCGCGGCCTTGATCTCGGCCGCCGCCAGGCCGCGCGTGGTCCGGTTGGCCCAGGCGATCTGGCGCCGGTTCAGCCTGTCGAGCCGGCGGCGGCCGTCCGGTGTCAGCGCCACCAGCTTGGCGCGGCGATGCTCGGGATTGTCGTGGAACGCGACCACGCCCTCGGCGGCGAGCGCGTCGGCCAGGCGCTGCACGCTCTGGCGCGCCAGCCCCATGCGCCGCGCGATCCGCGCCACGCTCGAGGCCTCGGCCTCGAGCGCGCCCATCACCTGCCAGCGCGCGCTGCTGAGGCCGAGATCGGCGGTCAGCGCGTCGCCGGCGGCCAGCAGCCGGCCGTTGACCCGGAAGACCTCGAGCAGGAGCCCGGTGAAGGCGGTGCCGGCGGGGCTGTGGCGTTGCCTGGACATGATGACAGCATTCTGTCGTCATGACAGTGTACTGTCAATAAGAAGCTGCACATCGGCTGGCTGCTGCGCGAACCGACGACGGAACGATGGAGGCGGTCGGCGCGGGAACCGGCGGGCTCAGCCGGCAGACGCCGCGCGCGCGAAGTCGAGGGCGCGGCGCAGCGCCTTGGCGAGGTCGAGCCGCTCCTCCGGGGTCAGGAAGCTGCCGATCACCAGGCTGCGGCCGTGGCTGCTCAGCACCAGCCGGCTCTCGTGCTGCGGCGGGTCGTCCATCGACACCCGCAGCCAATAGGGCTGGAAGGTCCACTCCTTGAGCGAGCCGTCGACCAGATGCCGCTCGACCGTGAGGACCTCGCTGGTCAGGCGCAGCCGCTCCCACAGCCGGCCGCTGCGATAGCTCAGGCGGAAGCAGACCCAGATCAGCACCACCTCGAGTCCGCAGAAGCCGAACACCGGCCAGGCGCCGACGGTCAGGAAGGCGATGCCGATGCCGAAGCCGACCAGCGCCACCAGGCTCATCAGGATCAGGAACCCGGTCGGGCCCAGGCTGCGATGGGGCGTCAGCACCGCGTCGAACAGGCAGGCGGGAACGGCATCGCCCGGCAATGTGCCGGCGGCCTGCCCGGCGAGGTCGTCGGCCGGCGTGGGCGTGGTCTCGCTCATGGCTCCAGTATACCGGATGACGCCGGTCGCGGCCATGCACGGACCCGTGAAATTGCTCCAACATCGGTCATGGACGGCTTGTCATGGTTAACGCGGTGGCTACACTCGTCACGCTCTGCCCCACTATGCCGCCAGCCCGGTGATACCCCCATGAAGCCCGCCCAAATCGAGGACGTCTTCCGCCGCCTCGCCGCCGCCAATCCGGACCCGCGTGCCGAGTTGGAATACATCAACCCCTACACCCTGCTGGTCGCCGTGGTGCTGTCGGCCCAGGCGACCGATGCCGGGGTCAACAAGGCGACGCGCCCGCTGTTCAAGGCGGTGAGCACGCCGGCGGCGATGCTGCGGCTCGGCGAAGAGGGCCTGCGCGATTACATCCGCACCATCGGCCTGTTCAACACCAAGGCGAAGAACGTCATCAAGCTGTCGCAGATCCTGGTCGACCGGCATGGCGGCGAGGTGCCGGCCGACGCCGCCATGCTCGAGTCCCTGCCGGGGGTTGGCGCCAAGACCGCCAAGGTGGTGCTGAACGTCGCCTTCGGGGTGCCGGTCATCGCCGTCGACACCCATATCTTCCGGCTCTCGAACCGCCTCGGCATGGTGAAGACGAAGACGCCGAACGAGACCATGAAGCGCCTCGAGGCGATCGTGCCGGAACAGTACCGCCTCAACGCCCATCACTGGCTGATCCTGCACGGGCGCTATATCTGCGTCGCGCGCAAGCCCAGATGCCCCGACTGCATCCTGCGCGACCTCTGCGAATTCAAGGACAAGACCACGGAGGCGGGGGAGCCGATTAGATTGAAGGCGCCGGTGAAGACGAAGTCGAAAGCGAAGACAGCCGCGAAGCCGAAGGCCAAGCCGGTGGCGAAAGCGAAGCGCCCGAGGGCGACATCGCGCAGACGCGCGGCAATGTGAGGCGATCGATGCCTGCGCGCCCGGCCTTCCATCCCGCTGAGATTTATCTCGACCTGCTCGACGGCGGCGCCGCGGAGGTCATTCCCGTGACGCCGGAGTTCTGGCCGGACCTCATGTCCGGGGCGCGCGACATCAAGGGCCGGCTGACCGCGGCCTTTCACCTGACGCGGGATGTCGACCATTGGGATATGCACCCGGCCGGCGACGAATTGCTGGTGCGCCTGTCGGGCGCGTTCGACGTGCTGATCGACGAAGGCGCGACGACGCGGCGCGTAACGCTCGATGCCGCGACCCCGTGCTGCCTGGTGCCGAAGGGCGCGTGGCATACCGTCAAGCTGCGCGAGGCCGGCGACCTCCTGTTCGTGACGCCCGGCGCCGGGACCGAGCACCGGCCGGCATGAGCCGGCGGCGCATCGATCGCACAATTGTCCCGATGTCATCGCCGGGCGAAGACCCGGCGATCCATGGCGACATCGGCGCGAGCGGATCGATGGGTGCGCGGGTCGAGCCGGCGCATGACACCTGAGCCAATCGAGAAAATCGAAACGACGGTCGGGAGTCGCGGAAGCGCCGTCGCGTCGTCAGCTGGTCGGGGTGCGCTGGCGCTGGTTCAGGACCGCGCCGAGGCAGTTGGCGGTGGCGGCGCTCGCCGCCTGGCCGTCGCGCGCCTCCAGGTACATCACCTGGAAATCGGCCGAGGCCTGATACAGGAAGACGTCGAGCACGCAGCCGCCGCTCTGGTACTGCCAGACCTCGGCCGGCGCTTCGTGGCGCACCAGCCCGGGCGCGCCGAGCAGGGCCTGGACCGCCGTCGGGGTCAGGCCCATCACCGCGTCCGGGTCGGCCGGCGCGGCGGTCTGGAAGGTGGCGGCCGCGGGCGCCGCCGGGCTGCCATCGGCCGTCACGCCGTCGGCCTTCGCCGCATCGGCGGGCAGGGCGGCGGTTTCGGTCGATGCCTCGGTGGTCGTGGTGGCCGGCAGGTCGGCGGCGCTGGCCACCGGGACCGCTTGGCCGCGGCGCGGTCCGCAGGCGCCGAGTGCCAAGGCGGTGAGCAGGCAGAGCGCGACCACGGCGCCGGTCCGGGCCGTTTTGCCCGCCGCCCGCCGCGTCATCACCCGGTCCGCACCCAGAGTCATGATGGTTTTCCGTCGCTGTCCGGCCGCCCGCGCGAGTCCCGCGATTTCCGGGCCGGTCCGCCCCTAACAATATTTAAGACAGTATGACCAAAAGGTTAATATCGCCAAGAGTCAGATGGTTAGCGCCCGATTTTTGACTTATCCGACGGTTGGCGGCGCCATCCTCCGGGAACTGCTGCCGGCGCGCCCACCGGTCATCCTGCCGCCGGTCATGCCCTGGAATAGATGGACCATGAAGGCGGTGGCGATCACCGGCGCCACCAGGTTCACGAAGGGCACGGTGAGCAGGAAGGCGATGATCACCCCGGCGAGGAACACCCGGCCGCTGCGGGCGCGGCGCAGGGCCCGGGTCTGGCGCGCATCGAGCCGGCGCAGCGCCACCGCCTCGAAATACTCGCGGCCGAGCAGATAGCCGTTCAGGCTGTAGAACAGGGCCGGGCTCAGGAACGGCACCCAGATCAGCAGCAAATAGAACGGCAGGGCGGCCAGGTTGAGTGCCAGGGCCACCAGGGCGAACTTCAGGCCGCCGCCGATCGCTTCGGCGATCGACTGGATGCGCGGCCGGGGCAATCCGGGATAGTGCCGGTCCTCGACCGCGTCGGCCACCTCTTCCAGGAACAGGCCGATGGTGAGGCCGATCGCCGCCGGGAACATCAGCCAGGCGAGCACCACCACGCCGATCCCGGTGGCGAACTCGGCCAGGGTGTCGAGCCAGCCGGTCAGGCCGGCCAGCCAGCCGATCAGGAAATAGAGGGCCACAGCGAGCGCCAGCAGCACCACCAGGGCGAGCCCGGCCGACCGCCAGACCACCGCCCGGATCCGGGGGTCGTCGAACTGGGACAGGGCCTTGGAAAGCGCGGAAATCACGGGCGGATCGAGGAAAATTCAGGAAACCGGCGGGCGCCGCCCTTTCTAGCCGCAGCGCCGGCCCGGGGGCAAGGACCGACCGCGCCGCGCGCCGCCTGCGACCCGATCCATGCTGCATTGCAGCATTCACTTGTACTCGAGGCGCGCTTCGCTATACTCCCGGCCGCCCGCCCGGCCCCAAGAGGGGGCAAACCCGAAGCGGCGGATCCCAAGCGTCTGGACCGGATATGAGCGACCGCGAAATCGACGTCGTCGGTATCGGCAATGCGATCGTCGACGTGCTGAGCCACGCCGAGGAGGACTTCCTGGCCGCCCACGGGCTGTCCAAGGGCACCATGACGCTGATCGACGGCGCCCGCGCCGAGGCGCTGTATGGCGAAATGGGCCCGGCGGTCGAGGCCTCCGGCGGCTCCGGCGCCAACACCGTCGCCGGCCTCGCCTCGCTGGGCGGTCGCGCCGGCTTCATCGGCAAGGTCAGCAACGACCAGATCGGCGGCATCTTCCGCCACGACATCCGCGCCGCCGGGGTGACGTTCGACACGCTGCCCTCGGTGTCCGGCGCGCCGACCGCGCGCTGCCTGATCTTCGTGACACCCGACGCGCAGCGCACCATGAACACGTTCCTGGGCGCCTGCCTCGAGCTCGGGCCCGACGACATCGACCCGCATCTTGTCGCGCGCGCCAAGGTCACCTATCTCGAAGGCTACCTCTGGGATCCGCCGCTGGCCAAGGAGGCGTTCCTCAAGGCCGCGGCGGTCGCCCACGATTCCGGCCGCAAGGTCGCGCTGTCGCTGTCCGATCCGTTCTGCGTCGAGCGCCACCGCGCCGAGTTCGTCGACCTCGTGAAGAACCACGTCGACATCCTGTTCGCCAACGAGCACGAGATCTGCTCGCTCTGGCAGGTCGATGATTTCGACGCCGCCCTGCAGGCGACCCGCGGCCATTGCGAGATCGCGGCCCTGACCCGCAGCGAAAAGGGCTCGGTGGTGCTCGGCGACGGCGAGATCCACGTGGTCGACGCCGCCAAGGTGGCGAAGGTCGTCGATACCACCGGCGCCGGCGACCTCTATGCCGCCGGCTTCCTGTACGGCCTGACCAGCGGCCGTGGACTCTACGAATGCGGACGGATCGCCGCGCTGGCCGCGGCCGAGGCGATCAGCCACTACGGTGCGCGGCCCGAAACACCGCTGACCGAGCTGGTGCTGGCCGAAATGGGCTGACGCAGGCGTCAGCCGTCCTTGTCTCTGATTGGAGTCCACGCGCATGAAGCTGCGCAATATCGCGATCATCGCCCATGTCGACCACGGCAAGACCACCCTGGTCGACTGTCTGCTCAAGCAATCCGGCACCTTCAGCGAACGCACCGTGCTGGCCGAACGCGTCATGGATTCCAACGACCAGGAAAAGGAGCGTGGCATCACCATCCTGTCCAAGAACACGGCCATCACCTGGCGTGACAACCGCATCAACATCGTCGATACGCCGGGCCATGCCGACTTTGGTGGCGAGGTCGAGCGCGTGCTGTCAATGGTCGATACGGTGCTGATCCTGGTCGATGCCATGGACGGGCCGATGCCGCAGACGCGCTTCGTCACCCAGAAAGCCTTCGAGATGGGCTTCAAGCCGATCGTCGTGATCAACAAGGTCGATCGTCCCGGCGCGCGCCCGGACTGGGTGCTCAATGCCACCTTCGATTTGTTCGACCGCCTCGGCGCCACCGACGAGCAGCTTGATTTTCCGGTGGTCTATGCCTCGGCCCTGCACGGCTATGCCGGTCTCGATTCCGATGTGCGCTCCGGCGACATGACGCCGCTCTATGAAGCGATCATGAAGCACGTATCGCCGCCGCAGGTCGATCCGGACGGCCCCTTCCAGATGCGCATCAGCCAGCTCGACTACAGCAACTATGTCGGCCTGATCGGCATTGGCCGCATCCAGCGCGGCAAGGTGCGCACCAACATGCCGGTGGCCGTGGTCGACAAGGACGGCAAGAAACGCAATGCCAAGGTGCTGCAGGTGCTCGGCTTCATGGGCCTTGAGCGGCGCGAAGTCGCCGAGGCCGAGGCCGGCGACATCATCGCCATCAACGGTATCGAGGGCTTGAGCATCTCCGACACGATCTGCGCGCCGGATGCGCCCGAGCAGTTGCCGGTCCTGCACGTCGATGAACCGACCATCAGCATGACCTTCCAGGTCAACAATTCTCCGTTCGCCGGAATCAAGGAACACAGCGGCGGCAAGTTCCTGACCAGCCGCCAGATCCGTGAGCGCCTGCTCCGTGAAACCCTGCACAACGTCGCCATGAAGGTCGAGGAAACCGAGGATCCGGACAAGTTCAAGGTTTCCGGTCGTGGCGAGCTGCACCTCTCGGTGG
>CAYJQC010000066.1:0-9312 GCA_964372215.1 uncultured Rhodospirillaceae bacterium
TGCTGCTCACGCGACGCCTGGCACGCTCACCATGAGTTTCGAGTCGGACTCTCAGGGACGACACGATGGTCTGGCCGAGCGGCGGCGACGCCATTTCCACGGAAACCGCCTGTTCGGCGCCGAAATAGGATCGGATCAGGCTCTGGAACCGCTCCGCCGCCTGGAGCGGCTCGATGATGAACATCAGCCGACGCTCGAGCGTCCGGCCGATCTGCGGCGCCTGGTCGATCCAGGCGGACAGCGGCGTCGACAGCAGGGCGGACCCGCCGGCGAGCAGCAGGGTGAGAAACAGCACCAGGAACAGCGACGAGACGATCGGGGGAATGCCCCAGCCCCCCAGACGATCCGCCGCCGGTCCGACGGTCAGCGCCACGACCAGGGCGGCGCAGACCGGGACGCCGATCTCCGAGACCGCCTCCAAGGCCGTCGCCCCGGCGATCGCCGCCATGGCAATGACGGCGAATTGCGTGGCCCGGCCCCACGAAGCCGGATTGCGAGGGATTCGTCGATGCATGGGTGGCGGCCTGTCCCCTGGTGCGCGGAAGAAACGCCCGACATGCCGGATGGTTCCTGCCGGCGGCGGTTGCCGCCGAATGCGGCTACGCGGCGCCCGTCTCAGCCGAGCAGCACCCGCCGCCGCGCCAGGCTGTCGGCCGGCCAGTAGTCGTTCCGATCATAGTATTCCGGCACCGCCGGCATGCCCGGCGGCAGCATCACCCAGGGCTGCTTCGAGGCGGTGAAGATATGGATGTCCGGCGGCAGGCGGTCGGGCTGGTCCAGGGTGCCGACGCGCACGAACCGCACCTTGTCCCCCGCCCCCGCATAGGTGCTCCACAGGGCGACGCGGCAGGCCGGGCAACGCGCGATCCTCTGGCCCTTGCCGCTGTTCGACGGCGTGTCGACGATCTCGGGCGTGCCCTGCAGCAGGACGACCCGATCGGCCTCGATCATCGCGTTGAGCGCGAAGGCGGCGCCGGTCTCGCGCTGGCACCAGCGGCAGTGGCAGCAATGGACGAACATCGGCCGGCTGGTCATGCGGTAGCGCACCGCTCGGCAGGTACAGCCGCCCTCGACGGCGAAACCGTCATCGGAGCTCACGTCTTCAACTCCCTCCTCGCGTCAGTCGACCGGGTGCATGGCGCGACCGCATCACGACGCCGGCGACTCCTCCTCCTGCAGGCTGAGCAGGCTGGCATTGCCGCCAGCCGCCGTGGTGTCGATCGCCAACACCCGCTCGGTCGCGAAGCGGTGCAGGTAGTGCGGACCGCCGGCCTTGGGGCCGGTGCCGGAGAGGCCCTCGCCGCCGAACGGCTGCACCCCGACCACCGCGCCGATCATGTTGCGATTGACATAGGCGTTGCCGGCATGGACGCGGCTCGCCACCTGGCGCACGGTCGCGTCGATCCGGCTATGCACGCCCAGCGTCAGGCCGTAGCCGGTGGCGTTGATCGCCTCGATCACCGTGTCGAGCCGGTCGGCCTTCCAGCGCACGACATGGAGGATTGGCCCGAACACCTCGCGGGTCAGGCGCGCAAGATTGTCGATCTCGAAGGCCTGGGGCGCGAAGAAGCTGCCATGGGCGGCATCGGGCGGCAGCTTGACCCGGAACAACAGCTTCGCCTCGCGCTCCATGCGTCCGGCATGGGCGGCCAGGGTCGCCTTCGCCTCGTCGTCGATCACCGGGCCGATATCGGTGGTGAGCAGCGCGGGATCGCCGACCCTGAGTTCCTCCATCGCCCCCGACAGCATGCGGATGGTGCGCTCGGCGCAGTCGTCTTGCAGGAACAGCACGCGCAGGGCCGAGCAGCGCTGGCCGGCGCTCTGGAAGCTCGAGATCAGCACGTCGCGCACCACCTGTTCCGGCAGGGCGGATGAATCGACGATCATGCAGTTCTGGCCGCCGGTCTCGGCGATCAGCGTGGCGATCGGCCCGGACCTGGCGGCGAGCGACCGGTTGATCGCTTGCGCCACTTCGGTCGAGCCGGTGAAGGCGACGCCGGCGATGCGGCTATCGGCGACCAGTTTCGCGCCGACCGACGGCCCGTCGCCGGGCAGCAGATGCAGCGCGTCGCCCGGCACCCCGGCGCGATGCAGGATGCGGATCGCCGCCGCCGCCATCAGCGGCGTCTGCTCGGCCGGCTTGGCGATGACCGTGTTGCCGGCGGCGAGCGCCGCCGTGACCTGGCCGGTGAAGATGGCGAGCGGGAAGTTCCACGGCGCGATGCAGACGAAGACCCCGCGCCCCGCCAGCAAGATCTGGTTGCGCTCCCCGGTCGGCCCGTGGAGCGGCACCGGGGCCGCGAACTCGGCGCGCGCCCGGGCGGCGTAGTAGCGACAGAAATCCACCGCCTCGCGGATCTCCGCCACCGCGTCGCCCAGGGTCTTGCCGGCCTCGCGCACCGCGATCGCCATCAGCGCCGGCATCTCCTCTTCCATGATCTCCGCCGCCCGGTCGAGCGCCTTGCCCCGGGTGTCGGCGGGCGTCGCGTTCCAGCCGGCCGCGGCGCGGTGGGCGCGCGCCAGCGCCTGCTCGACATCGTCCGGCGTCGCCTCGACCACCTGCCCGATCCCGCGCCGGCGGTCGGCGGGATCGCTGACCGCCTGGCCGTTGCCGCCGCGCTCGACCCCGCCGACGATCGGCGCAGCGCTCCAGGCCCGCGCCGCCGCGGCGTCCATCGCCTTGGCCAGCGGCGCGAGCACTTCCGGATCGGAGAGGTCCAGGCCGCGGCTGTTCTTGCGCTCGGCCCCGAACAGGTCGGCGGGCAGCGGGATGCGCGGATGGGGCTTGGCGGGCAGCCGGCGCGCCCGGGCGATGGGATCGGCGACGATCTCGTCGATCGGCGCCTTCTCGTCGACGATGCGGTTGACGAACGAGGTGTTGGCGCCGTTCTCCAGCAGGCGGCGCACGAGATAGGCGAGCAGGTCCTCGTGGCTGCCGACCGGCGCGTAGATCCGCACCGGCAGGTTGAGCTTCGCCGGTCCGACCACCTGGTCGTAGAGCGCCTCGCCCATGCCGTGCAGGCGCTGGAACTCGAAGTTGCGCCGGGCGTTCTCCGGCCCGCCATGGCCGGCCATCTCCAGCACCGCGGCGACGGTGTGGGCGTTGTGGCTGGCGAACTGCGGATAGAACGCGATCGGGTCGGCGATCAGCGCCTTGGCGCAGGCCAGGTACGACACGTCGGTCGAGACCTTGCGGGTGAACACGGGATAGCCGGACAGCCCGCGCTCCTGCGCCACCTTCACCTCGCTGTCCCAGTAGGCGCCCTTGACCAGCCGCACCATGAGCCGGCGGCGGTCGCGATGGGCCATCTCGCGCAGCCACGCGATCAGGGTGAGGCAGCGCTTCTGGTAGGCCTGCACCGCGAGACCGAAGCCGTCCCAGCCGGCGAGGTCCGGGTCGGCGGAAAGCGCGCCGATGACGTCGAGCGAGAGGTCGAGGCGGTCGGCCTCCTCGGCGTCGATGGTGAAGCCGATCTCCAGCTTCTTGGCGGCGACGGCGAGGACCTTAAGGCGGGGCACGAGCTCTCCCATCACCCGGTTGCTTTGCGCGAATTCGTAGCGCGGGTGAAGGGCCGAGAGCTTGACCGAGATGCCCGGCGCGTCGATCGCGCCACGCCCGGCCGCCGCCTTGCCGATCGCCGCGATCGCCTTGGCATAGGCGGCCTCGTAGCGCTCGGCATCCTTCATGGTGC
Source organism: uncultured Rhodospirillaceae bacterium (assembly GCA_964372215.1). GTDB lineage: Bacteria > Pseudomonadota > Alphaproteobacteria > Dongiales > Dongiaceae > DAIMFL01. The sequence continues at coordinate 3,693 of CAYJQC010000066.1, forward strand.
GCGCCGCCTCGCCCAGCATGTCGTAGGAGTAGCGGTAGCCGCGCTTCTCGTTCGCCTTGGCCCTTTCGAGCGCCTCGGCCATGGTCCGCCCCATGACGAACTGCTTGCCAAGGATGCGCATCGCCTGGGTGACGGCCTGGCGGATCACCGGCTCGCCGCTGCGCGCCACCATGCGCCGCAACACTCCCGCCAGGTCCTGGGTCTCGCCGCGGTCGAGGCGGATCACCCGGCCGGTCAGCATCAGCGCCCAGGTCGAGGCGTTGACGAACAGCGATTCGCTGGTGCCGAGATGCTTCTCCCACTCGGCGTCGCCGAGCTTGTCCTTGATCAGCAGGTTGGCGGTCTCGGCGTCGGGGATCCTGAGCAGCGCCTCGGCCAGGCACATCAGCACGACACCCTCGCGGCTCGACAGTTCGTACTCGTGCAGGAAGGCGTCGAGGCCGCCCTGGCCGACCCGCTGATCGCGCACGCTCTTCACCAGCGCCCGCGCCCGTTCGCCGATTCGGTCGATGGCCTCGGCCGGCAGCTCGGCCGCCGCCAACAGCGCGTCGACGGTCTCGGCCTCGTCGGCGCGGTAGGCGGCGCGCAGGCGCTTGCGCAACGGGTCGGCTTCTTGCGGCGGGCTGGCGAAGATCATGGGAAAGGATCTCGAATCCGGAGAAAATGGGACGCGCCCGCGATCCTAGACCAAGATCGCCTCGGATTGAATCGATCCGAGACGTGAATCTTGGTCTGCCTTTTTGAAGTAGAGCATGATTCACGGGTCGCACCGTTTCAGTGCGATCCGACCATGCCCTAATCCGCCGGCCGGCCCTTGGCCACTCCGTGTCCGAGCAATCCCGACGCGGCGGACAGCAGCGGCGCCGGATCCGGCCAGCCATAGACGCATTCCCAGATCGGGCGCCCGCGATCCTCGAACACGACCTGGCGGCCCAGATACTGCGCGCCGAGCCGTTCGTAGAGATTCCGAGCCCGGCTGTTGTCCTCGAACACGGTGGTGCACACCGGCGACAGCCCCTGGTCGATCAAGCGCCGCACCGCCGCCGCCAGGACTCGCGTGCCGGTGCCCCGCCCCTGGGTCGCCGGCAGCAGATAGAGCTGCTCGACCTCGCCGGCATAGGCGTCCGACCGATCCTTGGCAGCGCCGAAATGGCAGTAGCCGATGGGATTTCCGTCCCGCTCGATCATCCACAGCCATTCCTCGACCCCGATGCGGTCGATGATTCCCGCGAAGAAGGCCGGATCGTGGAACGGATTGCACGCCAGCCCGTCGAGCAGGGCCGGGCTCAGGATATGTCCGTAACTGGCGCGCCAGATGGCGACGTCGAGGGCCGACAGGCGATCGGCGTCGGCGGCCGAGGCACTACGCAGGACGACCTCCGTCATGAGAGGAGGCTGGCCGGGCCCAAGCGGTTTGACAAGTGTCACTTGGCTGGCGTCGGATGCGCTGCCGTCTTTCGCAACCGACCTTCAGGAATCGCGTTGGCCTCCGTGACCGACCGCCGCCCGCCCCGCCTGCTCTATCTGGTGACCGAGGACTGGTATTTCTGCTCCCACCGACTGCCGGTGGCGCGGGCCGCGCGCGATGCCGGCGCCGAGGTGGTGGTGGCGACCCGGGTGACGGCCCATGGGCCCGCGATCGAGGCGGAAGGGTTCCGCCTGGTTCCGCTGTCCTGGCGGCGCGGCAGCCACGGGCCGCTCGCCGAGCTCGCCGCGGTCCGGGAGATCACGGGCGTCTACCGGCGCGAGCGGCCGGACTTGGTGCATCACGTGGCGCTGAAGCCGGTGATCCACGGCGCCATCGCGGCGTGGCGCGCGGGCGTGCCGCACGTGGTGAACGCGCTGACCGGCCTCGGCGCCCTCTTCATCGGCTCGAGCGCGCGGACGCGGATTTTGGGTGCCACGGCGCGTGCCGCGCTGAAGCCGCTGCTCAACCGCGCCGGCAGCCGGGTGATCCTGCAGAACGACGACGACCGCCGGCTGCTGGAGGCACGCGGCCTGTTGCGCCACGACCGGGTATCGCTCATTCGCGGCTCCGGCGTCGACACGGCGCGATTCCAGCCGACGCCGGAGCCCGACGGCCCGCCGGTCGCGGTGCTGGTCGCGCGCATGCTGCGCGACAAGGGCGTCGTCGAGTTCGTTGCGGCGGCGCACCTCCTGAAGCAGCGTGGCGTCGAGGTGCGGATGCAGCTCGCCGGCCCGACCGACCCGGACAACCCGGCGGCGATCGACGAGGCGACCTTGCGCGCCTGGCAGGCCGAGGGTGATATCGAGTGGCTCGGCCCGGTCGCCGACATGCCGGCGCTGTGGGCACGGAGCCATATCGCCGTGCTGCCGTCCTATCGCGAGGGCCTGCCCAAGGCGCTGCTCGAGGCTGCCGCCAGCGGCCGGGCGCTGGTGGCGACCGACGTGCCCGGCTGCCGCGAGATCGTGCGCCACGAGGAGACCGGGCTGTTGGTTCCCGCGAGAGACCCGGCGGCGCTGGCCGACGCGATCCAGCGCCTCGCCAATGACGGAACCCTGCGCCGCCGGCTCGGCGCGAATGCCCGCGCCGTCGCCGAGTCCGAGTTCGCGGAAGCGATCGTGGTGCGCGAGACGACGGCGCTGTATCGCGATCTGCTGCCGGGGCGTTTCGGCTAGATTGCCTTGACCGGAGACCGGGTGAGCGACGCATGCAGGCCGACAGGATACTGATCCGGGCTGAAGGACCTGCCGATCCCGCCGGCATCCGCGACGTCGTGGTCGCGGCCTTTGGCCAGACGGCGGAAGCGGATCTGGTCGATCGGCTGCGCGCCGATGGCGACGGCGTGATTTCGCTGGTCGCGGTCGAGCAGTCCCGGATCGTCGGGCACGTCCTGTTCTCAAGAATGACGGCGCCGTTCCGGGCGCTCGGCCTGGCGCCCGTGTCGGTCGCCCCGGATCGGCAAGGTTCGGGCGTGGGAAACCGGTTGATCCGTGCGGGACTGGAGCGCGCGGCGCAGGACGGATGGCAGGGCGTCTTCGTCCTCGGCGACCCTGCCTTTTACCACCGCTTCGGGTTCGACGCGGACCTCGCCGCCGGATTCGAGTCGCCTTACGCTGGTCCCTATCTCATGGCGCTGGCGCTCGGCGGCGCCCTGCCGGCGACCACGGGAAAAATCGGCTATGCGCCGGCCTTCGACGGGTTGGGCTAGCGGGCGGCGGACTTCGGGTGGCACGGCGAGGAATTGCATCGGGCGGTTTACCTGCATGAAACCGCGCGAAGGAGGTCGCGGCATGGCGGACTCCGGTGCTGTATCGGGGCTGCTGGTGGCGATTGCGATATTTACGCTTGTCACACTACGCTCAGCGTAGTACGCTGACCCGTGATCCGATCATGGGCGAGCGCGTCATCGCGTCGGTTCTTCGAGCAAGGCAAAGCCTCGTCTTTTCGAGGGCTGGATGTCGAGTCGGCTCAGGAAATGCTGGCCATCCTTGATGCAGCCACATCTCTGGCGGACATTGGTTCCTTGCGCAGCGTCGGTTTGCACAAGCTCAGCGGCAATCGCTCGGGTCAGTGGGCAGTGACGGTCAACGCGCGCTGGCGGATCTGTTTTCGCTTTTCCGATGGCGATGCGCATGACGTGGAGATCGTGGACTATCACAAGGGATGAAGCCGATGGTTCCTGTTCACCCCGGACGTATCTTGAAGCGCGAACTGGCGGCGCGTGAGCTTTCAGCGAACCAGCTTGCCCTCGCCTTGCGCGTGCCGTCGGGGCGGGTCACCGGCATCCTGAACGGCAAGCGCGGCATCACGGCGGAGACGGCGCTTCGGCTCGCCCGCTATTTCGACAACAGCGCACAGTTCTGGATGAATCTCCAGAGCAGATACGAGCTTGCCGTGGCCGAGCGCGAACTGGGCGCCAAGGTCAAGGCCGAGGTGTCGGGCGCGGCCTGAACAGTCTACCTGAAATCGCGCGAGGGATAGACGGGATCGCGGCGCGGGACCGGCGGGGCAAACTCGGGGGGCCTTTCGCGCCGGTCGCGGGCGTCACGCCCCGGTCGCCTCACCTCGTCGGCGCGGGCGAGCGGATTGAGCGGCGGCCGCTCGCCTTCCGCCAAGCCGCGCAAGAGGTGGGAGAGATCGACGATCTTGTCGGCGATCACGTGGATCACCAGCCCCTCGCGCTGCAGCTTGCCTTCCACACTCATCAGGCTGGCGCTGAGCACGGTGCGGCGGAACTTCTCGAAGCTGCGCGGCCAGATGACGATGTTGGCGACCCCGGTCTCGTCCTCCAGGGTCGCGAAGATGACGCCGCTCGCGGTGCCCGGGCGCTGGCGCACCAGCACCAGGCCGGCGACCTTGACGTGGCGGCCGTCCGCCAGCTCGCCCAGCCGCTCCGCCGGCACATGGCCGGTGCGCGCGACCTCGTCGCGCAACAGCGCCAGGGGATGCGCCTTCAGGGACAGGCGCAGGCTGCTGTAGTCGTCGCTCACCTGTTCGCCGAGCGCCATGGCGGGCAGCACGACCGCCGGCTCCTCGCCCTGCTCCTCCTCGCCCATGACGGCGAACAGCGGCAGCGGCGCCGGCGCCAGGCCCTTCACCGCCCACAGCCCCGCGCGCCGGTCGAGCCCCATGGAGCGGAAGGCGTCGGCCTTGGCCAGCACCTCGAGCGCCGCCGGGGCGACGCGGGCGCGCCGCCACAGGGCCAGCGGATCGCCATAGCCATTGCCGCGCGCGGCGACCAGGCGGTCGGCGTCGGCCGGCGCGAAGCCTTTGATCTGGCGCAGGCCGAGGCGCAGGGCGTAGCCGCCGCCCCGTTGCCCGACCGCCCCCCAGTCGGCGCGGCGACCCAAGACACCGCGCGGTTGCTCCCCCCCACCCCGGCCCTCCCCCACGAGGGGGGAGGGTGAAATGGAGCGGCAGCTCGGTGTACCCCCTCCCCCTTGATGGGGGAGGGTTGGGGTAGGGGTGATGTCGAAGCCGCTCGAGAGTTCCAGCGTGCAGTCCCAGTCGCTGGCGTTGACGTCGACCGGCAGCACCTCGACGCCATGTTCCTGGGCGTCGCGGACGAGCTGCGCCGGGGCGTAGAAGCCCATGGGCTGGCTGTTGAGCAGCGCGCAGGCGAAGACCGCGGGATAATGCCGCTTCATCCAGGCCGAGACGTAGACCAGCAATGCGAAGCTCGCCGCGTGGCTTTCGGGAAAGCCGTAATCGCCGAAGCCTTCGATCTGGCGGAAGCAGCGCTCGGCGAAATCGCGCTCGTAGCCGCGTGCCACCATACCGTCGATCAGCTTTGCCTCGAAGGTGTGGATGGTGCCGTTGCGCCGGAAGGTGGCCATGGCGCGGCGCAGGCGGTCCGCCTCCTCCGGCGTGAAGCCGGCGGCGACGATGGCGATCTTCATCGCCTGCTCCTGGAACAAGGGCACGCCCATGGTCTTGCCCAGCACCTCCTCCAGCTCGCGCGACGGGAACGCCACCGGCTCCTGGCCGTTCCGGCGCCGCAGATAGGGATGCACCATGTCGCCCTGGATCGGGCCGGGCCGCACGATCGCCACCTCGACCACCAGGTCGTAGAAATTGCGGGGGCGCAATCGCGGCAGCATGGTCATCTGCGCCCGGCTCTCGACCTGGAACACGCCGACGGAATCGGCCTGGCAC
>CAYJQC010000067.1:0-7970 GCA_964372215.1 uncultured Rhodospirillaceae bacterium
GCGGCTCGAAATAGAGCCGGTCCGAGGTGTCGTAGTCGGTCGACACCGTCTCCGGATTGCAGTTGACCATGATGGTCTCGAACCCGGCCTCACCGAGCGCATAGGCGGCGTGGACGCAGCAATAGTCGAACTCGATGCCCTGGCCGATGCGGTTCGGGCCGCCGCCGAGGATGACGACCTTGCGGCGGTCGCTGGGGTCGGCCTCGCATTCCGCCGGCTCGATGCCGTTGCCCTCGTAGCAGGAATACATGTAGGGCGTCTCGGAGGCGAACTCGGCGGCGCAGGTGTCGATCCGCTTGTAGACCGGGGTCACGCCGGCGGCCCGGCGCGCCGCCGCGACCGCGCCCTCCTCCTGGCCGGTTAGCTCGGCGAGCCGGGCGTCGGAGAAACCCAGCTTCTTCAGGCGCAGCAGACCCCTGGGGTCGCGCGGCAGGCCGTCGGCGCGGACCTCCGCCTCGACCTCGACGATGTGCCTGATCTCGCGCAGGAACCAGGGATCGAACCGGCACAGCGCATGGATCTCCTCGACGCTCATGCCGTGGCGGAACGCCTGGGCGATCACCAGCATGCGGTCGGGGGTCGGCCGCGCCAGCGCGGCGCGCAGCGCGTCGGGGCTGGAGCCGCCGGGGATCTCGATCTCGTTGAAGCCGGTCAGGCCGGTCTCCATCGAGCGCAGCGCCTTCTGCACCGACTCGGCGAAGTTGCGGCCGATCGACATCGCCTCGCCGACCGATTTCATCGAGGTCGTGAGCAGTGCCGCGGCGCCGGGAAATTTCTCGAAGGTGAAGCGCGGCATCTTGGTGACGACGTAGTCGATGGTCGGCTCGAACGAGGCCGGCGTCACCTTGGTGATGTCGTTGGCGAGCTCGTCGAGGGTGTAGCCGACGGCGAGCTTCGCGGCGACCTTGGCGATCGGAAATCCGGTCGCCTTCGAGGCCAGCGCCGAGGAGCGCGAGACCCGCGGGTTCATCTCGATGACGACCAGGCGGCCGCTGGCGGGATCGACCGCGAACTGCACGTTGGAGCCGCCGGTATCCACCCCGATCTCGCGCAGCACCGCGATCGAGGCGTTGCGCATGAGCTGGTATTCCTTGTCGGTCAAGGTCAGCGCCGGCGCCACGGTGACGGAATCGCCGGTGTGGATGCCCATCGGGTCGACGTTCTCGATCGCGCAGACGATGATGCAGTTGTCGGCGCGGTCGCGCACGACCTCCATCTCGTATTCCTTCCAGCCGAGCACCGATTCCTCGACCAGCACTTGGGCGACCGGCGAGGCGCGCAACCCGCCCATCACGATCTGCTCGTACTCGTCGCGGTTGTAGGCGATGCCGCCGCCGGTGCCGGCGAGCGTGAAGGACGGGCGGATGATGGCGGGCAGCCCGACATGCTCGAGCGCGGCGAGCGCCTCGGTCATGTTGCCGATGAGCTGGCTCTTCGGGCTTTCGAGGCCGATGCGGTCCATCGCCTGACGGAACAGCAGCCGGTCCTCGGCCATGTCGATGGCGCCGGCCGAGGCGCCGATCATCTCGACGCCGAGCGCCTCCAGCTTGCCCGAGCGGAACAGCGCCATCGCGGTGTTGAGCGCGGTCTGCCCGCCCATGGTCGGCAGCAGCGCGTCGGGCCTTTCCTTCTCGATGATGCGGGCGACCACCTCGGGCGTGATCGGCTCGACATAGGTGGCGTCGGCCAGGCCCGGATCGGTCATGATCGTCGCCGGGTTGGAATTCACCAGGACGACCCGGTAGCCCTCCTGCTTCAGCGCCTTGCAGGCCTGGGCGCCGGAATAGTCGAACTCGCAGGCCTGGCCGATGACGATCGGCCCGGCGCCGATGATCAGGATCGACTCGATGTCAGTGCGCTTAGGCATGAACGATCCTGCGTGTGGCCGATGGGCGCTCGAATCTTCCTCCCCCCTTGTGGGGGAGGGTTGGGGTGGGGGGTGCGTCAGGCGCGAAGTGCGGCGCGGATCGTCTCGACGACGCCATCGGCGTTCTGCAGCACGTCGTTGTTCCAGAAGCGCAGAACACGGAACCCTTCGTTCTCAAGCCAAAGCGTGCGCTCTGCATCTTCCTGCGCGCGCTCCGCATGCTGGCCGCCATCGACTTCGACGATGAGCCGCCGCTCAACGCACACGAAGTCGGCGACGTAGCGCCCGAGCGGCGATTGGCGTCGGAAGCGATGGCCGTCCAGCTGTCTGAACCGGAGATGGCGCCATAGACGACGCTCAGCCAAGGTGGCGTCTCGTCTGAGAACGCGCGCAATGGTTGTTCCCATGTCGCGAGAATACCGGCGAGCCTCTTCTGGCGGCTACCCCCCACCCTGACCCTCCCCCACAAGGGGGGAGGGGATTTCGTCGCGGTCGCCATCGAATGCGCCACGTCCCCCGCTATCCCTTCCGCGCTTCGACCAGCTTTACGAACCGGTCGAACAGGTAGTGGCTGTCCTCGGGGCCGGGCGAGGCCTCGGGGTGGTACTGCACCGAGAACACCGGCCGGTCGGCGAGCCGCAGCCCTTCGAGCGAGCCGTCGAACAGCGAGACATGGGTCTTCACCACGTTCGCCGGCAGCGACTCCGGCACCACCACGAAGCCGTGGTTCTGGCTGGTGATCTCGACCTTGCCGGTCTCCAGGTCCTTGACCGGATGGTTGGCGCCGCGATGGCCGCGCGGCATCTTCTCGGTGCGGCCGCCGAGCGCCAGCCCGAGCATCTGGTGGCCGAGGCAGATGCCGAACACCGGCAGGCCGGTCTCGATCAGGTCGCGGATGACCGGCACCGCGTAGACCCCGGTCGCCGCCGGGTCGCCCGGTCCGTTGGCCAGGAACACGCCGTCGGGCTTGTGCGCCAGCACCTCCGCGCTGGTGGCGTTCGCCGGCACCACGGTCACCTTGCAGCCGGCCGCGGCCAGGCAGCGCAGGATGTTGCGCTTGGCGCCGTAGTCGATGGCGACCACGTGATGCCGGGGCGCGGTCTGGCGGCCGAAGCCCTGGCCCAGCACCCAGCGCGTCTCGTCCCAGCGATAGGTCTGGCGGCAGGAGACCTCGCTCGCGAGGTCCATGCCCGCGAGCCCGGGCCAGGCCTTGGCCTCGGCGACCAGCGCGTCGATGTCGAAGCGGCCGTCGGCGGCGTGGGCGATGACGCCGTTCGGCGCGCCGCCGTCGCGGATCCGACGGGTCAGCCGGCGCGTGTCGACGCCGGTCATCCCGACCAGGTTGTGGCTGCGCAGCCACTGGTCGAGATGCTGGCTGGCGCGCCAGTTCGACGGCTCGGTCACATCGGCCGACAGCACGCAGCCGCGCGCCGCCGGGGTCGTGGTCTCGATGTCCTGCGGATTGGCGCCGACATTGCCGATATGGGGAAAGGTGAAGGTGATGATCTGCCCGGCATAGGACGGATCGGTCATGATCTCCTGGTAGCCGGTCATCGAGGTGTTGAAGCAGACCTCGCCCACCGCGCGGCCGGTTGCGCCGAGCCCGCGGCCGCGCAGCACCGTGCCGTCGGCCAGCACCAGCAGCGCCGTCGCGTCGCCGAGTTCGCGCGCGAGTCCGGCTCCCGAACGACTCCCGGCTTCCGGGGTCGCAGGGGGCGTCGGGCGGAGGTCGCTCATCGGCGAGATCCTCGAGGGAGGCGGCGGGCCGGGGAAGTGGGCGCGGCGACGCGGTGGCGGACGCGCGCGGCGCGCGGCAAATTTGCGGGTTGATACGGGAAAGCGGGCCCGGCGTCAAGCCGAAGTTGGGGAATTTTGTAGATGTAAAACAACGATTTAGGCGACGCGGGCGGAAATTGCGCCAAGCCCTGGAATCCGCTAACGTTCCGCCCCTCCACAGCCTACGGAGGTTGCCATGGCGCTGCGCGCCCGCCTGAACGACGAGCTCAAGATCTCGATGAAGGCGAAGGACCCGCGGGCCACCTCGACCCTGCGCCTGATCCTTGCCGCCTTGAAGGACCGCGACATTGCCGCCCGCGACCGCGGTGTCACCGACGGCATCGGCGAGGACGAAATCGTCGAGATGATGCAGAAGATGGTGCGTCAGCGCCGCGAGAGCATCGACCTCTACGAGAAGGGCAACCGCCAGGAGCTCGCCCAGCAGGAGGCGGAGGAAATCGCGGTCATCGAGCGCTTCCTGCCCAAGCAGCTCTCCGACGACGAGATGCGGGAGGCGGTCGAGTCGACGATCGCCGAGATCGGCGCGTCCAGCATCAAGGACATGGGCAAGGTCATGGGCGCGCTGAAGGCGAGCTACGCCGGGCGCATGGATTTCGGCAAGGCCGGCGGGCTGGTGAAGCAGAAGCTCGGCTGACGTACCGCCGCCTGGCGTGCGAGGCGTTTGAGTCGCGCTCCGCCTGCCGTCCTGTTATCTTGGCCAAGCTTGGTCTGCGGCTCGCGCGCGCCGGCCCTCATGCTTCGACAAGCTCGGCATGAGGGCCTCATCCTGAGCCTGTCGAAGGGTGAGGCCCGCGTGGTCAAGGGCGGTCGCATCTGTCGGGCTGGACGGCGCGCGGCTTCCGGGACCGCCCGCAACCGCCTGGCGTGAACAGTGGCATGGCGTTTCCGCCGCAATTCCTCGATGAGCTCCGCAACCGCCTGTCGATCGCCGAGGTGATCCAGCGCCGGGTGCGGCTGCAGAAGCGCGGTCGCGAGTTCATGGGGCTGTGCCCGTTCCACAACGAGAAGACCCCGTCCTTCACGGTAAGCGAGGAAAAGGGCTTCTTCCATTGCTTCGGCTGCGGCGCCCATGGCGACGTGGTCGGCTTCGTCATGCGCGCCGAGGGCCTGTCGTTCCCGGAGGCGGTGGAACGGCTGGCCGACCAGGCCGGGCTGCAGGTGCCGAAGGCGACTCCGGAGGAGCGCCAGCGGGCCGAACGCCAGGCGACCCTGCTCGGGGTGATGGAGGCCGCCGCGGTCTGGTTCGAGCAGCAGCTCGCCGGCGCCGGCGGCCGGCAGGCCGGCGCGTATCTCGACAGCCGCGGGCTGGCGGAGGCGACGATCGCGCGCTTCCGCCTGGGCTGGGCGCCCGACTCGCGCAATGCGCTGCGCTCGGCCCTGCTCGAGCAGGGCTTCCCCGAGGCCCTGGCCCTGGAGGCCGGCCTGGTCATCCGCCCGGAGTCGGGGGGCGATTCCTATGACCGCTTCCGCGGCCGGGTGATGTTCCCGATCGCCGACCGGCGCGGCCGGGTGATCGCCTTCGGCGGCCGCATCCTCGACGACGGCCAGCCGAAGTACCTGAATTCCCCGGAAACCCCGCTGTTCCACAAGGGCCGGGTGCTCTACGGCCTGGCCCAGGCCCTGAAGGCGGCCCGGGACGCCGGCGAGGTGGTGGTGGCCGAGGGCTACATGGACGTGATCGCCCTGGCCCAGGCCGGCATCACCCAGGCGGTGGCGCCGCTCGGCACCGCGCTGACCGAGGAGCAGATGGCCGAGCTGTGGCGGCTGGCGCCCGAGCCGATCCTGTGCTTCGACGGCGATGCCGCCGGCCAGCGCGCCGCGGCGCGGGCGGCCGACCGCGCCCTGGCCCTGCTGAAGCCCGGCCATTCCTTCCGATTCGCCCTGCTGCCGGCCGGCGAGGACCCGGACAGCCTGGTCCGGCACGGCGGCGCCGCGGCGATTCGCGATATCCTAGATGCGGCCCGGCCCCTGGCGGATCTGCTGTGGGAGGCGGAAACCCTGGGCCGCAGCCTGGATACGCCGGAGCGCCGATCCGGGCTCCGGGAGTCGATCCGCGAGCGGATCGGCCGCATTGCCGACCGCCTCGTGGCCGAGGACTACCGGCTGGAGATGGCGCGCCGCCTGGCCCAGGCCTTCGGCGGCGGGCCGGCGGCTGGACAGCGCGGCGCTAAGCAACCATTTACCAAATCGGCCCAAGGTCGCCGGGGATTTCCGCCCGCAGCCGCGACGCTGGGCGGCGAGGCGGCGCGCCGCGGCGTGCCGGGGCCGGAGCGGCAGCAACTGACGCTGGTGCTGGCGACGGTGATCAACCACCCGGCCTTGCTGTACCGCCACGCCGAGGAGCTGGCCGAGATGCCGGCGCTGGCCGGGGACCTGGACGGGCTGCGCCGCGTCCTGGTGGATCTGGCGGCAGGCCACCTCGATCTTGATTCGGAAGCAGTCAGAGACCACTTGTCGCAGCAGGGCTTTTCGGGAATGCTAAGCGCCCTTTTGGGCGGGACCAGGACAATCGGCTTTGTGGATCCGAGAGCTTCCCTCGAGCAGGCGGAAGAAGGTCTCGCGCATGTCTTTGGCTTGATGCGGGAGAGCGAGGCGAAGCGCGAGACCGCGGTGGCGGCCCAGCGCTTGGCGGAAGAATTGACGCCGGAGGCCCTGGCCCGCTTCGAAGCGCGGCAGAGGGTCGTCCAGCATGGCGAGAGCCGCCGGCGGGATTTCGACCGCGACGGGCCGCTCGCCGCCAGAACGAAGCGATAGTCTATCGACCCTGCGCCCGGGGCGCCGGCGCCGAACGGCGCGGTGTGCCCGGGCCTGAACGTTTTTTTCGGAGCGGAATTGCGCATGGCGGGTAAGGCAGCGAACAAGGCGGAGGCCGGCGAGGCGCGGGACGAGGCGCTCGAGCCGCTGATGGACGGCATGACGGCGGCGGTCAAGAAGATGATCGCCCGCGGCAAGGAGCGCGGCTACGTCACCTATGACGAGCTCAATGCCGTGCTGCCGCAGGAGCAGGTCTCCTCGGAGCAGATCGAAGACACCATGGCCCTGCTGAACGAGATGGGCATCAACGTCATCGACAGCGACGAGCAGGAAGAGCAGGCGGCCGAGGCGCCGGCGGCTGCCGAGGCGGACGAGGAGGAGAGCCGCACCAGCGGCAATCTCGACGACGCCGATATCGGCCGCACCGACGACCCCGTGCGCATGTATCTGCGCGAGATGGGCAGCGTCGAGCTGCTGTCGCGCGAGGGCGAGATCGCCATCGCCAAGCGCATCGAGGCCGGCCGCGACATGATGATCGGCGGGATCTGCGAGAGCCCGCTGACCTACAGCGCGATCATCATCTGGCGCGACAAGCTGAATGCCAGCCAGGCCCTGCTGCGCGACGTCATCGACCTCGACGCCACCTATGGCGGCGGTCCCGACGCCGCGGCCCTGACCGAGAACGAGAACAGCGAGGACGAGGATTCCGAGGAGGAGGAGACCGACGAGGCGCGGGCCAAGCGCGAAGAGGAAAACGAGGACGGCGAGGCCGAGCAGAACATCTCGCTCTCGGCCATGGAGCTGGAGCTGAAGCCGGTCGTCCTCGAGATCTTCGACAACATCGCCGCCTCGTTCAAGAAGTACGAGCGGGCGCAGGAAAAGCGCCTGGCCGCGCTGCAGGGCGGGCCCAAGCTCAGCCCGCAATCGGAGAAGCGCTACGAGAAGATCCAGGACGAGCTGGTCGCGCTGATGTCGACAGTGCGGCTCAACAACAACCGCATCGAGGCGCTGGTCGATCAGCTCTACGGCATCAACCGGGCGCTGGTGACGCTGGAAGGCAAGCTGCTGCGCCTGGCCGAGAAGTCGGGGGTCAAGCGCGAGGACTTCATCGCCCGCTACTCCGGCAACGAGCTCAATCCGCGCTGGCTGTCCAACCTGGCGCGGCTCACCGGCCGCGGCTGGAAGAACTTCACCGGCAAGCACAAGGACGAGGCCAAGGCGATCCGCACCGACATCTGGGTGATCGCCCACAAGGTCGGCCTGCCAGTCGCCGACTTCAAGCGCATCGTCACCACCGTGCAGAAGGGCGAGCGCGAGGCGAGCCGGGCGAAGAAGGAGATGGTCGAGGCCAACCTGCGCCTCGTCATCTCGATCGCCAAGAAATACACCAACCGCGGGCTGCAGTTCCTTGATCTCATCCAGGAAGGCAACATCGGCCTGATGAAGGCGGTCGACAAGTTCGAGTACCGCCGCGGCTACAAGTTCTCGACCTACGCGACCTGGTGGATCCGCCAGGCGATCACCCGCTCGATCGCCGACCAGGCGCGCACCA
>CAYJQC010000068.1:0-6269 GCA_964372215.1 uncultured Rhodospirillaceae bacterium
TCCATGATCTTGAGCAGCGCCTGCTGCACGCCCTCGCCCGACACGTCGCGGGTGATCGATGGGTTGTCCGATTTCCGGCTGATCTTGTCGACCTCGTCGATATAGACGATGCCGCGCTGGGCCCGCTCGACATTGTAGTCGGCGGCCTGCAGCAGCTTCAGGATGATGTTCTCGACGTCTTCGCCGACATAGCCCGCCTCGGTCAGCGTGGTCGCGTCGGCCATGGTGAAGGGCACGTCGATGATGCGCGCCAGGGTCTGGGCGAGCAGCGTCTTGCCGCAGCCGGTCGGCCCGACCAGCAGGATGTTCGACTTCGCCAGCTCGACGTCGTTGCTCTTCTGGCCGTGCGCGAGCCGCTTGTAGTGGTTGTGGACGGCGACCGAGAGCACGCGCTTGGCATGACTCTGGCCGATCACGTAATCGTCGAGCACCGAGCAGATGTCGCTCGGAGTCGGCACGCCGTCGCGCGACTTCACCAGCGTCGTCTTGTGCTCTTCACGGATGATGTCCATGCAGAGTTCGACGCATTCATCGCAGATGAACACCGTCGGGCCCGCAATCAGCTTGCGGACCTCATGCTGGCTCTTACCGCAGAACGAGCAGTAGAGGGTGTTCTTCGAATCGCTGCCGCTGGATTTCGTCATGCGCTGTCCGACTGGTACCGGTAGGACTCGTCTAACATGTTAGCCCCTCGGTTTTCCGCGGCACAACGGGATTTTGCCGCAGGTTTCCCGAGGCGGGCGCGTGGCTTGGCGCCCTCCGACCGTCCGGGTGCGTCCCCGGAGCCGTCCGGCGGCCCTTCCAATCGCCCCTGGAACCTCGACAGAGGGGCACTTGGCGAGCCTGCCGGCTGTGACCGGCGCCGGTTGAACCCGGTCGCCACTGGCGGTGTCTCAGCTATCCCACTGTACCGTCAAGAATTGGTTAATCCGGGCGAAAAACGGGGTCAATCCACGGCTTTTGGCGCCGATTCGCTCGGCGGCCGCTTGACCACGACCGAATCGATCAAGCCGAAGCTCTGCGCCTCGTCGGGGTTCATGAAGCGGTCGCGCTCCATCGCGTCCTCGATGATCTTGATGTCCTGACCGGTGTGGTCGACGTAGATCTGGTTGAGCCGGGCCCGGGTGGCCAGGATCTCGCGGGCGTGAATCTCGATGTCCGTGGCCTGGCCCTGATAGCCGCCCGACGGCTGGTGGATCATGATCTTGGAATTGGGCAGGCTGAAGCGCTTGCCCTTGGCGCCGGCGGTCAGCAGCAGCGAGCCCATCGAGGCGGCCAGACCGATGCACACGGTCGACACGTCGGGGCGGATGTACTGCATGGTGTCGTAGATCGCCAGCCCGGAACTCACCACGCCGCCCGGCGAGTTGACGTAGATCGAGATGTCCTTGGCGGGGTTCTCGGATTCCAGGAACAGCAGCTGGGCCGACACCAGGCTGGCCATGCCGTCGTTGACCGGCCCGACCAGGAAGATGATCCGCTCCTTGAGCAGCCGCGAGTAGATGTCGTAGGCCCGCTCGCCGCGGTTGGTCTGCTCGACCACCATCGGCACGAGGAAGTTCATGTAGGTATCGATCGGGTCTTTCATCGCGTGCTCATCGGCCTTGCTGTTGGACTCCGCACCGGCGCTCGGATCGGTCGGCCGGCGGCCGCCTCAACCCTCGTCCTTCGATGCCTTCTTCTTGCGCCCCGAAGCCTTCTTTCCGCCGCCTTCGGCAGGCGCCGCGGGCGCTCCGGCCGCGCCCTCCATCTCGGCGCTGAGCTCGGCCGGGGTCACGCTGCGTTCCGTGACCTTGGCAAGCTCGACGATGAAGTCAATCACCTTGTCCTCGTAGATCGGCGCGCGCAGCTGCGCCAGCGCCTGCGGGGACTTCTGGAAGTGCTCGACGACCTCGCGCTCCTGTCCGGGGTAACGCCGGGCCTCGTTCATCACCGCGCGGCTCAGCTCCTCGTTGGCGATCTGGATATTGTTGATCCGGCCGACCTCGGAAAGCAGAAGGCCCAGCTTCACGCGACGTTCCGCGATGGCGCGGTACTCCGACTTCAGCTGCTCGTCGCTCTTGCCTTCGTCATCGGCGTCGAGGCGGCCCTGCGCCTTGTCGGACTCGACCTGCTGCCAGATGCCTTCGAACTCGGCGTCGACCAGCCCTTCCGGCACCTTGAAGTCGTGACCGTCCGCCAGCTTGTCAAGCAGCAGCCGCTTGAGGCGGCTGCGGCTCACCCCGGCATAGTCGCTTTCGATCTGCCGGCGCACGTCGCTGCGCAGCGCATCGAGGTCCGCCAGACCGACCGACTTGGCGAGCGCGTCGTCGACCACCGCCGGCTCCCGCTCGCGCAGCTCCTTGACATCGACCGAGAACACCGCCGCCTTGCCCGCGACCTCCTTGCCGGGATAGTCCTCCGGAAAGGTCACGTCGATGTCGCGGTGCTCGCCCGCCTTCGCACCGACCAGCTGGTCGGCGAAGCCGGGGATCAAGCCGTCGGCGCCAAGCTCGATGTGGAAATCCTTGGCGGTGCCGCCGGCAAACTCCTTGCCGTCGATGCCGCCCACGAAGTCGACCACCAGCACGTCGCCGGCAGCGGCAGGCCGCGCCGCCTCCACCACCTTGGTCTGGCGCTGCCGCTGGGCCAGGCGTTCCAGGGTCTCGACGATCTCGGAGTCGGGCACCTCGACCTTCAGGCGCTCGAGCTCGAGGCCGGAGAACTCCATCGGCCTGATCTCGGGGATCTGCTCGATCGCCATGGTGTATTCGAGATCCTTGCCGTCATCGAACGACACGATCTCGATCTTGGGCTGGCCGGCCGGCCGGATGCCGCGATCGCTCATCACCTGGCTCGAGCTGTCGCTGACCTTGCGCTCCAGCACCTCGCCCATGATCGACTTGCCATAGCGCTGCTTGAGCACCGGCATCGGCACCTTGCCCGGACGGAATCCGGGCAGCTTCACGGAGCGGCCGATTTCTTCGAGTCGGCGCTTGACCTCCGTCTCGAAGTCATTGGCCGGGATCACGATCTTGAATTCGCGCCGGAGACCCTCGGTCGCAGTCTCGGTAACCTGCATGGAACGCTCGACCCGTTTTCGTCAGATCACAATGGGTGGGGCGGCTTTGCCGAGAACGGGCTCCGGCGGAGCGCCGGCGATCCTGGTGCGGGCGGAGGGACTTGAACCCCCACGACTTGCGTCACCAGAACCTAAATCTGGCGCGTCTACCAGTTCCGCCACGCCCGCGCCACGAACCGCATCCGGCATCGCCCGCGAGGGATGCGCCAGCGCGGCAATCCGGCCCGCTCTGCCGCAGGGCGCGGTGTATAGCACGGCGACTTGGCGGGCAACAGGAAATCCGACGGGATCGGCCAGCCGGCCGGCTGGCCGGATGCCGGACGGCGTACGTTGTAGCCGCGGCCACGCCCCCGGCGGTCACCCCATGACGGCTCAGGGGCAACGGCTCGGGGACTTCGACGCCCGCGCCCGGATCAGGCCGGGACGCGTTCCGGAAAATGCTCGGTGAAGGCCTGGAGACAGAGCAGGCGCTGCTCGCCATCCGTCAATCTGAGGCGGGTCGGGCTCTCCAGTGCGATGTCGAAGCGCACATGGGGAATCCCGTAGGTATCCTTGGTGATCGACAGGACCGTGGCCTTCTCGACCAGGTTATCCCGCCGTACGTTCCGGAAGACTGCACCGGGTTCGAGATCCTGCTGACCCCGGCTATCCTTGCCAAACCAGCTTCCCAGTTTCATTCCTAGCATCGTCATGACGCTATCCTTCGGTCGGTCGTTGCAACTGACCCATAGCAATGCACGAAGAGTATTAACGATTGTTAAAAGCGCTACGCTTTTCCGAGACTTAGGGTCAAATGCAGGACTTTGAACCCAACCCGCGTCGGTTGCGCCCGGGGCGCTGCGCCGGGCCGCTGCCGGATACCGATCCGAGGACGCGGCCCGATGGCAGCGCAACGCCCCGATCGGCGCAGCGCGTTCCAATCGCCTCGCGGAACGCCAGAATTCGCAGGTTCGGTCGGCCAGCCTGGCCGCCGCACACCCTACCCGCGGACCAGCGCCCGGATCGCGCCGGCCATGGCCACCTTGCGTTCGCCGCGATAGGCCTCGTGGTTGGCTTCGATCTCGTCCGGCCGGTATAAATAGTTGACCATTAGTCCGCAGGACTGGGCGATGCCCCGGCTCGAGACGTCGCCCAGCCAGTTCAGCCGTTCGATCCTGGCGCCGTTGCTCAGATGGAAATGCGCGACCTGATCGCGCGCCATGCCGCCCGGCCGTTTCGCCCGCGCCAGAAACACCGCCGCCAGGCGCATCAGCGGGCGGCGCAGCGCCTCGGTGGCCGGATCCGCCGGATGCCAGACGGCCGCCTCCAGCAGGCGCCGCAAGGTCGTCGCGGCATCGCCGCCGGCAAGATTGCTGCCCGCCGCCTCGGCGAGCGCCGCGGCTTCGGCGGCGGTGAGCAGCCCGCCCTCGCCGGTCAGGGAGTCCTCGAGCCACGCCCGAAAGCCCGGGACCGGCGACAGGGTCGCGAAGACCTTGAGCTGGGGAACCTCGTGGGACAGCAGATCGACCACGCGCTTGATCAGGAAGTCGCCGAAGCTGATTCCGGCCAGGCCCTGCTGGGCGTTGGAGATGGAATAGAATACCGCGGTATCGGCGGCGGCCGGCTCGATCACCGGCGCGGCCTCGTCGAGCAGCTTCTGGATGCCGTCGGCCATGCCGGTCACCAGCGCCACCTCGACGAAGATCAGCGGCTCGTCGGGCAATCGCGGATGGAAGAACGCGAAGCAGCGGCGGTCGGAGTCGAGCCGGTTCTTGAGGTCGTCCCAGCCGCGGATCTCATGCACCGCTTCGTAGGCGATCAGCTTCTCCAGCAGTGCCGCCGGCGCGTTCCAGGTAATGCTCTTGAGCTCGAGGAAGCCGACGTCGAACCACGATGCGAGCAGCCGCCGCAGGTCGCCTTCGACCGGCGCCAGCTCGGGCGCCTCGCGCGCCAGCCGGCTCACCTCGGCACGCAGATCGACCAGGAATTTGGTGCCGTTCGGCAAGGCGTTGAACTGTGTCAGGAGCTGCATGCGCGGCGGCTCCAGCGCTTGGCGCAGCTGCGCCTCGGCGGCGGCGCGCCGGGCCGGATCGATGGCGGCGCGCACCGCGTCGGCGGCCGCGTCGACGGCGCCGTGATCGACCTCGAAATCGACCGCCAGGAGCCCCAGGAAGCGCCGGCGCCCGGCGAGGCTGAGCTGCAGATAGGATTCGCCGAGCGCGGCGGCTCGGGCGCGCGCCGAGACTTCGCCGCCCCGGCGCGCCAGACAGGCCTGCATCTGCTCGCGCACCCGCGCCAGGTCCTCCTTCGGCAGGTCGGGGCGCAGTTGCGCGGTGCCGACCGCGCTGGTGGCCGCTTCGGCCAGCTCGCGCCACGCGTCGCGCAGCCGGAACAGGGTGCGGTCCAGCAGGTTCGGCCGTTCGACGGGACTCATCGGGCGCGGCCTTCGTTCAACGCGGTCGGCCGGTCGCCGCGGCGCCGGCATGGAGCTGCCGCAGCACCGCCGGCAGCATATCGACGATATCCTCGGCGATCAGCCCGGGACCGAAGGACGCCGCCGCGGCGCCGTGGATCCAGGCCGCCGCCGCTGCCGCCTCGAAAGCCGGCAGGCCCTGCGCCAGCAGCCCGACGACCAGCCCCGCCAGCACGTCGCCGCTGCCGGCCGTCGCCAGCTCGGCCGGCGCGTTCTCGTTGATGGCCGCGCGTCCGTCCGGCGCGGCAATCACCGTGTCGGCGCCCTTGAGCAGCACCCCGGCGCCGCAACGCGCGGCCGCCGCGCGGGCGCGTTCGAGCTTGCCCGCGCCGACCAGATCGGGAAACAGGCGGGCGAATTCGCCGTCATGCGGCGTCAGCACGCAATCGCCGGTGAGCGCCGCGAACAGGCGCTCCGGACCGCCGGCGAAGCTGGTCAGCGCGTCGGCGTCGAGCACCGCCCGCCGTCGCCGCGCGAGCGCCGCCAGGACGTGGCCCGCGGTCGCCTCGCCGACCCCGTTGCCCGGACCGACCAGCACCGCGTTGCGCCTGGCATCGTCGAGCAGCAGCGCCGCCCCCGCCGCGTCCTCGAACGGGATCGTCAGCGTACCCGGCTGGTCGGCGGCGTAGATCGCATGGGCGGCGCGCGGCGCAGCGATGCTGACGAGACCCGCCCCCATGCGCCTGGCCGCGCGCGCCCCCCCGCGCGCCGCCCCGGGCAATTAGGCCCCCCCGCAAATCAGCGCGGGGGCGCGGG
>CAYJQC010000069.1:0-5822 GCA_964372215.1 uncultured Rhodospirillaceae bacterium
CCTGCAACCAAATCGATCATCCATGACTACTCACCCCTGTCCAGATACAAGGGTCAAATTTGCATCGCTGCCTCATTTTCACCTCTCCCGCGGACGCGGGAGAGGTCGGCGCGCGAGCGCCGGGTGAGGGCGACGCTTAAAATCAGGAGCGAGGCTCCGACAACACCGAACCGCTTTCCAGCATCGCCGCCCACGCCCGGATCGACCTTCGGTAGCCCTCGGGCATCGGCAGCGCGTCGATCTCATCGAGCCCGAACAGCCCGACCGCCTTGTGCTCATGGCTGATGACGATGTCGCCGGGGCAATCGCAGATGCAGCCATAGGTGACGATCAGCACCTCGACCTGGCCCAGGATGTCGTAGACCCAGGAATCCAGGATCGGGCCGAGCGCCACGTCGAGGGCGAGTTCCTCCCTGACCTCGCGCACCGCGCAGTGGCCGGGGTTCTCGCCCGGCTCCAGCTTGCCGCCCGGCAGCTCCCATTCGTCGCGCTCGTTCCTGAGCAGCACCACCCGCCCGTCCACGAACACGACGCCCTTGATCGAGACCGGGAAGCGCGGGGCGCGGCCGTCGGTGACGATCGGTGTCGCGAGCTGGTTCATGGTCAGCCCCGATCGCCGACCGCGAGCCGGACGGCGAGGCCGGCGAACACGGTGGCGGACAGCCAGCGGAGGACGCGGGTGAACTCGGCCGAGGCCTTGAGGCGCCGGCTGGCCGCGCTGCCGGCCCAGGCCACCGCGCAATTGACCGCCGTGCCGCTGATGTTGAACAGGGTGCCGAGCAGCACGATTTGCGCCGCCACCTCGCCCTTCGCCGGATCGACGAATTGCGGCAGGAAGGCCAGGATGAACAGCGCCACCTTGGGGTTCATGACGTTGATGACGACCCCCTCGGCGTAGACCCGGGCGAGCGGCGCCGGTCGGCGGCCCGAAGCACCGGCGACCGCCGCCCGGCCCTCCCAGAGTGCCCGGAACGCCAGGTACAGCAGATAGGCCGCCCCGGCATACTTCACCGCCAGGAAGGCGGCCTGGGAATGCAGCAGGATGGCCGACAGCCCGACTGCGGCGGCGATGGTGTGGACCAGCGAGCCGGTGGCGATGCCGAAGGCCGACAGCACGCCGGCGCCGCGCCCCTGGCTCACGCTGCGGGCCAGCACATAGGTCATGTCGGCGCCGGGCGTCAGGTTGAGCGCCAGGGCGGCGACCAGGAACGGCGCCAGCAGCGGCCAGTCGGGGAGGACGAGGAGGCTCGTCATGCGGGGCTCCGAAACCCTTGGTTGAGGTATCGCAGCATAGACGGTCGCTTGGCGACCGGCATCCGGATCCCGGCGGCCCACGTCACCCGGCCGGGTTGACGGCCTGCCACCCCGGGGTGCAGAAAGACGGCCAATTCAGGGTCGATCTCTCGCCACACCCTCACCCCGACCCTCTCCCCGGAGGGGAGAGGGAGGGACCCGCGGCCGTCAGGCCCGCGGGAGGGTGAGGGTTCCGGCCGCCCGGACGAGGCCAATGGACGACAAACGCATTTATCTCTTCGACAGCACGCTGCGCGACGGCGCCCAGACCCAGGGTGTCGACTTCGCCGTGGCCGACAAGCTGGCGATCGCCAAGGCGCTCGACCGGCTGGGGGTCGACTATGTCGAGGGCGGCTGGCCCGGCGCCAACCCGACCGATGACGGCTTCTTCGCCGAGAAGCCGGCATTCACCCGCGCCCGACTGGTCGCCTTCGGCATGACAAGGCGACCCGGTCGCAGCGCCGACAACGATCCCGGCCTCAACGCGCTATTGGGCAGTGGCGCCCCGGCGGTCTGCATGGTCGGCAAGACCTGGGACTTCCACGTCGACGTGGCGCTCGGCATCGGCCGCGCCGAGAACGTCGACATGATCGGCGAGAGCGTGGCGATGGCGACCGGCCGGGTGGCCGAGGTGATGTTCGACGCCGAGCATTTCTTCGACGGCTACAAGGCCAACCCGGCCTATGCCCTCGATTGCGTCAAGGCGGCGCACCAGGCCGGTGCGCGCTGGATCGTGCTGTGCGACACCAACGGCGGCACCCTGCCGCACGAGATCGAGCGCATCGTCGGCGAGGTGGTGGCGCTGATCCCCGGCAGCCATCTCGGCATCCATTGCCACAACGACACCGAGAACGCGGTCGCCAATTCGCTGGCCGCGATCCGCGCCGGCGCGCGCCAGGTGCAGGGCACGCTGAACGGCCTGGGCGAGCGCTGCGGCAACGCCAACCTGGTCTCGCTGATCCCGTCGCTCATGCTGAAGACCGATTTCAAGACCGGCCTCGGCGAGAACGACCTCGCGCACCTGACCCATGTCTCGCGGCTGCTCGACGAGCGGCTCAACCGGTCGCCCAACCGCAGCGCCGCCTATGTCGGCGAGTCCGCCTTCGCCCACAAGGGCGGCCTGCACGTCTCGGCGGTCGAGAAGGATCCGCGCACCTACGAGCATATCGAGCCGGCGCTGGTCGGCAACCGCCGCCATATCGTCGTTTCCGACCAGTCGGGCCGCGCCAACATCCTGGCCCGCTTCCGCGACATCGGCCTCGACATCGACCCCGACGATCCCAAGGTCGCCAGCCTGGTCGAGACGGTGAAGGTGCGCGAGTACGATGGCTATGCCTATGACGGCGCCGAGGCCAGCTTCGAGCTTTTGGCGCGCCGGGCGCTCGGCAACGTGCCGGAATACTTCCGACTGAGCCGCTTCCGGGTCACCGACGACCGCCGCTGGAGCGCACGCGGCGAGCTGGTGACCGAGTCCGAAGCCACCATCACCATCGAGGTGGCGGGGCGCCGCTTCATGGAGGTGGCGACCGGCAACGGCCCGGTGAACGCCCTCGACCAGGCGCTCCGCAAGGCGCTCATCCCGTTGTTCCCCGAACTCACCGACATGCGCCTGGTCGACTACAAGGTGCGCATCCTGACGCCGGGCGCCGGCACCGGCGCGGTCACGCGCGTCATGATCGAGAGCGCCAACGGGCCGGGCGAGCGCTGGAGCACGGTCGGCGTCTCGCCCAACATCATCGACGCCTCCTACACCGCGCTGCACGATGCCATCACCTGGAAGCTGTTCCGCGCCGGCGCCGAGGCTTCGGGAGCCGGCCGGGCCGAAGCGGCCTCCTGAGGGGCGCATGGCCGGCACCGACCGCAGCAAGGCCGCGTCTGTCGAGGCGGCGGCGACCGCGCCCGTCGTCATCCTGGTAGAGCCGCAGCTCGGCGAGAACATCGGCGCCACGGCGCGGGCGATGCTGAACTGCGGCCTGACCGAGCTGCGGCTGGTGCGGCCGCGCGACGGCTGGCCCAACCAGCGGGCGCTCATCATCGCCTCCGGCGCCGATGAAGTGACCGATGGCGTCCGGCTGTTCGACTCCACCGAGGACGCCATCGCCGACCTGGTCCGGGTCTACGCCACCACGGCGCGCTCGCGCGACATGGTGAAGGTGGTGCAGACGCCGCGCTTCGCCGCCGCCGAGATGCGCGCCCGGCTGGCCGGCGGCGAGCGCGTCGGCATCCTGTTCGGGCCCGAGCGCACCGGCCTCGTCAACGAGGACATCGCGCTGGCCGACGCGCTGATCTGCGTGCCGCTCAACCCGGCCTTCTCGTCGCTCAACCTGGGGCAGGCGGTGCTGCTGATCGGCTATGAATGGTTCCTGTCGGCCGACGCGACGCTGGCGCGCCAGCTCGTCACCAACGACACCAGGCCGGCGGAGAAGGTGGAACTGCTCAGCTTCTTCGCCCATCTCGAGCGCGAGCTGGACGCGTGTGGCTTTCTGCGCAACGCCGACAAGCGGCCGAGCATGGTGCGCAACATCCGCGCGCTGTTCGCCCGGGCCGAGCTGACCGAGCAGGAGGTCCAGACCCTGCACGGCATCGTCAAGGAGCTCGCCAACCTGCGCGCGAAGCGCCGGCGCGAGCACGGTAAGGGCCAGGGGAAGGGCCAGGGGAAGGGCCAAGAGAAGGAAGCGCCGACGTGAAGCACTGCACCTTCTGGGGCGAGACCGCCGACGACGAGCAGCTGGTCGCCGCGATCATCGCCGGGCTCAAGACCGCGACCTGCGAACCCAAGGTCTGGGCCGAGGACCCCGACAACGACGAGGAGCTGGCCGCGGTCGGCGAACAGGTCGCCGTCATGTCCAAGCGTGGCCGGCATCTCTGCACCATCGAGATCGCCGAGAGCTGCGAGGTGAAGTTCGGCGAGGTCGACGACAGGCTGGTCCGCGGCGAGGGCTGCCGCGACCTCGACCATTTCGCGGAGGCGCACCGCACCGCCTGGGGCAAGGACCTGAAGCGGGAGGGCCGCCCGCTGTCCGATGACACCGTCCTCATCGCCCAGCATTTCCGCCTGGTCTCGGTGCAGCCGGCCGGCGAAACCCTGATCGCCGCGCCGGCGGGCGAGGGACTGGGGCGCTAGCCGCGCAGGTTGGACTGCATGAGCGTCGTCCGTTCTCAGGGCTTGCCGAGGCCGTCCTCGCCGGCCGGCCGGCATGCGATTCCAGGTCCCGGAGTTGACGCGTCCAGTCGAGAACGCTACAACCCGGCCTCTTCCCGAGAAAGCGGGCGGCGCCCCTGTGGCCCGACCCCGTCCTGGTCTTCATGTGGACCCTGGAACTATCGGGACAATATATTGAAAACAATGAGGGATTCCTCGTGAGCAAGCGCCAAGAATCGAAGTACAAGATCAACCGCCGCCTGGGCCTCAACCTCTGGGGCCGCCCCAAGAGCCCGGTCAACAAGCGCGAATACGGCCCCGGCCAGCACGGCCAGCGGCGCAAGAAGCCGTCCGACTACGGCATCCAGCTGATGGCCAAGCAGCGCCTCAAGGGCTATTACGGCAATATCGGCGAGCGCCAGTTCCGGCGCATCTACGAAGAGGCGTCGCGGCGCCGCGGCGACACCGGCGAGAACCTGGTCGGCCTGCTGGAGCGCCGCCTGGACGCCGTGGTCTACCGCGCCAAGTTCGTGCCGACCGTGTTCGCCGCCCGGCAGTTCGTGAACCACGGTCATATCCGGGTCAACGGCAAGCGGGTCAACATCGCCTCCTACCAGGTCAAGGAAGGCGACGTGGTCGAGGTCAAGGACAAGTCCAAGAACCTCGCCCTGGTCCTGGAGGCCGCCGGCTCGCCGGAGCGCGACGTGCCCGACTACCTCGAGGTCGACCAGAAGGCGATGAAGGCGACCTTCCTGCGCACCCCCAATCTGGCCGACGTGCCCTATCCCGTGCAGATGGAGCCGAACCTGGTCATCGAATACTACTCGCGCGTCTGATCCGCGCGTCCGCACCAAAACGGCAAGCAGGGGCCGGTCCGCTAGGACCGGCCCTTCGCGTTTCCGGCCCGGGCGGGCAGGGTGGTTACACCGAGGTATCTACTTTCCTGAAGCGACTGCAGCGCCCATCTTGGGTCGCGGAACGCCGCCGAATCCGAAGGCCCGACCATGTCCGACCGCCAGCAGCTTCCCGTCGTCTTCGTCTCCCACGGCTCGCCGATGCTGGTGTTCGAGGACATTCCGGCGAGGCGGTTCTTGGCCGGACTTGGCCGGGCGCTGCCGCGGCCCCGGGCGATCCTGTGCATATCTGCCCATTGGACCACTGCCGCACCAATGGTTTCCGACACCGAAAACCCCAGCACGATCCATGATTTCTATGGATTCCCTCAGGAGTTATACGAGCTTGGATACCCGGCGCCGGGCAGCCCCGCCCTGGCGGCGGAGACCCGGGCGGCGTTGGCGAAACAGGGGATAATACCAACCTGCATTGATCATTACCCATGGGCCCATTTGCGGCGACCGATGGTCATGATGTGCCATGGTTGATCGAT
>CAYJQC010000070.1:0-4654 GCA_964372215.1 uncultured Rhodospirillaceae bacterium
CCCGCCCGTGCCCGGGGGGGGCGCCGTCGCCGGCCCCCCCCTCTCGCTTCGTGCGGTGCGCTGCCCACCCTCACCCTCCCGCAGCTTCGCCGCGGGCCCCTCCCTCTCCCGCTTCGCGGGCGAGGGGGCAACTCTCCGAGCAGCACGCCGCTTCCCCTCTCCCGCGCGGAGCGCGTGGGAGAGGGAGGGGCCCATTGCGTCAGCAATGGGAGGGTGAGGGCATCGCGGCCGCCGGATCGATTCGCAGTCGCGCTGCCTTGCTCTATGCTCGGGCTCCATGTTCGTGACATTGCTCGGCACCGGCTGTCCGGTGGTCTCGACCGAACGCTACGGGCCGGCCCAGCTGGTCGGGCACGGCGCGACCCGGGTGCTGGTCGATTGCGGCTCGGGCGTCACCCAGCGCCTGCTCGCCGCCGGCTGTCCGGGCCGCGCGCTCGACGCGCTCTTCCTCACCCATCTCCATTCCGACCACATCGTCGACCTGTTCCAGCTGGTGATCTCGAGCTGGCACCAGGGCCGCGACCGGCCGCAGCGCGTGTTCGGCCCGCCGGGCACGCGGGCCTATGCCGACGGATTGATGAAGCTCTGGCAGCCCGAGCTCCAGCAGCGCATCGCCCATGAGCGGCGGCCCTCGACCGCGGCGCTCGAGCTCGAGGTGACCGAGATCGCCGGGGCCACGCGCCACGTCGTCGGCGACCTCGCCGTAGAGGTGGTCGAGGTCGACCACAAGCCGGTGCGCCACGCCTTCGGATTCGTATTTTCTCCGGCGGACGACGCGGCCAATGGTCCAGGGGGCCCGCGCATCGCGCTGTCGGGCGACACGCGGCGTTCGCCGGCGCTGATCGCCGCGGCGCGCGGCGCCGACATCCTGGTCCACGAGGTCTTCGTTCACCGCGAGATGCCGGTGGTCGAAGGCGTGCGCAGCGCCGAGACGGTGGCCAACGTCGCCGGCTATCACACCCTGTCCAGCGAGGTCGGTCGAATCGCCGCCGAGGCCGGCGTGGGCTGCCTGGTGCTCACCCATTTCGTGCCGCCGGCGGCCGACCGCGACCTGCTGCTGGCCGAGGTGGCCAGGAATTTCACCGGGCCGGTGGTGTTGGCTGAGGACCTGATGACCCTCGACGCCGGCGCCGGCACGCTGGCGCACGGCGCCGCGCGGGTTTCCCTCGGGCGACGCCTCACCAGACCGTGACGATCGGGTAGTTCTCGGCCAGGAACCGATAGGTCCTGTCGAGCAGGGACGCGGCGGCCTGCTCGCTCCTGGCCCGCGAGAACGCCAGCCAGCCATCGACCAGCTCGTCCCAGATCCTGGTCGCGCCGTGGATTTCGTCGCGCACCGCGCGGATCAGCGCGACCTGGGACGGGACGTCCCGGAGCACCTCGAGGATGCCCTGGTTCTGCTTGTCCAGCAGCTCGAACTCGCTGTCGAGCTTCTTGAAGGCGTAGCTCAGCAGCACCGCGACCCGGTCGACGCTCTCCTGCGCCGACAGGCGCTGCCGGCACAGGGAAGCGGCCTCCAGGACCAGGGGCTCGATCCCGTGGATCGTCCGCAGGCGCTCGCGCAGCCCCTCGATGAAGGACAGCTCGTGCGCCAGGGTGTCGATCCGGCGCTCGACCTCCGCCGTGTCGGCCTTGGCCAGGCCCAGCTCCAGCGTCAGCTGCTCGATGGATTCGCGGACCTTCTGCTTGATCGCGGGGCTCTCCAGCTCGCGCGCCAGGGCGCCGAGATCGATCCGCTTCGCCTGCTTTCCCGTCACCCAGGCGACCAGCAGCAGGGTGAGGCGGCCCTTGGCCAGCGCGCGGTGGCGGTCCTCCACCGACCACGAGGCCGATCCGTCCAGCAGCTCGTTCGGGATCGCGTCGTTGACGCGGATGATCCTGACGAATTTCAGGGCGTCCTCGACGATGTTCAGGAGCCTGCCGTCCTCCGACTCGTCGGCGATCTGGAATTCCTGGCGCAGGGCGGGAATTCGCAGCAGCGCCTTGGCCTCGCCCAGCGGTGCGGAGAAGTACGGTCCCTTGCCGCCCTTGTCCGACGAGAAGTAGCTGCCCTCGACGCTGAACACCCGGTGCTGGAAGGTGAAATGGGTGCTGGCGCTCATCGTCCTCGGTGTTCCCTGGATCGCAGCATGGCGGGGCCTGGCCCGACACCGGGGAAGCCAGCGCCCCCACGGCTCAGGTGCCGCCTGGTTACGCCCATTCTAGTCAATATTTACTTAGGACTTGTAACCACTCCGCCCGGCCGGGCGCCGGCTTGGGCCGTGGATCGGCTGCTGGGACACCGGTCCCGCCGCCTCCAGGTGCCGGGCCTCCGCGGCGCCGGCGGGCGGTCCGGGTCCGCGCCCTTCCGTCCCGGCCGCAGACCTGATATCCAGCCCCCGACCGCCCCGATCGCGGCGGCTCGCCCGGCTCCGGGCCCGTAGTTCAACTGGTTAGAACGCGCCGCTCATAACGGTGTAGTTGCAGGTTCGAGTCCTGCCGGGCCCACCAGCCTTCGCTCGCTTCGCGAGCTACGGCTCGGCATGCCAGCGTCAGGCGTTCGACGCGAAGCGAGCGAAGGCTGCCGCGCCGGAGCCCGCAGGGCGGAGGCGGGCTTCTCGCAAATGAACAGCCACGAATCTACTCATGAAGTATGTCTACATTCTCGAGAGCCTCGCGTTTCCCGGGCGCCACTATGTCGGTGTAACGGACGACCTGAAGGCCCGCCTCAAGCGTCACAACGCGGGCGAGGTCTCGCACACCTCCAACTTCAAGCCTTGGCGTGTGAAGACTTATCTGGCCTTTTCGGACGGCACGCAGGCGCTCGCTTTCGAGAGATACCTGAAGACAGCCTCGGGACGAGCGTTCGCCAAGAAGCGGTTGTAGGCGCAACGGGGCAATCTGCCCACCTGCCCGAACCTGCGGCGCCAGGGCCCGCCGCGGTTCCCTTTGGGCAGGGCGCGGTCAGGCCGGCTTGCCGGCGCATCGAACGCAGGTGGGGACGGCCGGATCGGCCTCGAGTCTTTTCGGCGCAATCGGCTCGTCGCAGGCGATGCAAAGGCCGTAGTCCCCGCTGTCGATGCGCCGGATGGCGGCAGCGATCCGCTGGAACTCGATGTCGCGCCGTCGTTCGGACGCGAGCGCCATTTCCTGCATCTGCAGCGAATCCATGCGCGAAAGACGCCCGACCGAGGCCTGGTCCAGTTCGACCGGCTTTCGGCTGTCGGCTGTCGACGCGCTGGCGCTGCGCACCGCGTCCAGGCGTTGCACGAGATCCCGGCGAATGGCGGCAAGCCCGTTGTGATCGGAAGCGGTCATCTCTCGATTTTCCCTGGCCTGGGCCAGATTGGCAATCCTGCCTGCCATCGCGTCGAAGGCTTGTCCGTGCATTCGATGGCGCGGGTTTCCCGACGCGCCGGCGCGGATCGTCCGGGCTCATGCGGGAGAATGGTCCTTGCTTGCGACATAGACCGTGTTGGTCGCCTCGAGATTCCGTAGCGGGTTGTGGAAGGTCACGACATGCGCGGCGGTGTTAGCGAACACCTTGGCAAGCACTGCCGTGAAATCGGCGTCCGGCGGATCGTTCGACCAGAGGGCGAAGACGCCGCCGGGATAGAGACGGTCCGCAACACGGCCAAGACCGTCGGCGCCGTAGAATGAGGCGTGACCGGGCTGCAGGACATGGCGTGGCGAATGATCGATATCGACCAGTATCGCATGGAAGCGACGGCCGGCGTTCTCGGGGTCGAAGCCATCAGCGCGGGCCATCGCAAAGAAATCGCCCTGAACCAGCCTGCACCGGGAGTCGGAATTCAACTGCGCGCTGACGGGCAGCAATTCCTGTCGGTGCCATTCGATGACGGCCGCATGCAGTTCGACCGTCAGGAGCGAGCGCACGGCCGCATGCTCCAATGCGGCTTGCGCCGTATAGCCGAGGCCCAGACCGCCCACGGCAACATCCAGGCCGGTTCCCGGCAGTTCGGCCAGTCCGAGCCGTGCGAGCGCGACCTCGGACGCGGTAAACAGGCTCGACATCAGGAACTCGTCGCCGAGCTTGATCTCGTACACGTCGACACCGAGAGAAGGTTCCCGGCGGCGGCGCAGGCTCATGGTGCCCATCTCCGTGGGACACCAGCCAAGTTCCTCGAACAGCATCGCCATAGGGAGTCGGGCCTCGATCAAGACGGGCGGTTGCGCCGGTGCCTTCTGCTATGGACCCGCCGCCAGCTCGCGGCAACGACATTCCCGAGGGCCTGGCGGCTGCCTCTCGCCTGACGAGGCAGTCCGAGCAGGTCATCGCACATGCACATGGCATCGGCCATCGCATACGTGATCTCTGTGTCGCCCGGCCGAGATCGCGCCGGCTCATCCGGTTCGAGCCCGTCGTTCAGTTGGTCAGAACGCGCCGCTCATACCGGAGTTGTCGCAGGTTCGAGTCCTGCCGGGCCTACCAGCGCCAAAGGGTCGATCACAAGCATGGATCGTCCTGTCGGTGCTTCTTCCCAAGGACCCGGTCAGTACCCGTTGGCTTCTGCAATCATCTGCATAGACAGAATCACGCTAAGAGCGGATGATATTGTTGCGGATTCACTATGCTCTGTATTTACACTGAGATTGACCGTTATACCAACCTGCATTGGTCATGACCCATGGGCCCATTTGCGGCGACCGATGG
>CAYJQC010000071.1:0-4506 GCA_964372215.1 uncultured Rhodospirillaceae bacterium
GCGGTGATGGCCGCCCAGGCGGTGGCCTCGGCAAAATAGGGCGAGACGGGGGCGCCGCGACCCGCTCGACGCGCCAAACCGCACGCAACTTCGCGAGCCGGGCCGGGGCGGCATCGCCCCGGCCCGATTTGCATGGGGCATTCTCATCGCCGGACCAGACGGTTAGGCTCGCCGTCGTGGACATCCAGCCGCGCATAGCCGCCGATGGCTGACCAGCCCCCCCGCCGCTTCCGCCGGCTGCGGCGCATGGTACTGGCCGGATTCGTCCTGCTGCTGCTGGCCGGGGCGGCGCTCTGGGCATTTCTTCCGGCCATCGTGGAGCGGATCGTCGCCGACCATCTGGTCGCCATGGGCGCGCCGGCGCCGCGGCTGAACATGCGCGAGATCGGCCTGGACCAAGCCATTGTCGGCGATTTCGGCCTCGGCACCGCGGGCGAGTTCGCGGCCCGCGAGATCGTCGTCAGCTATCGCCTGGCGGATCTGCTCGATGGCCGGGTCGACGGCGTGACGATTCGCGGTGCGACGCTGCGCGCCGTCATCGGTGCCGACGGGCTGTCGCTCGGCAGCCTCGACCCGCTGCTGGCGGGCAGCGGCGGCGCCACGCCGGATATCCCGCCGATCGACATCGAGGACGCCACCCTCACCCTCGTCACCGCATTCGGCGATGTCGCGGTCGCCGCCGATGGCCGGATCGCCGCGCGCGACGGCACGATCGCCGCCGCGCTGACATTTGACGCGGCGGCGCCCCAGGGCGCGGCCGGCGGCAAGCTCGAGCTGCGCATGGCCGGCGACGAGATCGATGCCGACGTGGTGTTGTCGAGCGCCCGTCTGTCCCTGCCCGATCTCGGCCACACCAGCGGCAGCGGCAGGCTGAATGTCCGGGTTGTCGACGGCGCGCCGCAGCGCCTCGACGGGCATCTCGACATCGCCGCGCTGGCGGCGAGCGACCCCCTACTGGCCCCGCTCGGCGATCTCAGCGGCAGCCTCGACCTGGTCGGCGGCAGCGGCGGCTGGCGCCTGACGGGCCACGCCGCGGACGCGCGGCACAGCTTCGCGGCCGATCTGCGCCTGTATGCGACCACAGCCGAACTCGAGGCGCCGACCACCCTGGCGCTCGATCTCGCGGCCCGCGCCGATGCGCCGCTGTGGCGGATGGCCCGGCTCCCCGAGCCGAGCGCCGGCAGCGCCACGCTCTCGCTGGTCTCACGCTTCACGCCGTCCAAGCTGCTCGCATTCGCGGGCGACGGCGGCATGTTGCCGGCGTTCGACGGCAGCATCGCGCTCGCGCTCGATGGCCTCGCCCTGCCCGGCACGGTCGATGCCCTGTCCGCCGCCGGCGGGTTGGACATGCGGGCGGCCGACGGCGTGCTGCAAGTCTCCGCGCCGGCGCCGCTGCTGGTCGAACTGACGCCCGCGCCTGAGCGGCTCGCCGCCGCCGGACTCCCCGCCGAACTCGTCGCGCTCCTGGATCGACCGCTGTCGGTCAGCCTGATGCTGCCGGATCCGATCCGGCTCGAACCGCGCGACGGCGGCCATGACATTGCCGGCGGCGCCGAGCTGGCCGTCGCTCTGGGGAACGGCACCCGCCTGCTCGACATCGCCGCGACCTGCCAGGCGTTCATCTCAGGTTCAGGGGCAATTTCCTATGAACTGCCCACGCTCGACATCGCCCTCGTCCTGCCCGAGGGCACGGCACTGCCGCCGGGTCGGGTCGAGATGATCGGACGCGCCGCGGGGCGCGCCGGCTCCCAGGGTCAGGAGGCGGAGGCCGAGATGATGCTGCTTGCGGAAGCGCCACGGGCGACGGCGGCGGGACTGGACGCCAGGAACCTGTCCATGCGCCTGCCGCTGACGCTGACCTATGCCGAGCAGCACCTCGCGGTCCGCCTCGATGCCCCCGGCACGATCGCCATGGAGCGGCTGTCCGGCCCGACGCCCTTCACCCTTGATGGCCCATTGAGGCTGCCGCTTGCCGCCGGCGAGGCGCCCGCGCTGACGGTCGATCTCGACGCGGCCGGCGCGCCGAGTGCGACCCTCGACCTCGCGGCCGGGCCGCTCGACCTCGCCGGTTCGCTCGCGACCGAGGGCGGCGAGATTGCCGGCAACGCCAAGTTGCCAAAGCTGCATCTCAGCGGCGATGGCAGCCTCGCCGCCTGGTCCGCCCGGCTGAGCGCGAGCGGCGCCAGCCTCGCCCTGCCGGCCTACGGCGTGGAGGCAACCGGTGTCGATCTCGAGATCGCGCTGCCGGCCGGCCAGGGACCCCAGATCTCGGTGAATGCGGGCATCGCCCACCGCGGCACCCCGGCCTATGTGATCCCGCTCAGCGCGTCGATCCGGGCGCGTCAGGTCCGCAACGGCTGGGCCTTCAGCGGCAGCGTCAAGGACGCCTTCGGGCGCATCTCGCTGGCGCTCGACGGCCGCCACGATCTCGCCCGCGGGACCGGCAGCGCGACGCTGAAGCTGGCGCCGATCGAGCTGGTTCCCAATGTCCGCCAGCCGGCGGATCTGATGCCGTGGCTCAAGGGCCTGGCGCAGGATGTCTCCGGCACCGTGGCGCTTGCGGGCGACATATCCTGGACCAGCGAGGTGGTCGGATCGAAGCTCGAGCTGCTGCTCCGCGACCTGTCGGCCACGACCACGGTGGCGACCGTCGAGCGGATCAACGGCGTCATCGCCATCGACGGGCTGGCACCGCCCTCGACCCCGCCCGGCCAGCAGGTCGCGGTCGCCCTGATCGATGCCGGCTTGCCGCTGACCGATGGCCTGCTGAGCTTCCGAGTCGCCCCTGGCCCGAGTCTCGAGATCTCCGGCGGCCGCCTGCATCTGGCCGGCGGAGCCGTGCAGGTCGAGCCCCTGGTCTACGACCCGGCGGCCGCCAGCAACCAGGCGGTGCTGGTGGTCGAGGGGGTCGATCTCGGCGAGCTGCTGGCGCTCGCCGGAGTCGACGGGCTGACCGGACAGGGCCGCCTGTCGGGGCGGGTCCCGGTCGTGGTGACCGCGGACCAAGTAATCATCTCGGGCGGCGTGCTCGAGGCCGAGGCGCCGGGCAGCCTGAGCTACGCGCCGCTGACGCCGCCGGCCGCGTTGCAGGGCCAGGGCGAAACCGTTAGCTTGGCCATGTCGGCCCTCACGAATTTCCAGTATCAGGCATTGCGGCTGACGGTCGATCGGCAGGCCGGCGGCGAGATGACCGTCGCCATGCATGTCAGGGGGAACAATCCGGACTTCTATGACGGCTATCCCGTCGAGTTCAATCTGAACGTGACCGGCGCGCTCGACCGGGTGCTGCGCCAGAGCCTCGCAGGCTACCGGATTCCGGCGGCGATCGAGGAGCGGCTGCAGGAGTTCGGCCGATGAGCTGGGGCCGTTGCGCCCCTGGACGAACGGCTGGCCAGGGGCCATGTGACAGAGACAGCGGCGCGCGTGGCGCGCGGATTCGGAGAGTCATGAAAACGCTTGATTTCCCGCTGATGTTGGCGGTCCTGCTGCCCGCGCTTGCGGCCTGCACGCCGACGGTCAAGGTCGAAGCGCCGGACAAGCCGATTGTCATCAACCTCAACGTCAAAATCGAGCAGGAAGTCCGGATCAAGATCGAGCGCGATGTCGAGGACCTCCTCAAGTCGCAGCCGGATCTGTTCTAGCCCATGCCCACACAGGAGACACGGATGGTCCCCGCCTTCACCGCCTGTTTTGCGAGTCGGCGCCGCCTGCTCGGCGCCGTGTTGCTGGCGTTCGTGGTCGCGCTCGGCGCGGTGGCGTCGGCGCCCGCCTTTGCCGGCGCGCTCGAGGACGCCAAGGCCGCCGGCCTGGTCGGCGAGCAGCCCGACGGCTATCTCGGCCTGGTCGCCGGCAACCCGCCGGCCGATGTCGTGAACATGGTCAACGAGATCAACGCCAAGCGCCTGGCCGCCTACACCGACATCGCCACCAAGAACAATACCTCGGTCGCCGCGGTCGGCGCCGTCACCGCCCAAAAGCTGTACAACGAGGCGAGACCCGGCACCTACCTGATGGTCGACGGGCGCTGGGTGCAGAAATAGCGCTGCCGCTGCTGGCCCGGGCATGAAGTTCCCCGTCACCGTCGACGAGACCCACGCGCTGCTGTCTGCCGGGCGCTACGTCGCCGATCGCAGCCTGGCGACCGCGCTGTTCCTGTCGCTCAAGCTGCACCGGCCGCTGTTCCTGGAGGGCGAGGCCGGCGTCGGCAAGACCGAGATCGCCAAGGTGCTGGCCGCGACCCTCGGCCGCCGGCTGCTGCGGCTGCAATGCTACGAGGGTCTCGATGTCGCCTCGGCGGTGTACGAGTGGAACTATTCGCGGCAGATGATCGAGATCCGCCTGGCCGAAGCCGCCAGCGCCAGCCGCGAGACCCTGGGCGAGGAGATCTTCTCCGAGCGGTTCCTGATCAAGCGACCGCTGCTGCAGGCGCTGGAGCCCGATCTCGCCGGCCCGCCGGTGCTGCTGATCGACGAGATCGACCGCACCGACGAGCCGTTCGAGGCCTAT
>CAYJQC010000072.1:0-2127 GCA_964372215.1 uncultured Rhodospirillaceae bacterium
TGGGGGCGGCCGCGGTGGCGGCGGCGCGCGCCGTCGGCTATGTCGGCGCCGGCACGGTGGAGTTCATCGCCGCGCCGGACGGCGCCTTCCATTTCATGGAAATGAACACGCGGCTCCAGGTCGAGCATCCCGTGACCGAGATGGTGACCGGCCTCGACCTGGTGGAATGGCAGCTTCGCGTCGCCTGCGGCGAGACGTTGCCGCTGCGCCAGGAGGACATCGCGCTCTCCGGCCACGCGATCGAGGCCCGGGTCTACGCCGAGGATCCGGCGCGCGAGTTCCTGCCGGCGACCGGACGGCTCAGGCATCTGCGGCCGCCGGCGGAGAGCGCCGAGGTGCGTGTCGATACCGGGGTGGCGGAAGGCGACGAGATCGGCATCCACTACGACCCGATGATCGCCAAGCTGGTCGTCCATGGCGCCAGCCGCGGCGACGCGCTGCAGCGACTGGCCGCGGCGCTCGCCGCCTATCAGGTGGCGGGGGTGACCACCAATCTGGCCTTCCTGCAGCGGGTGGCGCGGCATCCGGCCTATGGCGCGGCGGAGATCGACACCGGTTTCATCGAGCGGCACCGCGAAGATCTGCTGGCGCCGATGCCGGGCGCGTCCGACCGCGTGATCGCGCTGGCGGCGCTCGCGGTGCTGCTGCGCCGGGCTGCCGCTGCGCGACTGGCGGCGGCGCGGTCCGGAGACGCCACTTCGCCCTGGCACCGGGTCGATGGCTGGCGGCTGAACGGCGAGGGCCATGATCTGCTGCGCTTTGCGAGCGGCGAGCGGAGCGTCGACGTGACCGTGCGCTACCGGCGCGGCGGCTACGGGCTCGAGCTGCCGGTCGGCGTGATCGCGGCGAGTGGCGCCATCACCGGCGCCGAAGGCGCAGCGCTCGATTTTCGCGCCGATCTCGACGGCACCCGGGTCGCGGTGACGGCGGTGTGGCCGGAATCCGGCGCCGGACGCGCCGGCGGCCAGGCGCTCACGCTGTTCGTCGACGGCGCGGGCCACCGCCTGACGCTGGTCGATCTGTCCGGCGGCGGCGAGGACGAGGATGCGGTGCCGTCGCATCTGGCGGCGCCGATGCCGGGCCGCGTTGTGCAGGTGCTGGTGGCGGCCGGCGCGGCGGTGACGCGCGGTCAGCCGATCCTGGTGCTCGAGGCGATGAAGATGGAGCACACCATCCGCGCGCCGGCCGACGGGATCGTCGCCGCGCTGCGCTACGCGGCGGGGGATCTGGTCGAGGAGGGCGCCGAACTCTGCGACTTCGAGCCGACGGACGAGACTGCAGTGAGGTCGGCAGGGACCGGCGGGCAATGACGGCGGGTTGCCGCAGGCGCTATGCTCGCCGGCAATGACCGTCCATCTGCTCAAGCTCTGCGTCGGCTGCGACAGCCCGGAGGATCTGCGCGACTGGCAGGAGCGCCGGCTGGCGCAGCGCCGCAAGCAGGGCGAACCGGCGGTGCTGCAGCACATCACCCGCACCATGCCGAAGCGGCGCGACGAGGTGCTGGACGGCGGCTCGCTGTACCGGGTGATCAGGGGCCATGTGCGGGTGCGGCAGCGCATCGTCGGGCTGGAGCCGGTGGTCGGCGAGGACGGCATACTGCGCTGCGCGATCCTGTACGACCCCGAGATCGTCGCGGTGGCGGCCCGGCCGCAGCGGCCGTTCCAGGGCTGGCGCTATCTGGAGCCGGAACAGGCACCGGCGGACCTGCGGGAGATCGCGTGGCGATCCGGCGAGGAGCCGCCGCCCGGCATGCTGGCGGAGCTCCGTGAACTCGGTCTGCTGTGACCGGATGCCGCGGCCCGATCCTGCGGCGGCGACGACGCATTTTCCCTCTGGACGGCCGCGCCCGGGGCCACTATATCAACGGTCCGTGACGGCCGGTTGACTCGGTCGGTCACGACCTTCCGGCCAACGCGGCCGGCGATGCGGTGGCCCCTCAGGAAATTCCTCGAAGGGCGTTGAAGCGTCGGATCCATATCGTTATAGTCAATGGTTGCCCGCGTCGCTCGCGACGTGGGGCAATTCGTCGACGTGAGATGGGTTCGAGGCCCGGCGAAAAGCCGTGTCGACGTTGTTGTTTGACATTGTTGATAGAGGGAAGGGATGCGTGGACGGCGGTGCTGGCTG
>CAYJQC010000073.1:0-1507 GCA_964372215.1 uncultured Rhodospirillaceae bacterium
CGAGCTCGGTGCGCGTGGGATAGTACTCCGGCAGCGTGCAGATCCTTTCGAACAGTTCGCAGCCGCGCGCGTCGTAAAAGTATTTCGGCGGCAGCGTCTTCTGCCGCCGCGCCAGGCCCGCACACCCAGCGTCCCGATGGTCAAGCTCACCCGGATCTACACGCGCGGCGGCGACAAGGGCAAGACCTCCCTCGGCACCGGCCGGCGGGTGGCCAAGCACGACCCGCGGGTCGCCGCCTATGGCACGGTCGACGAGGCCAACGCGGTGGTCGGCCTGGTCCGCTTGCACACCGCCGGCCATGCCGAGGCCGACGCCATGCTGGCGCGCATCCAGAACGACCTGTTCGATCTCGGCGCCGATCTCTGCACGCCCGAGGATCCGGCCGCGGACCCGGAAATGGCGAAGGCGGCGCTGCGCATCGTGGACGCCCAGGTCGCGCGGCTGGAGCGCGAGATCGACGCCCTGAACGGCAAGCTCGAGCCGCTCAACTCCTTCATCCTGCCGGGCGGCACGGCGGCCGCCGCGCAGCTCCACCTGGCCCGCACCGTGGTGCGCCGGGCCGAGCGCGAGATGACCGCCCTGGCCGAGGACGAGCCGGTGAACCCGGCGGCGATCCGCTACGTCAACCGGCTGTCGGACCACCTGTTCGTGCTGGCCCGCGCGCTCAATGACGGCGGTCGCGCAGACGTTCTCTGGACCCCCGGCGCGCATCGCTGAACTGTCGCGAAATCGGCCGAAATCTGCGGGTCTGCGCCCTGGTGTCGCGGCCCCCGGGCGGCGTTGACACGTTTCGGCCATGCCCATATTGTGCAGCTGCACAATGACGCCGGCGCAGGCGGGGGATCGGCGCCGATCAGGGTCATTGGATGCGGCGCGGGCGGCGCCACGTCACTCACCTGCCGGGGTTCTGGGATGAAGGTTCTCGTCGCGGTCAAGCGCGTCATCGACTACAACGTCAAAATCCGGGTCAAGGCCGACGGCACGGGCGTCGAGACGGCCAACGTCAAGATGTCCATGAACCCGTTCGACGAGATCGGGGTCGAGGAGGCCGTGCGGCTCAAGGAAGCCGGCAAGGCGACCGAGGTGATCGCGGTCTCGCTCGGGCCGACGCAGTGCCAGGAGACGATCCGCACCGCGCTCGCCATGGGCGCCGATCGCGGCATCCACGTGGCATCCGACGTCGAGCTCCAGCCGCTGGCGGTCGCCAAGCTCTTGAAGGCGGTGGTCGACAAAGAGCAGCCGGGCCTCGTCATCCTGGGCAAGCAGGCGATCGACGACGACGCCAACCAGACCGGCCAGATGCTGGCCGGACTGCTGGGGTGGCCGCAGGGCACCTTCGCGTCCAAGATCGTGCCGGAGAACGGCGGCCTGAAGGTGACCCGCGAGGTCGATGGCGGGCTCGAGACCGTAATCCTGAAGATGCCGGCGGTGATCACCACCGATCTCAGGCTCAACGAGCCGCGCTATGCCTCGCTGCCCAACATCATGAAGGCCAAGAAGAAGCCG